>NZ_CAXTHG010000055.1:0-3870 GCF_964244005.1 uncultured Friedmanniella sp. | reverse complement strand
CCGACCTCGCGCTGCTCACCGACGGCCTGCGCGCCGAGCGCGAGCAGGGCATCACCATCGACGTCGCCTACCGCTACTTTCACACCCCGGCGCGCAAGTTCATCCTGGCCGACTGCCCGGGGCACGTGCAGTACACCCGAAACACCGTCACCGGCTCCTCCACCGCGGACGTCATCGTGCTGCTGGTGGACGCGCGCAAGGGGGTCGTCGAGCAGACCCGCCGGCACCTGGCGGTCGCCTCGCTGCTGCGGGTGCCGCACGTCGTGCTCGTGGTCAACAAGATCGACCTCGTCGACTACGCCGAGGACGTGTTCACCGCGATCGCGACCGACTTCGCGGTCCTGGCCCGCAGCCTCGGGGTCGGCGACAGCCACTGCATCCCGGTCTCGGCCACCGAGGGCGACAACGTGGTGACCCGCTCGACCCGGACCCCCTGGTACGAGGGGCCGACTGTGCTCGGCTACCTCGAGACCGTCGACGACACCCCGGTCGCGGTCGGCGCGGACTTCCGGTTCCCGGTGCAGTACGTCATCCGGCCGCAGAATGCCGCCCTGCCGCCCTGGGCCGCGGCCGCGCCCGCCGTAGACGGGGACTACCGTGGCTACGCCGGCAAGGTCGAGTCGGGCCGGGTCCGGGTGGGTGATGAGGTCGTCGTGCTGCCGCGCGGCTCGCACGCCAAGGTCGTGGCCATCGACACCGCCGACGGACCGCTGCAGATCGCCGTCGCCGGCCAGTCGGTCACCCTGCGGCTCGACAACGACATCGACGCTTCCCGCGGCGACATCTTCGCCGCCACCGACGCCCCGCCGGCGCCGGTCCGGGAGCTGTTCGGCACGGTCTGCTGGCTGGCCGAGCGCGAGCTCACGGTCGGCGCGCGCGTGCTGGTGCAGCACGGGACCTCGCTGACCAAGGGCATCGTCCGGGCCATCGACGGCGCCCTCGACCTGGTCTACGCGGCCGGCGGCGTGCCCACCTGGCAGGCCGCCAGCAAGCTGGGCCTGAACGACATCGGCCGCGTCCGGGTGGGTTTGGCCGCCGCGCTGCCCGTCGACCCGTACCGCGAGCACCGCACGACCGGCGCGTTCATCCTCGTCGACGAGGCGGACGGCTGGACCCTCGGCGCGGGCATGGCCGGACCCTCAGCCATCTCGGGCACCGTCGCCGAGCCGCACCCCGCCAGCGAGGCCGCTGGTTCCCCACCGGAAGAAAGGGAGCTGTCATGACCGCTCCTGCGCTCGTGCTCCTCGGCCACGGCAGCAGCGACCCTCGCGTCGCCCGGATCAGCCAGCGGATGAAAGCCGCCCTGCTGGAGATCCGGCCGTCCCTCGACATCGAGGTGGCGTTCCTCGACCACTGCGCCCCGAGTGCGCCGCAAGTGGTCAAGGAGCTGGCGCTGCGTGGGGTGACCGAGGTCGTGCTGGTCCCGCTGCTGCTGTCGGACGCATTCCACGCGGCGGTCGAGGTGCCGGCCGTGGTGGCCGCCATCCGGGCCGCCCACCCTGACCTGCGGGTGCTGGCGTCCCGCCCGATCGGGCCGGAGACGTCGTTGCTGTCGGTGATCGACCGTCGGCTCCGCGACGTGCTGCGGGCCCGCCGGGTGAGTGAGCTCGACGGCCTGGTGTTCGCCGCCGCCGGCAGTACCGACGTCCGCAGCAACGCCATCGTCGCCCGCCGCGCCCGGCAGTGGGCCACCCACCACCGGCTGCCCTGCGTGACCGCCTTCTCGGTCGCTTCCGGACCCACGACCGCCGAGGCCGTCCGGACCCTGCGCGGGCAGGGCCGGCGCCACATCGCCGTCGGCAGCTGGTTCCTCGCACCAGGACTGCTCTACTCCCGCCAGGCCGAGCTCGCCTACGAGGCCGGCGCCGTGGCCGTGTCGGATCCCTTGGGCGCCGAACCCGAGATCGCCGAGGTCGCTCTGGTCCGCTACGTCGTCTCCGCGATGGAGCTCGTCGACCTGGGCGACGACCTCGGTACCGAGGCCGAGGACCTCCCCGCCCGTCACCTGTCCGTGGTCGGCGCTTAGACGCGTCCCGAGCCTGTCGAGGGCCCCGAAGGGGTTGCACGTATCGCTCAGGTTGCGCTTAGGACTACGTGGCGGCCAGCCGTACCTTTTCCGCCTCGACGTCGAAGCCGGCGGGCGGCCACGGCAGGTCCAGGCCGCGCAGGTGCTCGACCAGCAGCTGCGCGACGGCCCAGTTGCGGTACCACTTGCGATCCGAGGGGACGACGAACCACGGGGCGCGCTGGGTGCTGCAGCGTTCCAGCACCGCCTCGTAGGCCTCGACGTAGGCAAGCCACTTGCTGCGCTCGTCAACGTCGCCCGGGTTGTACTTCCAGAACTTGGTCGGGTCGTCCAGCCGGGCGGCCAACCGCGCCTTCTGCTCGGCGCTGGAGATGTGCAGGAAGCACTTGATGGTCGTGGTGCCCGAGGCGACGAGCTGGTCCTCCCAGGCGTTGATCTCGTCGTAGCGCTTCTCCCAGACCGACTCCTTGACCAGCGAGTTCACTCGTACGGTCAGCACGTCCTCGTAGTGCGAGCGGTCGAAGATGCCGATCACCCCGGGCGGCGGCAGCTCGCGCTCGATCCGCCACAGGTAGGGGTGCGCGCGTTCCTCCTCGGTGGGCGCCTTGAACGCCTTGATCTTGACGCCCTGCGGGTCGACCATGCCGATCGCGTGCCTGATCACCCCACCCTTGCCCGAGGTGTCCATGCCCTGCAGCACGACGAGGACCTTCGGTGCCCCGGCCTCGCCGGCACGACCGGCGGCGTACAGCCGCTCCTGGAGGTCCGACAGCTCCGGCTCCAGCGCCGCGGTCCGGGCCGGCGCCTCGGTCTTGCCGCCGCTGAAGCCGACGGTGCTCGCCGTGTCGGTCCCGCCGAGGTGGACCGCGCCCGCCGGCAGCCGCAGCAGCTCGCTCAACGGCTGCGGTACGGGCGCGGGCTCGGCCTGCCTGTTCTTCTTCGCCATGCCGTGATTGTGCCAGTCTGGGTCGGTGTCCCGGCCCGCCCTGCAGCTGCTCCTCGCCGCGAGCGGCGCTCGCGAGCCCGGCGACCTCGCCGACGACGACCTGGTGGAGCTCTACCGCTATCCCGAGGACGGCCGGCGCCGGCTGCGGACCAACTTCGTCTCCTCCCTGGACGGTTCGGTCCAGGGGCTGGAAGGAAAGTCGGGCGGCCTGGGCACGGCCACCGACGCGTACGTCTTCGCGTTGCACCGGGCCCTGGCCGACGCCGTGGTGGTGGGTGCGAGCACCGTCCGGCGGGAGGGCTACCGCTCGATCGACCTGCAGCCCTGGCAGTCCGACGTACGCGAGCAGCTTGGCCTGTCACCCTTTCCCGCGCTGGTGATCATCTCCGGCTCGGCCCGGCTCGATCCCGCGATCGCCCAACCGGGGCAGGGATCCGGCGGTCCGGTCATGATCATCACGACCAGCGGCAAGCCCGCCGCCGATCTTGTGCGACTGCGCGACGCCGGCATGGAGGTGGTCGAGTCGGGCCGGACGATCGACCTCGAGGTTGCGCTCGACCTGCTGACCCAGCGCGGCTGGTCCCGGCTGCTCTGCGAGGGCGGGCCGGGCCTGCACCGCAACCTCCTCGCCGCCGGTCTGGTGGACGAGCTCTCCCTCACCCTCGCCCCCGTGGTGGTCGGCGGCCAGGGGCTGCGGTCCACCGCCGGCGCGGCCCTCGCCGCGACCGTCGGCTTCGACCTCGCCTTCGCCCTGCTGGGCGCCGACCAGACGCTGTTCACGAGCTATCGCGCCCGCCGCCCCTCAATACTTGCCTCCACCTGAGATCGGTCCCGCGTGTCGACGCCTTGGATTCAAGCTGTCGATGCAACAGGTTCGGTTGGCTCGGATAGTAGCCGG
>NZ_CAXTHG010000054.1:0-4831 GCF_964244005.1 uncultured Friedmanniella sp. | reverse complement strand
TGGTAGCAGCGTTCGCCTGAAAAGTGAAAGGTCGCCGGTTCGAACCCGGCCCTGGCCACCTCTCTCCCGTAGTTTCGCCCACGAGCGGTGCCCCGCACCGGCGGTGCGGGCAGCGTCGCTGCATCCAAACGCCGAGGCCTCCGCGAACTCTTGAGCGAACGTCGTCCGGGCTCGTCCCCACCAGCAGCCACGCGTACGCACGGAAGGGAGAGCAACCGGTGCCACCACGGACTGCCTCGCTCCTCCGAGCGGCCGCAGGGCGGGTGGAGGAGTCCGAAGCGTTCGGCGTGGGTAGAGTGGGTCACCCGGCTCAGGTGCCGGAGACATGCTGAGACCACGGAGGGAATCACCGGTCGTGACCGTCTCGCCAGACGACGACCTGAGCGCACTGGTCGAGGACTTCCTTGCCGGCGACGAGGTCGCGCTGGAGAAGATCTACAAGCGGTTCTCAGCTCTCGTCTTCACCGTTGCTCTCCGCTCGCTCGGCGACGCGACTGAAGCCGAGGACGTCGTGCAGAAGGTCTTCGTGGCGGCCTGGACGGGGCGGCACACCTACAAGCCGGAACGGGCGAGCCTGTCGGCCTGGTTGATGGGGATCACCCGAAACAAGGTGGCCGACACTCATCAGGCCCGGACGAAGCAGCGCCGCATCCAGAGCGAGGTGACGGCCAGCCTGAGCAGCCCACCCGACACCTTCGACATCGCCGAGCGGTTGATCATCGCTGACGAGATCGCCCGGCTGGACGCGGTTCCGCAGAAGGTGCTGCGGATGGCGTTCTTCGAGGACCTGACCCACGCCCAGATCGCCGAGCGGATGCAGATGCCGCCCGGCACCGTCAAGAGTCACATCCGTAGAAGTTTGATCAAGCTCCGACGCCGACTGGAGGTCTCCGCCCGTGCACGCGAATCCTGACCTCTTGGCGCTGCTCGCCCTCGGTGAGCAGGTCGGTCCCCCCGAGGAGCACGCCCACCTGTCCCAGTGCTCCGAATGCCGGGCCGAGCTGCACTCCCTGCGCGACGCCGCCGACATCGGACGCCGTACGAACGAGGGTGACACCTTGACCGCCCCGCCGCCCCACGTCTGGCAGCGCATCAGCGCCGAGCTCCAGCTCACCGGACCGGCGCTTGTCGCCGACGTCGTACCGCCGCCCGAGGCCGTGCCGGTGCCGAACCGTCGAGCCGTACGGGCTGCTGCCTTCGTCCTCGCTGCCGCGCTCGCGCTGGTGGTGGGGATCGGGATCGGCGCCAACCTCGACCGCTTCGCGGCCGGCGACGTCCAGGTCAGTTCCGTCCAGCTGAACGCGCTGCCGCCGTACGCCGGCTCGGCGGGCAAGGCCACGGTCGAGCGGGACGAGGACGGCAACCGCACTCTGGTCGTCCAGATCACCTCACCTGAGCCGGCCACCGGCCCCCGCGAGGTCTGGCTGACCAACACCGAAGCCGACCCCATGGTGGCGATGGGCTTCCTGACCAACGACTCCGGACGCTTCCCCATCCCGCCGGAGATGGAGCTGACGCAGTACCCACTGGTCGACATCTCCCAGGAGCCCGTCGGCGACAACGACCCGGACCATTCAGGCCACTCGATGTTGCGAGGCAAGCTCCCGCTTTGACCGGGGCCCGGCGGACGTCCGGCGGACGCACCGGCCCGGGAGTAGCGGGCCGAGCCCAGGCCTCGAGACCCGGCGCCGGATGACGGCGCCGGGCCTCGAGGGTCAGGAGTTCTTGATCGCCTTGAGCTTCGGAGTCTCCATCACGTCGCCCACGATGGTGTTCGAGCGACCGGGCAGCACGTAGCGCGAGCCCAGGTTGAGCAGCGTCTGGAGCCGGTTGCGACCACCGAGCAGGTACATGATGTGCAGGAAGATCCAGCCCAGCCAGGCGGTGACCCCGCGTAGCTTGAGACCCACCGGCATCTGCAGCACGGCGTCGCCGCGGCCGATCGTGGCCATCGTGCCCTTGTCGTGGTAGCTGAACGTCTCCGTCTCCAGACCACGGTGCAGCCGGGCGATCTGACGGGCGGCGAACTTGCCGGTCTGGATGGCCGGCTGCGCGAGCTGCGGCAGCGGCTTCTCCACGGTCAAGCTCGCGTCGCCGATGGCGAACACGTTCTCGAAGCCGATCACCCGCAGGTCACCGTTCACCTCGATCCGGCCGCCACGGCCGATCGGCAGACCCCATTCGCGCAGCACCGGGCTGCCGGAGACGCCGGCGGCCCAGATGACCAGGTCGACGGGCATCGAGGAGCCGTCCTTGAGGTCCACCCGGTCGGGGTGCACCTCCGAGATGGCCGTCTTGAGCCGCACGTCCACCCCACGCTTGATCAGCTCCTGCAGGGCGTACTGGCGCAGCGAGTCGTCGAACGGGGCCAGCAGCACCTCGCCCATCTCGACGAGCACCACCTTGACCTGCGCCGGGTTGAGCTCGGGGTACGTCTTGGGCAGCGCCTCGGTCTTGAGCTCGGCCAGCTGGCCGGCCATCTCGACCCCGGTCGCGCCGCCGCCGACGATCACGATGGTGAACGCGCCGGCGTTCGGCTCGGACATGCCGGCGATGATCTCCATGCTGCCGAAGATCGTGTCCCGCACCTTCAGCGCATCGGCCCGCGTGTACATCGACATCGTGTACTCGGCCGCGCCGGGGATCCCGAAGTGGTTGGTGGTGATGCCGGTGCCCACGACCAGGAAGTCGTAACCGACCCGGACGCCGTCGTCGCAGACGACCTCGAGCGCGTCGTGGTCGATCGTGCTGACCCCGGCGCGGCGGAAGCGGACGCCGGCGTGGCGAGCGGCGAAGTAGCGCAGCGAGTAGGTCACGTCGCCGGCGTTCAGGCCGCCGGTGGCCACCTGGTAGAGCAACGGCTGGAACGTGTTGTAGGGGTGCCGGTCGATGAGGGTGACGCGGAAACCCTCCTTGGCGAGCTCCGCGGTCGCCGACAGTCCGGCGAACCCTGCTCCGACGACAACGACATGCGGCATCTCAGTCACCCGCCCATCTAATCAGGGTCCACAACATGTACCCAAGCGGCACCCGCGAGTCAGGCCGTCGGCGGAACCGGCAAGCTCGTCCCACCGGCGTACGCCGCGGTCCAGCGAGCGATCTCGTCGAGGGTCCGAGCCCGCACGTCGGGCGCGGACAGCACCAGGTCGTGCATCCCGTCGGGGATCCGGACCAGGGTGAGGTGGCCGCCGAGCCGGACGGCGCGAGCAGCGATCTGCTCCACGTCGAGAACGCTGTCGACCGTCCGCAGCCCCTCGTGCCACCGGCGGGCGAAGTCCGTGGCGCCCGAGGCGAGCACCAGCACAGGGGCGTCGATGCCGAGCCCCGCCGCCACCCGCTGGTGACCGGCCAGGATGGCCCGCAGCCAACCCGCGCGGATGGGCGGGCTGGGAGTCACCTTCAGCTCGAGGTCGTAGTCCCACTCGCCCTCGAGCGAGGAGTGCAGGGCCCGGGCGTAGAAGCCGAGGTCGGGCGGCAGCCGCAGCACCGAGGTGGGGTTGCGGCTGCCGAGGGCGTCGATCAGCGGGCTGCCGAGGGTGCGCACCAGCGCCGACCCCTGCAGGTCGAGCCACGGCGAGTTGAGCACCAGTCCACGCAGTCGGCCGGGACGCGCGGCAGCCCAGAGGGCGGTGACCAGCCCGCCGGTCGAGTGGCCCATCGCCAGCAGCCCGTCGTGCTGGGCGGCGATCAGGTCGGCGGCCGCGTCGAGCTCGGTGTGGTACTCGTCGAGGTCGGTGATGAAGCCGGGCAGCTGGCCGCGGCGCAGGCTGCGGCCGTAACGCCGGAGGTCCAGGGCGTAGAAGGCGTAGCCCATCGCCTCGACCGCGTCAGCGAGGTGGGTCTGGAAGAAGTAGTCGTTCCAGCCGTGGACGTAGAGCAGAGCGGGTCGGCGGCCCTGGTCCCCGGCGTGGATCCGCCGGACCAGGGTGGCGACCAGCGCGACGTCGTCCGGCTCCCCCGCCGCCCGCACACCCTCAGGAAGGGCCAGGTCGGTGGCCTCGTACCCCGGCAGCAGGTCCGGATTCCACTGGGTCACCGCTCCAGCCTGCCAGACCGCCTCAGGTGATCAGCCGCCAGTTGAGCGGGTAGCGGTAGAGCTCGTGCCGGTTGGCCGCCATCGCCGCCAGGATGCACAGGACCAGCCCACCGATGAACACCAGCGGCACCAGGGCGAAGCCGATCAGCAGCGTCGTGAGGATCGACGACACGGTCTGGACGATGGTGTAGAGGATGGAGAAGTTCAGGGCCTCGACCGAGGTCTCCTTCAGCCAGCCGCTGCGGTCCTTGAAGACGAGGTAGATCACCAACGGACCGAGGAAGCCGAAGAACGGGATCGAGATGTGCGCCAGGACGCCCCAGAGCTTCTCGTCCGCCGGCGTCAGCGCGCCGCCGGCCACAGGATAGCCCGGCTGGGGCGGGTAATCGCCCTGGGGAGGATAGCCGCCCTGCGGCGGTTGACTGGGGGAGCCCGCCTGGGGCGGGAACCCCGGCGGAGGCTGGTAGCCACCCTGTTGCGGATACCCCTGCTGGGGCGAATAGCCCTGCTGCGGCGGATAGCCCTGCTGGGGTGGATAGCCCTGCTGCGGTGGGTACGCTGGAGGAGTCGGCTGGCCGTAGGGCGGGACCGGCTCGTCGTTGGCGGACGATGGTGTCCCGGGTACGTCCGGAGGTTGCTGGCTCATGCTCCCAGGCTAGAACGTGCTGACCGCAACCCGGAGGATTTGCCCGACATCACTGACGGGCACCGACAGATCCGGGTTAACCAGGGGTTAACCACAATACCGTTCAGTTAGGGTCGGCCGATGGTGTAGGTTGGCGGGCTCTGGGGCTG
>NZ_CAXTHG010000053.1:0-6653 GCF_964244005.1 uncultured Friedmanniella sp. | reverse complement strand
CCGGCTACTATCCGAGCCAACCGAACCTGTTGCATCGACAGCTTGAATCCAAGGCTCAGTCGGCGGGCGGCTGCGGTAGGCCGAGGCAGTTTCTGAGGGCGAGGCGGCTCAGCCGGCGGCTGCGCGGTGGGCGTCCGGCCGGCGGAGCTGGCCGGTGCCGCCTTCCTGCCAGGGCAGCGGGCCGGCGAGCGGGCGGTAGTTGATCCCCAGCGCGTCCAGCCGCTCCAGATGCGCGGCCAGCCGGGGCTCGAACTCGGCCCACGAGCGGCCGACGGGGTCCGACCAGGCGACCTCGCTGTGCGCGCAGGCGCGGGGGAACATCATGTACTCCACCCGGCGCGGGGTGGGCATGTATTCCGTCCAGTGCTGGCACTGGGTGCCCAGCACCAGGTCGTGCGCCTCCGGCGGGATCCCCGCGCGCGGGTCGAAGGCGTACGCCTGCTCCACGGTGATCAGGCCGCCGATCGAGTACGCCTCGGTGTCCTCAGCCCCGGGGTACCAGTCGAAGTAGGTGGACTGCATCGGCGACATGACCACCGGCAGCCCGGCCGCCACCGCGGCGGTGCCGTAGGTGGCGTCCCGCCACGCCATCACCACCGAGCCGGGCACGGGTCCGTCGTCGCTGATCTCGTCCCAGCCGACCAGGACGCGGTCGCGCTCGGCCAGCCAGGCCCGCAGCTGCTCGGTGAACCAGCGCTGCAGCTGGTCGGGTCCGCTCAGCCCGCGCTGGGTGGCGAGCTCGTGGGCGCGCGGACTGGCCAGCCACTCGGCCCGCGGGCACTCGTCACCGCCGACGTGGATGTAGCGGCTCGGGAACACCTCGAGCAGCTCCTCGTAGAGGTCGTACACGACCCGCATGGCGTCATCGTCGAGGTTCAGCACCTCCTCGAAGACGCCGAACCCCGTCGCCGTCGACTGCGGCTTGTCCGGGAAGTTGCCCAGCTCGGGGTACGCGGCGAGCACGCCGCGGACGTGGCCGGGGAACTCGAGCTCGGGCACCACGGTCAGCCCACGGGCACCGGCGTACGCGACGACCGCGCGCAGCTGGTCCTGGGTGTAGAAGCCGCCGTGCGGCGTGCCGTCGCCGGCGGCGTCGTTGGGGAGGCGGGTCTCGTGCCGCCAGCTCGCCACCTGCTGCAGCCGTGGGTGACGGTGGGACTCGAAGCGCCAGCCCTGGTCCTCGCTCAGGTGCAGGTGCAGCACGTTGTACTTGTGCAGCGCAAACAGGTCGATGAACCGGAACAGGTCGCCCAGGGGCACGAAGTGCCGGCCGACGTCGAGGTGCACCCCCCGCCACGCGTATCCCGGGGCATCCTCGATCTCGACACCGTCGACGACGAGCGGGTCCCCGACCGGAGCCGGTCGCAGCACCGACGGCGGCAGCAGCTGGCGCAGGGTCTGGGTGGCCCAGTTGACCCCGGCGTCCGCGCTCGCGGTGATGGTGATCCCGTCGTCGCCGACCGTCAGCCGGTACGCCTCCGCCGGCAGCGCGGGGTCGGCTACGACGCGAAGCCGGCCGCCGGTCGCCGACGGCAGGTCCAGGCCGGTGCCGGGCCCCAGCAGCCGACGGACGATCGCCGCCCAGCCCGCCGGGCCGGCGATGGCGAGCTCGGAGCCCAGGGTGAACGAGCCGGGTGCGGGCCGGACGGTACGCGGGAGGGGCAGCAGCACGCGCTCAGCGTAGGGCGGTCACCAGGTGCGCGTACGGATCGGGCGCTTCGGCGTCGCCGCGCAGCACGCAGAACTCGTTGCCCTCCGGGTCGGCGAGGGTCACCCAGCCGCCCCCGTCCGGGCGGCGCAGGTCGGCGACCTCGGTCGCCCCGAGCGCGAGCAGTCGGGCGACCTCCTCGTCGCGGGTGCCCTCGACCGGCCGCAGGTCCAGGTGCAGCCGGTTCTTGACCGACTTGGCCTCGGGGACCTCGATGAACAACAGCCGGGTCCGGCCGTCGGGAGAAGAGCATGCACTCCTCGTGGCCCGGCTCGTTGGGGTCCGCCGGGTCCTCGTGCATGCTGAGCACCGCCGCCCACCAGACCGACTGGGCGTACGCGTCCCGGGCGTCGACGGAGGCGTGGCTGATCCGGCTGGTCATGGTCACCAACGTAGGGACGGGCGGCTTGTCACGCGAGGGCCTTCCCACCGCGTAAGAGGGGTGGAGGCAACCACAGCCCTGGTCCGCAGCGCAGCGAGCCCTCCCCGACGAAGGAGTACCGATGACCACCAGCACCTCCTCCCGCCCCCCACGTCGCGCTCGTCGCGCTCTCGGTACGGCGAGCGTGGCGGTTGCCGCTGCCGGCGTGACCACCGTCGCCTCGGTCCTGCTCGGCGCCGGCCTCTCGCCGGCCATGGCCGACCCCGGGGACACCTACGTGGCGACCGGATCGAGCCAACTGCTGCAGAGCGAGGACCTCGCCACCGTCCTGGTACCCATGGACACCGGGAAGGTCGTGCTCGGCCGGGACGCCGACTTTTCGTCCTGCCTCGGCGAGGGTAACTCGTGGACCCAGGTCCTGCCCGGCTCGCCGAAGCCGGTCACCGCAACCTGGACCCGACGGGGTCACCGCAACGAGTCGCTGACCGAGTCCCTCGCCCAGGCCCCGAACGAGGCTGTGGCCCAGCAGTGGGAGGCGATCCTCGTCCAGGGCGGGATCCGGGCCTGCCGCAAGCCGACCTACGACTTCCACTACGGCCCCCTCCACAACGACCCGGTCGGCTCGGGGAGGGCCCACTGGGCGGTCTCCTACCGCGGGGAGAGCAAGAAGGCCGACGGCGGGGTCGCGGTCGTCCGCCTCGGCACGAGCGTCGGGTTCGTCGAAGTGAACGGGCGCTGGGGTCCGTCGTGGCAGACCATGGAGTCGGTGGCCAAGGTGGCCACGGACCGGCTGGGCTGACCGACAGCCGACCGCAGAGTAGGGGAGATGAGCAACGACGACGAGTTCAGCGACGGGCCGCCCAGCACAGTCCGGCGCTGCTGCGTCGCGCGACCCTGCTCTGCGGTGACCGGCACCAGCCCGAGGACCTGGTGCAGGAGACGCTGGTCCGGCTGTTCCTGCGCTGGCGCCGGGTCGACCTCGACCACAACCCGCTACTCCGATGTCTGCGCCACCAACGACAACTGCCGGAAGGTCTCCGTCGCGGGCGGCACCCTCTGGACCATGGGCGGCCCCTCGACCGACAAGGCGGGACTGGACCAGTCGGCCTACTTCAACCGCCCCGACGGCGGCCGCCTCTGGCTGACGCAGAGCGACTACGACGAGGGGAACGGTCCCGTGACCCGCGAGGGCCTGCCGCTGAGCACGAAGCAGGTCACCGCCTTGCTGACCGACCCGGCCTGGGACCGGTACTTCCGCGGCTGAGCCTCAGGCCGCAGCCCGGACCCGGAATTGGTCGAGGTCGTAGCCCTGGGAGACCGCGTTCCAGTGCACCCGCGGCGGGCCGCCGGCCACCACGTCGTGAGCGAACAGGGCGCTGAGGAAGATCTCGGTCTCCAGGATGGCCAGTGGACCGCCCGGGCAGCGGTGGTGGCCGTCGCCGAAGCCCATCACCGCGGCCGGCACCGTCCGCGGCAGCTCACGGCCGGGGCAGAGCCCGTACGGCTCCTCGCCGACGGTGTCCGCGTCGGCGTTGACCGCACGCAGGTCGAGGTCGACCAGGCTGCCGGGGGCCAGCTCGTACGGTTCCCCGGCCACGTCGAGCAGCAGCGGCTGGGTCAGCCGCCGGTAGAGGTGCCCGACCACCGGTTCGAGCCGCAGCGTCTCACTCAGCAGGGCGGCCCGGTCGTCCAGACTGCCGGCGCGGTAGCGGGCCAGCAGGTCGGCGTCGTCGAGCAGGTGCCACGCGGCCATGCAGATCAGCTCGCGGGTGGTCGCCATCCCGGCCGCCGCGTAGGTCACGCACTCGGTCAAGATCTCGAGGTCGCTGAAGCCGTCGGCCAGCAGCTGGCTGATCACGTCCTCCTGCGGCCGGCGGCGCCGGGCGCGGATCGCCGGCTTGACGTCCAGGTAGTAGAAGCGGGCGGTCGCGGTCCCGAAGCGCAGCGTCTGCAGCAGCGCGACCGGGCCCCGGCCGCGGCCGACCTCCAGGGGGTTCCCGGCAAAGAAGGTGTCCAGCCGGCAACTCATCCCGCGGGTCGAGGAGTTGGTCAGCCCGACGACCCGGCCGGCCACCTGGACGGCGAGCTCCATCGCGAGCCCGCGCAGGTCGACGTCGCGGTCCGGGCGCAGCCGCGCGACGAGCTGCTCGCTGAGCGAGGTCATCATCGGTCGGTAGTCCTCGATCACCTTGGGCGCGAAGAAGCGCGCGGCCGCGGAGCGCTGGCGGCGGTGGTCGGGGCCCTCGAGGTAGAGGATCGGCGGCCGCATCGCGGGGCTGGCCGCGCTCCCGCCGTTCTTGGCGGCACGGCTCTCGGAGCCCCGGCGGACCGATTCTGCGCCGAAGCCCGCCTGCCGGGTGGCCTCGGAGTCGCGCAGCACCTGCCGGGCCACCCCGAACGAGCGCACCACCCACCGGTCGCCCGCGTCGTCCTGGACGAGCTCGAGAGCCGGGCTGGACACCCGGCCGTCGGGCTCCAGCTTGCGTACGGGGCAGCCGCTCACCGCGCGCCCGACACGAGGTCGGGACTGAAGTCGGCGATCCGGGCGACGCCGAGCTGGGTCATCACCTGCTGCAGGTCGGTGTGCAGACCGGTCAGCACCGCACGGACACCGTCCGCACCGTCCGCCGCCAGCGCCCACAGGGCGGGCCGGCCGACGAAGACCGCCCGCGCTCCCAGCGCCAGGGCCGCGGCGACGTGCTCGGCGGAACGGATGCCGCTGTCGGCGTACACCTCGGCGTCCCCGCCGACTGCCGCCACCACCTCGGGCAGCGCCGCCGCCGTCGGGACCGACGGCCCGAGCCGGCGACCGCCGTGGGTGGAGACAACCACGCCTGCCGCGCCGGCGTCGACGGCCCGCGCGGCGTCGTCGGCGCGCAGGATGCCCTTGACCAGGACGGGCAGCCCGCTGATCCGGTGCAGCCAGCCCACGGTGTCGAAGCTGATCGCGGGATCCATCTCGACCGCGTGCGGGTCGGCGGCCGCTAGCTCGCTGGCGGTCAGGTTGGTCATCCGGGACCGCGCGGGGCTCTCCGGCCAGGAGCGCGGGTTCACGTCGGGGGGCAGCAGGGCGAGCATGTCCACGGTCAGCACCAGCGCCCGGGCGCCCGCCTCCACGGCTCGTTGCACGAGCAGCTCGGTGAGGCTGTGGTCGCGGGTCACGTAGACCTGAAACCACCAGGGCGCCCCGGTCGCGGCCACGTCCGCGAAGGGCACGGCGGTGTTCGTGGAGACGCCCAGCAGGCTGCCGGCCGTCGCGACGGCACGGCCCATCGCCGCCTCGCCCTCGGGATGGGCCCCCAGCTGCTGAGCCATCGGGGCGACCAGGACGGGCATCGACACCGGCGTGCCGAGCACGGCCGTCGCGGTGTCGATGGTGCTCAGGTCGACCAACGCGCGGGGCCGGAAGCGGACTGCCGACCAGGCCGCGATGCCCTCGGCCGACCCGCCACCGGAGCCGGCCGTGGCGCCGTAATAGGCACTGATGTGGGCGGGCAGCAGGTCCCGCGCGCGCGCTTCGTGGTCGAGCACGGTCAACGGTAGTTGGTGAACTGGACGGCGAAGTCGTAGTCCTGCGCCTTGATCAGGGCCTGCACGACCTGCAGGTCGTCGCGGCTCTTGCTGCTCACGCGCAGCTCGTCGCCCTGGATCTGCGCCTTGACGCCCTTCGGGCCCTCGTCGCGGATCAGCTTGGACACCTTCTTGGCGTTCTCCTGGCTGATCCCCTCGGTGGCGGTCGCGGTGATCTTGAACAGCTTGCCCGAGGCCCGCGGCTCGCCGGCGTCCAGCGCCTTGAGGCTCACGCCGCGCTTGACCAGCTTGGACTGGAAGACGTCGAGCACCGCCTTGGCCCGCTCCTCGGAGATGGCCTCGATCTCGATCGACTCCCCCGACCACGCGATCGAGGCGTCGGTGTTCTTGAAGTCGAAGCGCTGCCGCACCTCCTTCGAGGCCTGGTTGAGCGCGTTGTCGACCTCCTGCCGGTCGACCTTGCTGACGACGTCCATCGAGCTCTCCGCTGCCACTTCTGTGCTCCCTTCCTACGTCGGGGTGTGCCGGTCGGGTCGAGTGTGACCGTACGGGCTGCCGCCGACATTCTCCCCGCCCATCCCGCCGGAGGCCACCGTGGCTACCGGTTCGCCGGGCGAGAGCGGACTTGCTAGTGTTGCTCCCCGCTGACCGGTCCTCGGACCGCCAGCAAACGGCAGGTTGCCCGAGTGGCCAAAGGGAGCAGACTGTAAATCTGCCGGCATCGCCTACGTTGGTTCGAACCCAACACCTGCCACACGCCGGAAGTTCGCGCCCACCCCGGGTGGTTGTGTATCTTTGTGCGTCGGTCCTGCCCGCGAGGGTGGGAGCGGAAGGCCCCTATAGCTCAGTAGGTAGAGCGTCTCCATGGTAAGGAGAAGGTCTGCGGTTCGAATCCGCATGGGGGCTCGGAATCGCCGTGGGGTGCCTGTCCAGCGGACGGGCTGACCGGCGGCAGCCAAGCGGGATAGCTCAGGTGGTAGAGCAAGCGGCTCATAATCGCTGTGTCGCGGGTTCGAGTCCCGCTCCCGCTAC
>NZ_CAXTHG010000052.1:0-8212 GCF_964244005.1 uncultured Friedmanniella sp. | reverse complement strand
CCGAGCACCCGGTGCTGCTGAACCGCGCACCGACCCTGCACCGCCTCGGCATCCAGGCCTTCGAGCCCCAGCTGATCGAGGGCAAGGCCATCCAGATCCACCCGCTCGTCTGCACCGCGTTCAACGCGGACTTCGACGGTGACCAGATGGCGGTGCACCTGCCGCTGTCGGCCGAGGCGCAGGCCGAGGCCCGGATCCTGATGCTGTCGACGAACAACATCCTCAAGCCGGCTGACGGCCGTCCCGTGACCATGCCCACCCAGGACATGATCATCGGCCACTACTTCTTGACCATGCAGGTCGACGGAGCAGCGGGGGAGGGCCGTGCGTTCGGCTCGGTGTCGGAGGCCCTGATGGCCTTCGACCGCAAGGAGCTGTCCGTCCAGGCCAAGATCAAGCTGCGGCTGACCGACATCGTGCCGCCGCTCGGCTTCGAGCTGAACGACCGCGGCGCGATCGTGCTCGAGACCACGCTGGGTCGGGCCCTGTTCAACGAGGCGCTGCCGGCGGACTACGCCTACTGCGACTACGAAGTGGGCAAGAAGCAGCTGGGTCAGATCGTCAACGACCTCGCCGAGCGCTATCCGAAGGTCGAGGTGGCCTTCTGCCTGGACGCCCTGAAGGACCTGGGCTTCCACTGGGCCACCCGCTCCGGCGTGACCGTGTCCATCGGCGACGTGACCACCCCGGCCAACAAGGCCGAGCTGCTCGCGGGGTACGAGGACCGGGCCAGCAAGATCGACCGGCAGTACGAGCGTGGTCTGATCACCGAGGACGAGCGTCGTCAGGAGCTCATCGAGATCTGGACCGACGCGACGTCCAAGCTCGGCGCGGCCATGGAGGCCAACTTCTCCAAGACCAACCCGATCTACATGATGGTGCACTCCGGCGCCCGCGGGAACATGGTGCAGATGCGCCAGATCGCGGCCATGCGTGGCCTCGTGGTGAACCCGAAGGGCGAGATCATCGCCCGCCCGATCAAGTCGAACTTCCGTGAGGGCCTGTCGGTCCTGGAGTACTTCATCTCCACCCACGGTGGTCGTAAGGGCCAGGCCGACACCGCGCTGCGGACGGCTGACTCGGGTTACCTGACGCGTCGACTCGTCGACGTCAGCCAGGACGTCATCATCCGCGAGGAGGACTGCGGGACCGAGCGCGGGCTGACCAAGACGATCGCGCTGCGCACCGAAGGTGCCTCCGGCACGGCCGACGGCGCTCAGGGTCTGGTGCTCGACGAGCACGTCGAGACCGCGGTCTACGCCCGCAGCCTGGCCACCGACGTCTCCGACGCGAACGGTGAGCTGCTGCTTCCGGCCGGGACCGACCTGGGCGACGTCAACATCAAGCTGTTGATCGAGAACGGCGTCACGACGGTCAAGGTCCGCAGCGTCCTCACCTGTGAGGCCGTCACCGGCACCTGCGCCATGTGCTACGGCCGTTCGCTGGCCAGCGGCAAGCTGGTCGACGTGGGTGAGGCCGTCGGGATCGTGGCGGCCCAGTCGATCGGTGAGCCCGGGACCCAGCTGACGATGCGTACCTTCCACACCGGCGGTGTGGCCGGTGACGACATCACCCAGGGTCTGCCCCGCGTGGTCGAGCTCTTCGAGGCTCGGCAGCCCAAGGGCAAGTCGCCGATCTCCGAGGCCGCTGGCCGGGTGCAGATCGAGGACAGCGACCGGCTGAAGAAGATCACCATCACCCCCGACGACGGGTCGGAGGCGGCCGAGTTCTCGGTGTCGCGTCGTGCCCGCCTGCTGGTGGAGGACGGCGACCACGTCGAGGTCGGTCAGCAGCTCACCGCTGGTACCCCTGACCCGCACGACGTGCTCCGGGTGCTCGGTGTCCGTCGGGTGCAGGAGCACCTGGTGGACGAGGTCCAGTCGGTGTACCGCACCCAGGGTGCGCCGATCCACGACAAGCACATCGAGATCATCATCCGGCAGATGCTGCGCCGGGTGACCGTGATCGAGTCCGGTGACGCCGACCTGCTGACCGGTGACCTGGTCGACCGGCTGACGTACGAGGCTCAGAACCGCAAGGTCGTGGCCGAGGGCGGCAACCCGGCGTCTGGTCGTGCCGTGCTGATGGGCATCACCAAGGCGTCGCTGGCCACCGAGTCGTGGCTGTCGGCGGCGTCCTTCCAGGAGACGACCAAGGTCTTGACCGACGCTGCCATCAACGGCAAGTCGGACAGCCTGATCGGCCTCAAGGAGAACGTCATCCTCGGCAAACTGATCCCGGCGGGTACCGGTCTCGACCGCTACCGCAACATCCGGGTGGAAGCGACCGAAGAGGCGAAGGCCCAGGCGTACTCGATGGTCGGCTACGACTCCTTCGACTACGACTTCGGTTCGACGTCGGGCGCAGCCGTTCCGCTGGAAGAGTTCGACCTCGGCGACTACCGCAGCTGAGCTAGCACCACCGCCGAGAGGGCGGGGCCGGGATCCTTCCCGCCCCGCCCTCTCGGCGCCTTCCCTCCCGGACCCGTCCGGGACGGTCACTTCACAGGGTCGCGGGCGACGTCACAGGTGCGCGCGGACGGGCAAAGTCGCCCTAGAGCTTGTGAAGTCGCAGTGCCGCTCGTTGTCCACAGCCTCGGCCGTGTCTTTCGATCATCCACAGGTCGAGGCATGCGCAAGCGCGACGAGCCCGTATCGGCTCTGCTGTCGGTATGGACGACATCCTCCTGACCCGTCAGCTGCGCGCGCGGGGCTACGGCAAGGACGAGCTGCGCCGCCTCGAACGCCGCGGCGAGCTGACCCACCTTCGGCGGGGCGCTTGGGCGCGGGGGGCCAGCGATGACGAGCTGACCGCCGAGCAGCAACACCGGCGACTCGTCACTGCGGTGGCCGAGTCGCTCGGGCCTCCGGCCATCGTGAGTCATACGTCGGCCGCGGTGCTGCACGGGTTGCCGGTGTGGTCCTCAGCACTCACCCGGGTCCACCTCACCCGGAGCCGCAGCACCGGTGCCCAGCGGCGTACCGACCTTGAGCTGCACAGCGCGACCCTTCCGGCCGCTGAGGTCCAGGTCGTCGACGGTCTGGCGGTCACCTCACTGGCCCGTACGGTCGCCGACCTCGGCCGGACCCTGTCGTTCGAGCAGGCTGTCGCCGCAGGTGACCGGGCCGCCGCCCTCGGTCTGGACTTCGGCCACCTCGAGACCGTGCTGGAGGGCATGCAGCGCTGGCCCGGTGTCTGTCAGGCGCGGCGTGTCGCCAACTTTCTCGACGGCCGCAGCGAGAGCGTCGGCGAATCGGTGAGCCGGGTACGGATCGGTGAGGAGGGGCTGCCCAGCCCGATCCCGCAGCGCGAGATCTTTGACCACAACGGCGTACTGATCGCCCGGGTCGACTTCGCTTGGGAGGAGTACCGCACCATTGGTGAGTTCGACGGCAAGATCAAGTACGGCGCCCTGCTGAAGCCCGGGCAGAATCCCGCCGATGTGTTGATTCTCGAAAAGCTTCGTGAGGACGCGCTCCGCGACGCCGGCTGGCAGGTCGTCCGCTGGATCTGGGCCGACCTCTACCGAAAAGCGGTCCTGCGGGACCGCTTGCTGCGGGCCTTCGCCCGCTCCCGCTGACCGGCTCGCCCTATCCGCTCCGCCGACCGCGCTTCCATGCAGCCGGGGCAGGTGGCACCCCCACTTCACAGGCTCGCGGGCGACTTTGCCGATCCGCGCGCGCCTGTGATGTCGCCCTTGAGCCTGTGAAGTGGGGGTCGAGCCTCTGCGGGGCGGCGGATTGGCCCAGGGGAACGGGGGGGGCGGCGGCGGGAGGGGCGGTGGGGCTGGCGGCGCGGGGCCTAGCGGCTGGCGGCGCGCTTGAACTGCCAGGTGGTCAGGGGGATGAAGATGACCAGGATCAGGACGGACCAGATCAGGGTGTAGAGCGCCGGGTGTTGGAGGGGCCAGACGGTGGCCGGGGCGACGAGGGCGTCGTTACCGAAGAGCTCGCGGGCGGCCTGGGTGATGGCGGAGACGGGGTTCCACTCGGCGAAGACCCGTAGCGGGCCGGGCAGGGACTCCAGCGGGACGAAGGTGTTGGCGATGAAGGTGATCGGGAAGATCACGATGAAGGACGCCTGGTTGACCACCTCGACGCTCGGTACCAGCAGGCCGACGAAGGCCATCACCCACGAGATGGCGTACGCGAAGACGAGCAGGATCAGGTAGCCGGCGACGGCGTCGGTGAACGAGCTGCGGATCCGCCAGCCGACCACGAGTCCGGTCAGCGACATCACCACCAGCACGATCACGTTGTTGACCACGTCGGACAGCGTCCGTCCGGTCAGCACCGCGGTCCGCGACATCGGCAGCGACCGGAAGCGGTCGATGATGCCCTTCTGAACATCGTCGGCCAGACCCGCCCCGGTGGTGGTGGCCCCGAAGATCACCGTCTGAGCGAAGATGCCGGCGATCAGGAACTCTCGGTACTGCTGCGGGTCGCCGCCGGAGATGGCGCCGCCGAACACGTAGGCGAACAGCAGCACGAACATGATCGGCGACAGCGTGGTGAAGACCAGCAGCTCAGGGACCCGCTTGATCTTGATCAGGTTGCGCTGGGCCACGACCAGGCCGTCGCCCAGCGAGCTGAGCACACTCATGAAGCCTCCTCGGCCGCGTGGCCGGTCAGGGACAGGAACACGTCGTCCAGGGTGGGTCGGCGCAGGCCGACGTCGTCGATGGCGATGTCGGCGGCGTCGAGCCGCCGCAGCGCCTCGACCAGCACCTTTGCTCCGCCGGTCACCGGAGCGGTGAGCGAACGTGCGTGCGCGTCCGAGCCGACCGCACCCTGAGCGACCCCGGCCAGGATGGACGCGGCGGCCGCCAGCTGGTCGGGAGAGCTGACGGTGAGCTCCAGCCGCTCCCCGCCGACCTCGGCCTTGAGGTGGTCGGCAGTGCCCTGGGCGATGACCAGGCCGCGGTCGATGACCACGATCTCGTCGGCCAACCGGTCGGCCTCCTCCAGGTACTGCGTGGTCAGCAGCAGCGTCGTACCGCCCGCCACCAGCGACTCGATCAGCTCCCACACCTCGATCCGGCCTTGCGGGTCGAGACCGGTGGTGGGCTCGTCCAGGAACAGCACCTCGGGCTGGGCGACCAGGGCGGCGGCGAGGTCGAGCCGGCGGCGCATGCCCCCGGAATACCCCTTGGCCGGGCGGTTGGCCGCCTCCTCGAGCCCGAACTGCCCGAGCAGCTCCTTGGCCCGCTCCCGGCTGCGGCGCGCCCCGAGGTGGTAGAGCCGCCCGACCATCACCAGGTTTTCCTGGCCGGTCAGGTACTCATCGACCGCCGAGTACTGGCCGGAGAGACCGATCCGTTCGCGGACGCCGCCCGGGTCGGCGATCACGTCCACGCCGGCGACCCGGGCCGACCCGCCGTCGGGTCTGAGCAGCGTGGTGAGGCAGCGCACGGTGGTGGTCTTGCCCGCGCCGTTGGGTCCGAGCAGCCCGAGTACGGTGCCGCGCGGCACCGCCAGATCAACCCCGCCCAGCGCGGTGAAGCTCTTGTAACGCTTGACGAGGCCGCGGGCCTCGATCGCGAGTTCCATGTGTGGAGGGTAACGAGAGACACCGACAGATTTGCGTCGCGCAATCAGCCGTACGGTGAAGCCGTGGACCTACGGACCCAGTTCATGCCGCTGCTCGGCACCTGGACGGGCCTGGAGCAGCAGCACCCCTCGCCCTGGTCGCCGGCGACGACGGCCCGCGCGAGCTTGGTGTTCCGGCTGGACGTGGGCGCCACGGTCGTGGTCCAGGACTACCGCCAGGTTCGCGCGGACGGGCCTGAGCTCACCGCCCACGGGGTCTTCCAGGCCCTTCCCGGGTCGGACCGGCTGCAGTGGTGGCTGTTCGACTCCTACGCCGAGCCGCCGGTGGTGGCGACGGGGGATTGGGCTGACGGCGAGCTGACGCTGGAGAAAACCACGGCGAACGGGACGGCGCGGCACCGGTTCCGCCCCACCGGGGACGACCTGGGCTACGAGATCACGCTCCGGCTCGGTACCGCCACCGGCTGGGCGCCGTTCCTGACCGGTCGCTACCGGCGGGTCAGCGGCCACTGACCACCAACGCCAAAGCAGGTCCCCGACAGGTGCCCCTCGCCATCCTCCTAGGCTGAGCCCGTGCCGCACCTCGCCTCGGTCAACGTCGGTCATCCCGCGCCCAACCCCCACAAGGACACGGGAACGACCGGGATCGGCAAGCGCCCGGTCGACGGGCCCGTGCAGGTGCGGGCGCCCGGACCCAAGCGGGGCGGCCTCGGTAGTGGCCTGGTCGGGGACTACATCGGCGACGGCAAGCACCACGGGGGCGACATCCAGGCGGTGTACGCGTTCCAGCGGGAGGACCTCGACCAGTGGCAGGCCCGCCTCGGCCGAACCCTGCCTGATGGCTACTTCGGTGAGAACCTGACCACCATCGGCCTCGACGTCAACGGCGCCCTGGTCGGTGAGGTCTGGCGGATCGGGGACACCGTCGAGCTCAAGGTCACCTCGCCCCGGATCCCCTGCGCCACCTTCCGCGGCTGGATGGGCGAGAAAGGCTGGGCCAAGATGTTCACGGCCGTTGGGCGTTCCGGGACCTACCTCAGCGTGCTGACACCGGGGCTGGTCACAGCGGGCGACCCGGTCACGGTGGTCTACCGGCCCGACCACGAGGTGACCGCGGCCCTGGTCTTCCGGGCGATCACCACCGGACGCGAGCTGCTGCCCCAGCTGCTGGCCGCGGGCGACGACCTCGAGCCGGAGATCGCGGAGATGGCCCGGGAGCGGCGCCAGCCGGTGCTGGACTAGGAGGGCAAGCAGCCGCCGGGGAGCAGCGACTGGGCCCGGCACGTTGTTCCGAAGCTGCTGAACGATCTGGATGCGCTCTCACGTTCGAGCCCTCGGGTGGCCTGAACACGGTGCGTTTTGACCCGCTGAGGGTCACCGGCTAGCCTAGATCCTTGTGTTCGGGCTTGCCCGACGTCTCGTGCGTGCCCCGACAGTCCGCTCTGGACGTGGCCGAGCTCGCACCGGTCCACCAGCGGTGCTGGCGAGCCGTAGCACATGTTGAAACTTCGTCGTACGAGCCGTGACAGTGAGGCGTGCCGCGCTTCGCGGCAGACCAAAGAGAAAGAGACAGGACAGCAGTGCCCACAATTCAGCAGTTGGTCCGCAAGGGCCGGGCGGACAAGGTGAGCAAGAACAAGACGCCGGCGCTCAAGGGTTCCCCCCAGCGCCGTGGAGTGTGCACCCGCGTGTACACCACCACGCCCAAGAAGCCGAACTCCGCGCTGCGCAAGGTGGCACGTGTCCGCCTCTCCTCCGGCGTCGAGGTCACCGCCTACATCCCGGGCGTGGGCCACAACCTCCAAGAGCACTCGATGGTGCTCGTCCGCGGCGGTCGGGTGAAGGACCTGCCCGGCGTCCGGTACAAGATCATCCGCGGTTCGCTCGACACCCAGGGCGTCAAGAACCGCAAGCAGGCTCGCAGCCGCTACGGCGCGAAGAAGGAGAAGTAATGCCTCGCAAGGGCCCCGCCCCGAAGCGTCCGCTGCCCGTCGACCCGGTCTACGGTTCCCCGCTGGTCACCCAGCTGGTGAGCAAGATCCTGCTCGACGGCAAGAAGACCATCGCCCAGGGCATCGTCTACACCGCGCTCGACGGCACCCGCACCAAGACCGGTGTCGACCCGGTCCAGACCCTCAAGCGTGCGCTCGACAACGTGCGCCCCGCGCTCGAGGTCAAGAGCCGCCGCGTCGGTGGCGCGACCTACCAGGTGCCGATCGAGGTCAAGCCCAACCGGGCGACGACCCTCGCGATGCGCTGGTTGGTCAGCTTTGCCCGCGCCCGTCGTGAGAAGACGATGTCGGAGCGCCTGATGAACGAGATCCTCGACGCGTCGAACGGCCTCGGTGCCGCAGTGAAGCGCCGCGAGGACACGCACAAGATGGCCGAAGCCAACAAGGCTTTCGCCCACTACCGCTGGTAACCCATCCAGCACTTCTTTCTCGACTGCGACAGCAGCGGGGTTATCGCCCTGCTTCTCCGACGCGGTCAGACCACATTCAGATGAGAGGGTGAAGACTCCGCGTATGGCTGTCGACATCGAAACCGACCTGTCCAAGGTCCGCAACATCGGCATCATGGCTCACATCGACGCCGGTAAGACCACCACCACCGAGCGGATCCTCTTCTACACCGGGATCAACTACAAGATCGGTGAGGTGCAC
>NZ_CAXTHG010000051.1:0-12037 GCF_964244005.1 uncultured Friedmanniella sp. | reverse complement strand
CCGGCTACTATCCGAGCCAACCGAACCTGTTGCATCGACAGCTTGAATCCAAGCTTGAATCCAAGCGTCTTTTCGCTCTTCTCGGGGTCGATTTTCAGGGACGGGCTGCGAGCCCGGCAGCCAAGTGCAGACCGTCCCCGGTCAGCCGGTAGACCGTCCACTCGTCCATCGCCACGGCGCCGAGCCGCCGGTAGAACTCGATCGACGGGGTGTTCCAGTCCAGCACCCACCACTCGAACCGGGCGTAGCCGCGCTCGACCGCCAGGGCGGCCAGCGCGGTCAGCAACGCCTTGCCGAGTCCCGACCCGCGGTGGGCGGGCTGGACGAAGAGGTCCTCCAGGTAGATCCCGTGGACGCCTTCCCAGGTCGAGAAGTTCAAGAACCAGAGGGCGAAGCCGACGACCTCGCCGTCCGGACCCTCGGCGACCAGCGCGAACACCGCGGGCGCCGGTCCGAACAGGGCCGTCCGCAGCTGGTCGGGCGTGGCCCGCACCTGGTCCGCCGCGTGCTCGTACGCGGCCAGCTCGCCGACCAGCTGGTGGATCCGGTCCACGTCGGAGACCAGGGCGGGACGTACGGCGGGGTGCACCCGGTCAGCCAACCACGTGCTCTCCGGCTCGGGCCCGGGCGGGGCGCTCAATGGTGTCTGCCTCTCCCGCTCGCGCGAGGGAACAGCATGTCGCGCTCGCTCGGTCGTCGGACACCATCCGCCCACCCGACCCTCGCTGGTCCTCAGGGGCGACGGGCGCCCTTGAACGGCATGTAGCTCATCTTGATGTAGGACACCTTCGAGCCCGGGCGGGGGGCGTGGATGATCTTGCCGTGCCCGGCGTAGATGCCGACGTGGCTGGGTCCGGAGTAGAAGAAGACCAGGTCGCCGACCTTCAGGTTCGACTTCGAGACCTTCTTGCCGCGGTGGTACTGGGCGGCCGCACTGTGCGGGAGCTTGACCCCCGCCTTCTTCCAGGCGCCCGCGGTCAGCCCGGAGCAGTCCCAGTGGCTGGGGCCGCTGCCGCCGAAGCGGTAGGAGTCACCGAGCTGCTTCTTGGCGAAGGCGAGCGCGGTGGCGCCCTTGCTCGACGCCTTCTTCTTGGCCGGACCGGAGAGCTTGCCGTGCTGCAGGTCCTTCCACAGCGCGACCGTGGCCTTGCCCGTCCGCTTCTGGTGGGCCTGCTTCTGCGCGGACTTGACCACGCTGACGGTCTTGGCGTCGTAGCGGCTGTTCAGGTCGACCTTGGTCCAGCCGAGGGACTGCAGGGTGCGCTGCAGCCGGAGCACGTTCACGCCGGTGTCACCACCCTTGAGCGCCGGCCGGGTGCCCTTCGACAGCAGCGAGGACCAGACGATACGGCCGCCCACCTTGAGCGGACGGAAGCCCATCGAGGACCGGTACTTGGCCAGCTGGGAGGCGTCGTGGGCGGAGAACTTCCCGTTGACGCTCGTGGAGCGGCCAGCCTCGCGCAGCAGACACTCCATCACCTTCACCTGGGCGCCCTTGGAGCCCTTGCGAATCGTGGGGTAGCTCTTGAACGAGAGGCCGTGACAGGTGGTGGTGCTGGCGGCACTGGTGGGGGCGACAGTGGGGGTGGTGGCGTCGGCGGTCGCGGCGACCGGAACGGTCAGCGCCAAGCCGGTCAACAACGCGGCGGCGCTCGTGCGGATTCTGCGCATGCGGTGGCTCTCCCTCGAGTTTCGATGGACCGCTCGGTATGCTCCGAGCAGTTCAGCCGTGGCCAACCGGCTGGCGCACGTTATCAAATCGTGACTTCTTCGCCAAGTGGGGCCGTCAAACCATCGGCGCGTCGCTTGACACCCGAGCCCGAGATCCCCGCGAACCGTTCTTATCGGCTTGCCCGTCCGGCGCCGATTTGGACCGGCTGGCCCGGCCCCGGTACGCTGGCTCACGCCGAAGACCGCTGGTCGGTCGCAGCCTCGTGCTCTCGAGTACGGGTGCGGCGATCCGAAGACGTCGTCCGGGAGACCGGACGGATGGCCCGCGCAGGTGATTGGACCGCAGCCACCGCTGCGTTCGTCGATCGAGGTCCGCACGGATCACGACCGGTGGTCGCCGCGAGTGATGCCCCATGACGCCTGTGCGTCCTGGGGCTTTTTTGTTGCCCGCCTGCGGGTCAGTCCTTCGGCAGCGCTGCATCCGTAGCGCGCACCACGGATCGACAAAACGAAGCGGAGGAGACTATGGCGAGGCCGGACAAGGCAGCCGCGGTCGCGGAGCTGGCGGAGAAGTTCTCCAGCTCCACGGGCGTAGTGCTGACCGAGTACCGCGGGCTCACCGTGAAGGCGCTGAAAGAACTGCGTCGCTCACTCGGTGAGAACGCCACCTACGCCGTGTCGAAGAACACCCTGATCACGATCGCTGCCCGGGAAGCGGGCGTCGGCGGGATCGACGACCACCTCGTCGGCCCCACCGCGATCACCTTCATCGAGGGCGACCCCGTCGTCGTCGCGAAGGGTCTGCGTGACTTCGCACGGACGAACCCTCTTCTGGTCATCAAGGCTGGGGTCCTGGACGGCAAGGTCCTGGACGCCGACGAGGTCAGGAAGCTGGCCGACCTGGAGTCCCGCGAGGTTCTCCTCGCCAAGGTCGCCGGTGGCATGCAGGGTGTCCTGCAGCAGGCCATCTCGCTCGTCTCCGCCCCGCTCTCGCAGGCCGCCCGTCTGATGGCGGCCCTGCAGGACGCGGCAGCGGAAGACCCCTCGATCATCGGCGGTGCCGGCACGGCCGCCGTGGTCGACCAGGAGCAGGACGCAGAACCGGCCGCACCCGCGGCCGCCGAAGAGAGCACCGAAGAGAGCACCGAGGCAGCACCCGCTGCGGAGGACACGACTGCGGCTGACGCCGCGGTCACCACCGAAGCGGCACCCGCCGCGGACGAGAACTAGGAAGGACGCCCACCATGGCGAAGCTCAGCACCACCGAGCTCCTTGACGCCTTCAAGGAGCTGACCCTGATCGAGCTCAGTGAGTTCGTCAAGGAGTTCGAGACCACGTTCAACGTCACCGCTGCTGCCCCTGTGGCTGCGGCTGCCCCGGCCGGTGCCGGCGGCGCCGCGGTGGTCGAGGAAGAGGAGGCCTCGGACGAGGTCGACGTCATCCTCGAGGCGGCCGGCGACAAGAAGATCCAGGTCATCAAGGAGGTGCGTACCCTCACCAGCCTCGGTCTGAAGGAGGCCAAGGACCTGGTCGAGGCCGCCCCCAAGGCCGTTCTGGAGAAGGTCACCAAGGAGCAGGCCGAGAAGGCCAAGGCGGCCCTCGAGGGCGCCGGCGCCAAGGTCACCGTCAAGTAGCTCCTCACCTCAGCACGACGAACGCCCCGGTCTCGGTCGAGACCGGGGCTTTGTCGTCCCCCCTCTACTAGGTGGGTGGGGGGTCAGGCCGCGCCGGCGTCGTGCACGCAGATGGCGACCTGAACCCGGTTCTCCACCCCGAGCTTGGCCATCACCCGGGTGACGTGAGCCTTGACCGTCGCGACGCTGAGGTAGAGCTCCGCACCGATCTCGGCGTTCGAGCGGCCGGCGCCGATGGCGAGCGCGACGTCGTGTTCCCGCTCGGTCAGGGTGGTCAGCCGCGCCCGGGCTGCCGTCCCACGGTCGCCGGCCCCCGACGCGGTCACCGCGGCGATGAGCTGGGCCGTCACCCGCGGCGAGAGCATCGGCTCGCCCGCCGCCACCCGGCGGACGGCGTCCACGATCCGCTCCGGTGGGGTGTCCTTGAGCAGGAAGCCCTTGGCGCCGATCCGCAGCGCGGTCAGCACCGACTCGTCGGTGTCAAAGGTCGTGAGCACGAGCACCGCGGGCGGGTGCGGGGAGCGCACCAGCACCTCAGTGGCGGCGAGACCGTCCTGGCGCGGCATCCGGATGTCCATCAGCACCACGTCCACCCGCAGCTGGCGGGCCAGCTCGACGGCCTCGATGCCGTCCCGAGCCTCGCCGACCACCGTCAGGTCGGACCGTCCCCCGAGGATCAGCTGCAGCCCGGCCCGGACGAGCGCGTCGTCGTCGGCGATCAGCACCCGCACCGCCGGTGTGGTCTGGTCTTCGGTCAGGTTGTCCACGGCAGCCACCCTCGCAGCTCGTAACGGTCGGCGTGCCGCTGGTGCTCGAGCGCCCCGCCGACCAGCTCGGCCCGCTCGGTGAGGCCGACCAGACCCAGACCAGCACCGGTCGGCTCGCTCCCGTCGACCCCGCCGACCGGCCGGAGCGGGTTGCTGACCACGATCTCGAGCCGGTCGTCGACCACGTCGAGCCGCAGCCGGACCGGCTCGCCCGGCGCGTGCTTGCGGGCATTCGTCAGCGACTCCTGGACGATCCGGTAGGCGGTCCGGCCGACGGTGCCCGCTCCAGGCTGGGCCGCCGGCACCGTCCCCTCCAGCCGGACGGGGGTGCCGGCCGCCCGGGCCTCCTCGAGCAGGGCCGGCAGGTCCGCCAGCTGCGGCTGCGGCGGCGCCGGCGTCGGGGCGGCTCCCGCCGGGGCGGGGTCGCGGAGGACGCCGAGGACGTCCCGCAGCTCGCCGAGGGCAGCGTGCGCGTTCTCCTGCACCACCCGGGCCGAGGCCCGCAGCTCCTCCGCGCTGAGGTCCTCACGAAAAACCATCGCCCCCGCGTGCAAGGAGACCAGCGAGATGCGGTGGGCCAGCACGTCGTGCATCTCCCGCGCGATCCGGGTGCGTTCGCTCAGCCGAGCCTGCTCCAGCCGCGCGATCTGCTCGCGCTCGGCCGTCTCCGCCCGGTCGCGGCGGGAGTCGACCAGGTCGCGCCGGGCGCGTAGGTACAGCCCGAAGATGCAGCAGATGCCGAGGACGACGCCGGTCCCCAGCAGGGTGGTCCGCCACGCCTCGCCGCCGCCGCCGACCGTGGGTACCAGCAGGTCGTAGAGCAGGGCGGAGCCGAGGAACGCCAGTGCCACGGGCACCACGGCCCGCCACCGTCGGGTCGTCACCAGCGAGACGAAGGCGAGGAGGGCGGCCACCGCCGACAGGGCCGACACCGCGGTACTCAGGGCGAGCGCCCCAGCGACCGCCGCCGGCCAGCGCCGCCGCCAGTGCATGGCCACGATGGCCGCCGTACCGACCACCAGGTCCAGCACCGGCTGGAACGTGTCCGGCGACATCTCCTCGGTGAACTGGAAGGTCCACCCCAGCAGTCCGAGCAGCACCACGACCACGTAGCGCCAGACCTCCTGGCGCCGCCTCAGCGGACGCGCTTCGGAGCTGGGCACCTGATCAGGCTAGTGCGCTGACGCTCGGGGGCCGAGCGACCAAAGGCGCGCCGATGATCGACCTTGGTCGGTACGGCCGTAGCCCTGCGACCGATGTGGGCACCGGGGGCCGACCGCCAGAGTCGACGCATGATCACTTTCGAACGGCTCACCCGGCGGTACGGATCGTTCACCGCCGTCGACGACGTCAGCTTTGAGGCCCGCCCCGGCACCGTCACGGGCTTCCTCGGACCCAACGGTGCAGGCAAGTCCACCGCCTTGCGGATGCTGGTGGGACTCACCCCCCCGACCACCGGCTCCGCCACCATCCTCGGCCGCGCCTTCCGCGACCTGCCCAACCCCGGCCGTCAGGTCGGCGTCCTGCTCGACGCCTCCGCCCAGCACGGCGGCCGTACGGGCCGTGAGGTGTTGACGCTGGCCGCGCTCGTGATGGGCGTCGACCGGGCTCGGGTCGACGGGCTGCTCACCGAGGTCGGCCTGACCGCTGTGGAGTCCCGGCGGCGCGTCCGGCACTACTCCCTCGGCATGCGCCAGCGGCTCGGGCTCGCCCACGCACTGCTGGGCGACCCCGAGGTGCTGGTCCTCGACGAGCCGGCGAACGGGCTCGACCCCGCCGGGATCGCGTGGATGCGGACGCTGCTGCGCGGCTTCGCCGACCGCGGCGGGACCGTCCTGCTCTCCTCGCACTTGCTGCGCGAGATCGAGGTCGTGGCCGATGAGCTGGTGTTGATCAACCACGGCCGAGTCGTCGCGGCCGGTGCGAAGACCGACCTGCTGGCCGGGACCGGCACGGTGGTCACGTCCGCAGACTCCGCGGCTCTCGCCTCGGCGCTCGACCGGGCCGGGATGGCCGTCAGCCGGACGGGCGTCGACACCCTGCTGGTCGGTGCCGAGGCCGCGCGCATCGGCCGGGTGGCCGCTGACGCGGGCGTCGCCCTGACCTCGCTCCGGCCGGCGGACAACACCGGCCTGGAAGACCTGTTCCTCACCCTGACCAACGACGACCTCACGACGGAGAACGCAGCATGAGCACCCTGACCTACGCCACGTCCACCCCTTCCCCGACGGCGAACCCGCCAGCTCCGGTCCCGGTGCCGTTCGCCCGGCTCGCTCTGGCCGAAGGCCGTAAGCTGCTCGACACCCGGGCCGGCCGCGGCGTCCTGCTGGCGATCCTGCTGGTCACGCTCGGCGCCGTCACCCTGGTGCTCTTCACCACCGACGGGACCGAGCTGACCTGGCAGCTGCTGGCCACGACCGCCGCCCTGCCGCAGGCGTTGCTGCTGCCGGTGCTGGGCATCCTGACGGCAACGGCGGAGTGGACCCACCGCACCGGGCTGGTCACCTTCACCTTGGAGCCGCGGCGGCTACGGGTCGGGGCCGCCAAGCTGGTGGCCGTCGCGGTGGTCGCCGTGCTGGCGGTCGGCGCCGCGCTGGCGCTGGGGGCCGTGGCCAACGTCGTCGGACTGCTCTGGCTGGACGGAAACGGGTCGTGGGCGTTCGACGGCTCGCTCCTCGCCGGCGGGCTGGCCTTCCAGGTGCTCGGCGTGGCCCAGGGCCTGGCCTTCGGCGCGGCGATCGGCAACAGCGCCGGCGCCATCGTGGCTCTGCTCGCCCTGCCTCAGCTGTGGTCGGTGCTCACCGCGCTGGTGTCGTGGCTGGAGAAGGTGGCGCCCTGGTGCGACCTCAACTCCGCCGCGGGCCCGCTGCTCAGCGGCAGCCTGACCGGCGTCGACTGGGCGCGGCTCGGCACCTCGGTCGCCGTCTGGATCCTGCTGCCGCTGCTGATCGGGGCGTACCGGTTGGTCCACCGCGAGCTCAGCTAGCGGTTAGCGCCATGCACCCGCGTCCTGAGCTTGTTGGAAACGCGTCCTGAGCTTGTCGAAGGCCTCGAAGAGGTTGCGCTGACTCTTAGCAAGAGCAGCCGCACCCCTTCGGGGCCCTCGACAAGCTCGGGACGCGTTTGCTAGGGCCCTTTGACAGGTGCAGGACGCGTTCAGCTGCGTGGCCGCAGCCGGAGGTCCTGCATGCCGCCGTCGACGGCGATGGAGGTGCCGGTGGTCGAGCGGGAGCGCGGACTGGCCAGGTAGGCCACGGCGTCGGCGACCTCGTCAGCGCTGACCAGCCGGCCGTGTGGCTGCCGCTGCTCCAGCGCGGCCCGCTCGGCGGCCGGGTCGTCGGCGGCGGCGAGCAGCCGCTGGACCCAGGGCGTGTCGGCCGTCCCGGGGTGGACGCAGTTGACCCGGATGCCGTCGGCGACGTGGTCGGCGGCCATCGCCCGGGTCAGGGCGGCCACCGCCCCCTTGGTGGCGCTGTAGAGCGCGCGCTGCGGCAGGCCCGCGGTCGCCGCGACCGAGGCGGTGTTCACCACGGCGGCGGCCGAGGAGGCCCGCAGGTGGGGGAGGGCGGCCCGGGTCACCCGGGCCAGGCCCACCACGTTGACGTCGAAGACCCGGTGCCACTCGGTGTCGTCGTTGTCGGCCACCGTGCCGGCGGCGCCGATGCCGGCGTTGTTGACCACGATGTCCAGCCCGCCCAGCTCATCGACCACGGTCTGGACGGCCGCACGGACCGAGGCGTCGTCGGACACGTCGCAGGTCACCGCCAGCAGGCCCTCGGCCACCCCTTCGGCGCGCAGGTCGAGCGCGGCCACCCGGGCGCCCCCCGCCTGCAGCCGGGCTGCGATAGCCGCCCCGATCCCGGACGCGCCGCCGGTGACCAGGGCGACCAGCCCGTCGAACTCCCCGTCGGCGACGTCCGTGGCGTTCACTGTGCTCCCTCCAGAGCAGACCAGTCGGTGAACACGTGCCGCTGTCGGCCGAGGCCGTCGATCTCCACCTCGACCACGTCGCCTTCCTTGAGGTAGGGAAAGCGGCCCGACAGGGCGACGCCCTCCGGCGTCCCGGTGAGCACCAGGTCGCCGGGTTCGAGCACCAGGTACTGGCTGAGCTCGAAGACGATCTCCTCGACCCCGAAGATCAGGTCCGCGGTCGAGGAGTCCTGCCGCGGCTCACCGTTGACCCAGCTGCGCAGCCGCAGGTTGGCGTGGTCGACCTCGTCCGGGGTGACCAGGTACGGCCCGGTCGGGGTGAACCCGGCACAGGACTTCCCCTTGCTCCACTGACCGCCGGAGACCTCCAGCTGGAACGCCCGCTCGGACAGGTCGTCGCAGACGGTGAAGCCCGCGATGTGGCTGAGGCTCTGGGCGGGCGAGTCGAGGTAGGAGGCCCGCTGGCCGATGACCACAGCCAGCTCCACCTCCCAGTCGGTCTTGGCGCTGCCCCGCGGGATGGCCACCGGGTCGTACGGTCCAGCGACGGTGTTGGGCGTCTTGAGAAAGATCACGGGCTGTTCGGGCGGGGAGGCGCCGGACTCGGCGGCGTGCGCCGCGTAGTTCATGCCGATACAGATCACCGCGCTCGGCCGGGCGATCGGGGCGCCGACCCGGACGCCCTCGGTCTCGACCCGGGGCAGCTCGCCGGCGTCCAGCGCCGCGCGGACGTGCTGCAGGCCGTCGCTGGCCAGGAAGTCTCCGGTCAGGTCGAAGACCAGACCGCTCAGGTCGTAGCTGCCGCGGTCGGTGACCACGACCGGTTGTTCCTGGCCCACCGGGCCCAGACGAGCCAGCTTCATGGGGGGTCTCTCTCTCGTTGGTGCTGGACGGAGGCCCGCCCCGGGCCAGGCTAGAAGGCCGAGCTCCAGTAGCTGCCTCCGGGATAGGCGTACCTCGCCACCGACGCCGGATGCATCTCAGCGCTGTAACCCGCACCGGTCGGCAGCACGTACGCGGCGTCCTTGATCACGCACGGCTCGACGAAGTGCTCGTGCAGGTGGTCCACGTACTCGGCCACCCGGCCCTCGGTGGTGCCGGAGATGATCAGGAAGTCGATGATCGACAGGTGCTGGACCAGCTCGCAGAGCCCGACACCGCCCGCGTGCGGACAGACCGGGATGCCGAACTTCGCCGCCATCAGCATCACCGGCAGGATCTCGTTCAGCGAGCCCAGCCGGGCCGAGTCGATCTGGCAGAAGTCGATCGCCTCGGCCTGCAGCAGCTGCTTGAACAGCACCCGGTTCATCCCGTGCTCGCCGGTGGCCACGCCGACGGGCGCGACGGCCCGCCGGATGGCCGCGTGGCCCAGGACGTCGTCGGGGCTCGTCGGCTCCTCGATCCAGAGCAGGTCGAACTGTGCCAGCTCCTGCACCCAGCGGATCGCCGTCCCCACCTCCCAGACCTGGTTGGCGTCGACCATCAGGTGGACGTCGGGGCCGATCACCTCGCGCGCCAGAGCACAGCGGCGCAGGTCGTCCTCGAGGTTGGCGCCCACCTTGAGCTTGAGGTAGCGGTAGCCCTCGTCGACGGCCTCCTGGCACAGGCGTCGCAGCTTGTCGTCGGAGTAGCCGAGCCAGCCGGCCGAGGTGGTGTAGCAGGGGTAGCCGGACCGTTCCAGTACCGCCAGCCGCTCGTGCCGGGTGGGCCGTAGCTGCTCGAGCATCGCCACGGCGTCGTCACGGGTGAGCACGTCGGAGAGATAGCTGAGGTCCATCGTGTCCACCAGGGCGGCGGGTTCCGTCTCGGCCACGAACTGCCACAACGGCAGCCCCGCCTGCCGGGCCGCGAGGTCCCAGACGGCGTTCATCACCGCCGCCAGAGCGAGGTGGACCACACCCTTCTCCGGGCCGAGCCAGCGCAGCTGGGTGTCGGCCTGCAGCCGCCGGTACGTGCCGCCGAGGTCGCCGGTCACCTCGGCGAGGTCGAGCCCGATCAGCGGCTGGGCGCGTTGCCGGGCCGCGGCGACGCACAGGTCGTTGCCGCGGCCGATGGTGAAGGTGAAGCCGTAGCCGCAGAGCCCGGGGTCGTCGGTGTGCAGCACGACGTAGGCGGCGGAGTAGTCGCCGTCCTTGTTCATGGCGTCCGACCCGTCGGCGGTCAACGACGTGGGGAAACGGACGTCCAGGACATCCACAGCGGTGAGAACAGGCACGCGGCAGCCTCCAGGATCGAGCGTCGTCGGGGCAGCCTAGCGGCCGTTCACCTGAGGGCCCGCTGCTCACCTCCGGCCGTGAGCCTCGACGCCCATCAGCACGTCTGGGATCTCGACCGGGCCGCGACCACGGGCTCGGGCCCGGGTACGGGCCGACCAACCCCACCACCCAGGACGAGGCGCTGCTCCGGCACCGCGAGGGTCGGTGTGGCGGCGTACGTGCCGGCCATCCGGTGCTGCTCGGAGCGCGTCCTGCGCTCCAGGCTCAGTCGGTGTGGAAGACCTCAGTGGCTTCTGCCCACCACTCGCCGTCGGCGCGGGTCTCCAGCGGACGCTGCAGCGGCATCGTCAGCTCCCACCACTCCTGGGTGGTGGGGTCGGCGGCCATCGCCGCGGTGTCGGTGCTGAAGTCCTCCCCGACGTACTCGTAGTAGGCAAAGAGCAACAGCTCGGGCTCCCGCAGGAAGATCGAGTAGTTGGTGATCCCGCACGCTCGGATGGTCCTGAGCACCCCCGGCCAGACTGAGGCGTGCATCTCCTTGTAGCGCTCCACCGCTTCCGGCGCGAGCGCGATGACCTGGGCGATTCGTTGCACGAGCCCTCCTGTCTGGCGACGACGTCGTCAGCCTACGGCCGGGGGAGTCCGGACGCCCCGCTGAACCCGGGCAGGTCAACCTCGCTCGTTCGGCTTGTCAGGACCCGATTCGGCGGTATGCTCTGCGGCAAGCGTTCGACGTGGTCGTCGCGCGGAGCGGGTGCTCTCGAGGTCGTTTTCCACGAGTGACACCCCCGCGCCGACGGACCCGGTTTGACCGTGTGGGTGAGTCCTGCCCTCCGACTTGTCAAATCTCTAGGCGATCCCTATGCTGGAACCTTGCCCTCCGCATCCGCTGACCCGTTTTGATTGACGCGGGCCGTCCGGCATGCGCGGAGGCAGTGAAGTCCCGCACCTCACATCTTCATAGCTCCACCCGCCGAGAGTCTCGGAAGGACACAGCAGTTGGCCGCCTCGCGCACCGCCTCGAACACCAAAGTCGTTTCATCCACCGGCCGGATCTCGTTCGCGAAGATCGCCGAACCCATGGAAGTTCCGGACCTGCTGGATCTGCAGGTCGACTCCTTTGACTGGCTCGTCGGCAACGACGCCTGGCGGACGCGCGTCGACGACGCGCTCGCCGAGGGTCGAACCGACGTCAACACCAAGTCCGGTCTGGAGGAGATCTTCGAGGAGATCTCCCCGATCGAGGACTTCTCCGGGACGATGTCGCTGTCGTTCCGCGACCACCGCTTCGAGCCGCCGAAGAACAGCGTCGAGGAGTGCAAGGACCGCGACGTCACCTACGCCGCGCCGCTCTTCGTCACCGCCGAGTTCATGAACAACGAGACCGGCGAGATCAAGAGCCAGACCGTCTTCATGGGCGACTTTCCGCTGATGACCGACAAGGGCACCTTCGTCATCAACGGCACCGAGCGGGTCGTGGTGTCCCAGCTGGTCCGCAGCCCCGGGGTCTACTTCGAGCAGACCACCGACAAGACCTCCGACAAGGACATCTTCACCTGCAAGATGATCCCGAGCCGTGGGGCGTGGCTGGAGTTCGAGATCGACAAGCGAGACATGGTCGGCGTCCGGCTGGACCGCAAGCGCAAGCAGAACGTCACCGTCCTGCTGAAGGCGCTCGGCTGGACCGACGCGCAGATCCTCGAGGAGTTCGGCCAGTACGAGTCGATGCGGCTCACCCTGGAGAAGGACCACACCACCACCCAGGACGAGGCCCTGCTCGACATCTACCGCAAGCTGCGCCCGGGCGAGCCGCCGACGC
>NZ_CAXTHG010000050.1:0-14180 GCF_964244005.1 uncultured Friedmanniella sp. | reverse complement strand
CGCGACCTCTTCGGAGACCTGGCCGACGAACCGGCCTTCACCACCCCCTACCAGGACGCACTCCACTCGCTGCACGAGCGTGGCGCCCGGGCCACGCTGGAGACTCTGATCGGCGGCCGGTAAGCGAGCGATGATTCCCGGAGCTGAGCACGAGGGTTGCGCTGACCCGCCAGGGCCAGCTGACCCGACGCCGCCTCAGCGTCGTCCCGGAGGCGGCTGGGTCAGAAGTGGTCCGTGTCTGGCTCCGCCGGCCTAGGCCTCGTCGAAGCTGGCCCGGTCGACCCGGCGGTGGTAGCGCATCCCGGCAAGACCACCGAGCAGTGCTCCGACCAGGGCGATCAGCGCGATGGCGACCACGGCGACGATCGTGCCGCCGGTCAGGGAGCCGGTGCTGACGGGGAGCCGCAGGCCGGAGACCCGGCTCATCAGCGCCGAGGTGTTGCCGGCGAAGAAGCCGATCACGGCGATCACGATCGTGAAGATGACTGCCCACAACCACACGCCCAGACCTTGCTTGAGCCCGGAGAAGCGGGCCATCCGGGCGGCGACGTAGCCGCCGGCGACGTAGGCGATCAGGACGACGACCAGCAGCACGATCCCGCTCACCAGCCCAACGGTCCGGATGTTCTCGGCGTCGGTCGCGGTGTTGAAGATGCCTTTCGTTCCGAGGGCAGTGGCGCCCGCGGCGATCAGTCCGGTCAGCAGCACGGCCATCCCGGTGGCGGTGAGCCAACCGAAGAAGGAGCAGCCGAACTTCATCCCGCCGAACAGCTCCTTCTGCCGGGCCACCAGATCCTGGTGTCCGGTCCCGCTGCCGGCGGTCACCGGCGAATGACGCCGGGTGCGGTCGTCGGTCCCGGGGTTGGGGTTGACTGCACTGCTCATGGGATCTCCTTCGAAGTGGTCCGGCGACCGGGCCGTCGTGGGCCACACACGTGGTCCAGACGCGGAGCTGCCGCCGTTCCCAGACTATGGGGAACGGCGGCAGAATCCTTGGTGCACAGGCCGAGAGGTCAGTGCCGATCGGTCGTGGTGGTGCCGTCCGCGAGCTCGATCTCTTCCTTGCGGACCTCTTCGGTGACGGTCTCCTGCTCGGTGACCGTTTCCTTGTCGAGGCGGACGCGCTCGACCGGGACGGTCTCCTTCTGCACGACCGGGACCTCGGCGTGGAGGACGACTTCGTGCTCCTCCTCGCTGATGGACGGGCCAGCGGTCGCGTCGCCGACGTTGCCGTCAGTGATCGGCTCACGCTCGAGCCGGACCTCCTCGTGGCTCACCGGGACCGTCTGGGTGACGTTCTCGGTCACGACGTACTTGCGCAGCCGGGCGCGACCGGTCTCCTTGGCCGCCGTACCGACCGTGACCTGCTCCTCCGAACGCGTCATGGCGTCGTCGGTGGTGGGGCCGGAGGTGTCGTGGCCGACCGTCTCGCGGTCACTGGCGAAGTCCGCCCCGCCGTCGGCCCCACCGTCGGCGCCGCCATCAGCCCCGCCGTCGTAGCTGGTGCCGGTGGTCGACGTCACGGTGTCGCTGTAGTCAGCGTCTGCGCCGTTCTCCACGTAGCCCGCACCCACGGTGCTGTCGGTGCCGACCGTGGTGTCGGTCGCGGTGGTCACGCCGGAGCCGAGGCCGTAGTAGTCGTAGAGCTGGTCCTCTTCGGCCGGGGAGAGGGACCCGTCAGGGTCGACCTTCGGGGCGTCGGAGATCTTGGCCTTGTCGAAGGCGACGGTCACGTTGTCGCCGCTCACGTTCGCGCCCTCGAGGGGGACGAAGGACTCCTTGGTGCCGAAGAGGCCCGTCTTCACGGTGATCCAGCTGGGGTCACCGGTGGAGTCGTCGAGGTAGATCTGCCCGATGGTGCCGATCTTGTCGCCCGTGCTGGACAAGACGTCGCCGCCGGAGCCGGCGAGCGAACGTGCCTGGTCAGTGGTCAAGCTCATGTGGTTCCTCCTAGAGACGACACTGGGTGGCCGTCGGTTTACGGTGTAAACGTCGTCGTTGAAGACCATACTCCCCCGTGTCGGGGGCTGGCCGCGACCCCCTGACGGGTGGTCGCAGCCGGACCGGTCGACAAGGTCAGCTCGTGATGCCCAGCTTGTCGGTGACCCCGGAGAGCACCGAGGTCGTACGCTGCTGCTCGCCGGCAAAGCTGGAGATCACCAGCAGGACGCCGGTCAGGGCCGGGATGGCCCACTGCAGCTGCTTGAGCTGCGCCTGCGCCTTGGCCACCTCGGGCGGGGTGGCGGCGTTCGGCGTCGTACCGGACTCGACCGGCACGTCACCGTGCTTGGAGATCTTCTGGCCGAGGACACGGCTGTAGACCGACGCACCGACGGCCGCAGCGGTCACGATCGTCTTGACGACCGACATCGCCCCGACACCCTTCTGGCTGAAGATCCGGGACTTGTTGCCCGACAGCTGGCCGACCGAGCCGACGAGGTGGGCGCCGACGGCCGCGGCGTTGACCGGCGTCCAGGCGTCCCAGCCGGCGTTGGTGACCGCGCCGGCGGACTGGCTGTCCGAGGTGGCCCCGGCGGCCTTGTTGAGTGCGACGGCATTGGCGAGCGTCCCACCGAACCAGGCGGCCAGACCGACGTCGTGCAGTGAACGAGAGACGACATTCGTCTTCATGAAACTCCTTGGGAGAACTGTTCGGACCTGTCCCACTACCCCCAGGCGAGAGACTCACACAGACGCACGCCGTCACCGCGCGCGATACGTATCACCTCGGCAGGGGTTGAAAATCCCGGGCGTTCGGCTCCGCCCAGGTGCGGGTCAGTCCCGACGGCCGCTGACCGCCCACTCCCGCAGCCGGTCGATCCGCACCTGCAGCTCGTGCGCGCTGGCCACCGCGGTCGGCGGACCTCCGCAAGCCGTCCGGAGCTGGCTGTGGATCACGCCGTGCGGCAGGTCGGTCCGGTGGTGCCAGGCGCCCACCAGCCCGTTCAGCTCCTTGCGCAGCGTGCGCAGCTCCTCGTGGGTGCTGCGGACCGCAGCTTCGCCGTCCTCGGTCTGCGGGCCGCGCGAGAGGTGGTTGGCCTGGTGCCGGCGCAGCAGGTCCTTGACCTGGTCGGGCTCGAGCAGTCCCGGCAGTCCGAGGTAGTCCTGCTCCTCCTCGCTGCCTGACTGCGTCGTCAGGCCGAACTCACCGCCGTCGAAGACCACCCGGTCAAAGTCGGCTTCGCTACCCAGCGCGGTGAACACGCCCTCAGGCACGTCCTCTTCGCTCTCGGTGCGCTCGGCCGCCACCAGCAGATCGGCCTCGTCGCCCTCGGCGGGCGGCCGCAGCACGTGGTCGCGCTCACGCTCCATCTCGGAGGCGTAGAGCAGCAGGTTGGGCACGCTGGGCACGAAGACCGAGGCGCTCTCGCCCCGGTGCCTCGCCCGGACGAAACGGCCGACCGCCTGGGCAAAGAACAGGGGCGTCGCGGTTGAGGTGGCGTAGACACCGACAGCCAACCGCGGCACGTCGACGCCCTCCGACACCATCCGCACAGCCACCATCCAGCGTGCGTCGCCGTCGGCGAACATGGTGATCTTCCTGCTCGACTGCGGCTCGTCGCTGAGCACCAGGACGGGCTTGCGGCCGGTGATCGTCCGGAGCAGCTCGGCGTACGCGCGGGCGGCGGTCTGGTCGGTAGCGATCACCAGGCCTCCGGCGTCCGGCACGTGGCTGCGGATCTCGGTCAACCGGGTGTCGGCGGCCTTGAGGACGGCCGACATCCACGAGCCCGCCGGGTCGAGCGCGGTCCGCAGGGCCTGGCTCGCGAGGTCCTTGGTCATCGGCCCGCCCAGCCGGGCCGCAACCTCGTCACCGGCGCTGGTACGCCACTGCATCTCACCCGAGTAGGCCAGGAACAGCACCGGACGGACGATCCCGTCGGCCAGCGCCTCCGCGTACCCGTACGCGTAATCGGCCCGCGAGCGCAGCACCCCCGCGCCGTCCGGCTCGTAGCGGACGAACGGGATGGGGTTGGTGTCGGAGCGGAAGGGGGTGCCGGTGAGCATCAGCCGCCGCGCCGCGGGTTCGAACGCCTCCCTGACGGACTCCCCCCAGCTGAGCGCGTCACCGGCGTGGTGCACCTCGTCGAGGATGACCAGGGTCTTGAAGCCCTCGGTGCGGATCCGCAGCGCCAACGGATTGCTGGCCACGCCGGCGTAGGTGAGGGCGATGCCGACGAAGTCGCGGCTGGTCCGGCCCTGCTTGACCCCGAAGCTCGGGTCGATGGCCAGGTTGATCCGGTGCGCAGCCTCGGCCCACTGCGTCTTGAGGTGCTCGGTCGGCGCCACGATGATGATCCGGTCGATCTGGCGCCGGGCCAGCAGGTTCGCCGCCAGGGTCAGCGCGAACGAGGTCTTCCCCGCGCCCGGCGTCGCCACCGCGAGGAAGTCGCGCGGGTCGGTGTCGAGATACTGCTTGAGCGCGGCCGACTGCCACGCGCGCAGGCTCTTGGCCGTCCCCCAGGCCGCGCGGGCCGGGAACGCCGGTGGCAGACCGGTCGTGGTGAGAAGCTCACCACCGGTGCTGCTGAGCTCAGGCTGGCCAGACACCGGTCGAGTGTACGGTCAGCGGGCCGCGAACTCGTTGCGGACAGCGCCGATCCGGAGCGACGCCACGGCAGCCAGCAGGGCCACCCCCGCCATGGTCAGCAGCAACGTGCCGAAGGTCACGGGCAGGTTCCCGCTGGGGCGCAGGGCGGCGAAGATCGAGCCGGCGATGCCGACGAAGACGCTGGAACCGAGCGCGTCGAAGAGGTTGAGCGACGAGGCGTTGCGGCCTTGCTCCTGCGTCGTCGACAGGGTCATCACCGCCAGCGAGGTGCTGGAGACCGACAGGCCCATCCCGAACCCGGCCGAGATCCAGGCCAGGCCCACCACCCAGAACGGGACGTGGGCCACGAAGGCGAGCAGGCCGACCGCGGTCAGCCCGAACGCCACCGAGAGGCAGCCCAGGGTGACCAGCCGGTCACGGCGGACCGTGATCCAGGGCCGCGACTGGATCCAGGAACCCGTCGTCCAGCCGGCCGCACCGAAGGTCAGGGTGGCGCCGGCGAGCACCAGGGCCACCGAACGCTGCTGGACCAGCATCAGCGGCAGGAACGCCTCGCCGCCGAAGAAGGCGCCCGGCAGCAGGCCGCGGACCATGATCACCTGTGACATCCCGCGCGGCAGCCGCAGGAAGCCGGGCGGCATCAGCCGCGGTAGTCCGATCAGCAACGCGGCGAGGCCGACGACCAGCAGCCCCACCGCAACGAGGTCGAGGCGCTGACCCGCGAGCTGCAGTGCGGCCGCGGCGAGGGAGACAACCACGGCGGCCCACAGCGGGGCCGGCGGCCGGGCCCCTGGCTCCGGCTCGGTCGGGGTGAAGGTGCGCATCAGCCGCAGCACGGTCGGCAGCACCATCGCGCCGCCGATCGCCACCAGCGGCAGGACGGCGAAGAAGACCCAGTGCCAGCTCAGCTGGTGGGTCAGCCAGGCCGACACCGGCGGTCCCACGAAGGCCGGCAGCACCCAGGCGGTGGAGATGTAGCTGAACACCCGCGGCCGCTGGATGCTGCTGAACACCTGGGCCACGCAGACGAAGATCGCCACGTTGAGCACGCCGCCACCGAGCCCCTGCACCAGGCGACCGATGATCAGCTGGGTCATGGTGGTGGCCGTACCGGCGACCACCAGCCCGACCGCAAAGATCGCCAGGCCGCTGATCAACGGCTTCGCCGGCCCGATCCGGTCGGCCAGCCGCCCGCCGACCACGGTGGCGAAGAGGCTGCCGATCAGGAACAGCGAGAAGGCCCAGGCGTAGGAGCTCAGACCGTCCAGCTCCTCGGCGGCGACCGGCATCGCCGTGGCCACCGCGATCGACTCGAACGCGATGGCGACCACCGTCGTACAGACCCCGACCACCAGCCGGCGCTGCGAGACGACCGGGGTCTGCGGCGCTGGAACCTCCGCCTCGGGACTGCTGGTCACGCCGGGATCCGGGCTGCCGGGACGCTCGGTGTCGGGGCTGGCCATCCCCTCAGTTCAGCACCTCTCCACAGCCGACCGCGAATCTGTTTCACGGGGACATGCAGGTCCAGAGGTGGTGTCGAACGGCGGCCGCAGCGAGCAGATGCCAGGCAAGGCGCCGGATAGCGGTGTTCTCTGCGCGACGACGGCAACGCAGCCCGGTGCGTCCCCGGGTGCCGCGCAGGAGGTCGGCGGTTGACACCACCCCCCTAGACTGTCGGGGTGAGCCAGCAACTGAGTCCCGGGGCCGAGACCATCGTCGACGAGCGCGTTGCCGAGCGCCCCGACCTGCGGGTCGAGGAGGGCGACCACGAGCGCTTCTCCCACTACGTGCCCAAGGAAAAGCTCACCGAGGCCATGGTGCTCGGTACGCCGGTGGTGGCCCTCTGCGGCAAGGTGTGGGTCCCCAGCCGCGACCCCGAGCGCTTCCCGATCTGCCCCGAGTGCCAGGAGATCTGGGCCGGCATGTCCGGCGACGACGACGACGAGTCCTGACCCCTCCCCCAGCACCACCCCCGCCGCCAGCCGTCCGCCTGCCCGCCTGCACCCCAGCGCGCGACTACCCCGGGCGGAGCCCGGCCCCCACTTCACAGCCTCGCGGGCGTCCTTGCGCCCCCTCCAGCGGGTGTGAGGTCGCCCGTCAGTGTGTGAAGTGACCGGTCAGGGGGTGGCCGGGGCCGGGAGACCCGCCGGGGCGGCGCGGGGGTGCGGTCCGCGCGGGCGGGCCGTTAGCCCTCGAGGGGCGGGTCGGCGGGGGCCATGTCGACCGAGACCTTCATGGTCGAGCTGGACGACTCGGTGAAGATGACGCCCTTCACCGGAGGGACGTCGCCGTAGTCCCGGCCGAAGGCGACGGTCGCGTGCGAATCGTCGATCACCTTGTCGTTGGTGGGGTCGAGGTAGAGCCAGCCGGCGCCGGGAACCCAGCAGCCGACCCAGGCGTGGCTCGCGTCGGCGCCGACGAGCCGCGGCTTGCCGGGCGGCGGCCGGGTGGCGAGGTAGCCGCTGACGTAGCGGCCGGCCAACCCCAGCGACCGCAGACCCGAGACCATGAAGTGGGAGAAGTCCTGGCAGACGCCCATCTTGTTCCGCAGCAGCGTGCTGACCGGCGTGCTGACCGAGGTGGACCCGAACTTGTACGTGAAGTCGGCGTGTACCCGGTGCATCAGCTCGACCACCGACTCCCCCAGCGGCCGGCCCGGGGTGAACGAGGCACGGATGTAGTCCTCGATCCCCGGCGGCACCTCGACGTAGGGCGAGGGATAGGTGAAGTCGGCCGCCAGCCAGGCTTCGGGATCGGTCGGCTGGTCGAGCGGACGCGCACGCTCCCAGGGCAGCGCCAGCTGGTCAGGGTCGGGCTGACGCAGCCCCACCTCGACGTGGCTGACCGCGGTGATCACCAGCTGGCGGTGCGGCTCGGTGACGTGGAAGTAGGACTTGGCGTTGCCGTACAGGTCCTCGTGCACGAACAGGTCCGCCGGCGCCGGGTCGATGGTGATCTCGTGGTCGAGGCAGCGCTGCCACTCCAGGTCGCGCGGGGTCAGGTGGAACTGGCCGTAGCTGCCGGTCACGTCGGAGTCGTAGGTGTACGTGGTGGTGTGCTGGATCCGGTACGTCCTCATGCGGCGGCCCCTCCGCCGGGACGGTACAGCGGCTGCTGGGTCGGCGCCTGCTGCTGGTACTGGGTCCGGATGGCGTCCGACAGGTCGCGCAGCTGGTCGTGAAGCCGACCGAGAAAGTCCTCGAGGCCAGCCCGACGGCCGTCGACGCTCACCGTCAGCTCCGACGGGTCGGCCGTCCGGACGTCGTCGACGAGCGCCTCGAGCAGCCGGAGCGGACGGGCGGTCGGGGACGTCGTGGGGATGGCCTGCAGGTCGGTCCGGATCCGGCTCAGCTGGTAGGCCACCGACCGCGGGTTGTGCTGGTCGACCACGAGCAGCTCGACCACGGCGTCCACCCCGGACCGACCGCGGTAGCGGCGCCGGTAGGTGACGATCGACTCGGCCGCCGTCAGCACGGCCTCCGACACCATCCGGTCGCTCTCGGCCGACTGGGAGGTCGTGACCGTCACCCGCAGCAGCGCCACCGCCTGCAGTGCGCGTTCGAGCCCGCGGCCCGAGTCGAGCATGTACCAGCCGGGGTCGCGGACCATGTTCTCACTGACGATGCCGGCGAGGGCCAACAGCCCCGACAGCACCCGCTCGCTGGCGTCGGTGAGCTGAAGTCCCTGGTCGTACGGGTTGGCCGCGAGCGCGGCGAGCGCGCGGTCGATCTCGGCCAGCACCATCCAGACGTCCTCGGAGAGCTGGTCGCGCACCCCCTGCGCCGCCAGCGACAGCGCGGCCAGGGACTGGGCCGCCGTCCCGGACCGGTGCCGGTCCAGCAGCATGGCCCGCAGCTCCGCCATCAGCTCGGGCGGCGTCCCCAGGAAGCCGGGATAGGCGGTGCTGACGTGGGTGACCGCCTGCTGCAGCACCTCCAGCGCCCGGCCAGAGGTGGCGTCCAGGTCGGTCTCGATGGCCAGGGTGCGGGTCGCGAGCACCAGGCGCAACAGGTCCTCGGCGCGTTCGGCGTAGCGGCCGAACCAGAAGAGGTCGCTCAGCACCCGCGGCACCATCGCGGCCGGAGCGACAGGCGCAGCGGCCGGACCCACCCAGCCCACGGCCTGGCGTGGCGCGACCCCGCGGCCGGCGACGACCGGTTCGCTGCTGACCACCCAGACGTCCTTGGCGAGACCGCCGTCGGCGGCGGTGACGAGCGGGCCCGTACGGGCGCCGCCGTGCTCGGCCACCCGGGCCAGCCCCCCGAGCATGACGGTGTAGGACCGGCCGCTGCGGACGGCGAACGACCGCAGCACCACGTCCCGCGGCACCAGCCGGTCACCGATCACGGTCGGGGCCGACGACAGCGGCAGCACCTCCTGGCCGACGAAGCGGTGCGGCGCGTGCTCGATCCGGGCCACCAGCCGGTCGCGCTGGGCCGCCGACAGCGCGCCGCCCAGCACGCTACGACCGTGTCCGCGGCTGATCGGCCGGATGACGAGCTCGCCGAGGTGGTCCAGCACGTACGAGCGTGCGGCCGGGTCGCCGCACCACCAGGTGTCGACCGACGGCAGCCGCAGCGGCTGGCCGAGCAGCAGCTCGGCGAGCCGGGGCAGGAAGGGCAGCAGCGCGGGGTTTTCGAGGATGCCCGAGCCCAGGGTGTTGACCACGCTGACCGTGCCCTGCCGGACGCACTCGAGCAGTCCGGTGGTGCCCAGCCTCGACCCGGGCCGCAGCTCCAGCGGGTCGGTCCAGACCGAGTCGACCCGGCGCAGGATGACGTCGACCCGCTCGAGCTTGCCGAGCCCGCGCAGCCAGACTTGCCCGCCCCGGACGGTCAGGTCGCTGCCCTCGATCAGCGGGAAGCCCAGCAGACTGGCGACGAACGCCTGGTCGAACGCGGTCTCGGAGTGCGGGCCCGGGCTGAGGACGACCACCCGAGGGTCTTCCACCCCGTGCGCGGCGGCCTCCACCAGCGCGGTCCGCATCGCCTGGAAGAAGGGGGTCAGCCGGTGCAGGTGCGCGGAGGAGTAGATCTCGGGCATCACCCGGGACACGACCCGGCGGTTCTGCATGGCGTAGCCGGCGCCGGACGGGGCCTGGGTGCGGTCCGACATCACCTTCCAGCCGCCGTCGGCGTCACGACCGAGGTCGGCGGCCACCATGAAGAGCCGCTGGCCGGCGAGAGCGGCGGCGCCGACGACGGGCCGCAGGTACTCCTCATGGTCGAACACGGCGGCGGCCGGCAGGTCGCCCGAGGCGAGCAGCCGGCGGGGCCCGTAGAGGTCGGCGAGGAGGGCGTCGAGCAGTTCCGTACGCTGGACGACGCCCGCCTCCAGCGTCGCCCACTCGCGGTCGTCGAGGACCAGCGGCACCGGGTCGAGCCGCCAGGGACGCGGCTGCGCCAGCTCGGCCGGCTGTTCGGCCGGCCCCTCGTCCACGACCGAGATCGTCGAGCTCGGGCTCGGGGTGTAGGTGACGTTGTCGTCCTCCAGCAGCCGCGCCACCTCACGGGACGCGTGGCCGAGGTCGGCGTCGACAAAGGAGTCGAGGCCTTCGAGCAGACCAGACCAACCACGCCGAGGGGTCCCGTCGGACCCGACCAGCTCGTCGAACCCGGGCTCCGCGCTCAGCACGTCGGTCTGTCCGGCGGTGGCGAGGTAGCGGCCGAGGACGCTCATGCCCCTCCAGGCTCAGACGACCGCCCCGGGCTGGCGCCGCGACGCGGCCGGCGCCGCAGGTCGAGCGTCAGCGGGTAGTCGGTCCGGCCCGACGCCTGCCACGCCAGCTCGGCGTCCAGCGCGTCGACGTCGATCTCGCCGGCGGTGAACCCACCCGCCTCGAAGCGGCGGGCGCGTCGTGCCTCGGCCTCGGAGGCGTTGACCGGCGGCGTCTCGTACGAGCGACCGCCCGGGTGGACCACGTGGTACGTGGCGCCACCGAGCGCGACCCGGCTCGACCGGTCGACGATCTCCACGTGCAGCGGGGAGTCGATGTCGAGCGTCGGGTGCAGCGCCGACCACGGCTTCCACGCCTTGTAGCGGATCCCGGCGACGTAGGACCCGGGGGTGCCGGTCGAGGCCAGCGGCACCGGTCGTCCGTTGCAGATCAGCAGCTGCCGCTCGGGGACGAACCCGGTGACGCCGACCTGGATCCGCTCGGTCGAGGAGTCGACGTAGCGAGCGGTGCCGCCAGACGTCGACTCCTCCCCCAGCACGTGCCACGGCTCGATCGCCTGCCGCAGCTCGAGCTCGACCGCACCGCCGCCGCCGACCGTGGGGACGGTCGTGGCCCCGATCCGCGGGAAGCGGAACTCGCGGTAGGGCGCCAGCCAGGACAGGTCGAACGCGAGGCCGTGCGCCCGCAGGTCGGTGACCACCTCGGTGATGTCGGCCAGCGCGAAGTGCGGCAGCAGGAACCGCTCGTGCAGCGTGGTGCCCCAGCGCACCAGCGGAGCCACGTACGGCTCCTCCGCGAAGCGGACGACCAGCGCCCGGACGAGCAGCGCCTGGACCAGGGCCATGTCGGCGTGCGGCGCCATCTCGAAACCGCGCAGCTCGAGCAGACCGAGCCGGCCGCGGGTGGAGTCCGGGCTGTACATCTTGTCGACGCAGAACTCGGCTCGGTGGGTGTTGCCGGTGATGTCGGTCAGCAGGTGCCGCAGCGACCGGTCGACGGTCCAGGGCCGGCGCTCGTCCTCGGCCAGCTGCTCGATCTCGGCGAACGCGATCTCGAGCTCGTACAGGGTCTCGGGTCGGCCCTCGTCGACCCGCGGCGCCTGGCTGGTCGGGCCGACGAAGCGACCGGAGAACAGGTAGGACAGCGACGGGTGGTGCTGCCAGAAGGTGAGCAGGCTGACCAGCAGGTCGGGCCGGCGCAGCATCGGGGAGCGGGACGGCTCGGGGCCGCCGAGGGTCAGGTGGCTGCCGCCGCCGGTACCGGAGTGCCGGCCGTCCAGCGCGAACGTCTCCGTGCTCAGCCGGGTGTCCCGGGCCAGGTCGTACAGGGTGTGGGTGAGCTCGCTCAGCTCGTCCCAGCTCGAGGTCGGGTGCACGTTGACCTCGATCACGCCAGGGTCTGGGGTGACGTTCAGGTTCTTGATCCGCGGGTCCGGCGGCGGCCCGTACCCCTCGAGGATGACCGGCGTGCCGGTGGCGGCCGCACACTGCTCGACCAGCCGGACGAGCTCGACGAAACGGTCGAGCTGCTCGAACGGGGGCAGGAAGACGTGTACGAAACCGTCGCGCGCCTGCACGACCAGAGCGGACCGCTGCTTGACCTCTTTCGGGTCGGCGACCACGGCCCGCAGGCCCTCGTCCGGGTCAGGCAGCGCAGCGTCGGCGGTGTCGTAGGCCTCTTCGCCGGCGTAGTCGGGGTCGACCCACGACACCGAGCTGAGCGGCAGCCGCATCCCGGCCGGGGAGTCCCCGGGCACGAGCACGATCCGGCCGCGCCGGGTCCGCCACCGCGCACTCGCCCAGACGTCCCCGAACCAGGACGGGACCAGCGGCAGCACCCAGGCCGTCGGCGTGGTCTCGGCGGCGTCGAGGGCGGTCACCAGCGCCGGGTCACCGCTCTCGGGGTCGGGGGTCTCGGGGTCGGAGCCCGGCTTGGGTCCGACCGGCTGCCGGACCTCGGCGACCAGGGTGGCCAACGGGTCCTCGTACGTCGGCTGCGGGTGACCCTCGGGCAGCCCGAACGCGGCGTTGATCGCGGTCATCAGGTCGGCGGCCCGCCGTTCGGCGTCGGGCAGCGCGGCCGTCTCGTCGTACGGGTCGCTCAGCAGCGCCGGATCGTCCCAGATCGGTTCGCCGTCGGTCCGCCAGATCAGGGCGATCTGCCAGCGCGGCAGGGCCTCGCCCGGATACCACTTGCCCTGGCTGCGCTGCACCAGCCCGCCGCGGCCGAAGTGGGCGCCCAGCTTGGCGGCCAGCACGTTGGCCAGCCGGCGCTTTTCCGGGCCGTCCGCAGCGACGGTCCACTGCGCCGACGTCATGTCGTCCCGGGAGACGAACGTCGGCTCGCCACCCATGGTCAGCTCGAGCCCGGCCGCGACCAGCCGCTCGTCGACCTGGTGGCCCAACCGCTGCAGCGCGTCGGTCTGCGCCGGCGTGTACGGCTTGGTCACCCGCGGGTCCTCGTGCGCCCGGCGGACCGTGTTGGAGAACTCCATCGTGGTCTCGGAACGGTCGGTCACCCCGCTGATCGCCGCCGCCGAGGAGGGGCTGGGCGTCGCCGCGAGCGGGATGTGGCCCTCGCTGGCGAACAGCGCCGAGGTGGGGTCGAGGCCGATCCAGCCGGCCCCGGGGACGTAGACCTCGGCCCAGGCGTGCAGGTCGGTGAAGTCCTCGGCCGGGCCGCCGTCGCTGGGGTGGTCGCTGGCGAGCTGGACGAGGTACCCGGAGACGAAGCGGGCGGCCAGCCCGAAGTGCCGCAGCGCGCTGACCAGCAGCCAGGCCGAGTCCCGACAGCTGCCGATGGCGCGGCTCAGGGTCTGCTCGGGGGTCTGCACGCCCTCCTCCATCCGGACGGAGTAGGCCACGTCGCGGTAGACCGCGGAGTTGAGCCCGACGAGGAAGTCGATCATCGGCTGATCGGAGGCGGTGGCGGCCGGCAGCCCGTCCAACCAGGACGCGAAGGCAGGGTCAGGCGGCCCGAACGCACCGGCCAGGTACGGCGCCAGGTCGGCGGCCAGGTCGGGGGCGTAGCTGAACGGGTACGTCTCGGCGTACGGCTCCATGAAGAAGTCGAACGGGTTGATCACGCCGAGGTCGGCGACCAGGGCGACGGTGATGTCGAGCACCGCGGCCGGGTTCGGGAACACGACCCGGGCCAGGTAGTTCCCGAACGGGTCCTGCTGCCAGTTGAGAAAGTGGTCATCGGGGGCGATGGTGAGCGAGTACGCGTCGATCGGCGTCCGCGAGTGCGGGGCGGGCCGCAGCCGGATCACGTGCGGCCCGATGCCGATCGCCCGGTCGAAGTGGTAGGTGGTGCGGTGTTCCAGCGCGACCTTGGTACTCATGATGGCGGCCTCCCGGGTGCTCGGTCGGGCTCGAGCCGCCGTCGACCGTTGCCCGGGCGTCGGTGCCCCGGGTCAGGTACGGCGGCGGCTCGGCAATGGCGTCGGGAAGTGTTCAGTAACGGTAGTGGTCGGACTTGTACGGGCCGCTCACCGGTACGCCGAGATAGCCCGCCTGGGCCTCGTTCAGCTCGGTGAGCTTGACCCCCAACGCGTCCAGGTGCAGCCGGGCGACCGCCTCGTCAAGGTGCTTGGGAAGGGTGTACACCCCGATCGGGTACTCCTCCGGCTTGGTGTACAGCTCGATCTGGGCGAGCACCTGGTTGGTGAAGGAGTTGCTCATCACAAAGCTCGGGTGGCCGGTGGCGTTGCCGAGGTTCATCAGCCGGCCCTCGCTCAACACGATCACCGAACGCTCGTCGTCGGTGCCGGCGTCGAAGACCCACTGGTCGACCTGCGGCTTGATGTTCACCCGGGTCGTGTCGCCGCGCCGGGCCAGCCCGGCCACGTCGATCTCGTTGTCGAAGTGGCCGATGTTCGACACCACGGCCTGCGGCTTCATCCGGCTCATCTGGTCGGCGGTGATGACGTCCCTGCACCCGGTGGCGGTG
>NZ_CAXTHG010000049.1:10441-14823 GCF_964244005.1 uncultured Friedmanniella sp. | reverse complement strand
CACTCATGATCAACACCTCTCAGTCAGGTGTTGCACCAATTCCTTGAATCTGAGACGGCGAATCGGCCACATTGGCTGGTCTCGGGGTCGCTTTTCAGGGGCTCAGCCCGTCAGGCCAACGGCCGGCTGCCCGCGCCGCCCATCCCAAACAGGACCCGGCGGCGCCGCCCGGGCCGGCCACCGCCCCGGTCAGCGTCCCTGGCGGGTCGCCACCCGGGCCGGCTCGGTGGCCGTCAGCACCGCTCCTACTTCGCGAACCGGACGAGGGCCACCGTGCCGCTGAGGGCGAGGACGAAGCCGAGCACCGCCCAGGGCACGTCTGCGGGGCGGACGGCGTCCCCGAGCAGCCACAGGCCGAGCAGCGAGGGCACGACCATCTCGCTCACGAACGTGACCGCGGTGACCATGGTGACCGACCCCCGCTGCAGCGCGAGGGCGAAGCAGGCCGTCCCGAGGACGCCTTGCAGCACGACCGCCCAGAGCAGCGGCGAGCCGATCAGGCTCCAGTCCCAGGACTCGCCGCTGAGGCCGCGCGAGGCGACGGCCACCCCGGTCCACGCAAGGCCGGCTGCCGCGGCCAGGACGGGAGCTGCTGCCGCAGACCTCAGGCGGGAGCCGACTGCTCCGACCACGAGCGGGACCACGCCGCCGAGCAAGATGACCCACTGCGCCTGCGTCGGCAGGCGTACGGCCCGCTCCGCGTTCGCCGTCAGGCAGAGGAGCACCAGTCCGGCGCCGAGGACCGCGAGGGCGGTCCAGTCCCGGCGGCGCAGCCGCTCACCCCGGAGGCTCGCCACGACGGCCGTCACCCCGACGCTGCCGGTGACGATGGACTGGACCACGAACAGCGGCAGCTCGCGCAGCGCGACGACGTTGGCCACGAAGGCGACGGCATCGGCGCCCAGACCGGCTAGGTAGGGCAGCTGGACCAGGATCGCCGCGAGCCCGCCGACGCCGACGGCCTGCGCGGTCCGCCGGGCGCCCACCGACTGCAGGACCGACGCGACGCCGTAGCCAAGACAGGCCAGCACGGCGGCGACCCAGCTGAGGGCGACCATCAGTTGTGGGTGGGAGGGTAGCGACACGAACGGGCCGCGCACGAGGTGCGCGGCCCGATCGTCGTCGTCATCAGCGGGAGCTGAGGAGGAAGGTCACTCCGCGTCCGGCTTGGTCCGGCTGGGGTCGAGCGGCAGGCCCGGGCCCATCGTGGTCGAGAGCGTGACCTTACGCAGGTAGCGACCCTTGGAGGCACTCGGCTTGAGCCGGAGGACCTCGTCCAGCGCCGCGAAGTAGTTCTCCTCGAGCTGCGCGGTGCTGAAGGAGGCCTTGCCGATGATGAAGTGCAGGTTCGCGTGCCGGTCGGCCCGAAACTCGATCTTGCCGCCCTTGATCTCGGTGACGGCCTTGGCCACGTCGATGGTGACCGTACCGGTCTTCGGGTTGGGCATCAGGCCGCGCGGGCCGAGCACCCGGCCCAGCCGGCCGACCTTGCCCATCAGGTCCGGGGTAGCCACGACGGCGTCGAAGTCGAGGTAGCCGCCGGCCACCTTCTCGATCAGCTCGTCGGACCCGACCTCGTCGGCTCCGGCCGCCTCGGCGGCGGCCGCCCGGTCACCGGTGGCGAAGACGAGGACGCGTGCGGTCTTGCCGGTGCCGTTGGGCAGGTTCACCGTGCCGCGGACCATCTGGTCGGCCTTGCGGGGGTCGATCCCCAGCCGCATCGAGACGTCGACCGTCTCGTCGAACTTGGCCTTGGTGTTGGCCTTGGCGAACTCCATCGCCTCGGCCGGCACATAGAGCTTGGCGTCGTCGATCTTCTCGGCGACGGCGGTGTAGGTCTTGCTGCGCTTCATGTTCTGGTTTCCTTTCACCAGTTCTGGTCCGGACCGCGCGGGCCCTCCCAGGATTCAATGGGTATTGAGTTGTGGTCCTGCGACAAGCTCAACCAACGCTACTCAGCCACGACCGGAGATCGCGCCGCTCTCGAAAGGAGCATCTGGTGAAACACGCCTTTCGTTTCACCAGATGCGACGTCGCGAGCGGGCCAGAGCGATCTCCGCGACCGAGCGGAGCGAGGTCAGTTAGACACCGTGACGCCCATGCTGCGTGCGGTGCCTTCGATGATCTTCATCGCGGCGTCGACGTCGTTGGCGTTCAGGTCCGGGAGCTTGGTGGTGGCGATCTCACGGACCTGGTCGCGGGTGATCTTGCCGACCTTGGTGGTCTGCGGGACGCCGGAGCCCTTGGTGACGCCGGCAGCCTTCTTGATCATCTCCGCGGCGGGCGGGGTCTTGGTGACGAACGTGAAGCTGCGGTCCTCGAAGATGGTGATCTCGACGGGGATGACGTTGCCGCGCTGCGGCTCGGTCGCGGCGTTGTAGGCCTTGCAGAACTCCATGATGTTCACGCCGTGCGGGCCGAGGGCGGTACCCACCGGCGGTGCTGGCGTGGCCGCGCCCGCGTTCAAGGCGATCTTGACGAGGGCGGCGACCTTCTTCTTGGGAGGCATTTCTCGGTCCTTCGTGGTGTGCGGTGGACGTGGTCGCCCGCCGCGATGACGTGCCGGGACGGGATGTCCCGGCGGTGGTGGTGGGCCTAGGCCCGGTGGTCTGACCTTCTGGAGCTCATACCTTCTGGATCTGCGGGAAGGTCAGGTCGACCGGGGTCTCGCGGCCCAGGATCTCGACCAGCGCCTTGAGTCGCTGGTTGTTGACGTTGATCTCGGTGATGGTGGCGTGCACCCCGGCGAACGGGCCGTCGACCACCATCACGGAGTCACCGACCTCGAAGTCGGCCACCTCGATCTTCTTCTTGCGCCGGCTGGGCGAGTCCGTCCCTGCCGTCGCCGCGGCGACGACCGCCGGAGCGAGCATCTTCTCGACCTCGTCGTGGCTCAACGGCACCGGCGAGTTCGAGTGGCCGACGAAGCCGGTGACCGAGGGCGTGTGTCGCACGGTCGACCAGGACTCGTCGGTGAGGTCCATCCGGACCAGCACGTAGCCGGGCAGCACGGTCCGCTTGATCTGCTTGCGCTGGCCGTTGCGGATCTCGGTGACCTCTTCGGTCGGCACGACGATCTCGTAGATGAAGTCCTCCATGTTGAGCGAGGACACCCGGTTCTCGAGGTTCTGCAGCACCCGGTTCTCCATCCCGGAGTAGGTGTGCACCACGTACCAGTCGCCGAGCTTGGCGTGCAGCTCGGTCCGGAAGGCCTCGAGCGCGTCCCGGCCGACGTCGGACTCGGAGTCGTCCTCGTCCTCTTCGGCGGGCTCCGGCTCGGGGTCGGGCTGGCCGAAGTTCAGGTCGATGTCGTCGTCGGTGCCGGCCACCTGGGGGGTGCTGGAGCCGGCGAAGTTGAGGTCGATGCCGGAGTCGTCGTCGCGGTCGCTGGGGGTGTACGTCCCGAGGTCGACGTCGAAGTCGTCCTCACTACCGCGCGCGGTCGAACCCGCCAGCGGGTCCGCGGCCGAGCGCGGCTCTTCGGCTGACTCGGTGTCTGACACGTGAAACTCTCCGTTACTGGTGGGGTTGGGGGTCATCAGCTGAAGGCCCGGAAGATCGCCCAGCCCATGCCCAGGTCGAGCAGGCTGACGTAGGCGATCACGAACAGCACGAAGACCAGCACGACCACGAAGTAGTTGAGCAGCTGCTGACCGGTCGGGTAGACGACCTTGCGCAGCTCGCCGACCGACTCGCGGACGAACGTGACGGGTCCCGTACGGGTCGGCTTGGCCGGCCGGTCGCGGGACGGGGTGGGGGTGTTCTTGGCCTTGGGGGCCGGACGCCGCTCACGGCTGCGGTCGACGGTCGAACCGACCGCTCCCGCGCCGACCGGCTCCAACGTCTTGGTCTCGCTGGTCTCGTCCTCGTCGAAGTCACTGGCGAGCTCGGCCTCGGCGGCGGGTCCCTCCAGGTCGGCGACGTCCTCGCGGCCGGCGGTGTCGTAGCCCGAGGCGGCAAGATCGGTGCCACTGGGCTCGGCCACCTCGTCATCACGGGGCGCGTCCGGGTGACCAAGAGCGTGAGCGCCCGCAGAGGTCGAGCCGTCGGCGAGGGTCGGCTCCTCAGCCGTACCCTCATCTTCCTTGTCCGCCACTCCTGAGACCTTTCCTTGCTTGACGAGTCCGCAGGGCAAGAGGGACTTGAACCCACAACCTTCGGTTTTGGAGACCGATGCTCTGCCAATTGAGCTATTGCCCTTCGGCGCCTCCCACCGGCGGCTCGGTCGCACTGAGGGCGCACGAAGACACTGGTGATCCTCACCAAGGGGCCGAGTATATCGACGTCCCGGGTCCGAGTCGAACCGGAGGCTTGAGCATCCGAGCTGCGCCGCTGAGGCTACCGGGACCCGTACCCGCGGTCTCGGAGTGGACGAGCAGGTC
>NZ_CAXTHG010000049.1:5764-10431 GCF_964244005.1 uncultured Friedmanniella sp. | reverse complement strand
GGGGGGGGGGGGGGGGGGGGGGGGGGGGGGGGGGGGGGGGCGACGCCGGGTCCGGCTGCACATCGGCCAGCCCTCGGTCCCGGTTGGGGTCCTGGGCGGTGAGGTCGGCGGACAAGCCAGGGAAGGTATCGACCGATGAGACCGACTCGGAGGGTGGTGTCGAACGGCGGCCGTAGCGAGCAGGTGCCCGGGTGCCGCGCGGTAGGTCGGCCTTTGACACCACCCTCCTAGAACTGCGACAGCACTGAATTGTCCAAGATCGGGTGCCTCCACATCCGACGGTACTCACCTACGTCGGTCCCCGCGTTATTTGTCCCTTCCCGCATTCAGGCGAAAAGGGGGGTCCAGTCACCGATCGGATGGCGCTGCCCACTTCTCGACTCAGCTGGCACCTGGCAGCCGTGACGCGTGAGCGGAATTGCTCACCCGGTCAATTCCCAGTACGACCAGCATGTGTGGCACCGTGAGCGCGAGGAGTACGAGCAGTGTCGTGCCGAGCGCAGCGTCGGGGTCGGCCGCCGACACAGCCGCGGTCACCAGACCCGCGAGCACGAGTACCGCAGCCAGCGTCGGCAAGGCTGAAGCCCGGGTCAGCGCGCGGACGGCCTGTCGCTGCTCTCCCGCCGCCAGGAGAGCCGCCGACGGTCCGTCGGCGGTCAGCAGTCGGGCACAGTGACGCAGGGCGTGCCAGCCGCCGAACCACACCCCGAAGGCGACCAGCGGAGGCGCCAGAGCGCCCAGTGCCCCCACCAGCAAGACGTCCAGCACGACGCCGTGCTGGCCAGCCCGAGCAGCGGCGACCACCGTCACCGCGGCCGCGAGCGCCCACACCGCCGCCACGGCCGCCCGGCCCGGCCAGAGGGTCAGCAGCGCTCCTAGGGACGGCGAGATGGAGACCGCCACCCCCGCCAGCTGGACGCCCGAGCGGGCTAGCGGGAGCAGCAGGGCGCCCGTGCCGGCGACCGCGAGCGCCACGGACACGGCTCGGGACGGACGCCAACCCGTCGTCGCCCGGACGACCTCGAGCTCGCCCAGACCGAAGTGCACCAGGCTGAGCGCCAGGACGGGAACCAGCGCGAGGAGACCGGTCGTCATGAGCAGGACCCAGGTGAGCACGGCCACGGCGGCGTAGCAGGCTCCGACGACCAGCACCGGCCGGCCGGTGAGCTGAGCAGCGAGGCGGTGGTCGACGGATCCGTGTGGCAGACCCGCCAGCAGTCCGGCGGCTGCGAGGACCAGGACGACGACCTGCTGAGCGCCGGCCGGTAGCAACGAGGCGACCGCAGCGATCACGAGGGCCGCCACCACGAGCCGACGGGACCAGATTGCCGCAATGGTCATCACAACCCATGTATTTCTCCTCCTCCCCTTCATTCGGATGCTCCTGGCCCCATATTTCTCTTGTGATTCAGCAGGCGGGTAACTGAGGCGTCGAGAGATGGATATTCGGAGGCGGCGCGGGTAGTGTCAAATCCGCCGCAGCAGGAACGACGGAACCGGGTTTTCCTTCGACTCCGAAGGACTGACCGGGAAAGGCGACTGCCCAAACACACGTCCAACGGAGGCCCACTGTGTTACCCGACTCTCTGACCCAAGGTCAGTACGACACCGTCTACAACTTGTTGTCGCTGGTGATCGCCTCGCAGCTCTTCACCGCACTGTTCCTGGTGATCTCGCAGCCCCGCGTGCTCGCCCGCTACCGCCAGGCCCTGGTGGTCTCCGCGGTGGTCTGTGGCATCGCCGCCTACCACTACTTCAGGATCTTCTCCTCCTTCAAGGAGGCCTACGTCAGCGATGCGGTTGGCGGCCAGGGCGTGTACACCCAGGCGGTTGGTCGCTCCTTCAACGAGGGCTACCGCTACGTCGACTGGCTGCTCACCGTGCCGCTGCTGCTGGTGGAGCTGGTGGTCGTGCTGACCCTGGCTCGGAAGCTGCAGGCGTCGCTGCTGCGCCGGCTCATCCCGGCCGCCGCTCTCATGATCGCCCTGGGCTACCCCGGTGAGATCAGCTCGGACAACCCCACGCGGCACCTGTTCGGCCTGCTCTCCACCGTGCCCTTCCTCTACATCCTCTACGTGCTGTTCGTCGAGCTGACCCGCTCCCTGGACCGGCAGCCCGCCGCCGTACGCCGCACCGTGTCGAGGATGCGGATCCTGCTCGTCGCGACGTGGGGCGTGTACCCGATCGCCTACCTCGTCCCGCTCCTCGGCTTCGACGGCGCGGACGCCTGGGTCGGCAAGCAGGCTGGCTACTCGGTGGCCGACATCTTGGCCAAGGCCCTCTACGGGCTGCTCATCTTCCGGATCGCCCGGATGAAGTCCTTCGCCGACGACCCGGCCTTCGGGGCCGTCGAGGGAAGCCACGAAGAGGCCCGCGAGTCTCTGACCGCCGCACCGGTGGAGGCCGTTCGCGTCAAGAACTGACCCTCGTCCACGAGCGCCACCTCCTGCCGGCTCATCAGCCGACAGGAGGTGGCGTCTTGCCCGGCAGCGCACAGGACGTGTCGGCGGAGCGAGCCGTCACACAGCGGATCAGCCGAGCTGCTGCTCGACGCCGGCCAGCAGCACACAGGTCACCAGCCCGTCGATGGCGGCGGCGACGTCGGTCGTGCTCGGCATGGTGGGTGCGATCCGGATGTTGCGGTCGCGCGGGTCGCGGCCGTACGGGAAGGCCGCCCCCGCCCCGGTCATGGCGATACCGGCCTGCTTGGCCAACGCCACCACCCGGGTCGCGGTGCCGTCCGCCACGTCGAGGCTGATGAAGTAGCCGCCGTCCGGGTCGGTCCACTCGGCGACCTCGTACTCGCCGAGCCGCTCGGTGAGGATCTTGCTCACGAGCTCGAACTTGGGCGCGATGATCGCGGCGTGCGCCCGCATCAGCGCTCGGACGCCGTCTGCGCTGCCCAACAGCATCGCGTGCCGCAGGTGGTTGACCTTGTCGGGGCCGATGGTCCGCTTGCCGAGCCGGCCCAGGTACCAGGCGACGTTAGCCGGTGAGGAGGCGAAGAAGGACACCCCGGCCCCGGCGAACGTGATCTTGGAGGTGGAGGCGAAGAGGAAGACCCGGTCCGGGTTCCCCGCGGCCGCGGCCATCCCGAGCACGTCCAGCGCCGGCGTCTCGACCTCGGTGAGGTGGTGCACCGCGTACGCGTTGTCCCAGAAGATGCGGAAGTCCGGCGCTGCCGTCGGCATCTCGACCAGGGCGCGGGTGACCTGCTCGGAGTAGACGGCCCCGTTCGGGTTGGCGTAGGTCGGCACGACCCAGATGCCCTTGACGCTGGGGTCCGCAGCCACCAGCGACCGGACGACGTCCAGGTCGGGGCCCTCAGGGCCGAGAGGCACCGGGACCATCTCGATCCCGTACTGCTCGCAGATCGCGAAGTGGCGGTCGTAGCCAGGGACCGGGCAGAGGAACTTGACCGGTCCCCGCGACCAGGGCTCGGGCGAGCCGACGGTGCCCAGCAGCAACGAGAAGACGATGCTGTCGTGCATCACGGCCAGGCTGGCGTTGTCGCCGGCCACCAGCTGCTCGACCGGCACGTTGAGCAGGGGGGCGAAGATCTCGCGCAGCTCGAGGAGGCCCTGGCCACCGCCGTAGTTGCGGACGTCGGTCCCGGACGCGTCGCGGACGTGATTCTCGCCGGGCAGGCTCAGCAGGGCGTTGGAGAGATCGAGCTGCTCGGGCGACGGCTTGCCTCGGGTGAGGTCGAGCTTCAGCCCCTTCGCGACCAGGGCGTCGTAGGCGCCCGTCAGCTCGGTGTGCAGAGCGGTCAGCTCCTCGGGACTCAGCTCGGACAACGACATGGTGCTCCACTTCGGGCAGGGGTTCGGACCGCCAGACACACTACCGAGTGCGATCTAGTCTCGATCCATGCCGAACTCCAACATCGCCGTTTGGGTGGCCGACCGCGCGGTCGCAGACCCGCACCTGCCCGCCATCAAGCAGGGCGACACGATCCTCAGCTACGCCGCCCTCGACGGAGCCGCGTCCCGCTTCGCGACCGTGCTGGCCGAGCGGGGCGTCCGCGCGGGCGACCGGGTGGCGCTGATCATGCCGAACGTCGCCTACTTTCCCGTCGCCTACTACGCGATCCTGCGGCTGGGGGCGATCGTGGTGCCGATGAACCCGCTGCTGAAGGCCGGCGAGATCTCCTACGCCTGGACCGACTCCGGCGCGAAGGTGGCGGTGGTGTTCCCGCTGTTCGCCGAGGAGGCGCAGAAGGCGGCCACGACGACGGGGACCGACGTGGTCGTGACCGTGCCGCAGGAGTTCGAGGCGCTGCTGGGCGCGACGGCGCCGACTCCGCAGGTCGCGCTGGTCGAGCCGTCCGACACCGCCGTCATCCTCTACACCTCCGGCACCACCGGGTCGCCCAAGGGCGCTGAGCTCAGCCACGCGAACCTGAGCAGCAACGTCACCACCACCGTCGAGACCTTGATGCCCAACGGACCGGGCGACGTGATCTTCGGCGGACTGCCGCTCTTCCACTCCTTCGGCCAGACCTGCGGGCTGAACGCGGCGATGGCTGGCGGTGCCTGCCTGACCCTGCTGCCGAAGTTCGACGGCGAGGAGGCGCTGCGGACCATCGTCGAGGACCGGGTGACGATCTTCCTCGGCGTCCCGACGATGTACATCGCGCTGCTGGAGGCCGCCAAGACGAACCCGGA
>NZ_CAXTHG010000049.1:0-5754 GCF_964244005.1 uncultured Friedmanniella sp. | reverse complement strand
TGTACATGGCGCTGCTCGCCGTGCCGGACGCGAGGCGGCGCTTCGACACCAGCACCGTCAGGATCGGCGCCTCCGGCGGGGCCTCGCTGCCGGTGGAGGTGCTCCGCGGCGTCGAGCGGACGTTCGGCTTCGGCCTGCTCGAGGGTTACGGGCTGTCGGAGACCTCACCGGTCGCCTCGTTCAACCATCCGGACCGGCCGACGAAGCCCGGGTCGGTCGGCACCCCGATCCGCGGAGTCGAGTTCGCGCTGCTCGACAGCGACGAGGCCGAGGTCGCCGATGGTGAGATCGGTGAGATCGTGATCCGCGGCGAGAACGTGATGAAGGGCTACTGGGACGCCCCGGAGGCCACCGCCGAGGCGATGCGCGGCGGCTGGTTCCACACCGGCGACCTCGCCACCCGCGACGCCGACGGCTACTACTTCATCGTCGACCGGGTGAAGGACATGATCATCCGCAACGGCTTCAACGTCTATCCACGTGAAGTGGAAGAGGTCCTCTACGCCCATCCGGCCGTGGCCGAAGCCGCCGTCTTCGGCATCCCCGACCCGGTGCACGGTGAGGAGATCGCCGCTCTGGTCACCCTGAAGCGCGACGCTACGGCCACCGCCGAGGAGCTGCGCGACTTCGTCGCCAACCAGATCGCGGCGTACAAGTACCCCCGCGTCATCCGCTTCGGCATCCTGCCCAAGGGACCCACCGGCAAGATCTTGAAGCGCGAGATCACGTTCGACGCCTGACGCGTCCTCGGTCGCCCCGCCCGCCCCGCCCCGCCCGCCCGGCGCGAGCTCGCCGCATGGGACCCCCCTGTCCGGTCACTTCACACGCTGTCGGGCGACGTCACACGTGCGGGCGGTCCAGCAAAGTCGCCCGTGCGCCTGTGAAGTGACCGGGCAGGCTCCGCCGCGGGAGCCAAGCCCGCCTGTCCTCGCCGGGTCAGGGGGTGGTCAGGACGGCGGTGATGGCGGAGTGGCCGGCGAGCTTGAGGCGGTCGCCGTCGACGCTGGCGTCGCCGACGGTGATGATGGCTTCGACCGGACCGGAGAGCGCGATCTCGCTCGAGGTGTCGCTGAAGTTGGCCGCGATGACGACCTCCCCGCGTTCGATCAGCAGCCAGCCGGCGTCGTCGTCAGAGGTCGCCTGGCCGTGGTCGAAGCGCGGGTCGGTCAGGTCGGGATAGCGGTGCCGGACCTTCAGCAGCTCGGTGGTCAGCGCGAGCAGCTCGGCGTGCCGACCCGACTGGGGCTCGGACCAGTCGAGCTTGGACCGGGTGAAGGTCTCGGGGTCCTGCGGGTTGGGCACGTCGACCGCGCCCCACTCCATCTGGGCGAACTCCTCGAGCCGACCTCGGGCAACGGCCTCGCCGAGCTCCGGCTCGGGGTGGGAGGTGAAGAACTGCCACGGGGTCGAGGCGCCCCACTCCTCGCCCATGAAGATCATCGGCGTGAACGGGCTGAGCAGGGTGAGCATCGCGGCGATGCCGAGCTGGTCGGAGTCGATCTTGGTCGACAGCCGCTCACCGGTCGCCCGGTTGCCGATCTGGTCGTGGTTGTCCGAGCAGACCACCAGCCGCCAGGTCGGGGTCCGCAGGATGTCGATCGGCTGGCCGTGCGACCGGTGCCGAAAGCTCGACTTGGTCCCGTCGTGGAAGAAGCCGTTCTCGAACACCTTGCCCAGCGCGGCGAGGGAGTCGAAGTCGGCGTAGTAGCCGGTGGTGTCGCCGGTCAGGCTGACGTAGAGCGCGTGGTGGAAGTCGTCGCTCCACTGGGCGGTCAGCCCGTAGCCGCCACCCTCGCGCGCCGTGATCAGCCGGGGGTCGTTCAGGTCGGACTCGGCGATCAGCGGCAGCGGTCGGCCGACGAACGCGCTGAGGGCGGAGACCTCGACGGCCATCTCCTCCAGGATGTGCATGGCCCGGGTGTCCGCGAGGGCGTGCACGGCGTCCAGCCGCAGCCCGTCGACGTGGAAGTCGCGCAGCCACATCAGCACGTTGTCGATGATGTAGCGGCGCACCTCGTCGGAGTCCTCGCCGTCGAGGTTCGGCGACTCGCCCCAGCTGTTGGCCCCGGCCGCGTTGAGGTACGGGCCGTAGCGGGGCAGGTAGTTGCCGCTCGGACCGAGGTGGTTGTAGACGACGTCCTGAATCACGGCGAGGCCGCGCTGGTGGCAGGCGTCGACGAAGCGCTGGTAGCCCTCCGGACCGCCGTACGCCTCGTGCACGGTGTACCAGAGGGCCCCGTCGTAGCCCCAGTTGTGCACGCCGTTGAAGTCGTTGACCGGCATCAGCTCGACGAAGCCGATCCCCAGGGCGACCAGGTGGTCGAGCTTGGTGATGGCCGCGGCCAGCGTGCCCTCGGGGGTGAAGGTGCCGACGTGCATCTCGTAGATGACGCCGCCGGCGAGCTGCCGGCCGGTCCAGCGGTCGTCGGTCCAGGGGTAGGCGTTCGCGTCGTACGTGCGGGACCAGCCGTGCACGCCCTCAGGCTGGCGCTGCGAGCGCGGGTCGGGCAGCACGGCGTCCGCGCCGTCGAGCCGGTAGCCGTAGTCGAACTCCCCCACGCCATCGCCCGGCAGCGGCGCGGTCGGGCGCCACCACCCTTCCTCGTCGCGCTGCATCGGCACCCGGGTCTCGACCCCGTCGGTCCCGGCGGGCCGCACGACGAGCTCCACCGACTCCGGGATCGGGGCCCAGACGGCGAAGCTGAAGGCGGTCTTGCTGCTGGTCACGTTGCTCCCGAAGGCGTGGTCGCGGGGGTCACAGGGCGCACCCCACGAGAACTGGTTCGCACACCAAGATGATGCCGAAGGACTGCTGCACGCCGGCGCGGATGCGCCGGGCGAGGTCGAGGAGGTCGGCCGCGCTGGCGCCCCCGCGGTTGGTGAGGGCGAGCACGTGCTTGGTCGAGACCCGCGCGGCGCCGTCGCCGTAGCCCCGACCGAAGCCGGAGCGCTCGATCAACCAGGCCGCGCTCGTCTTGACCCGGCCGTCGGCCTGGGCGAAGCGCGGCGCGTCCGCCGGCAACGCGGCGGCGGCCGCCGGGTCGAGCAACGGGTTGGTGAAGAAGGAACCGGCGCTCCAGGTGTCGGGATCGGCGTCGTCGAGCACCATGCCCTTGCCCCGGCGCAGCGCCAGGACCGCGGCGGCGACCTCACGGGCCGGGGCGCGGCTGCCGAGCTCGACGCCGAGGACGCGCGCGAGCTCGGGGTAGCGGATCGGGCCCGACAGGAAGCCGAGCCGCAGCTGGAAGGTCACAGAGAGGACGAGATACCGCCCCGGCTCCGCCTTGAAACGCGAGGTCCGGTACCCGAACTGGCACTCGATGGCGAAGAAGGTCCGGATCGCCCCGGTCTGCCGGTCGAGGGTGCGGACGGTGCTGATCAGCTGGCCGACCTCGGTGCCGTACGCCCCCACGTTCTGGATCGGCGTGCCGCCGACGAGACCGGGGATCCCGGCCAGGGTCTCCAGCCCGCTGTACTCGCGGTCGAGGGTGTGCCCGACGAGCTCTTCCCACGGCTCGCCGGCCGCGACCTCGAGGACGGCACCCGAGCAGGACGCCACGTCCTCGGCGATGCCCCGCGTCGCGACCTGGACGACCGTGCCGGCGAAGCCGTCGTCGCCGACCAGCACGTTCGACCCACCGCCCAGCACCAGGACCGGTTCACCGGCCGCGTCGAGGTCGCGGACGCAGGCGACGAGCTCGGCCTCGGTCGTCGGCGCCACCAGTCGGCGCGCGGGACCGCCGACCCGCAGCGTGGTGAGGTCAGCCAGCCGGATGGTGTCCTGAGCGGCGTGCACCTGCAGCTCAGGCACCGAGGTCGACCTCCGCCCGGGCTGCGCCGAGGACCTTCTGGCCGTCACAGGCCGCGTCGATGCTCACGGTGACGATGGTGCCGTCGACCGCTGACACTTTCGCGGTGACCAGCACCTCGGCCCCGGTCGCGTCGTCGGGGACGACGACCGGCTTGGTGAAGCGGACGCTGTAGGAGCGCACCCGGCTGGGATCGCCCACCCAGTCGGTGACCACCCGTAGCGCCGCGCCCATGGTGAGCAGGCCGTGCGCGACGACCCCCGGCAGCCCGACCTGGGCGGCGAAGTGTTCGGAGTGGTGGATGGGGTTGAAGTCGCCGGAGGCACCGGCGTAGCGGACCAGGTCGGTACGGGTGAACCGCAGCGTCAACGGCGGCAGCACGGTGCCGAGCTCGGCGTGGGGGGTCTGCTCGGTCACGCCGCGACCTCGCGGCTGTGGAAGAAGGTGGCGGTCGCGGTGGCGACCAGCTCGTCGCTGAGGCTGCGGACCTCGACGGAGGCGGTGATGATGTCGGCCGGGCCGCGGCTGCGGACGCGGTCGATGACCAGCCCGGCGGTCACCCGGTCGCCGGCGCGCAGCAGCCGGGTGATGGTGAACCGCTGGTCCCCGTGCACGATCCGCGGCAGCGCCAGACCGAGCTCGGGGTCCTCGAACATCGCCTGCCAGGCGGTCGCGGCGATCACGGCGACGAAGGTGGGCGGCGCGACCGCGTCGTCGCCGGCGTAGCGCGGGTGGTCGTCCCCGAGCGCCGCCGCGAACTCGGCGATCTTGGCGGTTGGCACCTCGTACGGGGCCGTCGGGGGGTAGCGACGCCCGGTGTGCGCCTCGGTGATGCCCATGGCGGTCACGCTAACGGAGTTCGGCGCCCAGGCGGGCACGGTCGTAGCGGCGCAGCACCAAAGGTGCGGCCAGGTCGCCGAGGGGCGGCGCCAGCGTCCAGCCGCGGTCGGCGGTCAGGCGCTGGATGGGCTCCAGCAGCAACCCCGGTGACAAGAACAGGGGGACGACGGCGACCGGCTCGCCCAGCTCCCGCAGCACGGCGGGGACCCGCGGGTCGGTGGTACCGAACGCCGCGCGGACGGCTCCGGGCCGCGCGTGGGACAGCCGGGCCGCGAGATCGTGCACCGCGTCGTTGGCGGCGGGGTTGGACGAGCCGACGGCGAAGAGCAGCACCGACGTCGTCGGCTCGACGCCGGCCGCGGCCATGCTGGCGCGGACCAGGTCCTCCACGTCGGGACCGGTGCCGAGGATGTCGCTGACCAGCAGTTCCAGCCCGGTCTCCGCGACCGCCTGCTCGACCGCCTCGGGGACGTCGACGGTGGCGTGGAACGCCACGGTGAACAGCAGCGGCACGACGACCGCCCGGCGGTGGCCGGCCGCGACCAGTCGAGAAGCGACGGTTATCAGGTCCGGTGCGGCCAGGTCGAGGAAGGCGGCTTCGGCGTCGACCTCACCGGCGGCCGCGGCGACGCTCATCAGCGAGGTGATGGACGCGGTCCCATCGGCGTGCCGGCTGCCGTGGGCCAGACCCACCAGCGCGGGCCGCGGGTCGAGAGGCCGGGGATGCGACGAGCCGTCCGCAGCAGCGGACGGCTCGACGGTGGATTCCTGCGGCGTGGCAGGGGGACCCGGCACAGCGGAGGTGCTCAGCGGGTTTCGCGGTGAGCGGTGTGGGTGTGGCAACGCGGGCAGAACTTCTTGAGCTCCATCCGGTCGGGATCGTTGCGCCGGTTCTTCTTCGTGATGTAGTTGCGCTCTTTGCAGACGGTGCAGGCGAGCGTGATCTTCGGCCGTACGTCGGAGGACTTGGCCATGGCGACACCTTCGTTTCTCTGGAGTGTTCGGACCAACTGGGTGATGCCCGAACCCTTGCGTCGCCCCTGCGGGCGAGTAGCGGGAGCGGGACTCGAACCCGCGACACAGCGATTATGAGCCGCTTGCTCTA
>NZ_CAXTHG010000048.1:0-19558 GCF_964244005.1 uncultured Friedmanniella sp. | reverse complement strand
GGGGTACGGGGGGCAGGGGTATGGGGGGTAGGGCCAACGGCGACGGGGCGGTCGGACTGGTTGGACCACTGCGACCACGAGCCGGGGAAGAGCGCGGGCCGGTAGCCGGCCAGGGTCAACGCGGCGGCTGTGTGCGACGCGGTGACGCCGGAGCCGCAGTAGACCCCGACCTCGTCGCCCGGTTGGAGGCCGAGCGCACCGAACCGTCGGCGCAGCGCCTCGACGTCGAGGAACCGGCCGTCGGCGTCGAGGTTTTCTCCGGTGGGGGCGTTGACCGCGCCCGGGATGTGCCCGGCTCGCGGGTCGATCGGCTCGGTCTCGCCCCGGTAGCGCTCGGCGGCGCGGACGTCGAGCAGCACCCCGCCCTCGGGGTAGGCGGCGGCACCGTCCAGGTCGAGCACGGGCAGCGCGCCGTCCTGCAGGGTGATGTCGCCGGGCTCGGGGACCTCGTCGCCGGTGGCCAACGGCAGCCCGGCCGTACGCCAGGCGGCCAGCGCGCCGTCCAGGATCCGTACGTCGGACAGGCCTGCGTTCCTCAGCAGCCACCAGGCACGGGCGGCGGCGAGGTTGCCGCCGTCGTCGTAGACCACCACGGTGTCGCCCTCACGCAGACCCCACCGCCGGGCCGCAGCCTGCAGGTCGGCCGGGGTCGGCAGCGGGTGGCGGCCGTCGGTGGGGGCGCCGTGCCGGGCGAGCTCGGTGTCGAGGTCGACGTAGACCGCGCCCGGGAGGTGACCGGCCCGGTACGCCGGCCGGCCGTCCGGCACGGCCAGCGTCCAGCGCACGTCCAGCAGCCGAGGCGGCGCGGCGGAAGCCAACAGCTCGGCGAGCTCGGCGGGGCTGACCAGGAGGGGCACGGCACGGTCCTTTCGGGCCTCGGACGAGGGGTTCAGCAGCAGCTGACGGTCGGGGAACCGACGACGAAAAGCCTAGTAAGAGACTCGGGATAGTTCTAACGATGATCACTGATGGATGAGCATCGCGAGCCCTGATCAAGCAGGCGGGCGCTCAGGCCGGACGGACGGCGTGCAGGGTGGACACGGCGGCTGAACGCCGGCCGAGGAGGTCGTCGAAGAACTCCTCCAGCGCCGCGAGCCCGGCCGCCTCGAGGTCGACGTCCAGACCCCGGCGTGCGGCGAGGAAGACCCCGATCACGCCGAGGTCGGGCAGGTCGCGGCGCCGGACGAGGCCGGTCGGCGTGGCTCCCAGCGTGGGCAGCACCGCGACGCCCAGCCCGGCGCGGGCGGCGGCGACCACTCCGTCCAGGCTCGTGGCCTCAGCCGTGACCTCGACCGCCTGACCGCCCTCGCCCAGCTCGGTCAGGGCGAGCTGGCGCATGCCGCAGGGTTCGACGTAGGCGACCAGGGGCATCGGGTCCGTCGGTTCCGGCCGGCGCCACTGGGGGGCGGCGAACCAGGCCAGCGGCAGCACGCCGACCCGCCGGCCGGGCACCTCGTGCCCGAGGCCGAGCAGCACGGCCAGGTCCACCGTCCCCTTGCTCACCGATTCGGCGAGCTGGGTCGAGCGGTCGATGTGGAAACGGGTCCGGAGGTCGGGGTACGCCGCCGCCAGGGCACCGAGCAGGCCCGGCAGCACCTGGTCGGCCGCTGTCTCGGTGGACCCGAGGACGATCCGGGTCTGCCGGGTGGCGTCGAGGCGTTCGAGCACCTGGTCGTGCGCGGCGAGCAGGTGCCGGGCCTCCAGCAGCAGCCGCTCCCCTTCCGGGGTGAACTGGGCCTGCCGGCCGACCCGGACCATCAAGGTCTGCTTCAGCCGCCGTTCCAGCAACCGGACGTGCTGGCTGACCGTGGGCTGGCTCAGGTGCAACGACGACGCCGCGCGGCTGAAGCCGCCACAGTCGGCGATCGCCACGAAGCTCCGCAGCTGGGACAGATCGAGGGTGTCGGCCATTCCCCCAGACTAAGTAACCCTAGTGGTGGAATAGGCATTTTGTCTCGGCCAGTGAGACGAGCATCCACCATTCGGACAGTGGACTTCAAAGGGTCGTCATGCCGCCGTCGACGCGAAACTCAGCGCCGGTGGCGTAGGCCGACTCGTCGCTGGCCAGGAACACCATCACGCCCTCGACGTCGGCCGGCGTGCCCGGTCGGCCCAGCGGGATCCGCGACACGATCGCCGCCCGGTCGGCCGGGTCGCCCGAGATCGCGGCCACCAGCGGCGTCTCGGTGTAGCCGGGGACGACCGTGTTGACCCGGATCCCCCGGTCGGCGTACGCAGCGGCCACCGCGCGGGCCATCCCGTGCATCCCGGCCTTGGAGCTGGCGTACGCGGTGAACGCCCGGCCCTCGCCGTTGAGCGCGGTCGGGCTGCCGGTGACGATGATCGACCCGCCGGCTGGGCCGCCGGTACGGGCGAGCAGGGCCCGGACCCCGTGCTTGAGGGTCAGGAAACAGCCGGTCAGGTTGACGTCGATCGTGCGCCGCCAGACGTCCAGGTCGAGGTCGGCGACGGCCGAGTCCTGACCGAAGAGCTGCACGCCCGCGTTCGCCACGACAACGTCGAGTGCGTACCCCGCGGCCGCCGCCGCGGCAAAACCCGCCGCCACGCTCGACTCGTCGGAGACGTCCAGCCGTACGGCCAGACAGTGCCGTCGACCCGCCACCGCCTCGGTCGCCGCGTCGAGGTCGCGATCGGTGAAGACCACCGCCGCCCCCTCCTCGGCAAAGCGCGTCGCCACCCGGCGGCCGATGCCCGAGCCCGCACCGGTGACCAGGGCGGTCCGCCCCGCCAACCGCTGGCTCACCGGTGGATCGCGTCGAGGTGCAACATCTTGGTGAGCACGGAGTCGAGCTCGGCGTCGTCGAAGATCGACTTCCAGTCCTCGGAGATGATCTTGTCCCGGCCGTAGTCCATCGCGATCAGACACGCGTCAGAGAAGGGATTGTCGCCCTTCAGCGAGTTGGCCAGCGCCACCTGGATGTGGCCGAGCAGCATCGCGCGGGCCGCGGCCTCGGGCACCCCGACGGTGTGCACCGTCTCGTGCAGCGCCTCCTTCAGCAGACCGCCGACCATGCAGGCGACCACCTCGACCAGGGTCGGCTCGAGGTAGGCCAGCTGCTTGACCGTCACCCAGTGCACGTCCACCACCGGCGCGTACATCTGCCGGATCACCTGCTCGGCGACGGCCTGCACACCCGGGTCGCCGGACTCCAGCGCGGCCACCACCTCCTGCGGCGCGGCGACGCCGCCGAACGTGTCGTTCAGCTCGGCCTCGGTGCGCCGCTGCAGGAAGACCGACGGATGACAGGGGTGCGCGACCGCGTACTCGATGCCCTCGCGCTGGAACAGCAGGTTCGCGTACGCGGCGGCCGGGTCGAGGGTGAGCACGATCGTCCCGGGCCGCAGCTGCGGCACCACCTCGCCGGAAACCGCGGCCAGCGCGACGTCGGGCACGGCGAGGATCACCACGTCGGCCGCCACGACGGCGGTGGCCGTGTCGGTGACGGTACGGCCGGCGTCGACGGTCCGCTGCCGCCCGGCCGGTGAGCTCTCGCTGTAGAGGACGGTGTGCTCGCTGGACGCGAGGTTGTTGGAGACCCGCATCCCCATCTTGCCGCCGGCTCCGACGACGGCGATGGTCAGCTGGCTCATGGTGTGCTCCTGAGGGTGTGAAGGGTGTGGTCGGTCCACTGCTGCTCGAGCCGGATGGTGCTGGCGCTGTCGCCCTGCCAGGGCAGCCAGTGCTCGACGATCTGGCTGATCCCCCGCTGCTCGGGCTGGACGGCGGCGACCAGGTCGGCGTACGGCAGCAGCCCCTCGCCCAGCGGGCAGCCGAGGAGGGAAAAGCCGACCCAGCCGGTCTGCCGGGTGAAGCAGAAGTCCTTGACGTGCACGTTCCGTACGTGCGGCGCCGTCCGGGCGATGGTGTCCAGCGGCAGCTCGAGCGCGGCGACGCAGTTGGCCGGGTCGAGGCAGATGCCCAGCGCCGGTGACCCCACCGCCTCGACGATGTCGACCAGCGTCGCGACCGGGACCTGCTCGTAGGTCTCCAGCGCCAGTGTGACGCCCGCTCGCTCGTAGGCGGGCAGGGCGGCGGTCAGCAGCCGGACGGCCTCGTCGGCGTCGGGGCGGTGCTCGCCGGCGGTGACCATGGAGCGGACGAGCCGGGCCCCCACCCGCCCGGCCAGCTCGAGGTAACGCGCCAGGTGGTCCGAGCCGATCCCGCGGGTGCCGAGCTCCAGCGCGACGCCGGCCCGCTCGGCCTGGCGGCGGAGGGCGTGCAGGCTCGAGTCGTCGAGGTCCTCGACCGCCGGGTAGTCACAGATCTGGAACACCCCAGCACCGGCGTCGGCCGTCCGCTCGACCATGTCCGCCAAGGTGCTCGGCCGCTCGGCGCTGGGGTGCCACTGCCAGGAGAAGGCGTAGGTGCCGAGCCCGATGACCATGTCCAGCAGCGTCCTCCTTTCCCGGCTTCAGTGTCAACCGGTTGACCAATTTGGACCGCCTCTTCTAGGCTCCCGGCGTGCCCGTGCACCCGCCGTCCGACCCCGAGGCGCTGAGCCTGGCGCTCGGCGGCAGCATCGCCAGCACGTCGGCGGTGACCGAGGTGACCCGGCGGCTGCTCGACTACTTCACCGGTGGGACGGTGTCGGCAGGCGCTCGGCTGCCGCCCGAACGCACCCTGGCCACCTCGCTCGGCGTCGGCCGGTCCGCCGTCCGGGAGGCGCTCGCGGCCCTGGAGGTGCTGGGCGTGGTCGACGTCCGACCGGGTTCGGGCACGTACCTGCGCAGCGCGACCTCGGAGCTGTTGCCCCAGACACTGTCCTGGGGGATGCTGCTCGGCGAGCCGCAGACTCGTGAGCTGATCGAGGTCCGGCACGGCCTCGAGGTGCAGGCCGCCCGGCTGGCGGCCACGCGGATCGACGACGACAGCGTCCGGCGGCTCACGGACCACCTGGCCATGATGCGGGCCAGCCGCTCCGACTTCCCCGCCTTCGTCACCGCCGACATGCGCTTCCACCAGGAGCTGGCCGCCGCCGCCGCCAACGCGTTGCTCGACCAGATGCTGCAGAGCGTCCGCTCGCTGGTCCGGGTCTGGGTCGAGCGGGCGCTCAGCGACGCCGAACAAGCGCAGCGCACCTGCACCGAGCACGGCGCCGTGCTCACCGCCCTGCGTCGCCGCGACGCCACGGCCGCTGCGGACGCCATGAGCGCACACATGGACAGCGCCGGCCGGCGGCTGATCGCCTCCCTCGAGGGCGGCGAGCCGCAGGCTTAGGTGGTGGCGGGCACCGGCGAGCGGCGGCGGGTGATCAGGTGGACGACACCGGTGACCAGCCCGGCGACGAGGAAGGACAGCAGCGAGGCGCTCATCCAGGCTTGCGGGACGAAGCCGATCGCGCCGGCGATCCCTTCCCAGGCCTGCGCCCACCAGCCGACCTGGCCGGGGTAGATGAGCTGGTAGACCACGAAGCCGGCGGCCCAGGGCAGCAGCATCAACCGCCGCGGCCGGGCCGCGGCGCTCAGGTCCCAGGTCCGGACGCCGCCGAGCAGGAAGTAGTCGACCACCAGCACGGCGAACATCGGCACGAAGAGCGAGCCGATCAGGGACAGGAAGCTCGCGTAGCCGTAGATGTCCAGGTTCAGCGCCAGCAGTGTGACCACGACGCCGATGACCACCGAGATGATCCGGCGGTCCCAGCGGGGGGCGAGGTTCTGCAGCGAGACCGTGGTGGAGTAGACGCTGGTGAACGACTGGTCCAGCTCGCGCAGAACCAGGACCGCGAACGCGAGGCCACCGAGCGGCACAGCGACGAAGGAGGAGAAGACCCGGTCCGGGTCGCCAGCCACGGTGAGCAGAGCGAGGAGGCCGAGGGCGTAGCAGGCGACTTGGCTCAGGCTGAAGCCGACGAGCGGGCCGATGGCGGCCGCTCTGACCGTGCGCGAGTGCCGCGAGTAGTCGGCGGCTACCGGCACCCACGAGACGGCAACGGCGAGCGCGGTGTCGACGCCGATGCTGAAGCCCGACCAGCTGCCCCCTGACTCAGAACCCAGGCTCTGGCCGGGCAAGGGGGCCCGCAACAGCTGCACGAACAGGTAGCCGACCGCGAGGACCATGGCGACGGTGACGTAGCGGCGGAGCACCCGGACGGTCCCGAGCGGCTTGAGCGCGAGCCCGGTCGTCAGCAGCCCGATCACGACCACGAAGACCCAGTGCGGCACCGACGGCAGCAGCTGGCTCGCCGCGGTCGCGATGGTCACCACCTCGAACGTGCTCCACCCCAGCATCTGCACGGTGTTGAGCACGGTCGGGACGTAGGAGAGCCGGGCGCCGAAGAGCCCGCGAAGCAGCACCATGCCGGGCGCACCGGTCCGAGCCCCGGCGACCGAGGCCAGCGCGATGGCGCCGGCGCCCAGCACGGTGCCGACCACCGTCGCGACCAGGGCTGCGAGCAGCGACATCGGGGGCGCGTCCGGGCCGTTCGGGTGCAGCAGCACGACCGCGCCACCGAAGCCGAGCAGGCTCACCCCGAGGTTGCCCCACAGACCCAGCTGGTCGAGCAGCCCGAGGGCCCGCGGCGCCGGTTCGGCGAGCGTGCGCGGTACCTCGGCGTGCGTTGAGCTGGTGTTCTCCGCCGTCGGTCGGGACAGGTCGGACTGTGTGACCGACGACATCGGTAACCCTTCAGATCGAGAGCGTGACGCTCGACACTATCGCGGGTCGAGCGCCACGCGCCGTCCTGAGACGGTGACGAGACCGGCGAACAGCAAGGCGTACGCCTCGTGGGGTTGCGCCGTCACCACCATCAGCCCGGCAGAGTCTCGACCGTCCCCCGGTGCCGGGCGCGCTCGGCCGCCCAGACGATCTGGTGGGTGTGCAGGCTCTCGGTGGGTGAGGTGAGGATCCGGCTGGGATCGGCGTCCCGGACGGCGGCGAGGAAGCTTCGGGTCAGCGCCGCGTCGGCGCCGAGGTGACCGCGCCAGGCGTCCGGGTCGTCAGGGTCGACGAGCTGGGTGCTCGTCGTCTGGCCGGTCAGGAAGTCGAAGACCGAGACGATGTAGCCGTCGCCCTCGACCGTGCCCCGGGTACCGAAGATCCGGGTCTTGCGGAACGCCATCGGCGTGAAGGCGGTCATGGTCAGCGAGGCGGTGACTCCGCCCTCGTACTCGATGCTCACCACCTGGTGGTCGACCACGTCGTTGTCGCAGTCGTAGACGCAACGACCGTACGGACCCTCGCGCAGCGCCCGAGTCACGCCGTCCTCGGTGAGGTCCTCGGTCAGGATGGACAGGGGCCAGACCTGGGCGGCCGCATCGTCGACGTGCTCGAGGTAGATCTGCACGGCCGAGTAGGGGCACTGCCGTTCGACCGAACAGTCCAGGCAGCGACCGGCGGCGCCCTCAGGCTTGTTGGCGGAGGTGAAGTGGCTGAGGCTGCCGAACGAGGACACCCGGGCGGCAGGCCGCCCGACCAGGTAGGAGAGCCAGTCGACGTCGTGGCAGCACTTGGCCATCAGCATCGGGTTGGACTCGTCCTCGCGCCGCCAGTTCCCGCGGACGAAGGAGTGCGCCTGGTGCCACCAACCGACCGGCTCGAGGTGCTCGATGCTGACCACGTCGCCGATCGCCCCCGAGTCCAGCACCGCCTTCACCGCCGCGGTGTAGGCCGAGTAGCGCAGCACGTGCGCCACGCAGACCAGGCTGCCCGAGCTCAGCGCAGCCTCGCCGATCAGCCGGGCCTCTTCCTCCGACGGAGCCATCGGCTTCTCGAGCAGCAACGGCAGGCCGAGAGCGATCACCGCGAGAGCCGGCTCGGTGTGCTGCCGGTCCGGGGTGGCGACCACCACCGCGTCCACGTCCAGGTCGGGCCGGGCCAGCAGCTCGGCCCAGCCGGCGGTACAGCGGTCCGGCGCCACCCCGAGCTCCGCGGCCGCCGCCGCTCGGCGCGACGCACGGGGCTCGGCGAGAGCGGTGACCACGGCCTCACCGCTCGCGGTGCTCTCCCGCGCGTACGTCATCCCGCGCGAACCCGCCCCGACCACCGCCAGTCGCAGCGGCCCAGCTCCCGACCTCGCTGCCGCGGACGTCACAGCCGGCCCAGGGTGTCGAGGAAGTAGCGCGAGAAGCCGGCCGCATCGACGCCCACCGCGATCTGCGCGTTGGGTTCGCGGCCGCTCGGCGTCCGTCCCGTGCCGGGGACCACGCGCTCGGCGACCAGCACGCCGCGCGCCACCCCGTCGAGCTGCACCTGCAGGTGAGCATCAGCCAGGGTCAGCAGCTCGGGACGGCTGACCGCGGCGACGGCCAGCGGGTCGTGCAAGGCGCAAGAGGTCACGCCGACATCCTCCCCCGCCGCCAGGTGGTCGATCCACGCGACCGAGTAGCGGCCTGCGAAAGCGACGAACGGCCGGGGATCGGTGGTCATGGACTGCGCCGCCGCCCGGGTCAGCCGGACCTGGCGGGTGACGTCGAGCCCGACCCAGGTGGCCGCGACCCCGCTCTGCAGCACGACGCGGGCGGCGTCGGGATCGCTCCACACGTTGAACTCCCCGGGCATGTCGGCCACGCCGGTGGTGCCGCCGAAGACCCCGCCCATGATCACCAGGCTCCGCAGCGACCCGGCGAAGTCGGGGGCGAGCAGCATGGCCAGGGCCACGTTGGTCAGCGGACCGATCGCCACCAGGGTGAGCTCGCCCGGTCGAGCACGCACCGTCTCGACCAGCGCCGTCACCGCGTGACCCGGCTGGGGCGGGCGGACCGGCACCCCGGCCGGCACCTGACCGGTCCGGCTCTGGGGGTGCAGCAGCGCTCGGTTCGCCCCCCGGTGCAGCGGCGCGCTCGAAGCACCCAGCTGGTGCAGCAGCTCGGCGGTCAGAACGGTGGCGGTCTGGACGTCGGTGTTGCCGTTGACCGTGGTGACCAGGCGCAGGTCGAGGGCCGGGTCGGCCACCGCCAGGGCGAGCGCGAACCCGTCGTCGACGTCGCTGCCCGGAGCACCCATCGCGAGGTCGAGGTCGAGGACCAGCGGCGTCGTCACCGCGGACCGCCTCCGCCGTCGGGTCCAGACTCCGGCGGCGACGCGGGGTGCAGGTCGGGACCGGAGAGCAGGTAGACCACCAGCGGCTCCGTACCTGAGCTGACGACCTCGACGCCGGCGGTCGCGGCGCTGTGGCTGACCAACAGCTCGTCTCGGCCAGGCGAGCGGCCCACCAGGTCGTGCCCGCCCCAGGTACCCCGACCTGCCCAGGCGAACAGGCTGTAGACCCCCGGTTCGGTGACCCGCAGCCGAGATCCCGGTCGTACGGTGAACCGTTGGCCGCTGAACTTCGTGGTGCCGGAGAAGACCCACTCGCGCCGGCCCCAGTCAGGGGTCGACCCGCCGACCAGCCGCGGCTGGAGGTGGGCGACGGCGTAGAGGTCGGGATCGCCGTTGTGCTGCCAGTCGACGAAGCCGAGCGGGAAGCGTTCGCGGTCGCGGTCGCGGTCCTCGGGTCGGACGTCCTTGTACAGGAGCTCCTTGCTGATGATCCGGCCACCGTTGAGGGCTTGGAACATGCTCAGCACGTCGGAGTCCTCCTGCAGCTCGAGGGTGAGCGCCGTCCCGGGTCCGTGCAGCGTGCCTGAGGGTACGAGAAAGCCCTCCCCCGGCACCTGCAGGTACGCCCGTGACGTGCGCAGGATCAGGTCGGAGTCCCAGTCCTGCAGGTACGGCAGCAACGCCTCTCCCCGCGGCCCGGCCGCGATGTGCGGGTGGACGCCGAGGAAGGTCTCCGGGTGCGGGCCAAGATCGACGTCGGGCAGGAAGTGGTAGGCCTCGTCCTTCTGCTGGCGGCCCACGAGCGAGGCGTACGCCTGCGGCGGGTGGATGTGGAAGGGCAGCCGGGCGGCGTAGTCGAAGAGCTTGGGCAGCCGGCCCAGCCCGCCGGGATGGGCTGCGGCGTACGCGGCCCCGAGGACCGCCTCGGGCGCGGCCCGGACGGCGTCGGCGAGCAGCAGCGGCTGGCCGTCGTCGGTCTCGACGGGCGACAGACCCTCGTCCGGCACCCGGATCCGGTTGTCGGCCGGGGTGGTCGAGGCCAGCCAGCGCTCGCAGATCGCGCCGCGCTCGCCGAGGTCGTACTCCTGCTCAGCCAGACCCAGCCGCCGCCCGGGCGGCAGGAAGTCCCGCGCCACCCAGGCGGGCTGCAGCCGGAGGATCCCGCCGCCCTCGCCGAGCAGCGACTCGACCCGGTCCCGCGCGAAAGGCTGGGTCACCCCTTGAGGCCGCTGACCGAGATGCCCTGGATGAAGCGGCGCTGGAAGATGATGAACACGATGATCATCGGCAGCGTCGCGATCACCGAGCCGGCGAACAGCACGTCCCACTGAGTGCGCTTCTCCACCACGAACAGGGCCAGACCCAGCGGTGCGGTGTACTTGTCGGGGCTGCTGACGATGATCAACGGCCAGAAGAAGTCCTCCCAGGCTCCCTGGAAGGTGAAGATCCCGGTCGCGGCGAGCGCGGGCCCGCAGAGCGGCAGCACCACCCGGAAGTAGATCGAGAACTCGTTTGCCCCGTCGATCCGAGCGGCGTCGAGCAGCTCGTCGGGGATGGAGACCATGTACTGCCGGAGCAAGAAGATGCCGAAGGCGCTGACGACACCGGGCATGATCAGCCCCCAGTAGGAGTCGAGCCAGCCGGAGCCGCCCTGGCCGAGGATGTCGTTGCCACCGAACAGCGGGATGTGCTTGATCACCAGGTAGTTCGGGATCAGCGTGATCTGGCCCGGGATCATCATCGTCGCCAGGAAGAGCAGGAAGATCGCGTTCTTGCCGGGGAACTCGCGCTTGGCGAATACGTACGCGGCGAGGGAGTTGAAGAACAGCTGCAGCACCGTCACCGACACGGCGACGAACGCGCTGTTGGCGAACCAGCGCCACGCCTGCGGGCTGTCCTCGCCCTTGAGCGGCCCCACCCCCAGGAACTTCTGGTAGCCGGTGGTGCTCGGGTTCTTCGGGATCCACTGCGGCGGCCACGAGAACATGTCCCCGATGCTCTGGAACGAGGCACTGATCAGCCAGGCGAACGGCGCCACGAACAAGATGGCGAACGGCACCAGGATGACGTAGGCGAGCCAGTACCAGCCGGAGCGGCGCCGCCGACGCGGTGGTTTCGTGACGTCCGCGGCCACGAAGACCGCCTCGGTCGCCTCAGGCGGGGTCGCCGCGGACGCGTCGGAAGGCCCTTGACCAGGGACGACCTCCCGCGCGGACCTGCCTCGCTGGCGTTCCGCGAACCCGCTCACGCATCCCCCTTCCGGTAGATCCGCAGCTGGATGATCGTAAAGACCAGCAGGATGGCCAACAGCCCGAACGACAGCGTGCTGGCGTAGCCGAACTCGTAGAACTTGAACGCGGCGAGGTAGATGAAGTAGACGACGGTCGTGGTCTTCTCCGCAGGTCCACCGCTGGTCATGACGAAGATCTGGGTGAAGACCTGGAAGGCGCCGATGATCCCGATCACCGCAAGGAACAGGGTGGTCGGCCGCAGCATCGGGACGGTGATGTAGAGCAGCCGCGACAAGCCCGACGCGCCGTCGACCCGGGCCGCCTCGTACAGGTCCTCGGGAATGGCCTGGAGCGCGGCGAGGTAGATGACCATCGAGAAGCCGACGCCGGACCAGATGCTCATCAGGATCACCGAAGGCATGGCGAGCTTCTGGTCGGACAGGAAGAGCAGCGGCGAGTCGATCAGGTGGGTCTTCAGCAGGTAGAAGTTGAACAGCCCGAAGTCACCGTTGTAGAGCCACTTCCACAAGATGGCGACGACCACGAACGGGGTGACCACTGGCAGGAAGTAGAGCGTCCTCAAGAAGCCACGGCCCCGGAGCGGCAGGTTGAGCAACAGGGCGACGAGAAGACCGATCGCCATCGTCACCGGCACCGACACCGCGGTGAAGTAGAACGTGTTGACGATCGCGCCCCGGAATCCCTCGTCCGCGATCATGTCGGAGTAGTTGCGGAGCCCGACGTAAGGCGTCTCGGGCTCGAGGGCGTTCCACTCGTGGAAGGTCAGGTAAAAGGCGAAGATCAGCGCAAAGACGGTGAAGACCATGAACAGCAGCAGCGGGACCGAGAGGAACGCGTACGCGCTCCAGTTCCGGCGAATGCGCCAGGCGACGCTTCTCCGGCGCGGGGGCGGGAGCGAACCGGCCCGCTCCCCCGCGCCGAGCGGCCGCGCGGGGGAGGGGTAAGTCGTCAACGAGACCCGAGCTTGTCGAATGTCGCGGCGGTGTTGTCCAGTGCCTCGGCCGGGGTGACCTTGGCGAACATCGCGTTGCCGAGCTCGGTGTTCAGGTCCTCCGTGACCCGGGGCCAGGACTTGTTGGCGATGTTGTAGTTGACCCCGCACTTCATCAGGTCGGCGAAGCCCTTCAGGACGGGCTTTTCCTTCTCCAGCTCGGGCGAGTCCAGCAGGGCGATACGCGGCGGCAGCGATGTGCCCTCGGACTTGTAGGTCCAGATCGCCATGTTTTCCGGCTTGTTCAGGTACTCGATCCACTTCCACGCGGCGTCCTGCTTCTTGCCCTTGGCGAAGAGCACCAGCGCGTCACCGGCGATGGTGGTCTTGCAGCCGGCGGTGCCGCTCGGCAGGGGCGCGGTGGCCCACTTGCCCTTGATCTTGGGGAACTCGTCGTCCAGCACCCCGGCAAACCAGGACCCGGCCATGTACATCGCGATCTGGCCCTGGGCGAACCCGATCCGGGCGTCGTAGGAGTTGGAGTTGAGGTAGTCCGGGGAGGAGTACTTGGTCAGCCCGACGTAGTAGTCCGCCGCCTGCTTGCCCACGTCGTTGTTGAGGAGGAACGTCTTCTCATCCGAGCTCAGCAGCTCGCCGCCGTTCTGCCACAGCCACGGGTAGAAGTAGTACTCGGCCTCGGGCGCGAAGACCTGGAAGCCGTACTGCTTCTTGGCCGGGTCGGTCAGCTTCGCGGCGGCCGCCGTGAACTCGTCCCAGGTCTTTGGGGCCTCGGTGATACCGGCCGCCTCGAACAGGTCCTTGCGGTAGAAGAGGCCGGTGGTCTCGCCGTCGAACGGGAGCCCGTACATCGCACCGTCGACCGTGGTCTGCGCCCGGAAGGCGTCCACGAAGTCGGCCGGCTTGGTGCCGTCGCTGCGGGCCATGTAGCTCTCGAGGTTCACCAGGGCCTTGCGCGGGGCGAACGTGGCCACGTTGCTCGCGTCCACGTAGGCCGCGTCCGGCGGGTTGCCACCGGCGACCTGGGTCGTGAGCTTCTTCTCCGACTCCTCCGCCGGGACGTCCTGGAACTCGACGGTGATGTTGGGGTGCTCGGTCTTGAACTGGGCGTAGAGCTTCTTCATGCCCTTGGTGTTCCCGACCCAGGAGGAGAAGGTGATCGTCACCGGCTCAGTGGGCTCGGCGACCGGTCCGGCCTGGGAGGTCTGCGGCGCCGTGGACGGATTGTTGCCGCTGCCGCCACCGCAAGCGGCGAACAGGGTCAGCGCCACGGATGCCGCGAGCACGGGCAGGGTCCGCGATCTGAGGTTCTTCATCGAACCGACCTTTCGAGAGGGGCGAGCAGCTTTCGCCCGGTGCACCCAAATCGATTGCCCCGAGTCTGGGCGAGACACTGCTACACGGCAGCGCGGCTGTCAAGAGCTGGGCGGAAGCCTGTGGACAACCGGTCGGATATCGGCTCGCGGTGGCGCGCAGAGTCGTTCGGTAGGCACGGCTCAACGAAACAGGCGCAGATCAGCGGGCACAGGTGGACCGTACCGGTGGGCTGTGACCCGTCGAGCGCCACTCGCGGCTGACCCGAGACGGGTCAGGGCCGGATCGGGATCCGGCGGAAGCGTTCGGCGTACCGGGAGCCGATCCTCAGTCCGGCTTCGCGCAGCGGTGGCGCGATGTGCCGGTCGAACATCCAGCCGCGGTCGCCGTTGGCCTCGCCGTTCTGGCTCCAGTGGCACCAGACGGCGTCCATCTTGGTCTCGACCACCGCGCTGACGTCCACGTACAGGTCGGCGTCCCCGATGGCTGGCACCCAGGCCTCGGCCACGGCGTGCGGCTCGAGCCCTTCGGCGAGCAGCTCGGGGTAGATCCGCGGCATCAGCGCCTCGGGATAGGCCGCCCGCAGCGCCGCCTCCCCGGCCGCCATGTGGTCGCCGTGCGACCAGTCGACCGGCGCGTCCATCGGCCGGAACGGCGTCATCGTCAGCAACAGGTCGGGTTGGAACCGGCGGATCTGGCGGACCAGGTCGCGCTTGAGCCCGGCCGTCACCTCCAGCTGGTCGTCGTGGTAGCCGAGGAAGACCACCTCGCCCACGCCGAGCACCGCAGCGGCCGCACGCTGCTCCGCCGCCCGGGTGGCAGCGAGCTCGGCGTCGGTCACCGACATGTCGATGCCGCCGCTCGAGCCGTCGGTGCAGACCACGTAGCTGACGGCGGCCCCGCCAGCCACGAGCCGCGCGACCGTGCCGCCGAACATCCACTCCGCGTCGTCGCAGTGGGCGAAGACCACGAGCGCGCTCGTCACGTCCTCGATCAGCACCTGGGGCCTCCTCGTCGTCGACCCCGGCCGGGACAACAGGGGGCGCGGCTCATCATCACCGGCCGTACCGACGTGGTCAATCGTTTTGGGTCCCGGCCCCGACTGCGCTACATTCCCGAGAGCGACCGCTCCCACGCGGGGCGAAGGAGGTGCCACGTGACCGACACCTCGGCGTCTGCCGGTGAGGCCGCCGTCCGCGCCACCATCGCCCGCGCCACGATCGCCGACGTCGCCCGGGCGTCCGGCGTGAGCACCACCACCGTGTCGCACGTCCTGACCGGTAAGCGACCGGTGGCTGCCGCCACCCGCGACCGGGTGCAGGCCGCGGTCGTCGAGCTGCACTACCGGCCCAACCACGTCGCCCGCAACCTGCGCGTCGGCAGCTCGCAGATGATCGCCGTGGTGGTCCCCGACATCACCAACCCGTTCTACGCCCAGCTCACCCGGGGCCTCGCCGACGCGCTCGGCAGCGACTACGGGACCTGGGTCTGCAACACCGACGGGTCGGCGGGGCGCGAGCGGCAGTACGTGTCCGACGTGCTGGCCCGCGGCGCCGACGGACTCGTCGTGGCCTCGGTCGAACGCGACTCCGCCCGGGCGAGCGCCCCCACCCGTTTCGACATCCCGGTCGTCTGCCTCGGCGAGAGCATCGACCACCCGCTGGTCGACCGGGTGATCGCCGCCGACAGCGAGGCGTCCCGGTCGGCCGTCGAGCACCTGGTCGCGCGCGGCGCTCGCCGGGTGGCGATGATCTCGGGTCCGGTGACCCACGGCCAGTCCCGGGTGGCCGGCTACCACGAGGCCCTCGATGAGGCGGGGCTGCGGGTGTCGCGCCAGCTCAACGTGCACGGGGACTGGACCCGGGCCGGCGGCCGGGGGGCGATGCACCGGCTGATGCGGACCCCGCACCCCCCGGACGCCGTCTTCTGCGCGAACGACCTGATGGCGATCGGCGCGCTGGACGCCGCCCGCGAGCTCGACCTGCGGCTGCCCGAGGACGTCCGGCTCGTCGGCTTCGACGACATCGAGGCCGCCTCGCTGGTGAGCCCCGCGCTGACCACGATCGCCAACCCCGCGTACGAGACGGGCTGGTCGGCGGGCAAGCTCGTCCTCGACCGGCTGCAGGGCCGGCACAGCGGTTCGCGCCGGACGGTCGTGCTGCCCTGCCGGCTGATCGTCCGCGAGACCTCCTGAGCCGGGCTCGAGAAAACTGGGTCTTCCCAAGGTCGGCGGCGGCCGTTAGTGTCATGCGCCATGACCACCAAATCGATTGGCATCAGTGCTGATGCTGACGAGGCCGGCGCTGCTGCCGGCACCGGCCAGCACCCCTCCTCGCGTGAGGTCTCGCGTCGTCTGCTGCTGGGCGGCGCCGCAGCCGCGACGGTCGCCGGCGTCGGAGCCGCTGCTCTCCCCGCCGCCGCGACCTCGACCACCCCGGCCCACCGCCACCCCCGCCCCCGGCACGCGCCGCTGTGGCGGGTGGCAGCCGAACGCGGCATCACCTTCGGCTCCTCGACAGCCACGTGGCAGGTCAGCGACGCCGAGTACGCCGCCCTGTTCGACCGTGAGGCAGGGATCCTCTTCACCGAGGACGACCTGCTCTGGTACCAGCTCAAGCCCACCCCGGACGCGCCGCTGAACTTCAGCCTGGCCGACACGCTGTTCGCCCGCGCACGGCAACAGCACCAGCTCATGTTTGCCGCCCACCTGGTCTGGGACGAGGGCTTCGGCGACGGCTGGCCCGAGGACTACCTGTGGGAGCTGGACAAGCCCGACGCTGAAGAGCTGCTCTACGGCACCGCCAAGGCGATGGTTCGCCGTTACCGCGGTCGGACAGCCGGCTGGATCGTGGCCAACGAAGTCACCAGCCCCATCGGTGACGACGCCGACGAGCTCGGCTTCCGGACGAACGTGCCCTGGTACGCCACCATTGGCCAGGAGTACGTGGGCCGGATGTTCCGGCTGGCCCGGCGCTACGACCCGCACGCCACCCTGGTGCTCAACGAGTTCGGCTTCGAGACCACCAACGAGTACGGCGACGACCCGGCGGCTCGGCAGGAGGGCATCCTCTCGGTGATCGACACCCTGCAGCGGCAGCATGTCCCGCTGGACGCGGTGGGTGTCCAGGCCCACCTGGTGGCCAGCTACTGGGACAGCTTCGACCCCAAGCAGTACCGCCGCTTCCTGCGCCAGATCGCCAAGCGGGGGCTGAAGATCCTCGTCACCGAGCTGGACGTGCTGGACGACGGACTGCCCGCCGACGTCCGGGCCCGCGACGCGGCGGTGGGTGACATCTACGCCGACTACCTCAGGGTCACCCTTGCTGAGCCGGCGGTGAAGTCGGTGATGGCGTTCGGGCTGTCCGACCGCTACACCTGGCTGCAGGAGGACTTCCCGCGCGAGGACGGGGCCGCCCGCCGACCGCTGGCCTTCGACGAGGACCTGCACGCGAAGCCGGCGTACCGCGCGCTGCGGCACGCCCTGGCCCACGCGCCCCACCGCAAGCCGCTCTGGCATGCGCCGCGAGAGCGGCGCCGGTGACCTCCGTGCTCGACGTCGGCGTGATCGGCCTGGGCGAGGTCGCCCAGGTCATCCACCTGCCCGTCCTGCAGTCGTTGCCGCAGCTCTTCTCGGTGCAGGCGGGCTGCGACATCTCCCCCACGCTGGTCAAGACCGTGGGCGACCGCTTCGGCATCCCCAACCGCTACCTCGACGCCCGCGAGATGATCGAGGCCGGCGGTCTGGACGCCGTCCTGGTGCTCAACAGCGACGAGTTCCACGCCGAGTGCGCGGTGCTCGCCCTCGAGCACGGCCTGCACGTGCTGGTCGAGAAGCCGATGTGCCTCTCGCCCCGGGAGGCGGAGCGGATCATCGCCGCCCGCGACCGCACCGGGCTGACGGTGATGGTCGGCTACATGCGCCGGTTCGCCCCGGCGTTCATGGAGGCGGTGGAGCGACTGCCAAGCCTGGGCACGGTGAACTTCGCCCGGGTGCACGACGTGATCGGCCGCAACTCCTTGATCGTCGACCAGACCGCCTACGTCGTCCGGGCCGACGACCTGACCACCGACCAGATGGAGCAGCGCTGGGACCGCGGCCGCACGCTGGTGCGCGACGCCCTCGGTGACGTGCCTGAGGCGTTGGCGGGCGCGTACCGGCTGCTCTGCGGACTGGGCAGCCACGACTTCTCCGCCATGCGGGAGCTGCTGGGCCCGCCATCAGGCGTCGCGTCGGCTCGGATGTGGCGCGGCGGCGGCTACCTCGCGGCCCTGCTCGACTATCCCGACCACGTCGTCGTCTACGAGACCGGAGTCGACGAACAGCTGCGCTTCGACGCCCACCTGGAGATCTATGGCGATCTCGCGTCGATGCGGATCCAGTACGACACCCCGTACGTCAGGCACCTGCCCACCACGCTCACGCTGACCGAGACCTCCGGGACGGCGTTCACCCAGACGACGGTCCGGCCGCACCTGAAGGACCCGTACACCGCCGAGCTGGAGTACTTCCACCACGCGGTCACCACCGGTGCTGCCCCGAAGACCTCGCCCGAGGACTTCGTCGCCGACCTCAACCTCTTCGCCGAGCTGGTCCGCGTGCTCGGCAGCACCCCTCAGCCAGGAGTTCTCCCGTGATCACCACCGTGCTCACCGACGACGACGTCGCGACCTTCCGCTCGCAGGGCTACCTCCTGCCGGGACGTCAGCTCTACAGCGCCGACAAGCTGGACGCGCTCGAGGCGATCTTCGACGAGCACCTTGCCGACAAGGGGTCCAAGCTCTCCGACGAGCTCGACACCCCGCACTTCCGCGATCCGCGGCTGCTCGACTACCTGCTGGGCGATGAGGTGCTCGACCTGGTCGAGCCACTCGTCGGCCCGGACATCGCCCTGTGGACCAGCCACTTCATCTCCAAGGACCCCTACACGGGTCGGGCGACGCCGTGGCACGAGGACTCAGCCTTCTGGAACGGCCGGTTCGACCGCTACGACTCCATCGTCACCGTCTGGCTGGCGCTGGGCCCGAGCAACCGCAGCAACGGCTGCATGCGCGTCATCCCGGGGACGCACCTGGACGGCGGCTTCCACGACAACTACGTTGCGACCGACCTGAGCGTGCAGACGTTCCACGCCGAGATCCCGGACGTGGACGAGAGCCAGGCGGTCGACTTCGAGCTGGAGCGTGGCCAGTTCTCGCTGCACGACGGCCGGATCGTGCACGGAGCGCGGGCCAACACGAGCGCGGTCCGCCGGACCGGCTACACCATGCGCTACTTCCCGGCGTCGGTGACGATGATGCCGGTGGAGCAGAACGAGGGTTGGAAGATCTGGCTGGCCCGCGGCGAGGACCGGGCCGGCAACACCTACGCGAACGTGCCCGGCTCCTGATCGGCTGCTGAGCTCATGGAGAGAGGCGTCTACTTCGACGCGTGGTTCCCCCGGCAGCACTGCTACCACCCCAGCCTGCCGCCGCGCCGGCTGCGGATGGTCGACGACCTGGTCGACTACCGGGCCACGCTGCTGGTCTGGGCGTCGATGGGCGGGGGGTCGCTGGCCCTGCCGTACCTCGAGCAGGAGGCGTTCGGGGCGGTGGAACCGCGCTCCCGCTTCTACGGCTTCGTCAACGACGCCGAGTTCGTGGCCGCCTGCCAGGCGCGCGGGATCAAGGTGCTGGGCATCGTCTTCGAGGCCCAGGGCTGGGAGTTCCCGGTGGAGCTCGACGACGACGAGAGCACGATCCTTGCCCTGAACGAGCTGCGCGGGGTCGGGCACCGCGACTGGCTGGGGCTGCGGGAGTTCTCCTCGAACCGCTACCCCAACCTGTGGCCGGCTTTCGAGACCTACTTTCCGGGTGGGCTGCGCAACTCGGCCGGGGAGCCGGTCACCGACCTGATCGAGGAGTGCGTGGCCCGCGACATCCACGGCGAGCCCTGCCACGCCCGCTGGGTCGAGTGCCCCGACCGAGACCACCAGTGCTTCTACATGGACCGCAACAACCCGGTCTGGCGGGAGTACCTCAAGGCCGTGATCCGGATCCAGGTCGACG
>NZ_CAXTHG010000047.1:0-21609 GCF_964244005.1 uncultured Friedmanniella sp. | reverse complement strand
ACACTCCTTCACCGACCCCCGCGGGCCGATCTCTGTGTTGAGGACTTGCTTGGTCGAGTGCACACGCTACCCATCGACCGGGTCGCGGACAGCCCATCGATCGACAAAAGGACCTTGGTCCCGTCAGTGCGCCGTCAGCTGCCCCGGGTCGAGATGGCGAACTCGTTGCTCACCAGGTCGGTGAAGTTCCCGACCCGGGCACCGACCTGACAGGTGTCGGCGACCGCCAGTGCGGTCACCACCAGGTTCTTGCCCGAGATCGAGAGCGCGTTGGAGCACTGGTCGCTGAACCGGACCCCCGAGGTGCCGCCGGCCACGGCGATCAGCATGCTGGTGGGATCGCCGCTGGACGGGCTCTGGTACAGCGGGTGCAGCGCGTCGGCCCCGCTGGGCCACACGGGCACAAGCGAGATCCGCAGCAGCTTGCCGCTGACCGTACGCGACGGGGCGACGACCTGGATCTCGGTCAGCCGCTGAGCCGGGTAGGAGGTGCTGGTGACCTGGCTGTCGGTGGTCGCAGCCTCGGTCGCCGCGGCCACCGAGTCGAGCCACTTCTGCAACGCGTCGTCGGCACCGCTGCTCGGGAGGTTCAGCCGGACCGTCGCCGCGACCTGCGCGCTGCCGCGGGAGGGGACCGCAGCCGGGGTCGGCGAGACCGACCAGGCGCACGGCACGTCGATCCCCGTGGAGAACGACGCGTTGAGCTTGCCGCGCGCCGCCTGCCACTGGACGTCGGGACAGCCGACGCTGCCGGGGAGACCGGGGACGACCTCCAGGAAGGGGCCCCGGAGCTCGGCCAGCTCGGCGGAGTAGGACGTGGTGAGGCGTACCGTGCCGGTTTCGGGGTCCCAGACCGCCTCCCGGCTGATACCGAGCCCGCTGGGTTTCACCTCGCTCTGCTGCAGGGCCCGCGAGACGGCTTTCGGCGGGGCGGGGACCACCGTCCCGCCGGACCCGCGCTGGGTCACCCAGATGATGCCGCCGCCGATCAGCAGCAGGCCGGCGAGGACGAGGGCGATGGCCCTCCGGTCTCGCCAGATCGGCCGCCGCTCCTTGTCCGAGGACTCGGCGGTGGCAGGCGCTGCTACGGACACCGGTCGCGCCGGCATCGCGCGGAACATGGTCTCCTGGCCGCCGGTGCCCAGGTCCGGCAGCGGCACCGCCTCCGGAGTCTCACGTTCGACCGCACCGTCGTCGACCTCCTCCTCCTTCGGTGGCGCGACGAGACCGCGTACCTCGGTGGGCGGGCCACCGGCCGAGGCGAAGTGGGCGGGCAGCTCCTGGGCCGGCAACGGCTCGAGGTCACCGACGTCGGCCACCAGCGCCCGCACCTGCGCGGCGGCGTCCCGCGCCGTCGGCCGCGCCGTCGGGTCCTTGTCGAGCAACCTCGTCAGCAGGCCCCAGACCGGGTCTGGCACCGGCAGCCGCGGCGGCAGGCTGGTGACGTGGCGGTGCGCCACCGTGTAGCCCGTACCGGTGCCGGCGAACGGCGTCCGTCCGGCGAGCAGCTCGTACAGCAGCACGCCCGCCCCGTACACGTCGGCGGGCAGCCCGCCGTCGCCGGTGAGCAGCTGCTCGGGAGCCATGTACTCCGGCGTGCCGACCAGACCGGTGCTGGTGCTCCCCCGGTCGGCGACGATCCGGGCGATGCCGAAGTCGGAGACCTTGACCGCATCCGGGGCCAGCTCACGCCAGCGTCCGCGCAGGAGGACGTTGTCGGGCTTGATGTCGCGGTGCAGCACCCGCTGGTCGTGCGCCGCCGCCACCCCGTCGAGGACTGCGGCGCTCACCCCGAGGGCCAGCTGGGGCGCCAGCGGTTGACCGGCCGGGACGGCATCGCGCAGCGAGCCGCCGTCGACGTACTCCATCACGATGGCCAGCCGGTCGCCCTCGACGACCAGGTCGCGGACGGTGACGATCGCCGGGTGCCGGAGCTTGGTCAGGATCGCGCGTTCGCGGAGGAACCGCTCGACCAGGCCCTCGTCCTCGACGTGCTCACTGCGCAGCAGCTTGGCGGCCACCACCTCCTCGGACCGCCGGTCGACGGCTCGCCACACCTCTCCGGTGGTCCCGCGCCCGAGACGCTCGATCAACCGGTAGGAGGCGCCGAGCGCGTTGTCCCACTCCTCGGCCGGCACCGGCGCCACCTCTCTCTCGTCGCGACGTAAGCCCCGGCACGTCACGATAACCGCAGCCAGGGCCGTTCGGATCCGAACGGGTTCGCCTGCTGCTCTGACCGCCTTGTGGTGGGGACCGCTCAACAGAGCCGACACTCGAACCAATGCGTCGGAGGATGGCGGCCGAAAAGCCCTGAGAAACGGTTGTGCACTGCGTCACACCCAAATACGCGGCTCATCACCGACGGGCAAGGCCCTACCAACAGGCCGCGTCACGCGGGGGCCGAAAGCACCGTCGTAGCGGCCGTGGACAGGCTACTTGTGCCGAGACTCGACGGTATTCTTGTGAGCGATCCACAGGTATGGAGAGTTTCTACAACTCAGGACCACACCCCAGTCCTGCACCGACAAAGTTTCACACATGCGCACGAATGTCATTAACTGTTGGTCTAGTTCTTCGATGCCTGCGAGGACAGCAGACACGACATACACACGTTCAAACGTCTATACACTCATGACTTCCACTTCGAGCTCTCCACTCTGCCAAACAGTCAGTGATCCCAAGCATCCGGTTGACTCGGCCGCCACCGCCGCAGCCTTGTTTCCGACACTCGGGCCGTGGAGAAGTCGAACTGCACGACAGCCGGGCCCGCGTCGGCGACGATAACGGCCCGCCGGGCCGTCAGCCGTCGGAAGGCGTCAACCGATCCAGGATCAGCTCCCGGACCCGCGCCGCGTCGGCCTGACCGCGCATCTCCTTCATCACCGCGCCGATCAGCGCTCCCGCCGCCTGCACCTTGCCCGAGCGCACCTTGTCGGCGACGCCGGGGTTGGCGGCGATGGCCGCGTCCACGGCCGTCCCCAGCGCCCCGTCGTCGGACACCACAGCCAGCCCACGAGCCGCCACCACCTCGGCCGGCGTCCCCTCGCCGGCAATCACGCCGTCGAAGACCTGTCGGGCCAGCTTGTCGTTGACGGTCCCGGCCTCGACGAGCGCCTGGATCTCGGCGACCTGGGCCGGCGTCACCCCGGTGTCCTCGAGGTCGACGCCCAGCTCGTTCGCCCGCCGAGCCAGCTCGGTCAGCCACCACTTGCGCGCCGACTGCGGCGAGGCGCCGGCGGCGACGGTGGCCTCGATCACGTTCAGCGCACCGGCGTTGACGACGTCCCGCAGCTCGAGGTCGGAGTAGCCCCACTCGGCGCTCATCCGACGCAGCCGCTCGGCGGGCGGCTCGGGCAGCGTGCCGCGCAGCTGCTCGACCCACTCCCGGGACGGCGCCACCGGCACGAGGTCGGGGTCGGGGAAGTAGCGGTACTCCTCCGCCTGCTCCTTGGAGCGGCCGGGCGCGGTGGTGCCGGAGCCCTCCTGCCAGTGCCGGGTCTCCTGCTTGACCCGGCCGCCGTCGGCGAGCAGCGCCGCCTGTCGGGTGATCTCGTAGCGCACGGCCCGCTCGACGCTGCGCAGCGAGTTGACGTTCTTGGTCTCGGTCCGGGTCCCGAGCGGGGCGTCCGGGGACGGGCGTAGCGACACGTTCGCATCGCAGCGCAGCGAGCCCTGCTCCATCCGGACGTCGGAGACGCCGAGCGCCCGCAGCAGGTCGCGCAGCATCGCGACGTAGGCCCGCGCCACCTCGGGCGCCTTGTCACCCGCGCCCTCGATCGGCTTGGTGACGATCTCGATCAGCGGCACACCGGAGCGGTTGTAGTCCAGCAGGGAGTAGTCGGCGCCGTGGATCCGGCCGGTCGCGCCGCCGACGTGCAGCGACTTGCCGGTGTCCTCCTCCATGTGGGCGCGCTCGATCTCGATCCTGTAGGCCCGACCATCAACAGTGACCTCGGCCCAGCCGTCGTAGGCGATCGGCTCGTCGTACTGGGAGATCTGGTAGTTCTTCGGCTGGTCGGGATAGAAGTAGTTCTTCCGCGCGAACCGGCACCACTCCGCGATGGAGCAGTTGAGCGCCAGCCCGATCCGGATGGCGGACTCGATCGCCTTGGCGTTGACCACCGGCAGCGAGCCGGGCAGACCGAGGCAGACCGGGCAGGTCTGGGTGTTCGGCTCTGCGCCGAACTCCGTGGAGCAGCCGCAGAACATCTTGGACGCAGTGTTCAGCTCGACGTGCACCTCGAGCCCGAGCACCGGGTCGAACGCGGCCATCGCCTCCTCGTACTCCATCAGGGCCGTCATGCCGGCGCTCCCGTCAGCTCCGGGATGCGGTCGAGCAGGTTCCCGCCCCACTGGGCGGTGAGGGCCCGTTCGAGTGCGGCACCGACGCGGTAGAGCCGGTCGTCGGCCAGCGGCGGGGCCATCACCTGCAGCCCGACGGGCAGGCCGTCCTCGGGGGCCAGGCCCACCGGGAACGACGCGCTCGCGTTGCCGGCGAGGTTGGACGGGATGGTGCAGAGGTCGTTCATGTACATCGCCAACGGGTCGTCGACCTTCTCGCCCAGCCGGAAGGCGGTCGTGGGGGTGGACGGGGAGACCAGCACGTCGACGTCGGCGAACGCCGCGTCGAAGTCGCGGCTGATCAGGGTGCGGACCTTCTGCGCCTGGCCGTAGTAGGCGTCGTAGTAGCCGCTGGAGAGGGCGTAGGTGCCGATGATGATCCGGCGCTTGACCTCGGCCCCGAAGCCCGCCTCGCGGGTCGCGCCCATCACCTGCTCGGCGCTCAGGGTCCCGTCGTCGCCGACCCGCAGCCCGAAGCGCATCGCGTCGAACTTGGCCAGATTGGACGAGCACTCGCTCGGCAGGATCAGGTAGTAGGCCGGCATCGCGTAGACGATGTGCGGGCAGGAGACCTCGACGATCTCGGCGCCGAGGGAGGCCAGCAGCTCGACCGACTCGCGGAAGCGCTGCTCGACGCCGGGCACGTAGCCCTCGCCGCCCAGCTCCTTGATCACGCCGACCTTCATCCCGGACACGTCGCCGGAACGAGCGGCGGCCACCACGTCGGGGACGGGCGCGTGGATGGAGGTCGAGTCGCGCGGGTCGTGGCCGGCGATGACGGCGTGCAGCAGGGCGGCGTCCAGCACCGTACGGGCGCACGGGCCGGGCTGGTCGAGGCTCGAGGCGAGCGCGACCAGGCCGTAGCGGGAGGTGCCGCCGTACGTCGGCTTGACCCCGACCGTGCCGGTGACCGCAGCCGGCTGACGGATCGAGCCGCCGGTGTCGGTGCCGATGGCGAGCGGCGCCTCGAACGCCGCCAGGGCCGCGGCCGAGCCGCCGCCGGAGCCGCCGGGGATCCGGTCCAGGTCCCAGGGGTTGTGGGTCGGGCCGTACGCGGAGTTCTCGGTGGAGGAGCCCATCGCGAACTCGTCCAGGTTGGTCTTGCCGAGCAGCACGATGTCGGCGTCCAGCAGCCGCTGGGTCACCGTCGCGTTGTAGGGCGGCACCCAGCCCTGGAGGATCTTCGAGCCGCAGGTAGTCGGGGCGCCGGTCCAGGTCAGCACGTCCTTGAGGGCCAGCGGCACGCCGGCCAACGGACCGACCTGCTCACCCGCGGCGATCTTGGCGTCGACGGCGGCTGCGGCGGCCAGGGCGCTGTCGCCGGTCACGGCCAGGAACGCGTGCACGCTGGCCTCGACGGCCTCGATCCGGTCCAGGTGGGCCTGCGTGACCTCGACCGCGCTCACCTCACGGGCGGCGATCTGCGCGGCCAGCTCGACGGCAGTCAGGTGAACCAGGGCGCTCACGCCTCCTCCTCGAGGATGCGCGGCACCCGAAAGCGGTCCTGCTCGGCGGCAGGTGCGCCGGCCAGCACGTCAGCGCGCGGCATCGACGGCTGCACCACGTCGGCCCGGAAGACGTTGGTCAGCGGCAGCGCGTGGGAGGTCGGCGGGATGTCCTCGACCGCCACGTCCGCAACGTGCGCGACCGACTCCAGGATCACGTCCAGCTGGGGAGCGAGCAGTCTCAGCTCCTCGGGGGTCAGCTCGATCCGCGCCAGCCGGGCCAGATCGGCCACATCGTCGGCAGTCAGTGCCACGCGCTCGATCTCCTCGTCCTACCTCGTCGGCCGTCCGTCGACCGCCGCTCATCTTAGGTGCGGGCACCGACAGCCGCCTCACGCGATCCGCTGCCACGGCTCGGAGGCGGTCCAGGCCCACGGGTCGAAGGCGTACCAGCTGCCCTGCCCGGGCTGGTCGTACCGGCGGTCGATCGGGCTGCCGGTCAGCGCGCACCACAGCAACGTGCCGACAGCCCCGTGGCAGACGTAGGCGGTGGGCACGTCGGCCACCGCGGTCCAGCGCAGCACCGCCCGGACGATCCGGCGCTGGGCGTCCTCGGCGCTCTCCCAACCACGGACCCGTTCTGCCGGCCGGGCGAAGACGGCGTCGGCGGTGGCCTCGTGCTCGGCCGCGGGCAGGAAGCCGGTGGCCGAGCGGTCGATCTCGCCCAGCTCGGGGTCGGTCGCCCACTCCAGGCCCAGGTCGCCGCCCAGCACGGCTGCGGTCTCGACGGCCTTCCGTTCGGTGCTGCAGACGATCCGTTCGACCGAAGGGGCCCACGCAAGGCTGCTCAGCCGCGCCGCCCGGGCGAGCCCAGCGCCGTTCAACCGCCACTGGGTCACCGGGATCGTCGGGTCGACCACCACCTCCGGGTGGGTCACGACGTAGCAGAGCGTATTCACGACAGCGCCTTCACGAGAGCGCCCGGACGACCAAGCCAGTCAACAGCTTGGGGGTGAAGAAGGTCGACTTCGGCGGCATCAGCAGTCCTTCGCGCGCGGTCCGCTCGATCTCGGCGATGCTGACCGGCCGGATCAGGACGGCGGCGCTGGCGGCACCCGACGTGACCGCCACCACCGTCTCGCCCAGTCCGTGCTGGTAGGTCACGGCGGCGGCCGTGCCGTCGAGGGCGGCCTCCAGCCACGCGCCGTCCAGGGCGCGGACATCGGCGAACGCGCCCGGCCGCGGGGTCAGCCGCCAGGTCGCCTCGGGCGCCACCAGCACCAGGAACTCCTCGGCCGCCATCGCCGCCAGGGTGCCGGCGTCCGGGGCGGGCATCGGCTCGAGCACGAACAGGCGCTCGAGGGCCGTCCGCAGCCCAGCCACCGTGATCCCGGCGTAGAGCCGGTGGATGGCCGCGACGCTGAGCTGGTCGCCGACCAGCTCGTTGACGAAGGTGAGGGTCTCCTCGGCAGCGCTGTCGCGTCGGCCGGTCGCGGCCCGGACCTCGTCGCGATACGTGCGGCTGACGGCGTAGCGGTGGTGGCCGTCCGCGATCAGCACGTCAGCCGCACCGACCGCCGCAGCGATGGCGGCGACCCGCTCGGGGTCGGCCACCCGCTCGACGGTGTGCTCGACGGCCCCGACCTGGACCGAGCCGAGCCGCTCCCCCGGCTCGGCCAGCAGGCCGGTCAGCCCCGCGGCCAGCGACAGCCCCCAGACCGGGGACAGGTTCGCCCGGGTCGCCCGGGTCAGGTCGAGCCGGTCGGTGGAGGCCTTTGGCGTCGTCCGTTCGTGCGGCAGCACACCGCCCGCGCCGGCGTCGACGACCTCCAGCCCGCCGAGCACGCCCACGATGTCGCGCGCGACTCCGGTCGGGTCGGCGAACCGCATCCGGTACAGCGTGAACGAGGGAGCGGGGTCGGCGACCAGGACGCCGGCGGACCGCCAGTCCGCGAGCACCGCGGCGGCCCGGTCGTAGCGGTCGTCGGCGTCGCCGAGCGGCACGTCGACGTGCACGATGTTGTGCGGTGAGCGTGCCGCCAGCGCGCGCACCTCGGCTTCGCTGAGCACGTCGTAGGGCGGCGCCGTGACCTCGGCCAGGTCGTCGGCGGCGTAGCGGAGGGCGCGAAAGGGCAGAAAGCGAGGCACGGCACCAGTCTCCCGGGTCCCGGTCTCCGACCGCGGCCGCTCGCGCGTTTCTCCGGCCTGAAACGCCCCGGTAATGCCGGTGATGGAAGATGGGGCCGTGTTTCTGATGCGTATACGCCTGCCCGACCGGCCCGGATCGTTGGGGGCGGTCGCTACAGCCATGGGCCGGGTCGGCGGCGACATCAACGCCGTGGAGATCGTCGAGAAGGGTGACAACGGCTTTGTGGTCGATGACTTCATCGTCGACCTGCCCCCCGGCCAGATGCCGGAGAACATCGTCACCGCCTGCCAGAGCCTCGAAGGGGTCAAGGTCGAGTGGATCTCCCGCTATCCCGAGGGCGGCGGGCTGCAGTCCGACCTCGAGGCCCTCGAACGGATGACCGCCGACCCCGGCCACGCGGCCGAGACGCTCGTCTCGCTCTGCCCGGTCGTCTTCCGCTCCCACTGGGCCACCCTGCTCCAGGCCGACGGCCCGACCGCCGAGCCGATCTACTCCACCACGTTGGCCCCCGACCTGACGCCGGCGGTCGCGGCCAGCTTCGGACCGTTCGACGCCACCCACCGGGTCGACCTCGCTTCCGGCTGGAGCCCGGGCTGGGGGGACACGACCCTGGTCGTCACTCCGCTCACCCAGGACCGGGTGATCGCCATCGGCCGGCTCGGCGGGCCCGCCTTCCTCGACTCCGAGATCGCCCGGCTGCACCACCTCGCCGCCCTCGTGAAGTAGGAGCGGCGCGTCGTCGGGGTGCGGCCGGGCGCCCACCAGCCGGAGAGCCCGGGTAGGTTCCCCGGATGGGGGTGATCGGCTGGTCCCAGATCGCCGCCCTGCTGACGTCGATCGGGTTCGGCGTGCTCTCGGCTCTCGTGCCCCTCGCCAACGCGGAGGCGTACGTCTTCGCCTCCCAGCTGGCGCGCAAGGCCGGTCCGCTCTCGGTGATCATCGGGGTCGCCGTCGGGCAGACGATCGGCAAGGTCCTGCTGTTCTACGGCGTCCGCCGCGGGAAGGAGTTCCGCGGCGTCCGCCGCCACCGCGCGGTGCTGCGACAGCAGCCGGTCGGACCGGTACGCACCCGGCTGCGCCGCGTGCTGGCGTACCTGCTGCTGCTCGTCGGACAGAAGCGGTGGGGGCTGCCGATCACCTTCGTCGCCGCCGTCGTCGGCCTGCCTCCGCTGTACGCGGTCGCGCTGCTCGCCGGGGCGACCCGGATGCGCCTCGGCTACTTCGCCGTCGTCGTGCTGGCCGGCCGGCTGCTGCGGTTCGCGCTGGTCGCGTACGGGGTGGCCGGCATCCGGCCCTTCCCGAGCTGACCGCCCCCCTCCCCAACTACAGTGGGCGCGTGCCGCGGATCTTCTCCAACCTCAACCTGAACGGGTCGACGCCGCCCCGCGTGCAGCCCACCATCGGGGAGTGGGGACCGCTGCGGGTGCCGAGCACCAAGGCCAAGAAGCGGATGCGGATCTGGGTCGGCCTCGTCCTGCTCGGCACGATGATCGCGCTCTTCCTCCTCGGCTGGTACGTCTACCACGCGACCACAGGCAGCTGGGGTTTCGGCATCGGCTCGTGAAGACCGTCGGCGTCGCCGCTGCGGCGGCCTCGATGGCCGCGCTCGCCGGGACGTACCGGGTGAGTTTCGGCTCCCGGTCGCAGCTGTTCGGGGCCTTCCCCTACGCCGGTCCCGCCGGTGACCCGGCCGCGCCGGTGGTTGCGCTGACCTTCGACGACGGACCGAACGAGCCCTGGACGAGCCGGTTGCTGGACACCCTCGCCGACCGGGAGGTGCCGGCCACGTTCTTCCAGGTCGGCCGCTGCGCCGAGCGCTACCCCGACACGACCCGGCGGGTGCTCGCCGAGGGTCACGTGCTCGGCAACCACAGCCTCAGCCACTCATTCTCGCGCTATCTCAGCCAGCCCGACCAGCGGGCCGAGATCGCGGGCGGGGCCGAGGTGCTGCGGACGATCAGCGGCGTCACTCCCGCGCTGTACCGACCGCCCTGGCTCTGCCACTGGCCGTGGGTCCTGCGCAGCGTCGCCGCAGCGGAGTCGGCGGTGGTGTCCGGCACGTTCGCGCACCCGCTCGAGGTCGTGCAGCCGGCGGCGGCGCGGCTCACGGCCGGTGCGGTCCGCCGGACCCGGCCCGGCGGGATGTTGATCCTGCACGACGGCCGCGAGGCCCGCGGCGGACCGCGCGCCGCGACGGTCGCCTCCGTCGGACCGCTGATCGACCGGCTGCGCGGTCGTGGCTACCGGTTCACCACCGTGGACCGGCTGCTCGGTCTCATCCCCTACCGATGAGCCCCCTACCGATGAAGAGACCGCTGCTGGTGGCGCTCGCGCTGGCGCTGCTGCTGTCCGAGCTCGACCAGACCGTCTTCGCCACCGCGCTGCCGACCGTGGTCGGCGAGCTCGACGGGGTCGCGGACATGCTCTGGGTCAACACCGCCTACCTCCTCGCCGGCACCGTGACCATGCCCGTCGTCGGCCGGCTCAGCGACCTGCTCGGCCGCAAGCCGTTGCTGGTCACGGGACTGCTCGTCTTCGTGGCCGGGTCCGTGCTCGGCGGACTCGCGACCAGCATCGACGTGCTGGTCGCCGCGCGGACCGTCCAGGGTCTCGGGGCGGGCGGGATGATCATCCTCGTCCAGGCCGTCGTCGCCGACGCCGTCCCCGCGCGCGAACGGGCGCCCTACCTCAGCGCGGTCGCCGCCGTCTTCGCCGTCGCCGCGGTGGCGGGTCCGGTGCTGGGCGGCTGGCTGACCGACGGTCCTGGCTGGCGGTGGGCGTTCTGGCTGAACCTCCCGGTCGGCGGAGCCGCCCTGGTGGCGGTCGCCCTGCTGCTGCACGAGCCGCGCCGGGCCCCCGGCCGGCTGCGGCTCGACGTCGCCGGCATCACCCTGCTCACCGTCGCGGTCACCGCGGTGGTGCTGCTCGCGTCGTGGGCCGGCACCCGGTACCCCTATACCTCGCCGGTGGTCCTGGGGCTGGCCGTGCTCACCCTCGGCTCGACCGCGGCCTTCGTCGCGGTGGAACACGGCGTCGCCGAGCCGATCCTGCCGCTCAGTCTGTTCGCGGACCGGACCTTCTCCGCCGCCGTGCTGGCAGGACTGGCCATGTCGGTGGCCATGTTCGGCACCGTCGGCTACCTGCCCACCTACCTGCAGCTCGTCACCGGTCTGAGCCCGACCGCGGCCGGGATGGCCATGCTGAGCCTGGTCGCCGGGATCGGGCTGTGCACGGTCGGCTCGGCCCAGCTGGTCAGGCGGACCGGCCGCTACCGGGCCCTCACCCTGGCTGGGTCGGTCGTGACCGCCGGTGCCCTCGGCCTGCTGGCCACGCTCACCCCAGCCACGCCGCTGCCGCTGACGTGCGCGTACCTGTTCGGCCTCGGCGCCGGGATCGGCTGCGCCTGGGAGGTCTTGGTGGTCGTGGTCCAGAACGCGTCGCCGCCGGACCTGGTCGGCACCGCGACGGCCGCGAACAGCTTCGTCCGCGAGATCGGCGTCTGCCTCGGCTCGGCCCTGGTGGGGGCCGCCTTCGTCGCCCGGCTCGGCCGGGAGCTGCCGGCCGCGGCGACCGACCTGACCCCCACCGCCGTACGCCGGCTCAGCCCCGACCTGCAGGCCGCGGTCGCCACCGCCTACAACGACGCCCTGACCCCGGTGTTCGCCGCGCTAGTGCCGGTGATGGCGCTCGCGGTGGTGGCCCTGCTCGGGCTGCGGGAGGTGCCGCTAGCCCGCAGCCTGAGGGGCGTAGGTTCAGACCTTGCCACGACGGAAGGACCGAGGAGGGCTCAGCGATGACGGTGATCTCGACCCGCGGCAGCGACGCGCTACCGCTGCCCCAGGGCGCGGACGCCGAGACCGAGGCGATCGTCCGCGGCCTCTACACCGACGGCATCGTCGCCCGGCGGGGCGCCTTCTCCCCCGAGTGGACCGACCGGGTGCGGGTCGACATCGAGACGGCGTTCGCCGAGGCCCGCAGCCGGAAGAACGGGGCGGTCGGCCGCGGCCCCCACCGGTACTACGTCGAGATCCACCCCGAGCAGCTGAGCGGGTTCGTCGACCTCGTCGACCACCCGTGGGTACGCCAGGTGGCCGCGGCGGTCCTCGGGCCGGACTACCAGATCGTCGAGGTCGGCTTCGACATCCCGTTCGCCGGCGCCCAGCAGCAGCCCTGGCACCGCGACTTCGCGATGCCCGAGGCCACCCGTACCGAGGGTCGGCTGACCTCGCTGGCCTTCAACCTGACCGCGGTCGACACGGCCGAGGACATGGGGCCGTTCGAGATCGCCCCCGGCACCCAGTGGGACTGGTCGGAGGAGTTCGACCACGGCATGTTCCCGCCCAAGGACGCGTACCCCCGGTACGAGGAACGGGCCGTGCGCAAGTACCCGCAGCGAGGCGACATCTCCGCCCGTTCGGCCCTGACGATCCACCGCGGCACCCAGAACCGGTCGGCTCTGTCGCGGCCGGTGCTCGTCCTCGGCCTGGACGCCCCCGGCGCCGGGAACGCCGAGCACCACGACCTGGCCGTCACCCGGCCCTACGACGACGCCCTGCCGCAGCGGGTCCGCGATCACCTCGCCTGTCCCGTCGTCGACGAGCTGACCCCCATCACCCAGCGGCACACGATCGAGGGCCTCGTGATGGGCGAGGCCTGACTACTCGGCCCGGGTCGCCACCTCCGCGGCCGCGTCCGGGCCCTGCTCCAGCAGCGTCCGGAAGGCGTCGACGCCGGCCAGCACGGGCACCTTGAGCTCGACCGCCTTGTCGGCCTTGGAGCCGGGTGACTCCCCGACCACCACGAACGCGGTCTTCTTCGACACCGAGCTCGCGACCTTGCCGCCGCGGGAGGTGATCGCCTCGGCGGCGGTGTCACGGGTGAACCCCTCCAGCGCCCCGGTCACCACGATCGCGAGCCCGGCCAGGGACTGGTCCCGTGGCTCGGACGCCTCCTCGACCAGCACGCAGCCCGAGGCCTGCCACTTGGTGACGATCTCGCGGTGCCAGTCGACGGCGAACCACTCGGCGATCGTGGTCGCCATCGTCGGCCCGACCCCGTCGACCGCGGCGAGCTCGTCGGGGGTCGCGTCGGCGATCGCGTCCATCGACCCGAAGGCGCGGGCCAGGTCGGGGGCGGTGGACGGTCCGACGTGCCGGATGCTCAGCGCCACCAGGAACTTCGACAGCGGCCGGGTCTTCGCCGCCTGCAGGTTGTCCAGCAGCTTTTTTCCGTTGGCGGACAGCTGGCCCTTGATGGTGGTGAAGAACGGCACGCCGGTCAGCTGGTCCGGACCGAGGTTGAACAGGTCGCCCTCATCAGCCAGCAGCCCGCTGTCGAGCAGCGCGGTCGCGGACTGGTAGCCCAGGTTCTCGATGTCCAGCGCGCCACGGCTGGCGACGTGGAACAGCCGCTCCCGCAGCTGGGCGGGGCACGAGCGGTGGTTGGGACAGCGCAGGTCGGCGTCGCCCTCGCGCTCGTGGTGCAGCTCGGTGCCGCAGACCGGGCAGTGGGTGGGCATCACGAACGGGTACTCGTCGCCGGTCCGCAGGGCCACGACCGGGCCGACGATCTCGGGGATCACGTCACCGGCCTTGCGCAGCACCACGGTGTCCCCGATCAGCACGCCCTTGCGCTCCAGCTCGGAGGCGTTGTGCAGGGTGGCCATGCCGACGGTGGACCCGGCGACCAGCACCGGTTCCATCAGCCCGAACGGGGTCACCCGACCGGTCCGGCCGACGTTGACGTCGATCGAGATCAGGGTGGTCGTGACCTCCTCGGGCGGGAACTTGAACGCGATCGCCCACCGAGGCGCCTTGGACGTCGACCCGAGCTGGTCCTGCACCGTCCGTTCGTCGAGCTTGACCACCACGCCGTCGATCTCGTGCTCGACGGAGTGCCGGTGCTCACCGAAGTGCTCGATGAAGGCCCACACCTCCTCCAGCGTCGGCGCCACCGCCAGGTGCGGGCTGACCGGCAGCCCCCACGCCGCGAGGGTCTCGTACGTCTCCGAGAGCCGCTCGCGGGTCTGGCCCTGCCAGACGCCGACGCCGTGGCTGACGAAACCGAGCCGGCGGGACGCGGTCACCTTCGGGTCCTTCTGACGCAGCGAGCCCGCCGCCGCGTTGCGCGGGTTGGCGAACGGGGCCTTGCCCTCGGCCACCAGAGCCTCGTTCAGCGCCGCGAACTCCGCCGTCGCGAAGTAGACCTCGCCACGCACCTCGAGCAGCTCGGGCGGGGCGTCAGTGGCCAAGATGCGCGGGATGACGCTGATGGTGCGGACGTTGTCGGTCACGTCCTCCCCGACCGTGCCGTCGCCGCGGGTCGCCGCCCGGACCAGTCGACCCCGCTCGTAGACGAGGTCGAGGGCGAGGCCGTCGACCTTCAGCTCGCAGAGGTAGCCCGACTGGGCGACCCTCGCCTCCCCCAGCTCGCGGACCGCCCGACCCGCCCAGCGGTCGAGCTCGTCGCGGTTGAACACGTTGTCCAGGCTCATCAGCCGCTGCAGGTGCTGCACCGGCTCGAACGTAGTGGACGGCGGTCCGCCGACCTGCTGGCTCGGCGAGTCGGGGGTCCGTAGCCCGGGATGTGCGTCCTCGAGGGCGGTCAGCTCGCGCATCGACCCGTCGTACTCGCCGTCAGAGATCGTCGGGGAGTCGAGCACGTGGTAGCGCCAGCGCGCCTCGTTCAGCACGTCGGTGAGCTCCGCGTGCCGGGCCCGAGCGGCCGGGTCTTCGGTGTCGTTCAGCACCCGATCACCGTAACCGCGAGCTCGGACAGTTTCCTCGCGCTCTCCGCGGACGCTGTCGCCGTACCGACGTGCGCCCGTCAGAGCGCACCCGCTCCAGGGGTGGGCCATGTCGAAGGCCGCGGGCTTCACGAAGTGGGCGCCCGACGTCACCACGGTCAGCAAGCGCCGGGTGAGGCTCCACCACTACCGGGCGGTGGCACGGCGCAGCTGGTCTCCCTGAGCGACTCGCCTCAGCGGGCGTCGGAGACGTTCGCCGCGCTGCCCGTGCGGACGGCGGTGGGCAGCTCCCGGTAGGTGTAGAAGCAGTAGGCGGTGACGCCACAGAGATAGAGCACGCCCCAGAAGACGTGGCCGCTGCGGACGCCGGCGAAGCCGAGGGCCATTTGGACCACGACCGCGACCAGCAGTCCCAGCGGCAGGTAGAAGACCCACGCGGGCCCGCCCGAGCGTCGGTGCGAGAACCCGAACACCGCCGCCAGCACCGTCAGCACCAGCACGGCGAACGCGTTGGTGGCGTGGATGACCAGCAGCGTGTGGTTGCCGTCGAGGTAGCCGGAGCCGAGGCCCGCCTGCGCGATGGCGAAGGCGAGGAGCAGGGTGGAGAGGATACGGAGCTGCTTGGTCTGCACGGCCACATCATGCCGTACCCGACCCCGAGCTCAGCGTCAGTCGGCGAGCTGCTCGGTCAGGGTCGTGGCCGCCTGCCGTACGGTCCGCAGGGTCTGCACCGCCCCCGCGGCGGTCGCCCCCGCCAGTCCGCACGCCGGGGTGAGCACCAGCTGCGCCTGCAGCAGGGCGGGGTCGAGCCCCAGGGCGCGGAGCGTGACGAGAGCACGCCGGGCGACCTCGTCGGCCGACAACGTCTGGTTGGTCGGGAGTGCGCCAAGGCCGAGGACCAGGCCCTGCTCCAGCGCCGGACCGAGCAGGTCCCAGTCGGCGCTGCCGAGCTGGTCGAGGTCCAGGGCCAGCGCGCGGACACCGGCCTCGTGCAGCAGGGCGATCGGCGCCCCGGCCGCACAGCAGTGCAACCACAGCGGCACGGTGCCGAGCCGCTCGGCGAGCTCGCTGTAGACCCCGGCCACCTCCGGCAGGTCGACGCTGCGGTGCCGTGAGAAGCCGCTGGCCGTCGCCACCTCGCCGCCGAGCACCGCCGGCAGCAGGGGTTCGTCGACCTGGACGACCAGCTCGAGGTCCGGCAGCCGCCGAGACAGCTCACCGACCAGGTCCGCCAGCCCCTGGGCCAGCGACTGGCCGAGGTCGCGGCGTGCCCCGGAGTCGGCGAGCACCCGGTCACCGCGGGGCCGCTCCATCGTGGCGGCCAGCGTCCACGGCCCGGCGGCGGAGAGCTTGAACCGGCCCGCGTACCCCTGGGCCAGCTCCTCGAGCACGTCCAGGTCGGAGCGCAGCATGGAGCGGGCGGCCCGGTGCTCGCGGCTCGACCCGTCGGTCAGGCGCCAGCCGGCCGGCTGCAGGTCGACCGACAGGCCGGCCAGCAGCGCCGTCGACCGACCGACGAGCTGGGCGTGCGGTCCGCGGCCGGGCAGCTCGGGCAGGTACGGCAGGTCGGGGCACTCGGCGAAGGCGATCGAGATCGCGTCGGCCATGTCGGTCCCGGGCCAGGACCCGATCCCGGTGCTGAGGACCGTCACGGCTGGGTGGCGGCGATGGTCGCGCTGCCCACGACGCGGGTGCCGTCGTAGAGGACCGCAGCCTGACCAGGCGCGATACCGGCGGCCGGCTCGTCCAGCAGCACCTCGACCCGATCGGCGTCGATCAGCGCGGACGCGGCCAGAGCGGCGCCGTGCGCGCGTACCTGCACACTGCCGCGCCAAGGTCCCTGCACGACCGGCCCGGCCCAGCGAGGCGTCCGGCCGTCGATCCGGCGGACGGTCAAGGCCTCGTGCGGCCCGACGGTGACGGTGTTGCTGACCGGAGAGATGTCGAGGACGTAGCGCGGCTGGCCGTCGGCGGCGGGGACGCCGAGCCGCAGCCCGCGGCGCTGGCCGATGGTGAAGTGGTGGCTGCCCTCGTGCTGGCCGACGGTCGCACCGCTCTGGTCCACGACCGCGCCGGGACGGCTGCCCAGCCGTCGGTCGAGAAAGCCGGCGGTGTCGCCGTCGGCGATGAAGCAGATGTCGTGGCTGTCCGGCTTGTCGGCCACCATCAGGCCACGACGGGCCGCCTCGGCCCGGACGTCGGACTTGAGCGCGTCGCCGAGCGGGAAGTACGAGCGGGCCAGCTGGTCGGCGTCCAGCACCCCGAGGACGTAGGACTGGTCCTTGTCGGGGTCGGCGGCTCGGTGCAGCTCGACCCCGGCCGCACCGTCGACCAGCGAGGCGTAGTGCCCGGTGCAGACCGCGTCGAAGCCGAGCGCCACCCCGCGGTCGAGGACGGCGGCGAACTTGATCTTCTCGTTGCAGCGCAGGCACGGGTTGGGCGTGCGGCCGGCGGCGTACTCGGCGACGAAGTCGTCCACCACGTCTGCGGCGAAGCGGTCGGAGAGGTCCCAGACGTAGAACGGGATACCGAGCACGTCGGCGGCCCGCCGGGCGTCGTGGGCGTCCTCCTTCGAGCAGCAGCCACGGGCTCCCGTCCGGTAGGACTGCGGGTTCTTCGACAGCGCCAGGTGCACGCCGGTGACCTCGTGCCCAGCGTCGACCGCGCGCGCCGCGGCGACCGCGGAGTCGACGCCACCGCTCATCGCGGCCAGAACCTTCATGCCGCCCAGTCTGTCAGGCTCCGGCGACAGCTCAGAACGCGTTGCGCCTTCTCCGGACTCATCAGACGAAGGCGGCGGCTGCACGGGCGCGCTGGACGGCGTCGGGCAGGGCGGCGACGAGCGCGTGCACGTCGGCCCGGGTGGAGCTGCGGCCGAGGGAGAAGCGCAACGCCGAACGCGCTCCGGCCTCAGCGACGCCCATCGCGGTGAGCACGTGACTGGGCTGGGCCACCCCGGCGGAGCAGGCGGAGCCGGCCGAGCAGTCGAGGCCGGCGGCGTCGAGCAGCATCAGCACCGAGTCGGCGGCGCAGTCGGCGAAGCCGAAGTTGCTGATGCCGGGCAGCGACGCCTCGGCCTCCAGCGTGCCGTGCAGGATGGTCCCGGGAACGCTCGCCGTCACCGCCGCGACCAGCTCGGCCCGCAGCGCCCGCAGCCGGGCCTCCTCGGCGGCGAGGTCGGAGACGGCCACCTCGACGGCGGCAGCGAACGCGGCCACCGCGGCCACGTCCAGCGTGCCGGAGCGGACGTCGCGCTCCTGGCCGCCGCCGTGCTGCACCGAGGTGAGTGCCACCTGCCGACGGGCGAGCAGGGCGCCGATCCCGTACGGTCCGCCGAGCTTGTGGGCGGTGAAGGTCATCAGGTCCAGGCCGCTGGCGGCGAAGTCGACCTCGACGTGACCGACGGCCTGGACGGCGTCGCTGTGGGAGACGGCACCGACGGCGGCGGCCAGCGCGGCCACCGCAGCGACGGGCTGCCGGGTACCGACCTCGTTGTTGCCGGCCAGCACCGACACCACGGCTGTCCGCTCGTCGACCAGCCGTTCGGCCGCGGCCAGGTCGAGCCGACCCGCGGCGTCGACCCCGATCAGGTCCAGCTCGGCGCCTTCGGCCGCGGCGAGCCAGCTGGCGGAGTCGAGCACGGCGTGGTGCTCGATCGCGCTGACCACGACCCGGCGTCGATCGGCGTCGCGGCGCGACCAGTAGGCGCCTTTGACGGCCAGGTTGTCGCTCTCGGTGCCCCCGGAGGTGAAGATCAGCTCGGCCGGTCGGGCGCCGACCCGGGCGGCGATCAGCTCCCGGGACTCCTCGATCACCCGGCGTGCGGCGCGGCCGGAGCCGTGCAGCGCCGACGCGTTGCCCACCCGGGTGAGCTCGCGGGTCATCGCCGCGACCGCCTCGGGCACCATCGGCGTGGTGGCCGCGTGGTCGAGGTAGACGCGCGCGGACGCGGCGGGAGCAGGCGGGACGGGCACGTCAGGCAGCGTACGCGGTCGGGGAGGTGCGCAGATCAGGAGCGAAGCCGCGCCACCTCGGCCGCGACGGCCGGCAGCACGGTGTGCAGGTCGCCGACCACGCCGAGGTCGGCGAGGGCGAAGATCGGCGCCTCGACGTCCTTGTTGACCGCGACGATCGCCTTGGAGGTCTGCATCCCGGCCCGGTGCTGGATCGCGCCGGAGATACCGGCGGCGATGTAGAGCTGAGGCGACACGGTCTTGCCGGTCTGACCGACCTGGTAGGAGTGCGGGTACCAGCCGGAGTCGACCGCGGCGCGGGAGGCGCCGACCGCGGCGCCGAGGCTGTCGGCCAGCTGTTCGACCTCCTCGAAGTTGCCGCCGGTCCCGCGCCCGCCCGAGACCACCACGGCGGCCTCGGCGAGCTCGGGCCGACCGCTGGCCCGCTTGGGCTCCACGCTCACGATCCGCGCGCCGCGGGCGGACTCGGAGACGGTGACGGCGAAGGTCTCGACCGTCGGGCTCGCCGGCGCCGGCTCGGGAGTGACGGCGTTCGGCTTGACGGTGATGACCGGGACGCCGTGGGTCACGGACGCGTGCACGGAGAAGCTGCCGGCGAAGACGGTCTGGGTGGTGGACGCGTCGGCGGCGACGTCGACGGCGTCGGTGATCAGCCCGGAGCCGAGCTTGACCGCGAGCCGGGCAGCGACCTCCTTGCCCTCGGCGCTGGAGGTGATCAGCACCGCCGCCGGGTCGAGCGCGGCCGCGATCTGGGCTAGGGCCTCCGCCTTCGGCGCGACGAGGTAGTCGGTGACGGCCGGGTCGGTCACGGCCAGCACCCGGGTGGCGCCGTGCTCGCCGAGCCGACCAACGGCGGTGTCGGCGCCCTCGCCGAACACAACGGCCACCGGCTCACCGATCCGGCGGGCGAGGGTCAACAGCTCGAGCGCCGGCTTGCCGACGGTGCCGTCGACGAGGTCGGCGACGACGATCACGGGGGACATGGGTTCTCCTCGGGCTCAGATGTGCGTGCGGTGTTCGCGGTACCGGATGTACTCAGAGGTAGGTGCCGGTGTTCGCGGTACTGGATGTACTGGTCAGAGGTACTTGCCTGCGGTGAGGAACTCGACCAGCGCGGCCGAGCCGGCGCCGCCGTCGTCCGGGACGACCCGTCCGGCCTGCTTCGGGGGCCGCGGTTCGGCCTCGAGCACCGTCGTCCAGGCGGCAGACAGACCGACCCCGGCCGGGTCGACACCGAGGTCGGCGAGGCTCCAGGTGTCGACGGGCTTCTTCTTTGCCGCCAGGATGCCGCGCATCGAGGGGTAACGCGCCTCGCCGGACTGGTCGGTCACGCTGACCACGGCAGGTAGCCCGGCCTCGACGACCAGGCTGGCCGTGTCCCCGTCGCGGCGGATCCGGACGCCGCCCTCGATCAGCTCGAGCGTGGCGCCGAAGGTGGCGGCCGGCCAGCCGAGGCGCTCGGCGACCATCACCGGCACCACGCCGCCGCTGCCGTCGGTGGAGGCCATCCCGCAGAGCACGAGGTCGGGCGCGGCCTTGGCCACTGCGGCGGCCAGGACCGTGCTGGTGCCGAGGTAGTCGGTGCCGTGCACGGCGTCGTCGAGGACGTGGATCCCGGCGGTGGCGCCCATCTGCAGCGCCCGCTTGATCGCGTCCGCGGCGTCGTCGGGGCCGAGGGTGAGCGCGACCACCTCGATGTCGTCACCGTCCTCGGCGATCCGCAGCGCCTGCTCGAGCGCGTACTCGTCGAGCTCGGACAGCAGGCCGTCGGCGGCGGCCCGGTCGACGGTGCCGTCGGCGGCGAACGTCCGGTCCCCGGCGGCATCGGGGACGTGCTTGACGAGGACGACGATCTTCATCTGGTGCCTTCTTGCCGGGCGCAGGTGCTGCGCGGGACCTGGACGCGGCCTAGATTACTCGCGAGTAACAACGCGCGCACCCGGCGCTGGTGCTGCCCGTCGTGACTCACCGACGCGCGTCGTGGCGGCACGCGCTCCCACGCCGACACTCCGAGAGTGGTGTCGTTCACCACCACCTTCCGGAAAGATCAGCGACCGACGAAGCGAGCCTGACCGGGGCCGTGCTCGAGGAACGACCGCATCCCGGTGGTGGAGTCCTCCGTCGCGAACAGGGCGGCGAACTGCATCCGTTCCAGCTGGAGGCCGGTCTCCAGGTCGACGTCGCCCGCGCGGTCGACGCACTCCTTCGCCGCGCGCAGGGCCAGCGCCGGCCCGCCCACGAACTGACGGGCCCAGGCCAGCGCGCTCGGCAGCACCTCCTCGGCCGCCACCACCCGGTCCACCAGGCCGATCGCCAGCGCCTCGGCCGCGCCGACGAACCGACCGGTGAAGATCAGGTCCTTAGCCCGGCTCGGCCCGACCAGCCGGGTCAGCCGCTGCGTACCGCCCGCGCCCGGGATGATGCCGAGCAGGATCTCGGGCTGGCCGAAGGTCGCCTCGGCCGCGGCGATCCGGAGGTCGGCGGCGAGCGCGAGCTCGCACCCGCCGCCCAAGGCGTAGCCGTGGACCGCGGCCACGACGGGCTTGGGGATCCGGGCCACCGCACCGAACGCGTCCTGCAGCGCTGCGGATCGAGCGACCATCTCGGGGTAGCCGAGGTCGACCATCTCCTTGATGTCCGCGCCGGCCGCGAACACCCGCTCGCCGCCGGTCAGCACGACCGCTGCGATGTCGTCCCGTTCGGTGCACTCCTGCGCCGCCAGGCCGATCCGGCGCTGCAGGTCAGCGTTCAGAGCGTTCATCTTCGGCCGGTCGAGGCGGAGCACGGCCACCCCGTCGGTGACCTCGAGCCGTACCTGATCCGCCGTCGTCGGCTCCTGGTCACCCATGGAACAACCCTAATAGTCTGTCGCCCCTCATTCTTGGGCTCAGGGGCGACGAACTACTAGGTGGCTGGTGTTTTTTGTCGCGTGGCGGTCCGGGGTTCGTCGGCTGT
>NZ_CAXTHG010000046.1:0-23471 GCF_964244005.1 uncultured Friedmanniella sp. | reverse complement strand
CACTCATGATCAACACCTCTCAGTCAGGTGTTGCACCAATTCCTTGAATCTGAGCGCTCAGGATCGCCGCCCGACCCGCAGGTCGAAGCCGATCTTGAGGGATGGCTGGTGGCGCGCGCGAGTCTCCGCCACTATGGGGCTGAGCTGCTCACGAGCGAACGCAGTGGGCCCGCAGAGACGGAGCGCTGATCACGTGGAACCGCCGCTCTGCACGTCCTCCTCTTCGCCGAGGCAGACAGCGCCCGGGACCTGCGCGGCGGGGCATGCCATGGCGAGGTCGACAGCACCTGGCAGCAGTTCGTCAGCGGTCTCGAGCCGCGAGCCGAGGGAACCACCTGGCGCAACGACGTGCTGTGCGACCTGGACGCGACCGAGGCCGGGCTGTGGCGCTCCTTGCTCGAACGCAGCGCGGCGGCCTCGGCGCTGGTCAACCTCACCAGCCTGGAAGCAGTTCGGACCTGGGCCCCCCACATCGCCCGCTTCTCCTTCCTGCTGTCGCCGGCCAACCGCACCGCCCAGCGCACGCCGACCACCCCCACCGCCGTCCCGTCGGCCCCGGAAGCGGCCATGACCTCCGCGCCCTGAGCCGAAGCCGCCGGCGTCAGTCCATCTCCTCGCTCTCCCTGGTCTCGGCGGTCATCCGGCTCGGCTGCACCCTCGCGGGTTCGCCCGGCATCTTCGGGTAGTCGGGCGGGTACGGCATCTCGGCGCCGCCGTACCGGCCGGTGCCGAGGTCGCGGACGTCGCGCTCGTACCGCTCGAGCGCCGCGTCGAGCCGGCCCGGCGGGGCGGCGTACAACGGCGCCCAGACGTCGCCGACCTCGGCGAAGCGGGTGAGCATGGTGGGGATGGTGAAGTCCTCGGGCTCGACCTCGGCCAGCTCGTCCCAGGTCAGCGGGGCCGAGACCAGGGCCCGCGGCGTCGGCCGGATCGAGTAGGCCGAGGCGATCGTGCGGTCCCGGGCCATCTGGTTGAAGTCGACGAAGATCCGCTCCCCTCGCTCCTCCTTCCACCAGTTGACCGTGACGTGGTCGGGCATCCGCCGGGCCAGCTCGCGGCCGAGGGCGATCACCGCGTGCCGGGCTTCGACGAACCCGTGCTCTGGCTCGACCCCGACGAAGACGTGCACGCCCCGGCCACCGCTGGTCTTGCAGTGGCCGGTGAGCCCTACCTCGGCGAGGACCTCCCGCAGCTCGTACGCGGCCCGGACGGCGTCCGCGAACGTGGTGCCAGGCTGCGGGTCGAGGTCGATCCGCAGCTGGTCCACCTTGTCGGCGTCGGCGCGGGTGACCGGCCAGGGGTGGTAGCGCAGGGTGCCGAGGTTAGCCATCCAGACCACGGTCGCCAGCTCGGTGGCGCAGACCTCGTCGGCGGTGCGGCCCGACGGGAAGGTGACGGTCATCGTCTCCACCCATTCCGGCATCCCCCGCGACGGCGCGCGCTTCTGGTAGAACGCGTCGTGGTGAGAGTCGGTGCGGGTGCTGAGCGTGACGTCGGGCCGGTAGCCGCCGGGCCAGCGCTCCATAGTGACCGGCCGGTCCTTCAGGGCAGCGAAGATCCCGTCCCCGACGGTCAGCACGTACTGGACCATCTCGCCCTTGGTCAGGCCGATCTCGGGGAAGTAGACCTTGTCGGGGCTGGTGACGCGGACCGTCCGGCCCCCGACCTGCAGCTCGAGCGCGGGGACTGCCATGTTCGAGAGCATAGTGAAGCGGGACCGGAACAAGGGGCCGCCGGGTCGACGTTGACTGCACAGCAACCGAGGAGGAACCGATGACCGACATCTCCAGCACCAACCCGGCCCAGCAGGTGGGCAAGGTGGTCAAGTCCGAGAGCGAGTGGCGCGCCCAGCTCAGCAAGCAGGAGTACCACGTGCTCCGCGAGGCCGGGACCGAGCGGCCCTACACCGGGGAGTACACCGACACCAAGACCGAGGGCGTCTACTCCTGTCGCGCCTGCGGGGCCGAACTGTTCCGCAGCACGACCAAGTTCGACTCGCACTGCGGCTGGCCGTCCTTCTACGCACCGCTCGCCGAGGACCGGGTCCGCTACATCGAGGACCGCACCATGTTCATGAAGCGGGTCGAGGTGCGTTGCGCCACCTGCGACAGCCACCTGGGCCACGTGTTCGACGACGGCTACGGCACCCCGACCGGCCAGCGCTACTGCATCAACTCGGTTTCTTTGACGCTCGCCGCAGAACCGCGCGACGAAGGAGCGCTTGGTTCTGCGGAACAGCGGGGCGAGAGCGCGTAGCGCTCACCGAGCCTTACCTCGCGCAGCGAGCGTCACCAGAGGGCGACGATCTCGGCCAGCTCGCGGCGCCGCCCGGTGTAGAACGGCACTTCCTCGCGCGTGTGCCGACGCGCCTCGGCGGCGCGCAGGGCGCGCATCAGGTCGACGATGCGGTGCAGCTCGGCGGCTTCGAAGGCCAGGATCCACTCGTAGTCACCGAGCGCGAACGAAGACACGGTGTTGGCCCGGACGTCTGGGTACGGCCGGGCGAGCATGCCGTGCTCGGCCAGCATCCGGCGCCGGTCGGTGTCCTCCAGCAGGTACCACTCGTACGAGCGCACGAACGGATAGACGCAGAGGTACGGCTGCGGCTCCTCATCGGCCATGAACGCCGGCACGTGGCCCTTGTTGAACTCAGCCGGCCGGTGCAGCGCCAGCTGCGACCAGACCGGCTCCAGCTGCGCACCGAGGATGGACCGGCGTAGTGCGTGGTAGGCGTCCTGCAGGGCGTCGGCGGTGGGCGCGTGCCACCAGACCATCAGGTCGGCGTCCGCGCGCAGCCCGGCCACGTCGTACCAGCCGCGGATCACCACGTCGGCGTCGGTGCTCACCTTCTCGATCGCCCGCAACGCGTCGACGGCACTGTCGGCCGCTGGCCCCTCGGGAGTGCCGGTCCGACGGAACACCGACCACATCGTGTAGCGGATGGTGTCGTTGATCTCGCGCGCCTTCATCTGTTGCTTCCCTCCAGTTGACCATGCTCGTTCAGTTGGTGATCATGGTCGAGCAGTTGTTGATCTTGCTCGGGCAGGCCAAGATCAACGATGATCTTGGTCGCCGCCACGTCTGCGGATCCCAGGCAGGCGGCGACTCCGACCCCGTCCAGCGCCGCGCCGGCCACCGCCAGGCCGGGCAGCTCAGCGAGCTCGGCGCGCAACGAGGCGACGAGCTCGCGGTGGCCCACGGCGTACTGCGGCAGCGCGCCGCCCCAGCGGGTCACCCGCGCGTCGACCAGACCGACGTTCTCCCAGCCGGGCAGGCTCTGGGCCTCGACGAACGTCCGTCGGACCAGGGTGGGGTCGTCGACCTGCAGCAGCGCCGCCTCCCCGATCCGGCCCACACTGGTCCGGACCACGGCGACGTCCGACCCCCACGTGCGTTCGGCCTGCTGCCGGACCCAGTCCCACTTGACCGAGGAGTGGGTGAGCGCCTTGATCGTCGGCAGCTCCCCAGGAGGTACGAGCAGGCCGGAGCTCCCGGTGCGCAACCCCCGGACCACCAGCGTGACCACCGCCACCGACGCGTACGGGATCGACTCGTACGCCTCGGCTGAGTAGATCAGGCCGATGAGCAGTCGACCGGCGGGGGCGGCCGGCAGCGCCAGCACCACGGCGTCGACCTCCGTTGCCGCCGAGGTCGAGCCCGCCCGGCACCAGAGGCGCCAGCGGCCGTCCGGCAGCGGCGCCAGACCGTGGACCGTGCTGCCCGAACGCCGGACGACGCCGCGACGGTCCAGGTCGGCCACCAGCGCGTCGACCAGTCCGGTCACGCCACCGACCAGACCGGCGAAGACCGGCGTCGCCGGTCCAGGCCGTAGGCCGGCTCGGGCGTGGGCCAGCAGCGAGCCGCCGGTCCGGGCCCGGGCGTAGAGGTCGGGCGTCACGGCGGCGAACGAGAGGTCGCGGGCGCGACCGGCGTACACGCCACCCAGCAGTGGTTCGAGCAGACGGTCGGTGACCTCGGGCCCGAACCGCTCGTCCACGTACGCGCCGATGGGTACGTCGGCGGCCAGCGGCGGGGCGGGGCGATCGGGCTCCCCGGCGGCGTACGCCAGGCCGGCGGCCGACAGCAGGCTCGACAGCGCGGGCACGTCGACCGGGATCCCCTGCAGCGAGGGCGGCATGGCCACGTACCGGCCGCCGACCAGCAGCTGGGGCTTGGCGGCCGTCGGGTGCACCTGCTGTCCGGTCAGCCCGAGCTCAGCAACCAGCGCCACCGCCTCGGGCCGACGAGCCAGCACCGACTCGGCCCCGGTGTCCAGGCCGACGTCACCGGAGCCACTCGCGCCGAACACCGTCCGGTCGAGCTTGCCGCCCCAGCGGGCCGACTGTTCGAGCAGGGTGACCTCGGCCCCGGCCTGCGCCAGCCGGCGGGCGGCGGCGAGCCCGGTGATGCCCCCGCCGACCACGGCGACGTGCGTCACGTGGGACCGGCCCCGACCGTGACCTCGACCACCGTCGACACGTCGGCCAGCGCCGCGCGGCGCAGCTCCGGCCCTTCGGCGTGCACCAGGTCGACGATCCGGCCGAGCACGGCCGGGTCGGCGTCGGGCGGGACCCCGTGACCGAGGTTGAAGATGTGTCCGGGGGTGCGGGCGCCCGAGCTGACCACCGCGCGGACGCGGTCGGCCAGGACCGGCCACGGCGCGCCCAGCAGGGCCGGGTCGAGGTTGCCCTGGACGGCGTACGTCGGGCCGATCCGCCGGCTCGCCTCGGCCAACGGCAGCCGCCAGTCGACCCCGACCACGTCGGCTCCCGCCGCACCCATCAGCCCCAGCAGCTCACCGGTCCCCACCCCGAAGTGGATCCGCGGCACGTCGGTGCCCAGCTGCTGCAGCACCCGCGCCGCGTACGGCTGGGCGAACCGGGCGTAGTCCTCGGCCGACAGGCTGCCGGCCCACGAGTCGAAGAGCTGCACCGCGCTCGCGCCGGCCTCGACCTGGGCTCGCAGGAAGCCGGCCGAGATGTCCGCGAGCCGGGAGCAGAGGGCGTCCCAGAGCTCGGGCTCCCCCACCATCAACGCCTTGGTCCGCGCGTAGTCCTTGCTCGGCCCGCCCTCGACCAGATAGCTGGCGAGGGTGAACGGCGCGCCCGCGAACCCGATCAGCGGCGTGTCCCCGAGCTCACCGACCAGGATCTGGACGGCCTCGGTGACGTAGCCGACGTCGTCGGGCTGCACCGGACGCAAGGACGCCAGGTCGGCCTCGCCGGCGAACCGGTGCCCCATCACCGGTCCCCGGCCGGGCACGATGTCGAGGTCGACGCCGATCGCCTTCAGCGGCACCATGATGTCGGAGTAGAAGATCGCCGCGTCCACCCCGTAGCGGCGGACCGGCTGCAGGGTGATCTCGGCGACCAGGTCCGGCCGGGCACAGCTCTCCAGCATCGGGATGCCCTCGCGGATGCGCTTGTACTCCGGCAGCGACCGGCCGGCCTGGCGCATGAACCACACCGGCACCCGGTCGTCGAGCTGCCGCTGACGTGCCGCGGCCAGGAAGACCGAGGCAGGACCCACGCGGGCAGAGCCGAAGTCGGGGAGCACACCCCGAATCCTGTCACGACGTCGAAATCCGGCGCGTCGGCGGCGCTGCCCCGGAAGTGCCGCATACGCTCCTCAGATGGCCGCGCGCACCGAAGTGGCTCCTGCCCCGGACGCCTTCCGGCGGGCCGTGCAGGAGCTCATGTCGGCGTCCTGGCGGCCCGAGCTCGTCGTCGACGAGATGCCCGCCCCGCAACGGATCTCGCCCTTCGCGGCCGCCGTCACCGCCGAGGTGGTCGTCGGCGGGGAAGAGATCGGCAGCGGCCGGCTGGTGCTGCTGCACGACCCCGCCGGCAACGCCGCGTGGGAAGGCACCTTCCGCTGCGTCACCTTCTCCCGCGCCGACGTCGACCCCGAGATGGTGACCGACCCGCTGCTGGCCCGCGTCGGCTGGTCGTGGCTGCTCGACGCGCTCGCGGCGCACGGGGCCGAGTACGGCGCCCCCAGCGGGACCGTCACCTCGGTGGCCAGCGAGTCGTTCGGCGGGATGGCCGAGGAGGAGCCACGGGCCGAGATCGAGGTGCGTGCCTCCTGGACGCCCCAGCTCGTCGCCGGAACGGGCCTCAGCGCCCACCTCGCAGCGTGGGCTGAACTACTCTGTACGACGGCGGGCCTCCCCCCGCTGCCCGCTGGGGTGGTCCCGATGCCCTCCCGGCGCCACCCGCCGAGCCGAAGCCCTCGAGGACGTTGACCCCGCCTGACCTGATCGCGACCACCGACGCCGCGCCGCCCGAGGCCGCGTCGGACGAGCGCGATCCAGCAGCGTCGCCGCCGCCGGACGTGACCCCCGAGGTCCCGCTGCTCACCGAGCCGGCCGACGGCACTCCCCCGGTCGTCATGAACCCCGACGCGCTGGGGCAGACCACCGCAGCGCTCGCGGCCGGCACCGGGCCGGTCGCGGTGGACGCCGAGCGTGCGCACGGGTTCCGCTACAGCCAGCGCGCCTACCTGATCCAGCTGCGGCGGGCCGGTTCGGGTACCCACCTGGTCGATCCGATCGCCTTCGGCACCCCCGCCGACCTCTCCTCCCTCGGCGCCCCGATCGCGGACGCCGAGTGGGTGATCCACGCCGCCAGCCAGGACCTCGCGTGCCTGTACGAGGTCGGGCTGGTCCCGCGCACCCTGTTCGACACCGAGCTCGCGGCGCGCCTGCTGGGCTACCCCCGGGTCGCGCTCGGCACCATGATCGAGGAGTTCTTCGGCGTCCGGCTGCTCAAGGAGCACTCCGCTTCAGACTGGTCGAGCCGGCCGTTGCCGCCGGAGTGGCTGACCTACGCCGCACTGGACGTGGAGCTGCTGGTCGAGCTCCGCGACAAGCTGGCCGCCGAGCTCGTCGAGACGGGCAAGGACGAGTGGGCCCGGCAGGAGTTCGCCGCGCTCGTCGCCGGGGCGGGCGTCCCGCCCGAGCCGCGGACCGATCCGTGGCGTCGGACCTCCGGCATCCACCGGGTCCGCAGCCGGCGGGGCCTCGGCTGCGTCGCCGAGCTCTGGTACGCCCGCGACGCGATCGCCCAGTCGACCGACCGTGCTCCCGGCAAGGTGCTGCCCGACCTGGCGATCAGCGAGCTCGCCGCCGCGAAGGTCCCCGACCGGACGGCGCTGCGACAGATCGCGGCCTTCAGCCGGCGGCAGGCGAAGCGCTACGAGACCACCTGGCTGAACGCGCTGGACACGGTCGCCGCACTGCCGGAGTCGTCCCTGCCGCCGCTGCACGTGCCGCACGACGGACCGCCGCAGGCCCGGCTCTGGCCGTCGCGCGACCCCGAGGCCGCCGCGCGGCTCACCGCCGTCCGCGAAGCCCTCAGTGCCGTGGCGGCCGAGCTCGACCTGCCGGTAGAGAACCTGCTCACCCCCGAGCACGTCCGCCGCCTGGCGTGGCGGCCGCCCGCTCCGGTGACGGCCGAGACCGTCGACGCGGCGCTGGCCGCTTCCGGGGCGCGGCGCTGGCAGCGGGAGCTGACCGTCCCGCTGATCACGCCGCTGCTCGCGGCTTCACCGCAGCCCGACCAGGCCAGGGACGCTACGTCGTCGTGACGACGAGCTTGCCGCGCGTCTCGCCTGACTCCATCGCCCGCGAGGCTTCGACGATCTCGTCGAAGGCGTAGACCCGGTCGATCGGGACCACCGCCGTACCGGCCGCGACGGCGTCCAGGAACTCCTGCAGCACTACGGGCCCCAGGTCGGTCGCGTCCCCGGCGTACGCGGTGAGCCGGACTCCGCGCGGCAGGTAGTCGATCGGGTAGAAGTCTTTCACCACCCACTCGTTCGAGAGCATGCCGGTGAAGCAGACGACGCCGTGGACACCGACGGAGGCCAAGGTGTCGGGCAGCGTCGGCGTGCCGACCAGCTCGAGCGCACAGTCGACGCCCTCGGGCAGCACGGCCCGGACCTGCGCGGCGACATGACCGTCGTCGATCAGCACGTGGTCGACCCCGATCTCGCGCAGGGCGTCGACCTTGGCCGGGTTGCGGGTGGTGGCCAGGACGCGGAGGCCGCGCAGCCGCGCCAGGACGGTCGTCGCCATCCCGACCGAGGAGGTGCCGCCGCGCACCAGGATCGACTGGCCGGGCTGGGCGTCCAGCCCGACGGTCAGCGACCCGTTCGCGGTCTGCAGCATCTCCGGCACCGCGCCCAGGACGCTCCAGTCCAGGTCGCTGACGAACGGGACCACCTGGCGGACCGGGACGCAGGTGTACTCGGCGTAGCCGCCGTCGAAGGTGCGGCCCATCCCGCCCATCATCGCCACCACCTGCTGGCCGGGCGCCAGCTCTCCGCCCGGACAGGCGGCGACCACGCCGGTCGCCTCGATGCCGAGCACCCGCGGAAAGGTGACACCGGACGCCAGTCCGAGCCGGGTGTGCAGCTCCGAACGGTTCAGCCCGAACGCGTGCACCCGGATCAGCACCTGCCCCGGCTCCGGCGCCGGGACGGGTAGGTCGCGGATCACCAGCGCCTCCGGCGGGCCGGGCGCGTCGAGGACGACGGCACGCATGGTGCGGGGCAGCGACGGCGGGGTCATCGAGGCAGTCTCTCGGTCCGACCTCGCGACAGCAAGGCTGCGCGACGGTCGGTCCTGGTCGCTTCACCGGCCCGAGCCGGCCGGCTGGCTGGCGCCTAAGTTACCGACCGGTAATATGGCGACCATGCCGCGTGAATCCCGCGAGGTCGTCTTCGTCGACGGCGTCCGTACCCCGTTCGGAAAGGCGGGGTCGCTCTACGCCGAGACCCGCGCCGACGACCTCGTCGTCAACTGCATCCGCGAGCTGATGCGGCGCCACCCCGAGCTGCCGCCCGAACGGGTGGACGAGGTGGCCATTGCCGCCACCACCCAGATCGGCGACCAGGGCCTGACCATCGGCCGGACCGCCGCGCTGCTCGCCGGACTGCCGAAGACCGTGCCGGGCTACGCGATCGACCGGATGTGCGCGGGCGCCATGACCGCCGTCACCACCGTCGCCTCCGGGATCGCTTTCGGCGCGTACGACGTGGCCGTGGCGGGCGGCGTCGAGCACATGGGCCGGCACCCGATGGGCGAAGGCATCGACCCGAACCCCCGGATCGTCGCCGAGAAGATCGTGGACCAGTCGGCTCTGGTGATGGGCTCGACGGCCGAGAACCTGCACGACCGCTTTCCCGCCATCACCCGCGAGCGGGTGGACGCGTTCGCCGCCCTCAGCCAGCAGCGGGTCGGCCAGGCGTACGCCGACGGGGTGATCCAGGAGTCGCTGGTCACCGTGGCCACCCGCAGCAGCGAGCACGGCTGGGGGCTGGCCACCTCTGACGAGCCGCCGCGGCCGGGCACCACGACCGAGACCCTGGCCGGGCTGCGGACCCCCTTCCGGCCGCACGGCCGGGTCACCGCGGGCAACGCGGCCGGCCTCAACGACGGCGCCACCGCGTGCCTGGTCGCCGCCGAGGACGTGGCCACCGAGCTGGGCCTCCCGGTGGCGATGCGGCTGGTCGGCTTCGCCTTCGCCGGCGTCGACCCCGAGGTGATGGGGGTTGGTCCGATACCGGCCACCGAGAAGGCTCTCGCCCGCGCTGGGCTGGGCATCGCCGACATCGGCGCGTTCGAGGTCAACGAGGCGTTCGCCGTCCAGGTGCTGGCCTTCCTGGACCACTTCGGCCTCGACGACGACGACCCCCGCGTCAACCCGTACGGCGGGGCGATCGCCCTGGGCCACCCACTGGCCAGCTCGGGCGTCCGGCTGATGATCCACCTGGCCCGGCAGTTCCGCGAGCGGTCGGACGTGCGTCTTGGCATCACCACCATGTGCATCGGTCTGGGCATGGGCGGCACCGTCATCTGGGAGAACCCCCACTTCTCTGCCGAGGGTGGGCACTGATGGAGTCCTCCGAGCTGGACGCGCTGATCGACCGGGCCGCCGCCCTCGCCGAGGGAGAGGTGGTCACGCACGCGCTCAGCCGCGACGTCCTGCTGCCGCACGCGGGGGCGATCGCCGTGCTGATCACGCTCGACAACGGGGCCGACCACACCCGGCCGAACACCTTCGGTCCGCGCGGGCTCGGGGAGCTCAAGGCGGCGATCGAGGCGGCCACCGTCCGTGACGACGTGGCCGCCATCGCCGTCACCGGCAAGCCCTTCATCCTCGCCGCGGGCGCCGACCTGAGCGGCATCGCGCGGATCACTGAGCGCGAGCAGGCGTTGGCCATCGGCCAGATCGGGCACGGCGTCTTCGACCTGCTGCACGGTGCTGTCAACAACCATGGTGCCGCGGTGCCGACGTTCGCCTTCGTCAACGGGCTCGCCCTCGGCGGCGGGCTCGAGGTCGCCCTGCACTGCGACTACCGCACGGTCTCGGCTGCCGCCGCCGGCATCGGGCTCCCGGAGTGCTTCCTCGGCATGTTCCCGGCCTGGGGCGGGGCGTACCTGCTGCCGAACCTGATCGGCGCCGACCGGGCGGTCACGGTGATCCTCGAGAACGCCCTCAACCAGAACAGGATGCTCACCGGCCCCCAGGCGGCCAATCTCGGCATCGCCGACGCACTCTTCGACGGCGCGGACTTTCTCGAGCGGTCGCTCGACTGGGCCGGCCGGGTCGTGGCCGGTGAGCTCGAGGTACCGCGCCCAGACGTCGACCGCGGTGCGGCCTGGGACGAGGCCGTCGACCGGGGTCGTGAGTTCGCCGACAGCAAGGTCGCCGGCGCGGCTCCAGGGCCGTACCGGGCTCTGGCGCAGATCGCCGCGGCCAAGACCGTCGACCGGACCGCGGCGTTCGCCGCCGAGGACGAGGGCCTCGCCGACCTCATCATGAGCCCGGAGCTGCGGTCGGGTCTCTACGCGTTCGACCTGGTGCAGAAGCGGGCCCGCAAACCCGCGGGCGCCCCGGACCAGACGCTGGCCCGCCGGGTCACCAAGGTCGGCGTCGTCGGCGCCGGTCTGATGGCCAGCCAGCTGGCGGTGCTCTTCGTCCGCCGGCTTGAGGTGCCGGTGGTCATCTCCGACCTCGACGCCGCACGCGTCGAACGCGGGCTCGGCTATCTGCGCGGCGAGATCGACACCCTGCTGCGCAAGCGCCGGGTCTCCCCCGACCAGGCCAACCGGCTGCGGGCGCTGATCTCGGGCACCACCGACCTCGCGGACTACGCCGACTGCGACTTCGTGATCGAGGCGGTCTTCGAGGACCTCGGAGTCAAGCAGCAGGTGTTCGCCGATCTGGAGAAGTACGTGTCGGCGGAGTGCGTGCTGGCCACCAACACCTCCTCGCTGTCGGTGGCCCGGATGGCCGCCGACCTCGAGCACCCCGAACGGGTCGTCGGCTTCCACTTCTTCAACCCGGTCGCGGTGCTGCCGCTGCTGGAGGTCGTCCGCGCGGACCGGACCGACGACGCGACCACCGCGACCGCCCTGGCCGTGGCCAAGCAGCTGAAGAAGAACGCCGTCCTGGTCTCCGACGCCCCGGCCTTCGTGGTCAACCGGCTGCTGACCCGGCTGACCAGCGTGCTGTTCGCCGCGGTCGACGAGGGTACGCCCGTGACGGTGGCGGACGAGGCGCTGCGGCCGCTGGGACTGCCGATGTCCCCGATGGTGCTGCTGCAGCTCGTCGGCCCGGCGATCGCGCTGCACGTCGGTGAGTCGCTACACGTTGCGTTCGGCGAGCGGTTCCCGGTCTCGCCGAACCTGCAGGCCCTGGTCGCGGCCCAGCTGCCGGGCATCTATGAGTGGAACGCTGACGGTGAGCCGTACGTCTCCGACGAGACGGCCGCGCTGTTCACCGTCGGAGACACGCCCAGCACAGCGGAGCAGGTCCGTGACCGCGTCCTGGACGCGCTGGCCGAGGAGGTCGGGCTGATGTTGGCCGAGGGCGTGGTCGCCGCTCCGATGGACGTCGACCTCTGCCTGATCCTCGGCGCCGGCTGGCCGTTCCACCTCGGCGGCCTGACGCCGTACCTGGACCGTGAGGGCGTGTCCGAACGCGTCCTCGGCCGCCGTTTCCTCCCTCCAGGCGTCGCCTCCGTGGCCACCACCCCCGCCTGAACCCGCCTGAACCCGCCTAGACCCCGACTTGTCAGAACTGAGTTGTCCTAGAGGACAACTGGTTTCTGACAAGTCGGTCAGGGCTTGGGGAGAGGCAGGCCGAACTGGGTCTGGACGCCGGCGGAGTAGAGCACCGAGTCCGGTGGGGTCCCGGCGAGGCCGGGCAGGCCGGCGACGGCGAGCAGGTCGTCGTCCAGCTCGAGCAGCTCGGCGCGGACCAGCGGCCAGCGGCCGTGGGTGTTGGGCAGGTAGCGGGTCGCGCCCCAGGCGCGGGTGTGCAGCGCCCAGCGGGCGGTCAGGAAGTCCGCGGTTGGGTCGTCGACGACCTTCTCGGTCCCCACCCGGACGACCACCCGGCTGCGCGCGCCGCGGGGAGCGGGCCACCGGCGGCGGCTGGTGTAGGTGAGCTGGTCACCGTCGCGCGCCACCCGCATCCGCGACCAGGTGTAGTTGAGCCCGAGCGCCAGCCGCGCCCCCAGGACGAAGGCCAGCCGCTCGGCCTCGAGCGAGGCGAAGACGACACCACGCCGGTCGGCGGCGTCCACGGCGTAGAGCCGGACGTTGGTCTCGGCGAACGATCCGACGTACGGCAGCGGATGGCCCCGGCCGAAGCCAGCGCCGCGCATCCGGAACGGGATCAGCCCGACCCAGGCCGAGCCGTCGAAGACGTCGGGCCGGGTCCCCGCGGGCAGCAGCGGCGCCACCCGGTCGGGGTCGAGCCGCCAGTGCAGGAAGGAGAGGTCGGCCCAGAACTGGTCCAGCACCACCCGACCCGGCAACGGCGCGGCGACCGGGTCGACCGGCGGCAGGTCCCCGCCAGACAGCTCGCCGAACGTCAGGTCCCCGGCGGGCACCGGGTCAGCGACCGTCGACGGCGGACTCGGTGGACTGGGTCTCGCCGCTCACCGTGGCCTCGACGGCGTACCGGGCGATGGCCTGCGCGGTGAGCCCGAGCTCCTCGAGCAGCTCGGTCCGGCTGCCGTGGGTCAGGAACTCCTGGGCGATCCCAAACTCACGCACCGGCGTCCGCACCTCGGCGAAGCGCAGCTCCTGAGCCAGCCGGGCGCCGCACCCGCCGATCACCCCGTTGTCCTCGATGCTGATCACCAGCTCGTGCTCGGCGGTCAGCTCGATCAGCGCCGGGTTGACCGGCAGCACCCACACCGGGTCGACGACGGTCACGCCGATGCCCTGGTCGGAGAGCCGCTGGCCGACCGAAAGCGCCGTCCCCACCAGCTGGCCCAGCCCGACCACCAGGACCCGAGGCTGCTCGGTCCGCATCAGGACGTCCACCCCCCCGCGGGAGTCGACGGCCGGCACGTCGGCCGGCATCGTGTCCTTGGAGTACCGCAGCACGCTCGGGGCGTCATCGATGGTCAGCGCCCGCGCCAGGGCCTCGCGCAGCCGGGTCGCGTCGCGGGGAGCGCTGAGGTGCAGCCCAGGGACGAGCTGCAGCAGCGACATGTCCCACATGCCGTGGTGGCTGGCGCCGTCCGGGCCGGTCACGCCGGCCCGGTCGAGCACGAACGTCACGCCCAAGCGGTGCATGGCCACGTCCAACAGCAGCTGGTCGAAGGCCCGGTTGAGGAACGTCGCGTACAGCGCGATCACCGGGTGCAGGCCGCCCATGGCCATCCCGGCGGCGCTGGTCACGGCGTGCTGCTCGGCGATCCCGACGTCGAAGAAACGGTCAGGGAACGCAGCGGCAAAGCGGTGCAGGCCAGTCGGGTAGGTCATCGCCGCCGTCAGTGCCACGACCCGCTCGTCCTCGCGGCCGAGCCGGACCAGCTCCGCAGAGAAGACGTCGGTCCACGTCTGGCCGGCCTTGGTGCCCAGCGCCACGCCGGTGGTGGCGTCGATCTTGCCGACCGCGTGGAAGTGGTCCTCCTCGTGGTTCTCCGCAGCAGCGAACCCGTGACCCTTGTGGGTCAGGCAGTGCAGCAGCACCGGTCCGCCGTACTGGCGCGCCTGCTGCAGCGCCCGCTCGACCGCGGCGACGTCGTGACCGTCGATCGGACCGACGTACTTCAGACCCAGGTCGGAGAACATCCCCTGCGGGGCGAGCACGTCCTTCAGCCCGCTCTTGATCCCGTGCAGGACGTCGTAGGCCGCGGTGCCGACGAGGGGGGCGCGGCTGACGCTGCGCTTGACCAGCTCGAGCACCTGCTCGTAGCGCGGGTTGGTGCGCAGCCCCGCCAGCTGCTTGGCCAGACCGCCCACCGTGGGGGTGTAGGAGCGGCCGTTGTCGTTGACCACGATCACCAGCGGCAGGTCGTCCGAAGCCGCGATGTTGTTCAAAGCCTCCCAGGCCATGCCCCCGGTCAGCGACCCGTCCCCGACCAGGGCGACGACGGTGCCGGGCTCACGCTGCAGCCGCTTGGCCTTGGCCAGGCCCTCGGCGTAGGAGAGCGCGGTGGAGGCGTGAGAGTTCTCGACCCAGTCGTGCTCGGACTCGGCCCGGCTGGGATAGCCGGAGAGACCGCCACGCTGCCGCAGGCTCGGGAACAGGTCCTGGCGGCCGGTCAGGATCTTGTGCACGTACGCCTGGTGGCCGGTGTCATAGACCATCGGGTCTCCGGGGGACTCAAACACCCGGTGCATCGCAATCGTGAGCTCGACGACACCGAGGTTCGGACCGAGGTGGCCCCCGGTCCGGCTCACGTTCTGGATCAGGAAGGAACGGATCTCCGCGCTCAGCTGCTCGAGCTGCTCGGGCTGGAGCGCTCGCAGGTCCTCCGGGCTGTGAAGGGCGCTCAGCAGTCCGTAGGCGGGTGACATAGGGCGAGTTTACGTGCTGCACCCCCTCGGACCCGGTGACCGGCGCCCGTTGCCTGTGTGAGCCCGGTCGCCTGCGGACACTTCACAGCCGCGGCCGGAACACCTGGCCCCGCAACGCCTCCTCGACCAGCCCGACCGCCCGGGTCGTCCGGGCCAGCCGCGCGCCCTGCTCGAGCCAGGCCTGGGCTGCGGACTCGACCACCTCGACCCCGACCAGCCCCTGCAGGCTCGTCCGGATCTCGGCCAGCCCCTCCTGCGCCGACCGGCACTGACCGGCCACGAAGTGCGCCGCGAACCGGGCCAGCACGAGCGGGTGCCGCCGGAGCACCGGGTACGCCCGGAAGTCCGCCGGACAACAGTCGAACAGGAAGGACACCGCCGTCGCCTCCCAGTCGGGCGCGCCAGGCGGTCGGACACCGTCGGGCCAGCCGGGTGGAGCGAACGCGGTCATCGTCGAGCTGCTTCGTACACACGTTCGATTGTAAGCAACGCGCTGGCGGATGACCACTACCATCGCGACCGTGACCGATATCGTCTGCCAGATCGTCCGTGACGAGACCCCGGCGGCCGTGGTCTATCGCGACGACGAGGTGCTGGCGTTCCTGGACCACCGGCCGGTCTTCAAGGGGCACGTCCTGATCGCGCCGGTACGCCACGTCGACACCCTGCTCGAGCTGCCGACCGAGCTGATGGTGCCGCTGCTGACGACGGCCCAGCGGATCGGCCGGGCCATCGGGGCGGGTCTGGGCGCCCAAGGCACCTTCGTCGCGGTGAGCAACGTCGTCAGCCAGTCGGTCCCGCACCTGCACGTGCACGTGGTGCCCCGGAGCAAGGGCGACGGCCTGCGCGGCTTCTTCTGGCCGCGCACCCGCTACGCCGACGGGGAGATGGCCGCCTACGCCGCCCTGATCCGGGAGCGCCTGGAGGTCGGCTGACCCGAGCCCGTCAGCGCGCGGCGTTCGTCACGACCTCCGACTGGTGGTCAGCGGGCGGCGTTCTTGACGAAGTCCTCGCGCCGGCCGTCGCCGTCGCGGTCGCCGGTGAGGTAGCCGCCGCGGACGTGCCGGCGGGTGGCCAGGTCGTCGGTGGCCCGCGCCGCGGAGTGCCACAGGTAGGCGTCGTGCAGGATGATGTCGCCGCGCTCGGTGTAGACGCCGATCTCACCGGGCACGTTGTCGAAGCCGAGCGGCATCGGGAACGGCGGCGGCTCGCTGGTGTAGCCGCCGCTGGGCTGGGCGCCCTCGGGCACGACCGCGTTGTTGATGTTGCGGTAGGGCGCCGGCGTCGCCCAGCGGTGGCTGCCCGGCACCACCCGCAGGAAGCCGTTGGCCGGACCGGTCCCGTCGACGTGGAAGGTGAAGGCGGTCGAGGGCCAGATGTCGAGGTTGGGCGCGGCCTGCCAGTCGGAGTGCCAGCCGATCCGGGTGTAGCCGGACTCCCGTCCGGGCCGCGCGTCCTGGTAGACCACACCGAAGCGGCTGGAGTCGTTCAGCCAACAGCCCGGACCCAGCAGCTCGGTGATCACCGCGACCAGATCGGGCTGCGTCGCGGCCTCGAGGACGGCGGGTGCGATCTCGTTGACGTACTCGACGTAGTTCGCGAACCGGTCGGCCTTGGCGGCGTCGTCGAGGAACACCGTCGAGCCGTAGCGCTCGGGCAGCTCACCGGTCACCACCTGCCGCTGGGCCGTCACGCACTCGGACTCCATCTGCGCCATCAGCGCCTCCGGCAGCAGGCCCCGGATCACCACGAAGCCGTAGCGGTGGTAGTGCTCCACCAGCTCATGGCGGCGGTCGACGGAGAAGACCCCCGGGTCGGTGAGCAGCGAGAGCGACAGGTCGGTGGTCATGTCTCCAGACGATAGGACGCGGCTGTGACAGCTGGGTGACGCGCCCGACGAAGCACGGCACGAGCGCCTGTGCGGGGCACACGCCCACGACGGCGCTCCGAGAGGGAAGTGGCCCGCCCGTCCCCCAACGTCGGACCACTTCCCCGCTCTGGGGCGTCAGCTCCGGTCGCTCGCGGACGCCGGGTTCCTGGGCTGGGGGCCCGTCGGACGTCGTCGCTCTGCTACCCGACCTGACTTCGTCCTACCCTGCGGGGCGAACCTCCGCGTCGACCTCGGGTTCGGACCAGCACCGGCTCAGGACTAGTTGAAGATTCACATCCGGGTGAGCGTGGCGGAGTCCTCGCCGCCAATTCTTTTGCTAATCATCAGCGTCGTCTCAGTCATCTCCGCAGAACAGGCCGAACCGAGCCGCCACGGACGCGAGCTTGCTGTGCACCGCGGTGCCGCGCGCCGCGCTCCGCGCAGCGACCTGCGTCCCCGCCGCCGACGGCGGCCACGCAGGCCTGGCCTGCCGAGAGCTCCCGATCCGGTAACAACGGCCCGTCCTGTCGGACCTGGCCGCTAGAGTTTCGCTCATGCGACGTCGGGCGACCCTCCGGGCCATGGTCCTGGCCGCGTTCCTGCTGGTGCTGGGGACGTCGGTCTCGGCCGCGCCGGCCACGCCCGAGGTCCACCTGACCGCGGTGGGCGACTTCGCCCAGACCACCAACACCGGCTCGGTGCTGACGACCCTGGCGGCCACCGGCGGCGACGCCACCCTGGCCCTCGGCGACATGTCCTACGGGGCGGTCGGCGGCGAGCAGGGCTGGTGCGACTTCGTCACGTCCAAGATCGGGAACGGCTTCCCCTTCGAGCTGCTCTCGGGCAACCACGAGTCGAACGGGATCAACGGCAACATCAACGACTTCTCGGCCTGTCTGCCCAACCAGCTGCCCGGCGCGGTGGGCACGTACGGCCGGCAGTACTACGTCGACGTCCCGGCGGCCCAGCCCCTGGTGCGGATGATCATGATCTCGCCCGGGCTGACCTACCCCGACGGCACCTGGGACTACTCGGCCGGGTCCGCCCGCTACCAGTGGACCGCCCAGGCGATCGACAGCGCGCGCAGCGCCGGTGTCCCCTGGGTCGTGGTCGGGATGCACAAGCCGTGCGTGACCGTCGGCAAGTACCCGTGCGACTCCGGCGCCGACCTGTTCAACCTGCTGCTGAGCAAGAAGGTCGACCTCGTGCTCTCCGGGCATGAGCACAGCTATCAGCGCAGCCACCAGCTCTCCCTGTCCCCCGGCTGCGCGACCTTCGTCCCCGGCACCTACAGCAGCGGCTGCGTCGCCGACACCGACTCGAGCTTCACGGCCGGCGCGGGCACCGTCGCGATGGTGGTCGGCACGGGCGGCCAGCTGCTCTACGACGTCAACGCCGCCGATCCCGAAGCGGGCTACTTTGCCGCCACCTCGGGCCTCAACGCCAACCCCACCTACGGGTTCCTCGACCTGCACGCCACCGGCGACACCCTGCGGGCGTCGTTCGTCAGGGGCGCCGGCGCTACGTTGGCCGACTCCTTCACCATCACCCGCGCGGCGACGCCGGCGAACCAGCCGCCGGTCGCCTCGTTCACGACCAGCTGCCCGACCCTCACCTGCACCTTCGACGCCAGCGGCTCCACCGACCCGGACGGCACCGTGGCCTCGTACGCGTGGACCTTCGGCGACGGCACCACCGGCAGCGGCGTCCGGCCCAGCCACGCGTACGCGGCCGCCGGCAGCTATCCGGTCACCCTGACCGTCACCGACTCCGGTGGTGCGACCGCCCAGCGGACGCTCAACGTCGCCCCGACCGCGCCGACGACCACCACCTACGTCGACGACCAGTTCACCCGGACCGTCACCGGCGGCCTGGGCAGTGCGCCCAAGGGCGGAGCCTGGACGACGAGCGGGGCCACCACCCAGTACGCCGTGGCTGATGGCGTGGGCACGGTCAAGGTGGCCGCGGGCAGCGGACCGGTGGCCAGCCTGGCGGCAGTGTCCGCGGCGTCCACCGACGCCCGGCTGGCGTTCGGCCTGGACAAGCCCGTGACCGGCAGCGGGCTCTACGTGAGCACCCACGGGCGACGGTTCTCCGGTCAGGGCGCTTACCTGGCGAAGACCCGGATCACCAGTACGGGAACTGTCAGCCTCGAGCTGGCGCGCACCACCTCGACGGGCACCGAGGTCAACCTGCAGGCCGCGGCGACGGTCAGCGGTCTCACCTACGCCGTCGGGGACACCCTGAACGTGCGCACCCAGACGGTCGGCTCGTCCCCCACCACGCTCCGGGCCAAGGTCTGGAAGGTCGGTACGCCGGAGCCGACGACTTGGCAGCGTTCGGTGACCGACACCACCGCCGGGCTGCAGACTGCCGGCTCGGTGGGGGTCGGTCCCTACCTCTCCAGCTCCTCGACGAACGCCCCGGTCACGGTCCGGCTCGACTCCTTCGTGGTCACCGCTCCCTGACGCCGGCTCGCGCGCCGGGCTCAGGTGAAGATGAAGTTCCAGGTCCCAAGCGCCAAGGCGACGGCTAGGCAGGCCCCGCCGAGGACGACCCCGCACGCGATGGTGACGATCTCGGCGCGACCGAACGGCGAGGTCCGCGCCCAGGTCCGCTCGCCGGGGCTGTCGAACCCGCGGGCCTCCATCGCCGTCGCCAGCTTGGTCCCCCGGCGGACCGCCAGCACCAGCAGGGCGAGGGACTGGCCGAGCAGCCGCCGGATCCGGCCGGTGTCGGCCACGCCGCGCGCGCGGCGGGCCAGCTCGAGGGAGTGCCAGTCGGCGACGAACAGGCCGACGAGCCGCAGCCCGGCGAGAGCCCCGAGGACGAAACGGCTGGGCAGCCGGACCCGTTGAGCCAGCCCGTCGGCGAGGTCGGTCGGGTCCATGGTCGCGAAGAGGACCACCGCCGGCAGCGCGATCGCCAGCAGCCGCAGCAGAGTGGCGACGCCGATCGCGACCGAGCCTTCGGTGACGTGCACGAAGCCGAGCTGGAAGTAGCTGGCGCCGGACGCTCGGCCGTACAGGGTCATCGTCAGCCCGGCCAGCGGAGCCGCCACCCAGACCGGCAGGGTTCGGCGCCACAGAGTCCGGCCGCGCAGTCCGGCGGCGACAAAGAGGACCAGCTCACCGGCCACGGCAACCGTGGCCGAGACCCAGTCCAAGGTCAGCAGCAGGCAGCCGGTCAGCACGGCGAGGCCGGCGATCTTCGCCACCGGGTTGACCGAGAAGATCCTCGCGCCGCCGCGGCGGGTCATCAGCAGGCTCACCGGAGCTGCGCCGTCCGTAGACCCTGAGGACCGAGGGTGAGCTCGGTGTCGGCGCAGGCGGCGACGAAGTCGAGGTCGTGGGTGACCGAGAGCACCGTCCGGCCCTCGTCCAGGAGGTCGTGCAGCAGCCGGACCAGCTCAGCCCAGGTGAGCGCGTCCTGGCCGAAGGTCGGCTCGTCGAGCACCAGCAGGGCGGGCGAGGTGGCGAGCACCGTCGCGACCGACAGCCGCCGCTTCTCCCCACCGGACAGGGTGAACGGGTTGGCCCGCGCCAACCCGGTCAGCCGCAGCCGTTCCAGCAGCTCGTCCACGCGCTGCTGGCCGGCTGCGTCCAGCCGTCGGGTGGCCCGCAGTCCCACCTCCAGCTCGGCTTGGACGGAGCTGGTGAGGAACTGGTGCTCGGGCTCCTGGAAGACCACCCCGACCCGGGCGACGAGCTGGCGGGAGGTCCACCGGTGCGGCCGCTCCCCCGCCCCGTCGGCGAGACGCAGCGCGGCCCGGACGCGGCCGGCCAGTGGCGCGAGCAGCCCGGCGAGGGTCAGGGCGAGCGTCGACTTGCCGACGCCGTTGGCCCCGGTCAGGGCCACCGAGGCGCCAGCGGGCAGCGTGAGGTCCAAACCCGCGCCGACCACCTGACCGGTCCGGCCGACGCTCAGCCCCTCGGCGGTGAGCAGCACCTCGGACGTCGTCGTGGGCGGGCGACGGGTCACCGCGGGCGGCTGGGCCGGCACCCAGATACCGGACGCCGCCAGGGCCGGACCGGTCCGGGTCAAGACGTCCTCCGGTGCACCGTCGGCCAGCACCCCGGCTGGTCCGAGCACCACCACCCGGTCGACCAGCGGGAGCCAGGTGGCGACCCGGTGCTCGACCACGACCAACGTGGCGGCCGTCCGGTCCAGCACCCGCGCGACGGCGTCGCAGACCTCGCGGATCCCGTCCGGGTCGAGGTTGGCGGTGGGCTCGTCGAGCAGCAGCAGCCCTGGCTGCATGGCCAGGACGCCGGCGAGGGCCAGCCGTTGCTGCTGGCCGCCCGAGAGGCGTTCGGTGGGGTGGTCCAGCGGGAGCTCAAGACCGACGGCGTCCAGGGCTTCGGCGACGCGTCCCCAGATCTCTTCCGGCGGGACGCCGAGGTTCTCGGCGCCGAACGCCACGTCATCGCCCACCCGCGCCAAGATCACCTGGGAGTCCGGGTCCTGCAGCACCAGCCCGGCCCGGCCCCGCGCCCGCCGCGGGTCGACGCCGTCCAGGGTCAGCCGACCCTCTTCCTCACCCGCCTCCTCGCCGCCGAGCACGCCGGCCAGCGCGTGCTGCAGGGTGGACTTGCCCGCCCCGGACGCGCCGAGCAGCAGCACCCGTTCGCCCGGCTCGATGACCAGGTCGACCGCGCGCAGCGCCCAGGCCCGACGTCCGGCGTGCCGCCAGCCCCAGCCTTCGGCGACCACCCGAACGGGCGACACCTCAGACGAGCTCGCGCGTGTCCCGGCCGGCGGCGAAGCGGCTGAGCGCTCCCGTGCCTGCCAGGGCTCGGACGGCCAACCAGGAGAGCGTGCCGGCGATCACCGCGCCGCCGAGGGTGGCGCTGACCACGTAGACGGTCGCGAAGACAGCGGTGCTACCGGCGTAGTAGGCCAGCAGCTCGAACACCGCGAGGGCGACACCGCCGCCGGCGCCCGCCAGCCAGGCGATGGGCAGTCGCCACACCCGGTACAGGAAGAGGGCGAAGACGATCTCGGCGCCGATCCCCTGCACCAGGCCGGAGACGAGGGTCAAGAGACCCCACTGGCTGCCCAGCAGAGCGGAGACCACGGCAGCGAGCAGCTCGACGTAGATGGCGGCACCGGGCTTGCGGATCAGCAGGCCACCGACGACGGCGCCGAGCAGGAACGGCGCTTCGACGAACGACTGCGCCCCCGGCAACAGGGCTTTGAAGGGCGCCTCGAGAACGTTGTAGGCGGCGCCCCAGACGACGAAGACCACGCCGAGGGCGACACCGACGACGCTGGCCACGACGATGTCCACCACCCTCCAGCGCCAGGTGAAGGGACGGCGGGTGGGCGAGGTGGTGGTCTCGTCGGTGGAGGTGGTGCTCATGCGGAGTATGTCCTCTCGTGAGGACACGGGGATGGTCAAGAGGGCCTCCCTGCGCTGGCATGACCCAGATCAGGTTCGACGGTCGAAGGTTGGAGAACCTTCCTCTCAGCCCGGCTCACCGGACTCCCGTGTTCGTCCACCACCCTACGACACCGCCGGCCGTGCGTGATCGCGCGGCCGGTCGGGTCCAGCCAGGCCGGTCGGGTCCAGCCAGGCCAGTCGGCCCGGCCGGGGTCAGCTTTTCCGGCCAGGATCCGGCGAGGCGATCGAGCACCTCCGGTTTGCTCAGGACGGCGTCAGCACCAGCCGGCGCTGGCCATCGGCGGCGCCACCTGCTCGACGCCTGGGCTCGCGACGCGCGTCGCTGCGGGCGGGCGTGAACGCGCATCGGGCCTGACCGGCCCCGACCCCCGTACGATCGGCCCGTGCCGATGCCCGACCCGTTCAGCTGGCTGCCGCCCACGTTCCTCGGCGTCGGGCTGCTAGCGGTGGTCCTCGGGACCCTGGCCGTGGTCCGGGACCGGCGCCGCCGGAACGAGTGGACGTCCTACCCCGGCCGCGTCGTCGGCAGCCGGCTGGACGACGGCCAGATCCGGTGCCGCGTCAGCTACGTCCGTGACGGCCGGGAGGTCATCTTCTGGAACCGCTTCAGCTCCACCACGATGTCCGACCCGGTTGGCCGTGAGGTGGAGGTGCTGGTCAACCCCGAGAACCCCGACGACGCGATGGTCAGCCGCGGACTCGTCGGCGGCACCGCGTTCGGGTTCGGCCTGCTGGGTTTCGGGGTGCTGGCCAGCGTGGTCGGCGCCACCTGGCTACGCCGCTGACGCTGGCCCACCCCGGTGGTCCCGCGGGTCAGCGCTTGAGCAGCGACCTCAGCACGTACGGCATGATGCCGCCGTTGCGGTAGTAGTCGGCCTCACCGGGGGTGTCGATCCGGACCGTCGCCTCGAAGGTGACGTCGCCCGCGGTCACGGTGACCGTCGGCGGCGTCGAGCCGTCGTTCAGAGCGGTGACCCCGGTGATGTCCAGCGTCTCCTCACCCGTCAGACCGAGCGAGGCCGCGCTGGTCCCTTCCGGGAACTGCAGGGGCAGCACGCCCATCCCGATCAGGTTCGAGCGGTGGATCCGCTCGTAGGACTGGGCGATGACCGCCTTGACGCCCAGCAGGGCCGTGCCCTTGGCCGCCCAGTCACGCGAGGAGCCCGAGCCGTACTCGGCCCCACACAGGATCACCAGCGGCGTGCCGGCCGCGAGGTAGTGCTCGGAGGCCTCGTAGATGGTGCTGACGGGCCCTCCGTCCAGGGTGAAGTCGCGGGTGAAGCCGCCCTCGGTGCCCGGCGCCAGCTGGTTGCGCAGCCGGATGTTGGCGAACGTGCCCCGGATCATCACCTCGTGGTTGCCGCGGC
>NZ_CAXTHG010000045.1:0-24847 GCF_964244005.1 uncultured Friedmanniella sp. | reverse complement strand
ACACTCCTTCACCGACCCCCGCGGGCCGATCTCTGTGTTGAGGACTTGCTTGGTCAAGCCCCAACGTTACGGACGCGGGAGTTCGCGGGGAGGTTATCCACAGACCTGAGAGAGTGACCCCGGTCACCTCGTCAGCCGCACGAGGCCGAGGTTGCCTGGCCGGAGCAGACTGAGTCACACGGCGACAACAAGGGAGACGGCATGAAGGCGAGCTGGAACGGCACGGTGATCGCGGAGTCCGACGACACGGTAGTGGTCGAGGGCAACCACTACTTCCCCATCGACTCGGTGCAGCCCGGGGTCCTCACCGAGACCGCCACCCACAGCGTCTGCCCGTGGAAGGGTACGGCGAGCTACTACAGCCTGAACGTGGACGGCCAAACCAACGTCGACGCCGCCTGGACCTACCCGAGCCCCAAGGACGCGGCCGCTCAGATCAAGGACCGGCTCGCCTTTTGGAAGGGTGTCAAGGTCACCGACTAACCGACGCGGCTCAGCTCGATGAGCTCAGATCGAGCACGGCCGGTCGGAACCTAGACGACTCATTCCGCTCAGCGGGAGGTGATGGCCCGAGGAGCGGGACGGCGTCGGGGCATCCCGCCGAGGTGGACGTCGCCTCGCGGGTCGGCGGTGAAGACGCGGACCCCGGGCGGGGCGGCGCGGGCGAAGGCGAGCAGCTCGCTCAGGTCGTTGACCCGGGCGCGGAGGTCCTCGATCTCGTCCTGCATGGCCAGGATGCGGCGGATGCCCTCGAGGTTGATGCCCTCGTCCTGGCTCAGCCGTTGGATCAGCCGCAGCTGTGCGATGTTGCGGGCGGAGTAGCGCCGGCCTCGCCCCGACGTACGGCGGGGCGAGACCAGACCCATCCGGTCGTAGGTGCGCAGGGTCTGCGGGTGCATGCCAGCCAGCTGCGCGGCCACGGAGATGACGAAGACGGGCGCGTCGGAGTCGATCCGCTGCGGAAGTTCTGACGTCGACACGTGACCCTCCTCCTCGCTACCTGGAACTAGCCTCACCGGAAGAGCCGGGCGCGTACGTCTGCCGCGCCGACGGCATCACCGTAGGACGAGAGCGCCGCCCGCGCCTGCTCGTTGAGCGAGTCCGGCACGACAACCTCGACGGAGACCAGCAGGTCGCCCTTGGTGCCGTCACGCTTGGTCACGCCCTTGCCCCGGACCCGGAAGGTACGCCCGTTCGGCGTACCGGCCGGCACCCGCAAGGTGACCGGAGCACCGCCGAGCGTGGGTACCTCGATCTCGGCCCCGAGCGCCGCCTCGTTGAAGGTAACGGGCGCCGTCAGCGTCAGGTTGTCGGTCTTGCGGCCGAAGACCGGGTGGGGCCGGACGTGTACGACCACGTACAGGTCGCCTGCCGCACCACCGTTCTCTCCCGTACCGCCCTTGCCCTTCAGCCGGATCCGCTGGCCGTCGGTGACGCCGGCCGGGATCCGTACCTGCATCGTCTGGGTCGAACTGCCCCGGCCCGAGCCGTGACAGACCGGGCACGGGTCTTCGACGACCATGCCGCGGCCGCGGCAGTCGCGGCACGGCTCGGTCACCGCGAACACTCCGCCGGAGGTCGAGGTCTGCATCCCTGAGCCCTGACAGGTCGGGCAGACCTTGGGCACCGTGCCGGCCTTGGCACCCGTACCGCGGCACTCGGCGCAGGCCGAGTCCGAGACCATCTGCATGCCGACGGTGACACCCTCGATCGCCTGGACGAAGTCGACGGTCACCTCGCCCTCGACGTCGCTGCCCCGACGCGGCCCACGGGTGGCCGACGTCGTCCGGGTGCGGGCCGTGGTGCCCGAGCCGTTGAACAGGCCGCCGAAGATGTCGGAGAACCCGCTGTCACCGCCCGAGCGGAACAGGTCGTCGACCGACGGTCCGGCGCCTCCGCTGGTCGCACCGCCGCTCCGCGGGAAGCGAAAGCCGCCGCCCCCGAACAGCCGCCGGGCCTCGTCGTACTCCTTGCGCTTGGTGTCGCTGGAGAGCACGTCGTTGGCTTCGGACACCTCCTTGAAGCGCCGCTCAGCCTCCGGGTTGCCCGGGTTCTGGTCGGGGTGGTTCTCGCGCGCCAGCTTGCGGTAGGCCTTCTTGATCTCCTCGGGCTTGGCGTCCTTGGCGACCCCGAGGGTCTTGTAGTAGTCCTTCTCGATCCAGTCCTTGGTGCTCACGAACGCCTCCCTCCGGGGATGGGCAGCGCCCGCGGTCCGCGGGCGCTGCTCACTGCTGCCTTGCTGCTACGCGCCGGAGGTCGGCTCACCGACCACCGTCTCCTCCGCCGGGTCCTGCGCGACGGAGGCCTCCGGCTCGGCCGGGGCCGCCGGCTCGCTGGGCTCGGCCACGGCCACCCGCGCCGGCCGCAGCACGCGCTCGCCGATCCGGTAACCGGGCTGCAAGATCTCCACGCACGTCGGACCGGTGATGCCCTCGGCGTGGGCGTGCATCAGCGCGTCGTGGATGTGCGGGTCAAAGGCGTCGCCCTTGGTCCCGAACGTCTCCAGCCCGTGCTTGGCCGTGACCCGCTCGACCTCGTCGCCGACGGCCTTGAAGGCCCCGGTCAGCTCACCGTGCTCGCGGGCGGACCGCAGGTCGTCGAGCACCGGCAGCAGCTCCTTGACGAGCCCCTCCAGCGCCGACTTGCGAGCGACGTCGCGGTCACGGTCGACCCGCCGCTTGTAGTTGACGTACTCGGCCTGCAACCGCTGCAGGTCGGCCGTCCGCTCGGCGAGCGCTGCCTCGAGCTGGTCCACCTGGTCGTTCCCTTCTGCCGGAACCGTCGCGGGCTCCGGATCGGCCGGGGCCGCAGCGGGACTGGTTTCCCTGACCTGGTAGGTCTCCGGGTCGATCCGGCGCTTGTCGCGGATGGTCGGCCCGCTCTGTTCCTGCTCCTGCTCGTCGGTCATCCGGCCGCTCACTTACGGTCGGCGGAGTCGTCGTCGACGATCTCAGCGTCGACCACGTCGTCCTCAGCAGCGGCTGAGCTGGCGCCGTTGGACTCGGCGTCCTCGCTGGGCGCACCGGCCTCGGACGGAGCCTGCGCGGCCTGAGCGGCTGCGTACATGGCCTGTCCGACCGCGGCGCTGGTCGTGTTGAGCTTCTCGACCGCCGCCTTGACTGCGTCGTTGTCAGTGCCCTCGAGCGCCGACTTCACCTCGGTCAGCGACTCCTCGACCGGCGTACGCACCTCGTCGGTGATCTTGTCGGCGTTCTCGCTCAGCAGCTTCTCGGTGCGAAAGACGAGGTTCTCGGCCTCGTTGCGCAGCTCGACGCCCTCGCGCCGCAGCCGGTCCTCCTCGGCGTGGGCCTCGGCCTCCTGAACCATCCGGCTGATGTCGTCCTTGCCCAGCGCAGAACCGCCGGTGACGGTCATGGACTGCTCCTTGCCCGTCGCCAGGTCCTTGGCGTGGACGTGCACGATGCCGTTGGCGTCGATGTCGAAGGCCACCTCGACCTGCGGCACGCCGCGCGGGGCCGGCGGCAGGCCGGTCAGCTCGAAGTTGCCGAGGGACTTGTTGTCCTTCGCGAAGTCACGCTCACCCTGGTAGACCTGGATCATCACCGAGGGCTGGTTGTCGTCGGCGGTGGTGAAGACCTCCGAGCGCTTGGTCGGGATCGTGGTGTTGCGCTCGATGATCTTGGTCATCACGCCCCCCTTGGTCTCGATGCCGAGGCTCAGCGGGGTCACGTCGAGCAGCAGCACGTCCTTGACCTCGCCCTTGAGCACGCCGGCCTGCAGGCTGGCACCCAGAGCCACGACCTCGTCGGGGTTGACGCCCTTGTTGGGGTCCTTGCCACCGGTCAGCTCCTTGACGAGCTCGGCGACGGCCGGCATCCGGGTGGAGCCGCCGACCAGGATCACGTGGTCGATGGCGCCGACGCTGATCTTGCCGTCCTCGATCACCGCGTTGAACGGGGTGCGGCACCGGTCGAGCAGGTCGGAGGTGAGCCGCTGAAACTCCGAGCGGGTCAGCTTTTCCTCCAGGTGCAGCGGACCGTTCTCACCGAGGGTGATGTAGGGCAGGTTGATCGAGGTCTCGCTCGCGGAGCTGAGCTCGATCTTGGCCTTCTCGGCCGACTCCTGCAGGCGCTGGCGGGCGATCTTGTCCTTGGACAGGTCGGTGCCGTACTTGGTCTTGAACTGCTTCACGAGGAAGTCGACGATCCGGGCGTCCCAGTCGTCGCCACCGAGACGGTTGTCGCCCTTGGTGGCCTTGACCTCGAAGACACCGTCACCGATCTCGAGCAGGGACACGTCGAACGTGCCACCACCGAGGTCGAAGACGAGGATCGTCTGGTCGGTGCCGGCCTTGTCGAGGCCGTACGCCAGCGCGGCCGCGGTCGGCTCGTTGATGATCCGGTCGACGGTCAGGCCCGCGATCTCGCCGGCCTCCTTGGTGGCCTGGCGCTCCGCGTCGGAGAAGTACGCCGGCACGGTGATCACGGCGTTGGTGACCTGCTCGCCCAGGTAGGCCTCGGCGTCCCGCTTCAGCTTCTGCAGGACGAAGGCGCTGATCTGCTGCGGCCGGTAGTCCTTGTCGTCGATCTTGACCTTCCAGTCCGTGCCCATGTGGCGCTTGACGGAACGGATGGTCCGGTCGACGTTGGTGACGGCCTGGCGCTTGGCGACCTCGCCGACCAGCACCTCGCCGCCCTTGGCGAACGCGACGACCGACGGCGTGGTGCGCGCGCCTTCGGCGTTGGGGATGACCGTGGGCTCACCGCCTTCGAGGACGGCGACGACGGAGTTGGTGGTGCCGAGGTCGATACCGACTGCACGAGCCATGGTGAAATTCCTCCAGTAAAGTCTGGTGATGCTTGAGCCTGCTGCGCTCAACCTTAGTACCTGAGCAGCCTTCACTCAAGTAGGGCGTGGTGCTGATTGAGTGCACCTGGCTCAACCTCCGAGGGCGATGCGCCATTCCCACGCCCCACGGGCGGCGGCTCAGCCGGTCATGTCCCCTCGGGATCGTCTCGGTAGACGAGGATGTCGCCGGGCTGGCAGTGCAGCTCTCGGCAGATGGCGTCCAAGGTGGCGATCCGGACCGCCCGGGCCTTGCCTGTCTTGAGGATGGAGAGGTTGGCCACCGTGATCCCGACCCGTCCGGCGAGGTCGGTCAGCGTCATCTTCTGCTCCAGCAACAGCCGGTCGAGGCGAGTCTCGATCACGTCAGACCGTTGCCCTGGCCTCGTCCTCCAACACGGCACCGTGCCGGAAAACCTCGACCACCAGGAACAGCACGAGCGCTACGGCGATCTGGCTGCCGGACAGCGCGAGATCAGACCGGGGCTGCAGCTCGGGGTAGACCCCGAACGACTCCGACCAGTAGCCCAGGACGTCGATCCGGGCGAGTCCGTTGAGGACGGGGCCGACCAGCGCGCCGGCTAGGACGAGGACCGCCATCAGGCGGAGCCTGCGGACCGTGGGCCGGGTGAAGGCATCGCCCGCCGCTGCCGCCCACAGGATTCGCCACAGCAGGTAGGACAGCACGGCCAAACCCAGCATCGTGATCACCTCGTGCAGCACGACGGCAGCGACGTACGGGCTCCAGCCGGGGACGGTGACGAGCTCGGCCTGCCCGCGGAGCTCGACCTCGCTGGGCCGGACGTCGGCGTCTTGTCGGCGGGCCTGGCGGCTGCCGGCATCGGCTGACTGATGGAGGAAGAAGCGGTAGCAGGCGGCCGGTCCCTGGTCAGATACCGAGGCACGCTGGCAGATGTCGCCTGACCCGGCGACCGGCAAGGTCATCCGCCACTGAGCGTGGATCGGCCCGACCTCGACGGCGTAGGGATAGCCGATCCGGCCAGTGAGTGCCGCCACGCCGACCGCGCCCGTCAGCACCGCCGCCGTCACGGACGCCACCATGCCCAGCAGGGCCAGCACCCCCGCCAAGCGGAACGCCCGACGACCTCTCATGACCGCACTCCTGTCATATCGAATCTCGTGATGAACATATCGTGATTCGAGGTGGGCGGAGCGCGTTCAGAGGCACATGGCCGATGACGCCTTCGGCGAGAAGCTACGTGGCCAGCCGGAACTCCAGCCGGGTGACCACAGGTGGCCGCGTCGGGCGACGAGATGGTCGTGACCCTGATACTCCGATCGGGGCTCAGCTCATCGGTCGGCGCATCGGCGCGCGACCTCCGCCGGCGACAGGGTGCAGTACTGCGTTCCGCCTGGTCACGGAGACTTCCCTGTGCCACGTAGATGCTGTCGTGACGACGTTCCTGGTCATCGGGCTCGCCGGCCTCGTGCTGCTCGGCATCTCCCTGCTGCTGGGCGACCTTGCTGCTGTCGGTCGGTGTCGGGGGCGTCGACGGGGCCGTCCGCAAGGCCGGCGCGACGGTGGTCGACGGCACCGACCACCGCTGAGGGCGGTTCAGCCCAGGGCTGCGTCCTGGTGCCGGGCCTCGCCCGATGGGGCCGGCGGACCGTTGACAACCCGGAGGACCGGCAGGGTCACCGCCACCGTCCACGAGCGGTCGTCCGGGCCAGCCCGGAAGGTGCCGTGGACCAGCTCGACCCGCTCCCGGATCCCGCGGAGGCCCCAGCCCAGCGAGACGTCGCTGGCCCGGCCGCCCGGCGTCCGGGGACTGGTGATGGCCAGCCGGACCTGGTCACCCGCCACGGTCACCGTGAACGAGCAGCGGGAGCCGGCCGGGGCGTAGCGCAGGATGTTGGTCGCCCCCTCCTGCATGATCCGGCCGAGGGTCCGCTGCGTGGTGTCGTCGAGCGCGTCGACCTCCGCGTCGACGCTCATCACCGGCGTGAACCCGTGGTCGGCAAGCCGTCTGGCGAGGACGTCCGCGTTCACCGCGGAGGTGAGCAGCGGCGTGGGCCGCGCCTGGTCGCTCCACGGCCCACGCATCATCACGAGCAGCGTGTCCAGCTCGCTCCTCGCCGCCTCGGTGTGCCGCTGAACCCGGTCGAGCGTGCCGCGCAGGATCTCCTGATCATCGCTCCACGAGGTCGCCAGCACTGCCATCGTCGCCAGCGACACCTGGTGGGCGACGACGTCGTGCAGCTCGCGGGCCAGGGCGCTGCGCTCCTGCCCCTCGAGGTTGGGGCGCTCCTCCATCAGGTCGTCGACCTGGCGGCGCGAGCTCTGGTGGGCCAGCAGGAAGTGCCGAGCGACCAGTCCCCCCACCCAGGCCAGTCCGCCGACGTAGCCGAGGACGATCAGGTGGGCGACCGGGTCGTCGTCCGCCCTGACGGTCAGCACGCCCGCGTAGCCGCCCAGTCCGAGGACCACCAGCCACGCGCCGCGCGGGCCGAAGCGGACGCCCGTGACCAGGCACAGCAGCGCAGCCGCCAGCACGTCCCAGTAGCCCGACGGGTCGAGCACGCTCGACACCACCAGGGCGGCGACCCCGCACGGCACACCGGCGGCCGGCCGGAGCGCGGCCAGCGCCCAGGCCATCAGGCTGATCAGCTCCACGGCCAGGGCATCGGTCGGAAGACCGGGGGCACCCAGGAGGTGACCGACCAGCACCCGGAGGGCCGACAGGCCGAACACCGCAGCCGCAGCGAACCGGACGTGCCGGGCCGTGAGGAGGTCGACCCAGCGCCGGCCTCCGGCTCGCCGGCCGGCCGGGGCCACCGGCTCGTCCGGCAGGTACTCCGACCGGAGCACCTCCAACAGCACCCGCAGCTCGGCCAGCAGCGACCTGCTGAGTGCGTCGACCTGGCTGAGACCACGTTGGAGCGCGGCCGGCTCGGCTGACTGCCGGGCAGCCGCGACGACCTGGCCGATCTCGGTGAGGCCGCTGGTGACGGCGGTCTGCAGGTCGTCGGCCAGCCGGCGTCGTTCGACCGCGCGGATCTCGGCGTTCCCCCGCTCGAGCTCGCGCACCCGGGACCACCACCGGTCCCGTACGTCGAGCAGCAGCCGCGCCAGCAGTCCGACCCCGAACGCTGCGGTGGAGAACGCGACGGTCACCAGGCCGGTCTCCACTCCAGATCCCGGGTACCGGCTCGCGCCTCGCACGCCGAACCCGACACCGTAGGCGAGGTGCGCCAGGGCGCCGAGCGCGAGGACCAGCGGACGGCCTCGGGCGGCGATCGTCACGCCCGTGATCAGGACCAGCCAGGGCTCCATCCCAGACGGCGCGACGGCGAACTCCAGGACCACCACCGCCCAGGTGAGGACGAGGGCAGCGCGCGTGCGCCACCACATCGTCGTGGCGGCGGCGGCCGTGACGAGCAGCATCTGGACCGCAGCGACGGGGCCGGACGGTCCAAAGTCCGAAATCCCGTACGACAGGGCGGTCAGGGTGGACACCAGGTCGAGGAGGACGAACGCGAGCACGGTCAGCCGGACGGTCTCGAGACCGTCGTCGATGGCCTGTCCGCTCAGTCGCCCCGACCGGCTCGTGACACGTACCACCGGGGCTCCTCCCCGAGAGCGACCCCTACTCGTGCTCGGTCGGTCGGACGGCCGACCGACCGCGAACTCGTCTGCAAGGATCATCACCTGCCGGCCCGGTCAGGGTCAAAGGGGCACGGTCACCTGGACGAGCCAGAACGCGTCGCGCCCGTCTGCAGCGGGGAACGGTCCGGCCCAGAGCGTGCCGCCACTGAGGTCGACCCGTACGCGGAGGCGACGAAGGCTCTGCCCCTGCCCGGCCACCAGCGAGCCTGACGGCAACGGGCTCCGGACCCGCACGACGAGCTGGTCACGACGCTTCTCGAGCGTGACGCTGCAGGCCGACCGCCGCGGCGCGTGCCGCAAGATGTTGTCGCAGGCCACCTCGATCGCGTCGCTCACCGTGCTCAGGACGCTCAGCCGCTCTGACTCACTCGAGCGGGGGATCGCGACAGTCACGGTGAAGCCGGCGTCGGTGAGCCGGCCCGCCCACAGGTCCGCCACGTCCGCTGGTGGGACGCGTACGGTCAGGTCGTTCACGGCGTCCCCGGCCGAAATCGACCCGTCGGGCTCCAGCCGCGCCAGCTGTCGCAGCTCGGCCAGCGCGGCCTTCACCGAAAGGTTGACCTTGGCCAGGATGCTGCGCAGCTCGTCGGCGTCGGACGCGTCGAGATAGCCCATCACCTGCAGCGCGGCGGTGGAAAGGTGGTGGTTCACGACGTCGTGGAGCTCGCGGGTCAGGATCTGACGTTCACGAGCACGCAGGCCCGCCTGCTGCCGGACCTGCGCGCGTCCCCGGTACCACCGCAGGCCCCGCCCGAGGCCGACCACCGAGACGGCGACGCCCAGCGTCGTCATCGCCAACGGCACCGCCGGCTCAGGCTCGCCGTCCCTCAGACGTGGGGGTAGGGGCACGGCTCACGCGCAGAGCCGGGGGAAGATCTTGCAGAAGACCCCCCGGGAGGCCGCAGGGACCGAGATCGCGGCCGTGGTGGCGGCGGCGGCGGGGGATGGGGCCGCCGCCACCACGATCATGGTCAGCGAGGACGCGGCCACGAGACAGAACTTCTTCATCGGGATCTCCTTCAACGGATCGGATGAGCTGACGAACCTCACCCTGGCGTCGGAGCGCCTGGTCCCGCTACTGACCATCGGCCAGTCTCGCTAACGTTCGGGCAGTCTCGCTGACGTTCGGGCAGCCACGACCGGGTCCGTGGTCACCCACCTGTGCCTGCGCTCAGGCACTCACTAGGCTGCCGAGCACGGAAGGGGGTCCGGCGCCCTGGTCCGCGTTCGGCAGCCGCTCGCCCAGGAGGACCCATGAACGGCCCTGCCCGCATCCTCGTGACCGACGACGACCCACTCGTGCGTGAGGCCTACCGCTCCTTCTTCGCCCACCAGCCCGACTTCGTCATCTGTGCGGAGGCGAGCAACGGGGCCGAGGGAGTGGCTGCGTACGCCAGGGAGCGTCCCGATCTCGTCCTGATGGATCTCCAGATGCCCGTCATGTCGGGCCTCGACGCCATCCGCGCGATCTGCACGACGTGGCCGGAGGCCTGCGTGGTGGCGATGACCACGTTCTCGACGAGCGACTACGTCGTGGCGGCGCTGCGGGCCGGCGCGTCGGGCTACCTGCTCAAGGACGTCGGCGGTCCCGGCCTGTGCGCCGGTCTGAAGCAGGCGTTGGCGGGCGAGATGCCCCTGTCGAGTGCCGTCCGTCGCGAGCTGGTCTCGTCGTTGGTCGAGAAGCCGGTCCCGGCGCCGACGGCGCCGGCGGCCGTGACGGTGACGCCGCGCGAGCGCGAGCTGCTCGGCTGGCTGGCCCAGGGCCTGACCAACGCCGAGATCGGCGCCCAGATGTTCGTCTCGGAGGGCTCAGTCAAGCAGTACCTGCTCCAGGTCGGCCGCAAGCTCGGGGTGAAGGCCCGTACCGGCATCCTGATCCGGTCCGTGCAGCTGGGTCTCGTCGACCCGCACGCGCTGCCCCCCGTGCGCGACTGATCACTCGTCCCGGCACGACCCCGCGGTAGCGGTGGCGTTTGTGCGTGACCGCACAGGTCTCTCCGAAAGTTAATTGTTCGGGGTCCGGACTGGCTTCTAGGTTTTCGGGCAGAGCCACTCGCGCTCGAACCCAGCCGAGCTCCACCACGGAGCTGGCACAAACCGAGGAGGACCATTGTCCGTTTCCACGCTCAACGACACCTTGTCGCACGAGGTGTACGGCCTGCACCTGAAGGCCGTGAACAAGCTGCGGACCAAGATGGATGACGCGATCGTGCGCTACGACGCGTGGTTCCTCATCTTCGTCGCCGTCATCCTGGCGCTCGGCGCGACGCTCCTCGCCGGGATGGCCATCTGGTGCGTGGTGAAGAAGGGCAAGACGTTCACCGGGCGCTGGTCGTTCAAGGACTTCGGTCTGAAGGTCTACTTCCAGTGCGCGTGAGGTCAGCCGTGTCGTGAACGGCTGACCTTTCACCCGTGTGTCATCGGTCGGCTCGGGGCGGCAACCCCGGGCCGGCTGGTGACACCGCCAAAACTACCCGGAAGAGGAATTCGATGACAAGTGTCCTGGACGTGGCACACCTCAGCTATTCGTACGACAACGCAGGACATGTCCTCGATGACGTCTCCTTCTCGCTGACCGGCTCGGAGATCGTCGGTCTGGTGGGACCCAACGGCTCCGGCAAGTCGACCTTGATCAAGAACATCTTCGACCTGCTGCGGAGCCAGTCCGGATCGATCACCGTCGCTGGCCACGAGCACGGGTCGGCGGCCGCCAAGGCGGCCGCGACGTACCTCGCCAGCAACGACTACCTGCCTGAGTTCCTGACCGCCCGGGAGTACGTCGACCTGCTGGCCCGGATGTACGGGGTCGCGGTGGACGCCGACGAGATGCGCGCCCTCTTCGCCCGGTACTCGATGGCCGGCCGGTACGACGACCTGATCGAGAACTACTCCCACGGCATGCGAAAGAAGACCCAGCTGGTCGCGGCGCTGCTGATGCGGCGCCCGCTGATGGTGGTCGACGAGACGCTGAACGGGATGGACCTGGAGGCCCTGCACCTCTGCGAGGCCGACCTGCGGGGGCTCCGAGCCGCCGGGCACACCGTCCTTCTCTGCACCCACGACTTTGCCCTCCTCGAACGGCTCGCCGACCGCGTGCTCTTCCTCGATCTCGGGCAGCTGGTGTTCGACGAACCGACAGCCAGGCTGGTGGCCCGCGAGGGTTCACTGGCGACGGCCGTCTTCGACCACCTCGAGTCAGCAGACCGTCCGTGATCAGATCGCGGCAGACCCTCGCGCTGACGACCCTGCTGCTGCGCTTCTTCCGGCGCCGCGTGCTGAACGCCGGCATCCTGCGGTCCGGCCCGGTGAAGGTCGTGCTCGGCGCGCTCGCGGTCGCCCTGATCGGCGTCTGCTGCGCGGCGGCCTACCTCTTCCTCGAACCGGTGGTGACGCAAGCGTCGGTCTGGCGGCTGCTCTTCGACACCGCCACCATCTCGCTCGTGCTCTGGGTGCAGATCGCGTTCCTCTTCGTGAAGGTGCTCTTCCTCAACGCTGAAGGGCTGCTGGAGCTGAGCTTCCAGCTGCCGCTGACCAACCGCGAGCGCGTCGCCGCCCTGCTCGCCTACGAGGTGGTGATGACCGGTGTGGTCGTCGGCGTCGGGTTCGTGGCCTTGGGAGTGGCGAGCCTGCTGCTGCTCGGCCCGCGTGCCGTGCCGCCGTTGCTCATCTCGATCGTGGTGCCCGTCGTCCTCACCTACCTCGGGCTGAGCATCCTGCACCTGCTCCTGACCCGCGTGCTCGGACTGCTGCAGCTGCGCGCCGTCCAGAACGTCGCCCTGGTCCTGACTCTGTTCACCCTCGTGGTGATCTACGCCCGGTCGATGCCGACCCTGGTGACCGCGGTGAGCCGGGGCTACCTGGACGGGCGCGACACCCTGCTCTGGGTCACCGCGGTCTCCTGGACGGCACGGCACCACGGCGTCCTCGTCACCCTCGCGGGTGCCGCGCTGCTGGTCGCTGCGCTGAGCGCTCTGGTCGTCGGGCTCACGCCGTCCCAGTACGTCCGGCACTCGCGCTACCTGAAGGTCCCGGTGGCCGGCTGGCTGGGCCGGAGACTCTCGCCGTACGACTGGTGCCTGCTGCGCAACTCCCAGACCGTGCTGAGCGTCGCGACCGCGGTGATGCTCTTCGCCTACCTCAGCGTCGCTCCGGTCGCGAACCCGCTCTGGAGCCTCGCCCTGCTCTCGTTCAGCGGGCTCTACCAGTTCGCGGCGACCCAGCCGCTCCGGATGATCCCCGGAGCCGCGACCGCGCCGTGGCGGACCTACGCCCGGTTGCTTCGCGCCCAGCTGCTCCTCTTCGCAATGTTCGGACTGCCCGCCGTCGCCATCTCGGCCCTGATCGGCTCCACCACCGCCGCGAGCGGAGCCACGGCGCTCTTCGGGTGCGTCGTCGGGCTCACGGTGGCGCTCTGCATCGGGATCGTCTTCCCGGCGGAGAAGGACAACCCGTTCTCGATCTTCATCGGACTGTCCGTGACGGTGGTGGTGGTCGCCCTGGCCGCCCTCGGGCTGGGTGTGCTCCAGCTCCCGCCGGCCGGACTTCTCGGCGCCATGGTCGTGGCGTCAGCCGCCTGCGTCGGGTTCTCCGTCCGGGCGATCGCTACCAGTGACTCCAGGAGGAGACGTGAACCCATCCCGACCGGACCAGCCCGCCCCCGAGCAGACCGAGACCGGCGAGGCCAGGCCCGGCCGACCCCGCGTCCGGCTGACGAAGCGCGCGACCACGCTGCTGCTGCGCTCGGTCGCGGCCGCCGCCCTGCTGACCGCGACGACCGCCGTGGTCGCCCTGCTCTCTCTGATGTTCAGCACCGATGAGGCGACGGCCCGCGCCTTCGGCCTCTTCGGCTCGCTCTACCTCACCAGCACCACGTCGAGCACCGGAGCGGTCGACGTCTCGATGGGCGTCGCCGACCCCACGGCTCTGCTCGTCATCTTTGGCCTGTCGTTCACGGTGATCGCGTTCGCGCAGCTGATCTACGCGTTGCTGACGCAGTACCGCACCGACCTCATCGCGGCCCGCGCCGGCGTCTGACCCGCTGAGCCCGGCCGCCCTCACCACACGTCCCGCACCCACCCCCACGAAGGAGAATTGATGAAGACCACCCTCGGCGTCCTCGGCGCTGCCGCCGGCGCGATCGTCCTGACCCTGACCACGGTCGTGGTCACCCTGCTCTCGTTGATGTTCAGCACCGGGGAGGAGTCCGTCCGCAAGGTCGGCCTGTTCGGCTCGCTGTTCTTCGAGACCACCGAACAGGCCGGCGGTGCGACCGGTGTCTCGATGGGCGTCGAGCACCTGGGCGTCCTGGGCGGCGTGTTCGCCTTCTACCTGGCGGTTCTCGTGCTCGCCGTGCTGCTGCACCGCCAGTGGCGGCTCCGGCGGCGTCACCCGCTCGCCCAGGGAGCGTGACCTGACCGTCCGGGCCTACGAGCGCGGTGACCCGCGGCTGGTGACGGGCGTCGCCACCGCGGTCGCGGGGCAGGTCTGGCCCCTGCTCGTGCTCGCCGGTCTGCTGCTGGCCGCCGCCGCGGTCTGGTCCGCCTCGTCCGGGGACCGCGTGCTCCTCGGCCTGGCGCTGGGCTTCGCCCGCACGGTGGCGCTGGGACTGGTGGGCGCGTTCGCCCTGCACGAGGTCGCGCACGTCATGGTGCTCCGCCGGGTCAGCACCGTGACCACCGTCCTGGTCGAACGCACTACCTGGCGCTTCTCGGTCATCCCCCAGGGCACCATCAGCCCGCGCCAGTCGATGACCGTCGCGTTCGCGGGACCGGCCGCGTGCGCGCTGGTCGGGGTGGGTCTGCGGGCATCCCAGGCGGACCCCTGGCTGTCGTGGTGGTTCCTGGCCCACACCGCCTTCCTGCTCCCGGTCTTCGGCGACGGCCGCGCCCTGGTCAGCGGACTCCTGCGGTGGCGCGTCGAGGAGAACGGCCGAGGTGACCGAGGGGGGCGCGTAGGCTCGGCTCACAGGTAACACACAGAGTCGACACAGTCGGCTCCCCAGGATCGGTGGAACGCTGAGCCCATGGTCCGAACCGACAGCGCCGCAGCCCCGCTCACCCGCCCCGACGGCACCCCGATCCGGGTGCTCGCGGTCGACGACGAGGCGAGCCTCACCGAGCTGTTGAGCATGGCCATGCGCTACGAGGGCTGGCAGGTGACCACCGCTGGCTCCGGCACCGCCGCGGTCAAGGCCGCCCGCGAGACCCGCCCGGACGCGATCGTGCTCGACATGATGCTGCCCGACTTCGACGGGCTCGAGGTGATGCGCCGGATCCGCACCGAGGACCCGGACGTACCGGTCATCTTCCTGACCGCCAAGGATGCCGTCGAGGACCGGATCGGCGGCCTGACCGCCGGCGGCGACGACTACGTGACCAAGCCGTTCAGCCTGGAGGAGGTCATCGCTCGGCTGCGCGCCCTGCTGCGGCGGAGCGGGGCCGCCTTCGCCCGCAGCGACTCCACCCTGGTCGTCGGCGACCTGACCCTGGACGAGGACAGCCACGAGGTGACCCGCGGCGGCACCCCGATCAACCTGACCGCGACCGAGTTCGAGCTGCTGCGCTACCTGATGCGCAACCCGCGCCGGGTGCTCAGCAAGGCCCAGATCCTCGACCGGGTCTGGAACTACGACTTCGGCGGCCAGGCCAACGTGGTCGAGCTCTACATCTCCTACCTGCGCAAGAAGATCGACCTCGACCGGGCGCCGATGATCCACACCATGCGTGGCGCGGGGTACGTGCTGCGCCCGGCGGTGTGATGGCTGACGCCCTGGCCCTCGATCAGTCGCCCCCGCCTAACCCGCTGGGCAAGGGGACGCTCGGCCGTCGCCTGGTGCTGCAGGTGACAGCACTGGTCGCGTTGGTTGCCATCCTGCTGAGCGCTGCGACGCTGCTGACCACCCGCACATTGTTGATGGACCAGCTGAACGACCAGTTGAACAGCGTCACCACCCGGCAGCGCGGCGACAACGGTCGACGCGGTCCCAGCCAGGGTCTGGTTCAGTACGGCCAGCCCATCAGCACCATCTCGGTGGCCGTGACCACCGACCTCACTGTGCTCGACAGCGGCATCCTGACCGAGTCCGGACCGGCGGACCTACCGGTCGGCGTGGCGGCGCGGTTCGCGCAGGTCCCGGCGAACCAGGCGAAGTCGACGATCCAGGTGCCGGGGCTCGGGCGCTACCGCGTCACCGCCTACCCAGCCACCCTGATCTCGAGCCCGACTCAGCAGGGCCAGCCCGGTGTCGTCATCGTCGGCGTCGCCCAGAATCAGGTTGACCACACCCTCGCCCAGCTGTTGGCGATGTCTGCGCTGCTGTCGTTGCTCGCCATCGGCGCCGCGGCCTTGTTGGCGCGGTCGCTGATCGAACGTGGATTGCGACCGCTCAACCGGGTAGCGGCAACGGCGCAGCAGGTCTCGCAGCTGCCCCTCGACCGCGGCGAGGTGGCGCTCGCGGTCCGGGTGCCGCCGGCCGACGCCGACCCGACGTCAGAGGTTGGCCGGGTCGGCCAGGCGCTCAACCACATGCTCAACAACGTCGAGGATGCGCTCGAGGCCCGGCAGGCCAGCGAGATGAAGGTGCGCCAATTCGTCGCCGACGCCTCGCACGAGCTGCGCAACCCCCTCGCCGCCATCCGCGGCTACGCCGAGCTGACCCGCCGTAGCCGGTCGGCGATGCCGGACGACGCCGCGTACGCGATGTCGCGGGTCGAGTCGGAGGCGGAGCGGATGTCGCGGCTGGTCGAGGACCTGCTGCTGCTGGCCCGGCTGGACTCCGGGCCGGCCATCGACGTGCAGCCGACCGACCTGACCGAGATCGTGATCAACGCCGTCAGCGACGCCCGCGCCGCCGGACCTGACCACGTCTGGCAGCTGAGCCTGCCGGACGAGCCTGTCCTGGCCGTCGGCGACCGGAACCGGCTGCACCAGGTGGTGGCCAACCTCCTCGCCAACGCGCGGACCCACACCCCGCCCGGCACCCGAGTGGAGACCGCGATCGACATCCGCGACGGCCAGGCCCTCATCCGCGTCACCGACAACGGTCAAGGCATCCCCGCCGACATCCAGAGCAAGGTCTTCGAGCGGTTCACCCGCGCCGACACCAGCCGGGTCCGCGCCGAGGGCGCCACGAGTGGAACCAGCACCGGCCTCGGCCTGGCCATCGTGGCTGCCGTCGTCGAGGCCCACCAGGGTCGGGTGACCGTGAGCAGCGTGCCGGGCCGGACCGAGTTCTCGGTCTGGCTGCCCCTGGCCGAGGTATCCGCCGCGGCGCCAGAGCGGCTGTCGTCCGGCCCGCACCCGTTCAGCCGCTGACGGCCGTCGCGAACTGCGTCCGGTAGAGCTCGGCGTACCGGCCGTCGGCGGCCAGCAGCTGCTCGTGCCGACCCTCCTCGATGATCCGGCCCTCCTCGAGCACGAGGATCCGGTCGGCCGACCGTACGGTCGAGAGCCGGTGCGCGATCACCAGCGCGGTCCGACCCTCGAGCGCCTCGCCCAGGGCCGCGGTCACCGCCGCCTCCGACGTGGAGTCGAGCGAGGCCGTCGCCTCGTCGAGGATGACCACCCGCGGCTGCGCGAGCAGCAGTCGGGCGATGGTGAGCCGCTGCCGTTCACCGCCGGAGAGGCGGTAGCCGCGCTCGCCCACCACGGTGTCCAGCCCGGCCGGCAGGCTGGCGATCAGGGTGTCCAGCCGCGCGCGGCGGAGCGCGGCCCAGAGCTCGTCCTCGGTCGCTTCGAGCCGAGCCAGCAGCAGGTTGCCGCGGATCGAGTCGTGGAAGAGGTGGCCGTCCTGAGTCACCATGCCCAGCGTCTCGCGGAGTGCGGCGAAAGTGAGGTCTCGGACGTCGACGCCGTTCAACCGGACGGCGCCCGAGTCGACGTCGTAGAGCCGGGACAACAGCTGCGCGACGGTCGACTTGCCCGCGCCGGACGAGCCGACCAGGGCCACCATCTCCCCAGGCTCGGCCCGGAAGGAGATGTCGTGCAGCACCGGCACGCCGCCGCGGTTGTCCAGCACGGCAACCTCCTCGAGCGAGGCCAGCGAGACCTTGTCGGCGGTCGGGTAGGCGAAGCCGACGTGCTCGAACGCGATCGAGACCGGTCCGGGGGGCACCACCATGGCGTCGGGCCGTTCGGTGATCAGCGCCGGCAGGTCGAGGATCTCGAAGACGCGCTCAAAACTGACCAGCGCACTCATCACCTCCACCCGCGCCCCGGCGAGGGAGGTCAGCGGCGCGTAGAGCCGGGTGAGCAGCAGCGCCATCGTCACCACCGATCCCGCCTCGAGGGTGCCGCGTAGCGCGAAGTAGCCGCCAAGGCCGTAGACCAGGGCGAGCGCGAGGGCCGAGACCAACGTCAGCGCGGTCACGAAGACCATCTGCACGAAGGCCGAGCTGACGCCGATGTCGCGAACGCGGGTGGCTCGGACCCGGAACTCCGTCGACTCGCGGTCGGGCCGGGAGAACAGCTTGACCAGCGTCGCGCCGGGCGCGGAGAAGCGCTCGGTCATCTGGGTGCTCATGGTGGAGTTGTGGTTGGCGGCCTCCAACCGCATCGCGGCCAGCCGGTGGCCCATCCGGCGGGCGGGCAGCACGAAGACGGGCAGCAGCAGCAGCGCGAGCACGGTGATCGGCCACGAGATGGTCAGCATGGTGATCAGCGCGAGGACGACCGCCACGAAGTTGCCGACGACCCCGGAGAGGGTGTCGGAGAATGCCCGCTGGGCGCCGATCACGTCGTTGTTGAGCCGGCTGACCAAGGCGCCGGTCCGGGTCCGGGTGAAGAAGGCCACCGGCATCGTCTGCACGTGGTCGAAGACCGCGCGCCGCAGGTCGAGGATCAGCGTCTCGCCGATCCGGGCCGACAGCCAGCGCGACAGCAGCCCCACCCCGGCCTCGGCCACGGCGATACCGGCGATCAACAGCGCCAGCCGGATGACCACCCCGGCCGCGACGTTCCTGGTGATGGCGTCGACGACCCGGCCGGCCAGGATCGGGGTGGCGATGGCCAGGAACGCCCCGACGACGCTGAGCACGATGAACACCACGATGGTCGTCCGCTGGGGTCGGGCGAACGCCGCGATCCGGTTCACCGTCGCCCGGGTGAACGGGCGACGCTCCTGCTGGGCCGACATCGTCCGGTACAGCTGCGACCAGGCGGCGCTCTCCATGCTCATCGGCAAGACCTTGGGCTCATGGGGCCACCGTAGGTCCGGGGTCCGACAGTTACCCGATCTCGGGCTGGGGGCCCCGGACGTGGTGTGGTTGACGCCACCCCGGCGAGAGGCACAGCCGGGTCCAGTCGGCGGCGGTGGAGGCACAGAGCATCAGCGCACTGGCTGTCGTCAACGTGATCTGACGACGGCGGCGGCGGTGCCTCGACCGCCGAGGGTGACGGGGGCTCGCGGGCCTGGTCGACCACGACCCGCCGGGTGGCGACCACCTGGCCGCCGGGCTTGCGGCAGGTGAGCATCCAGGTCTCCTTGATTCCGGTCGCGGACGGCGCCTGTGGAGAAGCGAACCGCACCTGCCCCGTCCAGTCGGTTGCGCCGTGCCGCCCTCGTCGTTGTCACACCTCGACGAGATCTCACCGGGTGGCTGATCGACCATCACATACCACTTCCAGATCGGCGAGGGAGGCCGCCGCGGCGCGACATCAACGTCGGCGTTGCCGATGATGACGTCCCAGTCCACCGCCCCGTCGCCGGCCTGACCGGGCCACCCGAGGCGAACGCTCATAGCGGCCGCACAGTTCCCTCGCGGCGGCGGCACAGTCCCGGCCCACAGTCTTTCCGCATGTCGAGCCCGACCCTGTACTCACCCGCCGCTGCCGGGCCCCCCTCCACCGTTGAGCCGTCGTCGCCCGCCTCCGGACGTAGCGGCGCCTCGGCCGTCGTCCCGGCCCGGACGCGCACGGGTTCCCTCGGTCGCCGCCTCTCGCTCGCGCTGCTGCTGGTCGCGACCGCCGTGCTCTACTTGTGGCACCTCTCGGCCTCCGGGTACGCCAACTCCTTCTACTCCGCCGCCGCGCAGGCAGGGTCCGAGAGCTGGAAGGCGTTCTTCTACGGCTCCCTCGACGCCGGGAACGCGATCACCGTGGACAAGCCGCCCGCGTCGCTCTGGCTGATGGCGCTGTCGGTCCGGGCCTTCGGGCTGAGCTCGTGGAGCATCCTCGTCCCGCAGGCGCTGCTCGGGGTGGCCACCGTCGGCGTGCTCTATGCGTCGGTGCGCCGGACGTGCTCGAGGGTCGGGCTCGCAGGCTCGCCCTCCACCGGCCACGCGGCCGGACTCATCGCCGGCGCCCTGCTCGCAGTCACTCCGGTGGCGACGCTGATGTTCCGGTTCAACAACCCGGACGCGCTGCTGGTCTTCCTGCTGACGCTGGCCACCTACGTCACCCTCCGCGCAACCGAGAAGGCCAGCGGCCGCTGGCTCGTGCTCGGCGGCGTGCTGGTCGGCTTCGCCTTCCTGACCAAGATGCTGCAGGCCTTCCTGGTGCTGCCCGCGTTCGTGCTCGTCTACCTGATCGCCGCGCCGACCACGGTGCGCAAGCGGTTCGTACACCTGCTGGCCGCGTTCGGCGCCATGATCGTCTCGCTCGGCTGGTGGGTCGCGATCCTCGAGCTGGTGCCGGCGTCGCTGCGGCCCTACGTCGGCGGTTCGACGAACGACTCGATCCTCGACCTGGTGATCGGCTACAACGGCTTGGGCCGCATCCTCGGCCGTGAGGCGAGCACCATCCTCGGCACCTCGGCCGGCCAGGGCGGCATGTTCGGCGTCCCGAGCGTCACCCGGCTCTTCGACGACGTGTCCGGTGGCATGGTCAGCTGGCTGCTGCCCGCAGCGCTGCTGCTCGCGGTCCTCGGGATCGTGCTGCGCGGCCGGCTCCCCCGGACCGACCCCGTCCGGGCGGCCCTGGTGGTCTGGACCGGCTGGCTGCTGGTCACCGCCAGCACCTTCTCCTTCATGCAGGGCACCTACCACGACTACTACACCGTCGCACTGGCGCCGGCGATCGCCGCCGTGGTGGCCATCGGCGGCCACGTCCTGTGGACGCGCCGGGCCACCCGGACGGCCCGGATCGGGCTGACCGTGACGATGGCGGTGACCACGGGCTGGGCGGTCGTGCTGCTCGGCCGTGCGACCGGCGGGTACGAGACCCTGCGCTGGCCGGTGCTGGCTGTCGGCGTGCTGGCCACGACCGGACTTCTGGTCAGCCACCGGCTGCCGCGGCTGCTGGCCACCGTCGTCCTGGCCCTGTCGGTGGTCGGCGCCGGGGCCGGGCCCGTGGCGTACGCGGTCAACACCGCGGCGACGCCGCACAGCGGCGGCATCGTCACGGCCGGACCGGTCTCGGGCGGCGGCTTCGGTGGCGGCGCGGCCGGTCGCGGCCAGGGCCGCGGGCGCGTCAACGGCCAACAGCCCGGCGGCGTCCCGGGCGGCGGAACGGCTCCCGGGGGCGGCACCTTCCCCGGCGGCGGCGGGTTCCCCAGCGGCGGCCAGACCGGCCGCAGCCAGGGTGGGGGTGGTGTCGGCGAGAGCGCCACCGTGAGCACTGAGCTGAAGACCCTGCTCAGCACCGACGCGGACCGCTACCGCTGGGTGGCGGCGACCACCGGCTCGCAAGGGTCTGCCACGTACCAGCTGGCGACCGAGCTGCCCGTGATGGCCATCGGCGGCTTCACCGGCAGCGACCCGAGTCCGACGCTGGCCCAGTTCCAGAGCTACGTGGCGGCCGGGCACATCCACTACTACGTGGGCGGCGGCAACCGGGGCGGACCGGGTGGCGGCGACGGCACCGCGACGGAGATCGCGAGCTGGGTCGAGTCCCAGTTCACCGCGACGAGCGTCGGTGGGGTCCAGGTCTACGACCTCAACCCCACCCGCTGAGCTCCTCACCCCATGCCTGACCGAACCCGGAAGCGACCCACCATGACCTCCCTCGCCATCACCCCTGACCACCCCGACCTCGCCGCACCCCTCAGCACGGCCTCCTCCGTCGACGTCGACGCCGTGGTCGACATCGTCATCCCGGTCTACAACGAAGAAGTCGACCTCGGCCCGTCGGTCACCCGGCTCGCGGCGTTCCTCGGGGCGGAGTTCCCGTACCGCTGGTGCATCACGATCGCCGACAACGCGAGCACCGACCGGACCTGGGCCGAGGCCCAACGGCTGGCCGCCGAGCTGCCCCGAGTCCGGGCCGTACACCTGGCGGAGAAGGGTCGGGGTCGCGCGCTCAAGGCGGTGTGGGCCGGTTCCGCCGCCCCCGTGCTCGCGTACATGGACGTCGACCTGTCCACGGACCTGCGGGCCCTGCTGCCGCTGGTGGCGCCGCTGATCTCGGGCCACTCCGACATCGCCATCGGCAGCCGGCTGGCCCGCTCGGCGCGCGTGGTCCGCGGCCCCAAGCGCGAGCTCATCTCCCGCAGCTACAACCTGATCCTGCGCGGGACGCTGGCCGCCGGCTTCACCGACGCCCAGTGCGGCTTCAAGGCCATCCGGGCCGACGTGGCCGCGGACCTGCTGCCGCTGGTCGAGGACAACAACTGGTTCTTCGACACCGAGCTGCTCGTGATCGCCCAGCGGGCGGGGATGCGCATCCACGAGGTGCCGGTGGACTGGGTCGACGACCCGAACAGCACCGTCGACATCGTGGCCACCGCCAAGGAGGACCTGCGTGGAGTGGCCCGACTGCTGAAGGGCTTCGCCAACGGCCGGATCCCGGTGGCGCGGCTGCGGACCGAGCTGGGTCGGGACTCCGAGGTGCCGTCCACCGTGCCCGGCGTCCCGCGCGGGATGCTCGGTCAGCTGATCCGCTTCGGCGGCGTCGGCGTGCTGAGCACGATCGCCTACTTCGTCCTCTACCTCGCGCTGCGCGAGGTGACCGGCGCGCAGGCGGCGAATCTGCTCGCGCTGGTGGTCACCGCCGTCGCCAACACCGCCGCCAACCGGAGGCTGACCTTCGGCCTGCGTGGCAGCGACGGCGCGCTCAAGCACCACGCCGGCGGCCTGATCGCCTTCGGCGTGGGACTCGCGCTGACCAGCGGCTCGCTCTGGCTGCTGCACACCTACGGCACCCCCAGCCGCGCCGTCGAGGTCGCCGTGCTCGTCCTGGCCAACGCCGCCTCGACCCTGGTTCGGTTCCTCGCCCTGCGGCAGCTGATGGCCCACCGCCGCTGACGAATGCTTGACGGCTGGTCAAGCTGCTCACGACAAGATCGAGTAGAGAACGGCCGCGACTACCCGGCCGAAGTCTTCCCGATCATCCTCGCCACCCGTCCGGCGGACCGAAAGCGGCCCGTCGAGGCTCCGGCAGGGGAAGCCGTAACCCTTCGTGGCCCTCGACAGGCTCGGGACGCGTTGCTGGGTTCGACAACCTTCGGGAACGGTACGGTCAGGACATGGGTTCCGAGCGGATCGAGCTGGAGGTGGAGGGCCGTACGGTCTCGATCAGCAACCCGCAGCGGATCTACTTCTCGGCCCGCGGCGAGACCAAGCTCGACCTGGCGCGCTACTACCTCGCGGTGGCGCCGGGCATCGTGAACGCGCTCTACCACCGGCCCTGCATGCTGCACCGCTTCCCCGACGGGGTGGACGGGGCCAAGGTGCACCAGAAGCGGCTGCCGTCCGGAGCACCGCCCTGGGTGGAGACGGTCCGGGTGCACTTCCCGCGGTACAACCGGCACGCCGACGAGCTGTGCGTCACCCACCCCGCCGACGTGGTCTGGGCGGTGCAGATGTCGACGGTGGAGTTCCACCCCTGGAACTCCCGCCGCGAGGACACCGAGAGCCCGGATGAGTGGCGGATCGACCTCGACCCGATGCCCGGCGCCGGCTACGCCGAAGTGCGGCGGGTCGCCGGCGTCGTCGAGGAGGTGCTCGACGAGCTCGGCGCGGTCGGCTATCCCAAGACCTCCGGCGGCAAGGGCCTGCACATCTACGTCCGGATCCCGCCCGACCACGGCTTCGGCGACGTCCGGCGGGCGGCGCTGGCCTTCGCCCGCGAGGTCGAACGGCGCAGCGACCTGGTCGACCTCACCTGGTGGCGCAAGGACCGGCGACCGGCGAGCATCTTCGTCGACTTCAACCAGAACGCCCGCGACCACACGATCGCCAGCGCCTACTCCGTCCGCGGTACGCCCGAGGGTCTCGTCTCCGCCCCCGTGCGGTGGGACGAGATCGCCGACGCCGAGCCGCAGGACTTCACGATCGCCACCATGCCCGCCCGCTTCGCCGCCCTCGGCGACCTGCACGCCGACATCGACCACCACGCCTACCCGTTGGACACCCTGCTCGAATGGGCCGATCGCGACGAGCGCGACGGCCGGGCGACCCCACCCGAGGACGCGCAGTGACGAGGCGACGGTGGCCCTTCGTCGCCGGGGCGGTCACGGTGCTCGCGGGGCTGGTCGTTCTTGTCGGCGTCACCCGGGAGCCGGCGGTCACCGTGCTTCCGGCGTTGGCGCCCAGCGCGCCCGCGCGTCCGAACCCGGTCGGCACCTGGGAGCTGACCCACAGCTTCCGGCTCGAGCCCGGCTGGCGGGTCAACAGCCAGGAGGTACGCGAGCTCAGCAGCACTTCCCAGCTCGCGGGACCAGACGAGGGCGGGCCGCTCTACTGCACCATGACGGGCCACGCGGCCGGGGTGGCCATGCCGCGGCTGAGCGGCGGCCGGCGGGTGCAGATCGGGGACCGCCCGGGCACGTACGTCTCCGTCGACCCGAAGCACCGGAGCCGCCCGCACGGCGCGTTCTGGCGCGGGCCCGACGGTCGGTGGGCGAACGCCTGGTGCCAGGGCGGACGGACCCCGTCGCTCGCGCTCGCCGAGCAGGTCCGGTTCACCACCACGCCCGTCCGGGTCCCGCTGCGGCTCGACGCCCTGCCGACCGGCTACCACGCCGACCTGATCGAGGTCCGCCCCCCGGAAGAAGACGCCGGCCCAGACGTGACGCTCCTGCTCGAGCCAGACGACCCGGACGGCCCGTTGCCGCCGCTCTACGCCCTGGCCAGCCCGGAACCGCTGTCGAAGGTCACCCGTAAGGACGAGTCGCTGCTGCTGGACGGCCGACCGGGACGCGCCTCCGCGATCGGCCGCTCGGTCTGTCTCACCGACCGCCAGCTGCTCTGCGCCGGCGTGCAGCAGACCGACGGCGTGGGCAACGCCAACCGCTGGCCGCCGGGGCAGCGCGAGCCGGTGCTCACCACCGCCCGGAGCCTCGTCAGCGCCGACCCGGCGGACCGCAGCACGTGGTTCGAGGGCCGACGCGCCTTCCCCGGCTGACGCGATCTAGCGCCAATACCGTTCAGTTAGGGTCGGCCGATGGTGTAGGTTGCCGGGCTTTGGGGCTGTGGCCAGGTCGTATGGTGGGCGCGTTTGACGTGCCACTTGACGTACTTGCGTTTGACGACCCGTGGC
>NZ_CAXTHG010000044.1:0-28054 GCF_964244005.1 uncultured Friedmanniella sp. | reverse complement strand
AGGGTCCCGAGATCACCCTCGTCCAATACCGCGATCAGCTCGGACAGGTCCGCATTCAAACGGGTCAGCAGGGCATGGGCACGGCTGAGCGGCTGCTCATCATCGTGCTGCTGATCCCCCGAAACCATGCCTCATTCTATTCGAATGCAGGAATCATTACAAGCAGCTGCCGCGCCGTCGAGAGGCTTGTCGGAGGAGAACCTGGAGCTCGCCGACGAGCCGATCATCAGCCTTGTCGAGCACAAGGTCGTCTCGTTCGAGGATCTTGAGATATGGCGAGCACTCCTGATCATGAGAACGACCTGGGATACGTCCGGGCCTGTGGACATCAGGCGATGCGGTGTGAAGGACACGGCGATGCCTACCGGGCAGCCGCAGGTTCTGCGCGAGCTGATCGATGGTCGAGCTGGTGAGGACCGGACCGACTGCGGCGACCCGTCAGGGAGCACCTCTCCGAGCTCCGCCGATGACACGGCAGGCGCAGAGGAAGGACCCTGCTGTCACCTCGTAAGAGGGGTTCAACCGCCGTGTCTCATCCGGACTTTGAACATCGCAGCGTGAGAAAGGCGGCTCGGATCTCGCCAGAACGTTCGTTCCTCGGGGGGCTTGATTGCGACCGCGTGTCCGTCCTCCCAGACGTCGAGAATGCAACGACGGCGTGGGACGCGGGGCCTCAGCGGCTGAGGCCGGCCGCAACCGCCGCGACGTTCTTGGTCATCCAGGTCAGGTAGGTGTCGCCGGTGGGGAGGGTCTCGGTGACGGGGACGACGGCAATGGTGTTGGTCTTGGCCGCGTTGAGGACGGCTTCGGTCTGGGGGCCGGTGGTCTGTTCGTTGTAGGCGAGCAGCGCCACCTTCTTCTGGTCGAAGAGGTTGAGGGTGTCCTGCAGTACCGCGGGTGGGACGTCGGTGTCTTCTTCGATGGCTTCGCTGAACGCGGCCGGGGTCTGGTTGGTCAGGCCGGCTGCGTCGAGGAGGTAGAGCGGGACGGGTTCGGTGATCGCGACGCCGGTGCCGCCGTGCTGGGTCTTGATGGTGGCTTCGGCTTGTTCCAGCTTGGTCAGCTCCGCGGTGAAGGTAGCGGTGTTGGCCTGGAAGGTGGCGGCGTGGGCGGGCGCGGCCGCGGCCAGGTCGGTGCTGAGCTGGGTGGCGAGCTTGGTCATGGTGGGGAAGTCGTACCAGAGGTGTTCGTTGAACCCACCGGTCGCTGGTTGCTGGTCGTAGCCGGAGAGGGCGGCGACGTTGATCAGCGTGGGTGTGGTCGGGGCTGAGGCGAGCATGGTGTCCATGAAGTCGTCGTAGCCGGCGCCGTTCTCGATGACGAGCTGGGCTTTGGCGAGGGCGAGCTGGGTCTGGGCGTTGGCTTCGTACTCGTGGGGGTCTTTCTCGGGGTCGTCGATGATCGAGGTGACGGTGACGGCGTCGCCGCCGATGGCTGTGGCGATGTCGCCGTACACGTTGGTCGAGGCGACCACGTTGACGGTGCCGGCCGCCGAGGCCGCCGGCGTGCCAGGGGCGCCGCTGGCCGGGCCCGACGAGCACGCCGTGGCGGTGACGGCCACCGTGGTGATGAGCAAGGCCAGAGCGCGGTGCATGCGAAGAGTCCCCTCGAGAGGTTGCGTTGGTCGAGTGTTTGACGAACTCGACCGTACTCTATCGAAAACGATTGTCAAGAGCGCCTAGGGCGGCCACTCGACCGGGCGCTCAGCGAGCGGCCTGGGGCGCCTGGAAGCCGGCGAACTCGACCTCTCGACGGAGCTCGAAGCCGAGGGAGAGGTAGAGGGCGATCGCCGGGGTGTTCGAGGCGGCGGTGTGCAGGAACGGGGTCTCACCGCTCTCGCGGATGAGCGCCGAAACGGCTCGGACCAGCCGGGTAGCCAGTCCCTGACCACGGTGGTCGGGATCGGTACAGACCGCGCTGATCTCACTCCACCCGGGCGGGTGCAGCCGCTCGCCGGCCAGAGCCACGAGCCGGCCCTCACGGCGTAGCCCCAGGTAGGTCCCGAGCTGGTAGGTGTGCGAGCGGAACGGACCCGGCTCGGTACGGGCGACCAGGTCGGCCGCCTCGGCGGCGTCGTCCGCACCGATCACGACCGCCTCGTCGTCGGGCCAGGACTGGTGGGCCGGGGTGGCGACCATCTGGACGCCAGGGACGGTGGCCGCGACGACCCAGCCTGGTGGCCGGAGCTGGGCAAACCCGTTCGGACCAGCGAGCAGGATGCCTTCGTCATCGGTGTACAGCGGTTGCAGGTCGGCCCACGCCTGCGGGTCTTCCGGTGCCGCGATCGCGGCGAAGGGGGACAGGTGCGCCGGGTAGCGGCGAGCGAGACCCTGGCCCACGGCCAGGGCGGCGTGCGGACCGGTGAGCGAGGTCCAGGCGGCGCGGTCGAGCGGATGGCCGGAGGGGCTGGCCGGCGGTACCGTCGAGCCGGAGGTCGGCAGGGTCATGCGGAGCGCAACCGTCGAGATGACGCTCTTACTCCCTGATCATGCCCGGGGCTCGCTCGACCGACTGGGTATCATTCCCGGGTAAGCCACTAGAGATTGTGGCCCGAGCTGGCACCAGCCGAGCTCAGCAGCAGGGAGGAGGCGCGATGACCACAGCACCCACCAGCCGGCCGCGACTGGTCCTCGTCCTCGTCGGGATGGGTCCCCGCGGTGCCGCCCTGCTGGAACGCCTGATCAGCAACGCGGCCGCCGACGACCGCGGACCGGTCGAGGTCCACCTGGTCGACCCGTTCCCGCCGGGGGGCGGCCGGGTCTGGCGGGACGCCCAGTCGGAGCTGTTGCGGCTGAACACCACGGCCGAGGACCTCACCGCCTTCGTCGACCACAGTGTGGCGATCGAGGGCCCGGTGACCCCGGGGCCAACCTTCTACGAGTGGTGCCGCACCTTCGGCGCTGACCTGGCCGAACCGGCGTTGCGCGCCGAAGCCGCTGCCCTCGGTCCGCTGGACTTCCCCAGCCGTCGGCTGGCGAGTGCGTACTTCGGCTACGCCCACGAGCGCAGCCGCCGGGCCGCCCCGACCTCGGTGGAGATCATCACCCACGCCCAGCGGGCGGTCGACGTCCGGCCGGCTGCCGACGGGAACCGCGAGCGGGTCGTGCTCGAGGACGGCGAGACCATCACCGCGGACGCTGTCGTGCTGCTCAACAGCCACGTCGACGTCCGGCCTGCACCGCCGTACGCCGCCCTCGCCGCGTTCGCTGATGATCATGGTCTGACCTACGTCCCGCCGGGGTACGGCGGCGATCTTGATCTTGGTCTGGTCGGGGCTGGTCAGGACGTGATCGTCCGCGGGCTTGGACTTGACTTCGTCGACGTGTTGGTCTTGCTCACCGAGGGCCGGGGCGGCCGGTTCAAGCCGGTCGGCGACGGTCGGCTGCGCTACGAGCGGTCCGGAGCTGAACCCCACCTCATGATCGGGTCCCGGCGCGGGGTGCCGTACCACGCCAAGCCGATGTACTGGCTCCAGACGGCCAAGCCCACGACGACGACCTTCTGCACGTCCGCGGCGGTCGCCGGACTGGTCGCGCGGGGCACCATGATCGACTTCCGTGCCGACCTCTGGCCGTTGATCGGCCGGGAGGTGACCTGGGCGTACTACACCGAGCTCGCCCTCGGTCATCCCGGTCGGGTGAGCGTGCCCTGGGCCGACTTCAGCGCCACCTTCGCCGAGCTGGCGTGGGGGAGCAAGGCGTACGAACGGTGGATCGCCAGCGTCGTGCCGGATCCGGCCGACCGGCTCGACCTCGAGGCGCTGGACCGGCCGCTCGCCGGCGTGCAGGTGCCCGACCGGGCCGCGTTGGCCGAGGTGATCCGCGGGTACCTCCGCCGGGACCTGGCCCGTCGCCAAGACGTCACCTTCAGCGCCGACCTCGGCGCCTTCCACGCGCTGCTCGCCGTCCTGCCGGTCATCGGCCCGGCGCTCGCGTCGCCGCGGATGGACCCGCGGTCGCTGCTCGAGGACTTCTTCGGTTGGTTCATGGGCTTCTTCAGCTTCTACGCCAGTGGTCCGCCACCCGACCGGCTCGAGCAGCTGCTCGCCCTCGAGGAAGCCGGTGTCGTCACCTTCCTCGGCGCGGGCCTGGAGATCGCCACCGATCCGGACCGGCGCGCCTTCGTGGCCCGGTCCAGCAGCGTGCCCGGGGAAGTGTTGGCGCAGACGATGATCGACGCCACGCTGCCAGCCTTCGACCTCGGGCGCACGGTCGACCCGCTGCTGACCGCCCTGGCCGTCCGGGGCGAGGCCGTCAGCCGGGTCCTCACCGCGGCCGACGGCCGGCGCCTGGACACCGGTCAGGTACGGGTCGACGGCGGTCACCGACTGGTGCGGGCCGACGGCTCCAGCGCCCCACGCCGCTTTGCCCTGGGGATGCACACCATGATCAAGTCCGCGGCCTTCGCCCGGCCCGGCAGCAACGGCCCCGTCCACCGGCACAACGACCAGGTGGCCCGCACGCTGCTCAGCCTGCCCCGACCGGCCCCGACGCCGACCCTCGGCGACGCCGACCACGACAGCCGACTCGACCACACCGCCGCGTTCAGCGGCTCAGGAGGACACGATGCCCGTTGAGTTTCTCGGCATGGGAGCCACCAACGACGGCTCCGAGACCACTCCCCGCAGCGGGGGCAGCTTTGACCCCGACTTCACGGTGCGGCTGGCCCGGGCCCACCAGGACCACGGCTGGGACCGGGTCCTCACCGCGTACGGCTCGGGTTCGCCCGACCCGGCCCAGGCCGCGGCCCTGATCGCCACCCACACCGACTCGCTGCAGATCTTGGTCGCGCACCGGCCGAACCTGTCGATCCCGACGTTCGCCGCCAAGACCCTGGCCACGCTGGACCACATCTCCGACGGCCGGGTCACGGTGCACATGATCACCGGCGGCAGCGACCACGAGCAGCAGCGCGAGGGCGACTTCCTGAGCAAGGACGAACGCTACGGCCGGACCCGCGAGTACATCCAGATCCTCAAGCAGGCGTGGACCCGGCACGAGCCGTTCGACTACACCGGCGAGCACTACCGGTTCGCCGACTTCGTCTCCGACGTCTTTCCGGTCCAGGAGCCGCGTCCCCAGATCAGCTTTGGCGGCTCGTCCGACGCCGCCTACGCGGTCGGCACCGCCGAGGCGGACGTGTTCTGCCTGTGGGGGGAGCCGTTGGCGGACACCAAGGAACAGATCGAGCGGGTCCGCCGCGAAGCGACCGCCGCTGGCCGGACCGAGCCGCTCAAGATCCAGGTGGCCTTCCGGCCGATCCTCGCGGCCACGGAGGCCGCGGCCTGGGCCAAAGCGGACGACGTCGTACGCCGGATCGAAGCGCGGCGCGCCCAATCCAAAGAGCCGGGCGGCCAGCAGTTCCGGCGCGGTCCCGGAGCCCCCGAGAACACCGGCTCCCAGCGGTTGCTCGCAATCGCCGACCGGGGCGACCGGCACGACACGATCCTGTACTCCGGCACCGCCAAGGCCACCGGCGGCGCCGGTAACTCCAACGCGCTCGTCGGCACCCCCGAGCAGGTTGCCGAAGCACTGCTCGCCTACGTCGACCTGGGCGTGACCATCCTCTCGGCACGGGGCTACGACATGCTGCAGGACGCGGTCGACTTCGGGGACCAGGTGATTCCGCTGGTCCGGGCCGAGGTCGCCCGCCGCGAGGCCGTAGCTGCCTGAGTGGACCCAGAGGCTGTCCCGCCGAGCGGTCGGCCGACCCCGCGGCCCCCGAAGTCGGCTACGCTCGAGGCCGTCACGAGCACAGTGCCCGACCCCGACCCGTTCTGCTTCGCGGTGGATCAGCCCGGGTGACGACAGGGCGACGCCCGTCCGAGCGCGGTGAACGCGCACCTCTCCGTCCCCTGAGGAAACCCGAATGACCACGACCGCACCGCACTCTGCGCGGTACGCCAGCCCCGTCAACCACGAGCGGTACGGGCAGTACCGGGTGTCCCAGCGCCCCGACGACCCTCGTCCGCTCTATCGTTTCACCGGCCGGTTGAGTGCCGACGGGCGGAGCGGGTTCCAGGCCGAGGCCGACCGCTATCACCTGTACGCCGGCTGGTTCTGCCCCTGGGCGCAGCGGGTCGTCCTCGAGATCGCGCTCAACGGCCTGACCGACGTGATCGGGGTGTCCTACGTCGACGACGCCCGCGACGGCCGGGGCTGGGCGTTCCGGGAGACCCACGGACCTGACCCGGTGAACGGGTTCATCCTGCTGCGGCAGGCGTACGAGGCGACTGAGCCGGGCTTCGACGGCCACGTGAGCGTGCCGACGTTGTGGGACACCCAGACGGGTCGGATCGTCAGCAACGACTACCGCACGCTGGGCATCGACCTCGCCACCCAGTTCGGCGGGTTCCGCTGGCCGGGGGTGGACACCTACCCGGCCGACCTTCGCGACGAGATCGAACAGCTCGACACCTGGATCGGGCCGGCCGTGAACTCCGGCGTGGCCCGGGCTCGCGGCGAGGGCCCTGACGCCGAACGCGCTCGGGTCCAGCTGCTCAGCGCATTCGCCCGGCTCGACGAGCTGCTTGCCGACCGCACCTTCCTGGTCGGACGGGGCGTCACCGAGGCCGACATCCGGCTCTGGGTGACCCTGGTCCGCTACGACGTCCAGACCAACGCCACCGGTCGGGTCGGACCGCCGCTGAGCGCCTTTCCGCACCTGGCCCGCTACACCGCCTGGCTCGCCGAGCTGCCGTCCTTCCGCTCGACCACCCGCTGGGCCAGCTTCAGCGCAGCCGGGGCGTCACCGTCGTTCGGGCCGCCCGTCAGCTGAGGGGGGCCGATCAGCTGAGGAGGCGCGATCAGCTGAGGGGGCGCGATCAGCTGACCAGGCCCGACTGGTAGGCGATGACGACCAGCTGGGCGCGGTCGCGGGCCCCGAGCTTGGTCATCGCCCGGCTGACGTGAGTCCGGGCGGTGGCGGGGCTGATGAAGAGCTGCCGGCCGATCTCGTCGTTGTTCAGCCCTTCCCCGATCAGGGCCAAGATCTCGCGTTCGCGGTCGGTGAGCTCGGCCAGACCAGGATGGGTCCGGGCTGCCCGGGGGGCGGCTGTGTCCCGGAGGGTGTCGATCACCCGCCGGGCGACGGTGGGGGAGAGCAGCGACTCCCCGGCCGCGGCGAGCCGGACCGCGCGGATCAGGTCAGCGGGTTCGGCGTGCTTGACCAGGAAGCCGGCCGCCCCGGCGCGGAGGGCGGCGAAGACGTACTCGTCGGACTCGAACGTGGTCAGCACCACCACCCGGACGGTCGCGAACGCGGGCTCGGCGGCGATCAGCCGGAGCGCGCTGATGCCGTCGAGGACGGGCATCCGGATGTCCATCAGGATCACGTCCGGCGGGGAGTGGCGGGTGAGCTCGACAGCCTGCCGGCCGTTCTCGGCCTCCCACAGCAAAGACAGGTCGTCCTCGGACTCGAGCAGGGTTCGCAGCCCGAGCCGGATCAGCTGTTGGTCGTCGGCCAGGCCGACCGTGATGGTCACGGCCGGGGCGCCGTTCGGGCCGGTTCGCCGACCACGGCCAGGGTCGGGTCGCCGGCCGGCAGCTCGGCCCGGATCCGGAAGCCACGCTCGGGCAGCGGTCCGACGACCGCGGTGCCACCGACGGCCTGAGCACGCTCGCGGATGCCGGTGATCCCGCTGCCGTCGACGTGGTCGTTGCGGTCGTGCCGGCCGTCGTCGGTGATCTCGACGACCAGCCGTCCGGCCGCGCGGGTCACGGAGACGGTGATGGCCGCGTCCGGGGCGGCGTGCCGGACGACGTTGGTCAGCCCCTCCTGGGCGATCCGCAGGGCGGCGTGCTGCACGGCGACCGGCAGCTGGCCGTGGTCGGCAGCCAGGCCGGTGTAGTGGATGGTCCGGCCGGACGTCTGCAGGGCCGCCACCAGCTTGTCCAGGCCCGCCAGGCCGGTCACCGGTGGCGTGTCACCCCGCAGGCTGGCCAGCGTGCTGCCCAGCTCGGCCAGGGCCTGCTTGCTTGTGCTCCGGATGGCTTCCAGAGAAGGCCTCAGCTGGTCGGGTCGCTTGTCCAGCAGGTGCAGGGCGACCCCGGCCTGCATGTTGATCACGGCCAGCGAGTGGCCGACGACATCGTGGACCTCGCGGGCGATCTGCAGCCGTTCCTCGTACGCGTCGCGCCGACGGGCGGCCAGCAGGTCGTGCTGGGCCGCCTCGTGCCGGGTGGTGAGGACGAGGGCGACCAGCCCGGGCAGCAGGATGCCGGCGGTCCCGAGCACGACGGCGAGGTAGAGGCCGGGGTCGCCGAACCCGGCGTACCCGTGGGTCCAGTAGCCGGCCGACAGGGCCACGGGGACGGCGAGCAGCAGCGGCCCGAGCTGGCGGGGCGGGAAGCGGGTCATCAGCGTGTGCACGGCCAGCGCCGGCCCCAGCAGCACCAGGCCGTACGGCCCGCCGGCCAGCAGGAACGCGGCCATCGCGGCCAGCACGCCGGCGTAGGCCAGGCGCGGGACGGTCCGCCGCAGGCCCAGCGCGACCACCAGCACCAGCGCCGCCGCCGCCTGAGCGGGGTCGACCGAGTCCGGCAGCGACCCGTCGCGTCCCGGTCCGCCACGACCCAATCCGGCGCCGTCGCGGTCGCCCGCGCCGCGGCCCATCAGCCCGGCGCGCCGGTTGTCGAAGTCGGCCAGGTGCACGGTGGTCAGCGCCAGGATGCCGACGCCCAGACCGAGCGCCGCGTCCTCGACAACGCGGTTCAGGTGGGTCGGCATCGGTCGACGTCCTCGGGGAGCGGGGTGGGCGGGAGCGCCTCTCAGCCTAGGCTGCGCCGTCCCGCGCCGCGTACGCTCGCGGGCGTAGTGGCCCTACGTCAGGGGGCGCAGCCGAAATCATCGCCAGAGCCGATGCGTGAGCCCCCTCCTCCCGGGGAGGATAACGGCCATGACCGCCTTGGCCGATGCGCCGCCGACCGCAGCACGGCCCGTAAGGGCTCCCCGGCTGGGTGCCGAGGCCCGGCGGGACGAGACGGTCCGGCTGGCCGGCGGGGTGGCGCTCTGGCTCGGTCTGCTGCTGGTCACCTTCTGGTGGGTGCGCGACGGTGGCGTCACCGACCTGCTCGGCGGGTGGGCGAGCGGGCTCACCTCGGCGGGCCGGCTGAGCGGCCTGTGGTCGGCGGACCTGCTGTGTGTCCAGGTGCTGGTGATGTCGCGGCTGCCGCCGCTGGAGCAGGCGTTCGGCCGGGACCGGCTGGCGCGCATCCACCGCATCATCGGCTTCCTCTCTTTCGACCTGATGGTCGGCCACGTGCTGACGATTATCGGTGGGTACGCCGGGGCCCGCTGGTCGGCGGTGCTGCCCACCACCTGGGACCTGCTCACCACCTACGGCGGGGTCCTGCTGTCGGCCGCCGGCACCGCCGCTCTGGTGATGGTCGCGGTCAGCAGCATCAGGGCCGCCCGCCGCCAGCTGCGCTACGAGTCATGGCACCTGATCCACCTCTACGCCTACCTGGGCGTGGGTCTTGCGCTGCCGCACCAGCTCTGGACAGGGAGTGACTTTCTCGCCTCGCCCGGCGCCACCCTCTACTGGTGGACGCTGTGGGCGACGGCGGCCGCGACGGTGCTGGTCTGGCGGGTGGGGCTGCCCGTCTGGCGCACGCTGCACTACCAGCTGCGGGTGGCCGGTGTCGTGCGGGAGGCCTCCGACGTCGTGTCGGTCCACCTGACCGGGCGCCGGCTCGACCGGCTGCCGGTCCGCGCGGGCCAGTTCCTCACCGTCCGGTTCCTCGCCTCTCCCGGCTGGACCCGCGCCAACCCGTTCTCGCTCTCCGCGGCGCCGGACGGCCGCAGCCTACGGATCACCGCGAAGGCCCTGGGCGAGGGCAGCGCCCGGCTGGCGCACCTCGAGCCCGGCACCCGGGTGTTGTTCGAGGGTCCGTACGGCCGGTTGAGCAGCCGGGCGCGCACCCGGCGCACGGTGCTGCTGGCTGGTGCCGGGGTCGGGGTGACGCCGCTGCGGGGACTGGCCGAGGGTCTCGACTACGCGCCCGGCGAGGCCGTCCTGCTGTACCGCTTCACCGGCGAGCCGCTGTTCGCGGCTGAGCTCGATGAGCTCGCCCAGCAGCGTGGGCTTCAGGTGCTGGCGCTGCCCGGCTCACGGCCGACGCCCGGCTCCGTCCTCGGACCGTTGGCCGGGCGTGACGAGCTGCGGGCGCTGACCGCGTGGGTGCCCGACCTCGCCGAACGGGACGTCTACCTCTGCGGGCCCACGGCGTGGACCGACGGGGTCCAACGCCTCGTCCGTGCCGCCGGCGTCCCCGATGACCGTATCCACACCGAATCCTTTGGCTGGTGAGACCGATGAGACGCATCGTGGTGTGGCTCGCCTCGACGATCACGATCGTGGTGCTGCTGTTCGGTTACCACACCTCGACCAACAGGCCGTCCGCTACCGCGAGCAGCGTGAGCAGCTCGAGCACGGCCGCGCGCCCGGATCCCAGCCCCAGCAGCGATCCGAGCCCCAGCAGCACCCCGAGCTTCAGCCCGTCCAGCAGCTCGGCGACGAAGACCGCCACCGGCTCGGTCGTGCAGACCCGCTGGGGTCCGGTCCAGGTGCAGATCACGGTCGCCGCCAGCACGATCACCAAGGTCACGGTCCTCCAGCAGCCGAACGGCAACCCGAGGGACACCGAGATCAACGACTACGCGCTGCCCATCTTGATCAAGGAGACGACCAGCGCGCAGAGCGCCCAGATCGACATGGTGTCGGGAGCCACGGTGACCAGCGACGGTTATCTCCGGTCGCTGCAGGCCGCGATCGACGAGGCCGGAATGTGAGCACCACCGTCGTCGGCGAGGCCGGCGTGCGGACCCGACGTGAGGTCGAGCACGTGATGGGGATGCCGGTGAGTGTCGCGCTCCGTGGCCGGCACAGCCACAGCGCGGCCGGCGCGGAGGCCTGGCGAGCCGTGGTGGAGGAGCTCCGGCACGTCGACGCGGTCTTCAGCACCTACCGGGACGACTCGGTCGTCCGCCGCCTCGACCGAGGCGAGCTGACGCTGGCGGAGTGCCCGGCGGAGGTGACCGAGGTGCTGGCGCTCGGCGCTCAGGCCGAGCGCGACTCGGGCGGGGCGTTCGCGATCCGGCTGCCCGACGGGCACGGCCGGCTACGGCTCGACCCGAGCGGGGTGGTCAAGGGCTGGGCGGTCGAACGCGCGGCCCGGCTGCTGACCGCGCTGGAGGACACCGACGTCTGCCTGTCGGCCGGCGGGGACATGGTCTGCCACGTCGCGGACCCGGAGCGGCCGGCCTGGCGGGTCGGCCTCGAGGACCCGCGCGACCCGACCAGGCTGCTCGCGGTCGTCCCTGTCCGCTCCGGCGCCGTCGCCACCTCGGGCACCCGCCACCGCGGCCAGCACCTCCTCGACGCCCGTACGGGCCGGCCAGCCGAAGGGGTCGCCTCGGTCACCGTGATCGACCCCTCGCTCACCGAGGCCGATATCGACGCCACTGCGGCGTATGCGCTCGGCTTCAAGGCGGCCGACTGGCTGCGAGGTCGGGGCCGGACGGCGTTGGTCGTCTGGCTCGACGCCACCACCACGATCCTTGACGGACGTAACACCTGGGAAAGGACTACCGCATGACCCTCCTGCTGCTTCCCCTCGAAGGACACCCGCCGTGGGGCCACGGCCCCTACGCCGACGGCGGGATGTCGGTCCTGCCGTTCCTCGGCAGCTTCCTGCTCGTGCTGGCCGTGCTCGCTGCGCTCGCGTTCTCGCTCTGGCGGGCGGGCCGGCTGACCCTGCCCACCCTCGCCAGCCGGCAACCGCCCGAGGACGAGGCCCGCCGGATCCTCGCCGAACGTTTCGCCCGCAGCGAGATCAGCAGCGACGAGTTCCTGGAGCGCTCCAGCCTCCTCAACTGGACCCCCGGCAGCGATGCCGTCCCCGCCCGCCGACGACGTCAGAGACGTCGCTGACGGTCGAGGTGCGCCGCCAGCCGCTCCCGTAGCATCCGGGCGCAGCGCTGCTCGGCCACGGCGGAAGAGAGGTCGGGCAGTCCGTCCGCGGCGGGCGGCCGCCCGAGCGAGGTGGCGACAACGGGTTGAGCTCACAGAGCTCATCGACGGAGGCGTCCCCGACCTGGCGGCCGGGCTCACGCGATCCTGCTCAGGGCTGGTCACCCGGCCACCTGCCCCTCGGTCGAGGCTCGCAGCAGCCGGTCAGTAAAGTCCGGTGCTCGTGGGCCCTTACCTCGAGCTGGCGCGGGCGGAGTTCCGGCGCTACTCGACGTACCGGTTGGCCATCGCGGCGGGCGTCTTCACCAACACCGTGTTCGGGCTGATCAAGGTCGGCGTGCTGTTCGGCGCCATTGCCGCGGCCGGTGGCAAGATCAACGGCTACGACCAGCGCCAGGCCGCCACCTACGTCTGGCTCGGCCAGGCCCTGCTGGCCCCGGTCGCCATGTACGCGTGGAGCGAGGTCGCCGACCGGGTCCGGACGGGCGAGATCGCGGTCGACCTGGCCCGGCCGGTCGACCTGCAGCTGTCCTACTGGGCGCGTGACCTGGGCCGGGCGGCGCTGGCCCTGCCGACCCGGGGACTGCCGCCGCTGGTGCTGGGCGCGCTGCTGATGGGGCTGGCCTATCCCGCGTCCTGGACCGCGTACCCGCTTGGGCTGGTCAGCATCGCGCTCGGCGTCTCGGTCAGCTTTCTCTGTCGCTACGGGGTGAACCTGATCGCCTTCTGGACGCTCGACGTCCGCGGCTACCTCAATCTCTACACCCTCGTCCTCGGCCTGTTCAGCGGCTTCTACCTGCCGGTGCACATCTTCCCGGACTGGCTGCGCGGCCTCGCGTACGCGTCGCCGTTCCCGTCGATGTTCCAGTCGCCGATCGACGTGCTGTCGGGCCGAGTGCTCGGCTGGGAAGCGTGCCGGGTGCTGGCGGTGCAGAGCGCCTGGCTCGTCGGCCTGGTGGTCCTGACCCGGCTGGTGCTGTGGCGGGCCGCTCGGCGGCTGGTGGTGCAGGGTGGCTGAGCTCGGGTTGCCCGCCGCGTACGCCCGGGTAGTCGGCTCGCGGGTGCGGGCGCAGCTGTCCTACCGGTCCAGCTTTGCGGTCAACGTGGCCAACGCGTTCGCGCTCGGCCTGCTGGAGTTTTCCGAGATCTACGTGCTGCTCGCGAACGCGCCGACGCTGGGCGGGTTGACGTTCGCCCAGGCGGCGCTGGTCTTCGCGCTGGCCACCCTGGGCTTCAGCCTCGCCGACCTCGTGTTCGGGCAGGTCGACCAGGTGCCGGCCTACATCCGCGAGGGGACGTTGGAGGCGTTCCTGGTGCGGCCGATGCCGGTGCTCGCCCAGATGATCACCGCCGACTTCCAGCTTCGCCGGGCCGGCCGGACCGTCTTCGCGCTGCTCGTGCTCGCCGTCGTGCTGGTCCGGCTCGACCTGCCGGTCACCGGGCGGACGATCTACCTGCTCGTGGCGACGCCGCTCGTCGGGATGGCGATCTACGCCGCCCTCTTCGTGGTGGCGGGCGGCGTCCAGTTCTTCTTGATCAACGGGCAGGAGTTCACGAACTCCTTTGTGTACGGGAGTGCGTACGCCGGTCAGGTCCCCGGCAGCGTCCTGCTGCTTCCGGTGCGGGTCCTGTTCACGTTCGTGGTCCCGGCCACGGTCACCGCGTACCTGCCGGCATTGTTGATCATGGAACTTCCCGGCCCGGCGTGGCTGCCGGCCGCCCTCGGCTGGTGGGCGCCGCTGCTGGCGGTCTGGATCTGGGCGCTCGCCTGGTTTGCCTGGCGCAGCGGGCTGCGGCGCTACACCGGAGCCGGCGGGTGAGCGAGCCGCTGCTCGAGCTGCGCGACCTGCGGCGCGACTTCGTGGTCCGGACAGGCGAGGGCCTGCGGCGGACGCGGCGGGTCGTCCGGGCGGTCGACGGGATCAGCGCAACCATGGCGGCCGGGGAGTCCTGCGGCTACATCGGCGCCAACGGGGCCGGGAAGTCCACGACCATCAAGATGCTTACCGGCATCCTGGTCCCCACGAGCGGTTCGGTGCGAACCTGCGGGCTCGACCCGGTACCCCGGCGGCGCGAGCTGGCCCGGCACCTCGGCGTGGTGTTCGGCCAGCGCAGCCAGCTGTGGTGGGACCTGCCGCTGCGCGAGTCGTTCGACATCCTGGCGGCGATCCACCGCATCACCCGAACCGACGCCCGGCCGCGGATCGCCCAGCTGGTGGCGGGCCTGGAGCTGGAGCCGTTCCTGGACACCCCCGTCCGGCAGCTGTCGCTGGGGGAGCGGATGCGCGGCGAGGTGGCGGCGGCGCTGGTGCACCGGCCCAGATTGTTGATCTTGGACGAGCCCACTATCGGGCTGGACATGATCAGCAAGGAGCGGCTGCGCCAGTTCCTGGTCGCCGAGCGCCGGACCGAGGGGACGACGTTGCTCTTGACCACCCACGACATGGGCGACATCGAGCGGCTCTGCGAGCGGGTGCTCGTCGTCGACCTGGGTCAGCTCGTCTACGACGGGACCTTGACCGGGCTGGCCAACCGGGTCTCGCTGCGGCGGATCCTCGTCGTCGACCTGGAGGAGCCGCATCCGCCGCTGCGGCTCGCCGAGGCCGATCACGTCGGCAGCGAGCTCGACGGCCAGCGGCAACGGCTCGCCTTTGCGCCCGACCAGACCACCGCCGCCCGGGTGCTGGCGGCGGTCAGCGAACAGGTGGCGGTACGCGACCTGCGGCTCGAGGAGCCGGCCGTCGAGGACATCGTCCGGACTCTCTACTCCCGCGGCTGACAGCTCAGCCGCTGACCATCCGTCGCGCACGGCTGCGGTGGAAGCCGACTATGACGACGGCTGCGACCAGCACGACGAGGAGGGGGTCGAGGGCGACGCTCCCCGCGCGGTTGGGCGTGACGACGTGGCTTGCGATCGCGCAGAAGACCATGACCGGTACGGCAGTCACCGTGATGGCCGTCGGCCAGCCTGGATGGCGACGGCTCACCAGCGACGAGGCGACCAGGACGAGGCCCGTCAGCACCGGGAGAACGCTGGCGGCGGCGGCGAATCCGACGTTCCCCGGGCCGGCCATCTCCGCGACGCTCCACCCGAGGAACGGCTGGGTGAGCAGCAGCCCCACCGCCACCGCGGCCACGACACCCAGGCCGAGGCCGAGCATCCACCCGGACGTCCGCCGGCTCGCCCGGACCGTGGCGAGCGCAGCCAGGAAGCCGAGAGCGGCGAAGAGAGCCAGCACCAGCAGCCTGGGTCTCGGATAACCCGGGCCGATGGGCCAGTACATCCAGCCGGCGTAGCCGACCGCCGTGAGGATCAGCAGCCTGGCGACACCGCCGCGGCCCAGGATCACGAGCAGGGCCGCGGACATGAAGGCGAGGTACAAGCCGACGCCGATGGTCATGAACGGACCGGAGATGAAGAACCCGCCGTAGTGGTGGATCTCCTCCGGTGGCGGCCGGTCGCGAGCACCGATCACCTCACCGCCCAGCATCACCAGGGCCAGTCCGGCGGCGAGGACCATCGCCACCGTGGCGACCTGCACCCGCAGCCTGTCGGGCAGCCACCGCAGCACCGACTCGAGGCGCTCCTCGAGGCCGTGGCCGACCAGGTCCAGCACCGCCCCGAGCGTGCGGGTCGAACCCTGCTGTGCCTGGTCCTGGTCCATCAGCACCGCGACCATCTCGTCCTCGTGCCGGCGGCGCCAGGCCCGCGGATAGCACCGTAGGAGCCAGCGGTAGCGACGCTCGAACTCGCCCTCCGAGCGGGTCACGCCAGGCTCTCCAGCCGAAGGACGGGGGAGGGAGTCTGCGTGGCGGGACGCTGCTGAGCTGCGCGGTGCCGCAGGCCCGACGTCGCCGCCTGCGCGAGGCTCTCGAGCCTCCGCACCTGCGCGGACAGGACGTCCGCGCCGGCCTCGCTCAGCTCGTAGTAGCGGCGGTGACGCCCGGCCACCACTTCTGAGCCCACTTCCGTCACCAACCCGTCGCGCGCGAGCCGATCCAGTGCGCCGTACAGACTGCCAGGACGCAGGCGCACCCGACCCTCGGACAGCTCGGTCACCGCCTCGATCAGCGCGTAGCCGTGGCGTGGACCGGGGGCCAGGGCGCTCAGCAGCAGGAGCGTGGGTTCCCGTACGTCGTCGACCCTCATACCGACAAGATACTCAATCGGTCTGAGTATAGGAAGGGCCTCACCCGTCGGCTCGTCGCCGAGGATGGATCTATGGATGACGCAAGCGACCCGTCCAGGCCGAGTGGGACCGGCGCTACGCCGACCAGCAGCGGTGACCGCGCTCGACGTGTCTGGTCTCGGCGCAGTACCCGGACCTGCTGCGTAGGCCCGGGGCGCACCACACCGACGAGGTGATCCTGCGCGCTCGCCGGCTGCGCTGAGTCGCGCAGGCCCGGCGAAAACGGGATGAACCGCTCCGGTGTCCGGCGTAGCGTCCCCCTGGTGACCGAGACACCCGACGCCGGACCAGCTGACGACCCGGCCGACGGCTGGTTTCCCGAGAGCGTGGCCGCGACGTACGACGGGCCGGGCGGGGCCAACGATGCGGCGGTCGTGGAACCGATGGTGGACGTACTCGTCGACCTCGCTGCCGGGGGCCCGGTGCTGGAGCTCGCCGTGGGGACCGGGCGGATCGCTGCTCCGCTGGCGGGGCGCGGCGTACCGGTCACCGGGATCGAGCTGAGCCGAGCCATGGCGGCGCGGATCGCGGACAAGCCCGGCGGGGCAGCGGTCGAGGTCGTCATCGGCGACATGACCAGCACCCGGGTACCGGGGGAGTTCTCGGTGGTCTACCTGGTCTTCAACACGATCAGCAACGTGACCAGCCAGGACGGCCAGGTGGCCGTCTTCGTCAACGCGGCCGCTCATCTGCGCCCGGGCGGCTTGTTCCTGGTCGAGGTCGGTCTGCCCAGCCTGCGCCGGCTGCCGCCCGGACAGGACGTCGTCCCTTTCGCGGTCGTCCCGGACGGGGAGGGTGGGGGCTACGTCGGCTTCGACCAGTTCGACGTCGTGACGCAGCAGTTCACCTCCACCCACGTCACCGTGACCGCCGACGGCACCGGACAGTTCCGCCGGATCCCCTTCCGCTACGCCTGGCCAGCCGAGATGGACCTGATGGCGCGGATCGCGGGGCTGCGCCTGAGGCACCGCTGGTCGGACTGGGACCGGTCCCCGCTGACTGCGGACAGCACCACGCACGTGTCGGTCTGGGAGAAGCTGTGAACGGAGGCGTCGAGTTCGACCCCTTCGTCCACGGTCTGTCCTCGCGGTGACCGTCAGCCGGTCCACGCGCTGTTCACGCCGTGTTCACGGCCGACGGGTGGTCGGGCCAGATCTGCTGGTGGTCGAGTGGGGCTCATGAGTGATGACCGAGCGCTGTTCCAGGCCCATGTGCGGCGTCGTACGTTGTTGGCCTCCGGTGCCGGCGGAGTCGCTGCCCTGGCCGTCGGCGCCCCGGAGGCGAGCGCCGACGTCCGCCCAGGGACGAGCGGTGGTGCCGACCGGCCCACCCAGGTTCCGCCGGTGGAAGGGCTGCACGTCCAGTTCGGCGCGGACGCTTCCACCGAGGCCGTCGTCTCCTGGCACACCTTGCAGCCGGTCGAGCGTGCACGGGTGCTGCTCGGCACCAAGCGGCAGTACCGGCGCAGCGTCCCTGCGGCGACCCGCACCTACGTCGACGCCAAGTCGGGCCGCACCGTGTACGCCCACCACGCGCGGCTGGGCGGACTGGCCGCGGCGTCGGACTTCGTCTTCCTGGCTGCGCACGCGGGCGCCCAGCCCGAGGCCGGCTCGCTGCAGACCGCGCCCCGCGGCCGGAGCGAGGGCTTCACGTTCACCAGCTTCGGGGACCAGGGCACGCCGACCGTCGGCAAGAAGTACGCCCCGCCCGCCGGGGTCGACCTGGCTAACCCGCCGTGGGTGAACGACAACCTCGGCTCACCGGCGGCGGGGGACACCACGGCTGGCGTGGAGCGGGTCCAGCCGCTGTTCCACCTCTTCAACGGCGACCTCTGCTACGCCAACCTGGCCGAGGACCGGGTGCGGACCTGGTGGGACTTCTGGGACAACAACTCCCGTAGCGCGCGGCACCGGCCCTGGATGCCGTCCGCCGGCAACCACGAGAACGAGCTGGGCAACGGCCCAATCGGCTACGCCGCCTACCAGACCTATTTCGAGGTGCCGGCGGCCTCAGGCCAGACCGACGTGACCCGGGGCCTCTGGTACTCCTTCACCGCAGGTGCAGTCCGGGTGATCTCGCTCGCCAACGACGACATCACCTACCAGGACGGCGGCAACTCCTACGTCCGCGGCTACTCCGGAGGCGCCCAACGGCGCTGGCTCGAGTCCGAGCTGCGGGCCGCCCGCCACGACCGCAGCATCGACTGGATCGTCATCTGCATGCACCAGGTCGCCATCAGCACCGCGGACAAGTTCAACGGCGCCGACCTCGGGATCCGCCAGGAGTGGCTGCCCCTGTTCGAGCGGTACGGCGTGGACCTCGTCGTCTGCGGCCACGAGCACCACTACGAACGCTCGCACCCGCTCCGGGGACACGAGGACAACGCCACTCTGACGCCTCGTCCGGCCGCTACCGAGACCGCCGTCGTCGACACCACCCGAGGGACCGTGCACATGGTCATCGGTGGGGGAGGGACGTCGGCGCCGTCCAACCAGCTCTTCTTCGACCCGCCCGCCTGCCGGGTGATCACCGCAGTCGGCCCGCCCGATCCGACCACCGGCAAGCGGCCCCCGGTCTACGTCCAGGAAGCTGCGCCCTGGTCGGCGGTCCGCAACGCCGCGAACTCCTACGGCTTCGCCGCCTTCACCGTCGACCCAGGCCACCGCGGTGGCCACACCACGATGACCGTCACCTACTACGACGTCACCGGGCTCGGCGGCGCGCTGACGCCCTTCGAGACCTTCGAGCTGCGACGGCCCCGCCGGGACAGCTGACCAGGTGACGGGCCGCTTCCGCCGGCTGGGTGCTGTCCGTTCGGAACCGACGCGTCATGATCGGGGCACGGTTCGGTCTGGCGCCAAGGTCTGGTCAGTCAGTGTTCATCTGGACGTCACCCGCACTCCCGCCGGCGCCCCTACGGTCGGCGACGTGATGAACTTGACCCGTCCCCTGCCGCTGCTGGCGGCCTCCCTCGCGTCCATCCTGCTGGTCCCGGTCCCGGCGTACGCCGACCGGCCGGCGACCCGCCCGACCGGCTCCGACCGGTTGGTCGAGGTGCGGCCCGCCCTCGAGACGCCGCCGGTCTTCGACGACGACGCGGGCGGTAACGGGGACGCCGACGACCCCGCCATCTGGGTCAACCGCCGCGACCGGTCCCGCAGCGTGGTGATCGGTACCGCGAAGAACGCCGGCCTGCAGGTCTTCGACCTCCACGGTCGGCTGGTGCAGACCGTGCCGGCACCGGCCGCTCCCACCGACGCCGACGAGCCCGGCCGGTTCAACAACGTCGACATCGTGCGCGGCTTCTCCCTCGGCGGCCGGACGGTCGACCTCGCGGTGGTCAGCGACCGCGGCCGCGACCAGATCCGTTCCTACGCGATCAACGCCCGGACGGGCCGGCTGTCCGACGTCACCGCGGCCCACGTCCCGTTCGCCTTCTCCGCCGACCAGGCGCAGGTCAACGACCAGGAGACGGTGTACGGCCTGACCACCTACGTCGACCCGGACGGCACCGCGTACGCGGTCGGCACCCGCCGGCACACCAGCGACCTCGGGCTCTTCCGGCTGGTCGCCCGCCACGGTCGGGTCAGCTATCGACGCGTCGACACACTCACCTTCCCGAGCACGTTCCGGCTGCCCGACGGCGGCTCGTGGAGCCCGTGCGAGGACCCGGGGGAGGGCCCGCAGCTGGAGGGACTGGTCGTCGACCCGGCCAAGCGCACCCTCTACGCGGCTCAGGAGGACGTCGGTCTCTGGCGGCTCCGGCTGGGGCACGGCCGCTTTGCCGGCGTCCCGCGCAACGTCGAGCGGACGCAGGAGTTCGGTGTGCCGGCCGTCTACGACCCGGCAGCTGAGGAGTGCGCGGTCACCGGCCCCGACCCGGGGTTCGGCGGGCGGATCGCCGCTGACGTCGAGGGCCTGACCATCTACGCCACCGGGCGCCGGTCGGGCACCCTGCTCGTGTCCAGCCAGGGCGACAACACCTTCTACACCTACGACCGGCGGACGCTGGCGCCCCTACGGCACTTCGCGGTGGTCGACGGACCTGCGGCGGACGGGTCCTCCGACTGCGACGGCGCGGCCACGGTCGCGACCCCGCTGCCCGGCTATCCGCACGGGCTGCTGGTGGTCCAGGACGGCGACGACACCCCGGTCGTGCTGGACGGCGAGGGGGAGGCCCGGACCGTCACCAACTTCAAGTTCCTCGACGCCGGGGTGCTCCGCCACCGCTGAGGGGCCGGCCGCGGTCAGCCCGGCAGCAACTGCTCTTAGCAGCGGTCAAGGGCGGCGGAGGTGAGGGCCCAGCCGGCGCCGGCGCCGGCGACTAGGAGGGTGGAAGGTACGGATCGACCCAGGCGCTGATGATCCGGGCGGCCCGCCTGGCCTGGTCCCGACCGGTGAGCAGGTGGTCGGCACCCTCCAGCGAGACGAAGCTGCGGGGGTGCCGGGCCGCCCGGAAGATCTGGGACGCGTTCATGATCCCGACCGTGTTGTCGGTGGGGGAGTGCAGCACCAGCAGGGCCCGTTTGAGCGAGCGGATCTGCTCGTGCAGGTCGGCGGCCCGGACGTCCTCGAGGAAGTGCCGGCGCAGCGTCAGCGCCTTGCCGCCCACCAGGAAGGGAGCTTCTCCGTCGGCGAGGATGCGTTCGACGAGCGCGTCGTAGTTGTGCTCCACGTGCTTGGGCTCGTACGGCGCGCACAGGCTGCTCACGGCGCGGACGGAGTCGATCTGGTGGGCCGCCGCGATCACCGCGGCGCCGCCGAAGGAGTGCCCGACCAGCAGCCGGACCTCACGTCCCGAGCCGTTCATGAACTCCGCCGCGCGGACGGTGTCGGCCACCTTGTGCGAGAACGACCCGTCGCCCCAGTCGCCCTCGGAGTCGCCCAGCCCGAGGTTGTCGAATCGGAGCATCCCGACGCCATCGGCCGCCAGCTGCTTGCAGATCCGGCTGGCAGCGGGGCTGTCCTTGCCAAGGGTGAAGCCGTGGGAGAACACCCCCCAGCCGCGGACCAGGCCCGCGGGTTGGTCGATCAGGCCGGCCAGCCGCGCGCCGGTCGTGCTGAGGAACCCCACGCGCTCGGCCACGCCCGCATCCTCTCAAACACGGGCGGGTCTGCCAGAGTGGGTCCAGCGCCATCCTGACCACCGCACGCTTTTCGAGGAGAACCGATGACCGCGGTCGACCACCACCTGCCGGACGCCCCTGAAGCCAACGACGTGACCGACGCAGGACCGCCTGACGCGCCGTCGACGGGTCCGTCCAACGCCGAGGTCAGTGCCGCGGACGCGAGTGCGGTGTTCCACTCCTGGTCCAAGCAGGGCGGGCTCCAGCCGCTGCCGCTCGCGGGCGGACTGGGCACGAGGGTGTGGGACCACGACGGCAACCACTACCTCGACTTCTCCAGCCAGCTGGTGTTCACCAACATGGGTCACCAGCACCCCAAGATCATCGCGGGCATCACCGAGCAGCTCCAGACGCTGACCACGGTGGCCCCGGCGCACGGCAACGCCACCCGGGCCGAGGCGTCCCGCCTCATCACCAAGCGCGCGCCGAAGGGCTTCAGCAAGGTCTTCTTCACCAACGGCGGCGCCGACGCCAACGAGAACGCCATCCGGATGGCCCGGCTCGTGACGGGCCGGGACAAGGTCGTCTCGCGCTACCGCTCGTACCACGGGAACACCGGCGCGGCGGTCGTCGCGACCGGTGACTGGCGCCGGATCCCCAACGAGTACGCGCGCGGCCACGTGCACGTCTTCGGTCCCTATCTCTACCGGACCGAGTTCTGGGCCAGCACGCCCGAGGAGGAGTGTGCCCGCGCGCTGCACCACCTCGAGCGCGTGATCCAGGCCGAGGGTCCGTCCACGGTCGCCGCGATCCTGCTCGAGACCATTCCCGGCACCGCCGGCATCATGGTCCCGCCGCCGGGCTACCTCGCCGGCGTCCGCGCGATCGCCGACCGCTACGACGTCCTGGTCATCCTCGACGAGGTGATGGCCGGGTTCGGCCGCGCAGGGGAGTGGTTCGCCTTCGACGCGCACGAGATCCGTCCCGACCTGATCACCTTCGCCAAAGGGGTCAACTCCGGCTACGTGCCGGTCGGTGGCGTGGTCATCTCCGACGAGATCGCCCACGCGTTCGACGACCGGGTCTTCCCGGGCGGTCTGACCTACTCCGGCCACCCGCTCGCCGCGGCCAGCATCGTGGCGACCCAGCGGGCGATGGAGGAGGAGCGCGTGGTCGAGAACGCGGCCACCATCGGCCGTGACCTGCTCGCCCCAGGCCTGGCCGAGCTCGCAGCAAAGCATCCCGTCATCGGCGAGGCCCGCGGCGTGGGCGTGTTCTGGGCGCTGGAGCTGGTCGCCGACCCCGACACCCGCGAGCCGCTCGACCCGGCGTCGGTCGCCCGATTGAAGGCCGACCTGATCGGCCGCGGCCTGCTGCCGTTCGTGACCGACAGCCGGATCCACGTCGTCCCGCCGGCCAACGTGTCCGCCGACGACGTGCACCAGGCGCTGGCGATCTACGATGACGCGTTCACCGCGGTGGGAGCTCGCTGAAGGTCGGCGTGATGCGCGATGCGTGATGCGTGATGTTGAATTACGGTGTGCCTATGAGAACCACGTTGACGATCGACGACCGGGTGTTGGCAGCCGCCCGCAGCCGGGCGCATCGGCGTGGCTTGTCCATCGGCGAGGCGCTGTCGGAGCTCGCCTTGATCGGCTACGAAGCGGAGCTGTCGGATCTGCCAAGCGCACCGGGCTTTCCGATCCTGCCTCGGGTTGACGGGCACGTGATCACGGTCGAGATGGTGGACGCTGCTCACGACGATGAGTGAGGAGAGGTTGGCTGTCCCGGACGTGAACGTCCTGGTGGCGCTGACCAACCCGTCACACGTCTTCCACCAGGAGTCACACCGATGGTTGCGAGGAGTGCTGCGCTACGCGACCACGCCGGTCACCGAGACCGGCCTGCTGCGGCTGCTGCTGAACCCTGCCGTGACCGGACAGCCGGTTACTGCCCAGCAGGCGCTCGGCATCCTGTCGGGCATCCGGGCCGACCCTCGCTCTGAGTTCCTGGTTGACGACACCAGTCTGGCTGACGCCGTCGTGGACACCACGGGTATCGCAGGGCTCCAGCAGCTGACCGACTGGCACCTTCTCAACCTGGCCACTCGCCATGACGGCCTTCTCATCACCTTCGACCGGAAGATTGCCCGATCGGTCCTGCCGGCAGACGCAGGCCGGATCGTGACCTTGAGCGGGTAGTAGTTGACATAACGTCGCTTATCGGACAGATATTGATGGGCTGAGCGATGTGGCGCCAGATCGGAATGTGGACACATCATGGTCGAGGCTTCTCGCAGTGGCCCGCGGTGCGCAACCATGCGTATCAAAGCGAGCTCCCGTCGCATCCGGCGTATCAGGAGTTCACTGATCCGATCGGACGGATGATGCGCTTAACACCTCGGGGTTCACGATTTAGGGCTTGTTACCGCGCGCTTCCGATGCCATGAGCGAGATCGGACCCTCAGGGCCCGTCGCTCGACGGCCGTTCTCCCAGGGCGCCCTGGTCCTGGTAGCGGTGGGCCTGCTGACACTGGGTTTGCTCGTGGGTGCCTTCGTCGGCTGGGCCAGACTGCCCACCGCGACTCCATCCGGGCCGAGCCCGTCGCCCTCGCTACCGTCCGGTGCGGGATCCACCAGCCCGACCGACCCAAACCTCTCGTCGCAGCCTGGTCCGTCACCCTTCGTCACAACCGACCCGAGCGAAGCTACGTCGACCCCCGACCCGAGCCCGACTGAGACGCAGTTGACGCGGCAAGAGCAAGAGGACCAGGCGCTGGCCGACCTGCAGAACCAGGCCGCCACAGACCTGGAGCGCACCGAACTCGACGGTCACTGGAGCGCGCAACTGGCCTCGAAGGATGTCGGCGTGACGGACACCTATCAGCGCACGGCGTCGGGTTCGCACACGTTCGAGGCCGCCGACATTTTGGCCGAGCACCAGCGACTTCGGGACCGCCTGAGCCCGCCCTACACGATCCGGTTGCTGTACGGACCTGATGCCTTTGGCACCGACGACACAGACGGACGCGCACTCTGGTACACCTTCGCCGTCGACAACTTCGATTCCAAAAAGGACGTCGAGCAGTTCTGCAAGTCCGCGTTTCCCGAACTGGGCAAGGACGAGCGCGGCAATCAGTGCTTCCCCCGCCGTCTGAGCCGATGAAGCGCAAGTGAACACGCATTGGTCGTGGAGATCCTGAGAGGCAGACAGATGATCGAGCCTATCGCCGACGCCTACTCGGGGACGTTCCGGTGACCGCCGCGCACGCCCAGGCCGCCGCCCCGACCGCCGAGCGTCTCCGTCCTGAACGTACCGACGCCACGCGATACCTCTGCGCGGCCGCCTACCTCGATGAGGACTTCGCACGCACCGTCCTGGACGAGGTGCTCTACCAATCCCACCGATCGGTGGCGCCGTCCCACGGGTTCAGCGTCGTTCCTGTGGTCCGGCACTGCCTGGCCACCCGGCGAAGGACCCTGCTGCGGGATGCTGTCGTGACAGTGCTGCTGTTGGCTGGGTTGGTGGCCTCGCCCACCGCCGGCGTCGTTCTCGCCATGACCGTTCTGTCCCTGTGGTTGCTCGTGCGCGGCGTTGGGCTGCTATACCGGCGGCAGGTGACCGCCGGCCTCGTCCACGTAGGCCTGAGCGTGCTGGTAGGTCCATTGGCAACCGCGGTGCTACTGGTAGGACCCAATCTGCTGTCCGGGATGAGCGTGTTCGCCTTGGTCTTCTACGGATTGCAGCAGCCAGGAGCGCTGCTCGGGCGCTGGTTCTTCACGTTCCTGGCGGGCTTGCTCATCTGGCTTACCTACTTCCTCGACCGGCTGAAGGTGCACCAGACCATCGCCGTGGAGCTGACGAGGGACGTCTTCGAGCCCGACCGAGCGCCCGCCGCTGGGCCGGACTCAGAGCAGCGGTTGGACTACTTGGACAAGGCACAGCAGGGCAACCTCACCCTCTACTCCGAAAGCGCTGGGGCCGACCCGTTCGTCGGCTTCGGCGATGTCTACCGGCGCTGGTCACTCGTCGCCCCGCTGCGGGCCGCGGGTCCTGCGGCGCAACCCGGGACGAATGCGGCCGCAGTAACCAGTCCGGAGGCCGTCCCCTTCAGCACCGACGAGCTCTACGAAGCGATCCGATCCGGCATGGTCGACCTCGGCCAACGACACCGGCCGCAAGACGACGTGATGCCGCACCTGAGCGTGCGCGACCGCGTGTTCGTGGCTGGGCGACTCCCCACCACCAGCGAGTACCTCTTCCAGGGTCGCCCCCTTAGCCGGCTCTTTCCTGAACAGGTACGACAGGTTGGACACACCGAGCGCGGCCGGGTGCGCCATTACCAGGCGGTCCGGATGGCGGCGTGGAATGGTGAGCTGGAGGTGACCACCTTCCTGCACGCGTCTCAGCGCGGACGGATGCTCTTCATTGAGTTCGTCGCCACTGTGATGCCCGGGATCCGGCCGGCCTACCGCCGGATCGACACGTACGACCGATTTGATGTCGGGGCCAAGCTGCGCGCGGCGGGCTTGGCGGTCGGTGACCTGATCCGCTCCCCCCGCGCCGTGCTGAACCTAGTTGCGAGGGCGAGCGCGGCGGTTCGACGGAGCCTCGACGAGGCGTCGGAGGACCAGCGTATCGGCCGGCAGTTGGCGTTCGACTACGGCAGCCGGGTGAGCGTCCGCGAGATGGGGTCCAATCCCAACGGACTCGTCGGCTTTCAGCTCTACGACGCGGACGAACGGATGCGGATCATCGAGCGGCACGTGGTCGAGGTGCTTGCGCAGTTCCTTCGCCATCACGGCTACGACCTCAGCGAATTCGCCGGCCAAATGTCTACCGTGATCAACAGCACTCGAATCGAGAACAGCAACACCTTCAACAACTCGACGCTCAACTCGTCGTCGGTCGCCGCCGGAAGCTCGGCTTCGGCTTCGGCTTCGACAGTCAGCCAGTCCCAGCCGTCTACAAGCCCAGTCCCGCCCACCTGAGGAGCTGACAATGAATCAGTCCGACGCCGTCAGCGGCGAGCACAGTAGCACCACGATCACCGGTTCGACCGTCACCGGTTCGGCGTTTGCGACCGGCTCCCGGGCGCACGCAACAGCCACGAACAGCTCGGGCGGTGGTAACCAGGTGGAGGAGGCGATCGCGCGGTTGCGACAGGCGCTGGGTGACGCACAGCAGACCGCGGGACGGCGTGATGACGAGACTCGGGAGGATATCGGGCTGGCCCTAGGCCGGCTCGAGGCCCTAACCGACGAGCTGCGGTCAGCGCCGCCCGTGCGAGACTGGAGCCGGGTGAAGAGGTTGGTTTCGGGTATCGGTGCCGCGCTGACCAGACTCACGAGTTTGACGGGCGACGTCGACGCGCTCCGCGATGCTGTTGAAAGACTGATCCGATGAGTGGCGGGCCAGCGGTCTGCGCCTGCGGTACTGTGCCCGAGGCGGGCGACGTTGAGTGCTCGTTGTGCGGGCGTGACCTCGGCTGGCTGCAGCCGGCCGTCCGCCCCCCGGTCCTCAGCGGCCCACAGAACCCCGGCCGGCAAGCATCCACCCCTGCACCCTGGACTCCCCCGCAGCCTCCGGTCGACTCGTGGGTCCTGACGCCAGGCGGTACGGTCACGCCAGTTCCGATTGCCGGGAACAATCTGCTTGCACTGGCCATCTTGGGTGTGGCGATCACCGGCATGGGCATTGTTATTGGTTATTTCGCGATCACCGTACTGCTCAGTCGCTGAGGCACCGCGGATTGGTGTCGTCGTAGATACCCCTAGGGAAGCGCTGATTTTCTCTTGGGCTCGGGGCGGCGTCTGGTCTGGCGGTGGGGGCGGGGAGAGGATGAGTTATGGGTAGCGAGCAGCCGAGTTTCACTGATGTTGAGTACGGCAACCGTCGGCGGGTGTCTCGTCGGGAGACGTTCTTGCAGACCATGGATGCCACGATCCCGTGGGCGGTGTGGGTCGGGTTGGTTGAGCCGGTCTACTACTCGGTTGCGAAGGGGCGTAAGCCGAAGCCGGTGGAGACGATGCTGCGGATGTACCTGCTGCAGGTGTGGTTCTCCCTGTCGGATGAGGGTGTGGAGGAGGCGGTCTATGACTCGTATGCGATGCGCCGGTTCATGAGGTTGGACTTTGCGGTCGAGCAGGTGCCGGACGCGACCACCCTGTTGCATTTCCGTCATCTGTTGGAGAAGCACCGGTTGGGTGAGCAGCTGTTCCAGACGCAGAACCAGCTCTTCGACGAGCACGGCTGGGTCATGCGGGGCGGCTCGATCGTGGACGCCACGATCATCGCGGCTCCGTCGTCGACGAAGAACGCTGCGGGTGCCCGGGACCCGGAGATGCACCAGACGAAGAAGGGCAACCAGTGGTACTTCGGGATGAAGGCTCACATCGGGGTTGATGCGGGCACCGGGTATGTCCATGCGGTGAGGGTGACGGGGGCGAACGTGCACGACCTCGACGAGGTCGCCGACCTGGTGCGGGCCGATGACGAGGTGGTGTACGCCGATGCCGGCTACCAGGGTGTCGGGAAACGGCCCGACGTGGTCGCCGACCCGCACCTGGCGGGGGTGGAGTTCCGGGTCGCGGCCCGCAAGGGGAGGTTGAAGACGATGGCCGGGCCGGACCGGGTGGTGGAGTCACGGAAGGCGTCGGTGAGGGCGAAGGTCGAGCATCCGTTCCTGGTCGTGAAACGCGACTTCGGTTTCGTCAAGACCCGTTACCGCGGGCTCGTCAAGAACCGCCACCACCTGTACGTGTTGTTCGCCTCAGCGAACTGGCTGATGCGGGCCCGTGCCGTCACCCTGACCGGGGTGGCGGCGT
>NZ_CAXTHG010000043.1:0-28379 GCF_964244005.1 uncultured Friedmanniella sp. | reverse complement strand
CCTCCGTCGACGTCGTCGCCGGTGAACGAAAAGCGTGTTCACCGGCTCCTCCTTTCGACGGAGGCGCGCGATCTGGTGCCGGGAACGCGAGGGACGCCGGGAAGTTGCCCTCCCGGCGTCCCGGTTGCTGCGTGCCGGTACGTCTTGCTCAGGCCGTACGGATCCGCGCGCGAGCGGCGCGACGCTTCAACGCGCGTCGCTCGTCCTCGCTCAGACCGCCCCACACCCCGTGGTCCTGACCTGCTTCCAGCGCCCACTGCAGGCATGCGTCGCGAACGTCGCACCGCCGACAGACTTGCTTGGCTTCTTCGATCTGGAGCAGGGCCGGGCCGGTGTTCCCAATGGGGAAGAACAGCTCGGGGTCCTCGTCCAGACAGGCAGCCTTGTGGCGCCAATCCATTCGGTAACTCGCTTCTCCTGGCGTGTGCTGGAGGAGAAGGATCCCCCAGCGTCGTGGGTGCCGCAGGTCCTCTACACTGAGCGGCTCGGCACCAGACCCAACCCTGTCAACAATCCTTGGTCAGCACAAGGGTTTGACGAGTCAGGTCCCTCACATCTCGCTTCTCTTCCGGCGGGCTCACGCAGCCCGGACCGTACGCTAGGTGGGTGCCTCCCCTGATCGCCGGGTCCCCGACACGCCGCCCGCCGGCCCTGCTGGTGGCCGCTGCCCTGCTCGCCCTGCAGGCGCTGGCCGCCCTCGGCTACGGCGTCCTCGCGATCAGCCAGGTGCGCAGCTCCCGGCCTGTGGTGGGAATCGGTGTGGCCCTGATCATGATCGGCTACGCCGTGCTGCTGGCCGTGGTCGCCCGCGGGGTGGCGCGTGGCCGGCGCTGGAGCCGTGGGCTCGCGGTCGTCACCCAGCTGATCCTGCTGCTGCTCGGCTGGAGCTTTCGCGAACCGCCCACCACGGTGGTGGGCGTGCTTTTCGCCGTCGTCTCCTTCGCCGCCCTGGTGTGTCTGGTGCTGCCCGCGTCGACCCGCGCCTTTCTGGCCTGACTCTCGGCTCAGGTCGAGCAGCCGCAGCGCCTCGGCCTTGACCGTCGCCTTGACCAGCACCTCTTCCGGCGCTCCCTGCTCGACCACGACCACCGCGTCCATGAGGATCACCCGGTTGCCAGCCCGATCACGCCCCCGGCCAGCCCACCGAGGAGCGGGTTGGCGTCGACGGTGAGGAAACGCCAGGCGGGACGGCCTCGTCGATGTCGCCGAGGGTCTCCCGCTTGCCCGCGGACTGCTTGACCGCCTCGGACACGAGGGGGGAGTGGGTGGGCATCGCGTCGGCTGGCCCGTGACGACCGCACTCGTCGCCTGGCTCTGGTCCTCGTGCTGCAGGGGTCCTCGTGCTGCAGGGGACCTCGTGCTGCAGGGTCCTGGTGCTGCAGGACGTCGATCTGTCTGCGCCGCGACCGTCTTGCCACAGACGTCGGCGTTCGGGTTGCCCTTGGCGGTGGCCCACCGGTGCCGGCGGAGAAGTAGCTGACCATGGCGACCCGCTGGAGCCGGGCGGGCCTAGCGGAGCCGGCTGGCGCCGGCCGACGGCAGGCCGAGGAAGTGGGTCGGCCGGCCGTAGCCGGCGTCGGCGAAAGCGGCCGCGATCGCCTCGGCCACCTCGTCCGCGGTGCCGGCGGCGACCAGGGCGATGATGCAGCCACCGAAACCACCGCCGGTCATCCGGGCGCCCAGGGCACCGGCGCTCTTGGCCGTCGCGACGGCCAGGTCGACCGTCGGCACGGTGATCTCGAAGTCGTCCCGCATCGAGGCGTGTGACGCGTCGAGCAGCGGCGCCAGGTCGGTGGTGCGGTCCGCGCGCAGCACGTCCGCCGCCGCGAGCACCCGCGCATTCTCGGTGACAACGTGCCGGACCCGCCGCTGCATCTCCACCTCCGGCAGCAGCGCGAGCGCCGCGTCCAGGTCCGTGACGTCGCGGAGCGCCGCGACACCGAGCAGTCGAGCGGCTTCCTCGCAGCTGCGGCGGCGGGCGGCGTACTCGCTGTCGACCAGGGCGTGCGGGGTCTGCGTGTCCAGCACCAGCAGCTCCAGGCCGGCCTCGTCGAGCGCGAGATGCACCTGCTCGGTCTTGAAGCTGCGGCAGTCGAAGAACAGGGCGTGGCCAAGCGTGCACAGGGTGGACGCGGCCTGGTCCATCAGGCCGGTCGGCGCCCCGACGAACTCGTTCTCACACGTCCGGGCCAGCTTGGCCCGCTCGAGCGGGTCGACGTCGAGGTCGGAGAGGTCCGCGAGCGCCGCCAGGGCGGCGCACTCGAGCGCGGCTGAAGAGGAGAGCCCGGCCCCGACGGGAACGTCGGAGGTCAGCACCAGGTCGGCGCCGGTCACCGGGTACCCGGCGCCGCGCAGCGCCCAGACGACGCCGGCGACGTACGCCGCCCAGCCGTCCATCCCGGGCGTCAGGTCGTCGGGTCCGAACTCTTTGGTCTGGTCCTGGTTGAGCGAGGTGACGCTCCAGCGGCCGTCGTCGCGGGGGCCGGCGGCGACCGTGACCGCCTGGGCCAGCGCGAAGGGCATCACGAAGCCGTCGTTGTAGTCGGTGTGCTCACCGATCAGGTTGACCCGCCCGGGAGCCGCCCAGACCCCGGCCGGCTGCGCCCCAAACCGGTCGGTGAAGGCGGCGGTGACGGCGTCGATGTCGGTGGAGCTCACCCGCCGACCTTACCGGCGGTGCGTGCGAGTGCCGGGGGACACTGGTGCCGTGGACCCGAGACCGGAGCTGTGGACAACTCCGCGGCCTGCGGCCGTGCCGCCGGAGCTGCGGCCGTTCGTCCGGTCGGTGGTGGGCTACGGCGGCGCCGGCCTCACCCCAGGGGTGCACCGCGGGCTGCCCGGGCGTTCGCTGACCCTCGTCTTCGCGTTGGACGCGCGGCTCGGCGTGGCTGCCTCCGCCGCCGACTGGGCGGCGGGCGCGGTCCAGTACCAGCCGACGACCCTCAGCGGGCTGCACACCGAACCCGCGTTCGTCGTCCAGCCGGGGCGGTGGAGCGGAGTCCAGGTCGACGTCAGCCCGCTCGGCACCCGGCGGCTGTTCGCCCTGCCCGCCGCCGCTCTGCCGACGGACCGCTTCGACGGTGAGGCAGTGCTGGGTGCAGACGTCGCCCGGGTGCACGAGCAGCTGGTCGCGGCCGCCACCTGGTCCGACCGGTACGCGGTGCTGCTGGGCTGGCTGCTGGACCTCCTCGTCCGAGGGGTTCCTGGACGAGTCCGGCCCGAGGTCGTCCAGGCGTGGCGCCTGCTGGAGCGGACGCAGGGCCGGACGCCCGTCGGTCAGCTGGCCGACCAGGTCGGGCTCGGTCCACGACGGCTGGCGGCGGTCTTCCGGGCCGAGATCGGGGTGACCCCCAAGGTCGCGGCCCGGCTGCTGCGGTTCGACGCTGCCCGGCGGGACGTGACCCGGTCCTCCACGGGCGCGGGTCCGCGCGACCTCACCCGCGTCGCACTCCGGCACGGCTACTACGACCACGCCCATCTCGTTCGCGAGTTCACGGCCTTCACCGGGCTGAGCCCGACCGGCTGGCTCTCGTCCGAGGTCGGAAACGTCCAAGTCCGACCCGACGTCACTGTGGCAACGTCGTCCTCATGAGCGAGGACACCTTGACCACCCGTGCGGCGACCGTCTGGCCGACCTTCCAGGCGTACGACCCCCGAGCAGTGATCGACATCCTCGTGGCGCTCGGCTTCGTCGAGACCGCCTGCTACGCCGACGAGGCCGGCGTCATCCAGCACGCCCAGCTCGACTGGCCCGAGGGCGGTGGGGTGATGCTCGGGTCGCACAAGCCGGCGGGGCCGTTCACCCAGCAGCCCGGGACGTCCGCCGCCTACGTCGTCACCACCGACGTGGACGCGGTACTGACCCGAGCCCGGGCCGCCGGCGCGGTCGTGCCGGACGCCCCGGTCGAGCAGGACTACGGCAGCCGCGAGGTCGGACTGCGCGATCCCGAGGGCAACCAGTGGACCTTCGGCACCTATCCGGGCGAGCCGCTGCGCTCCTGAGGCCGGGCTGAGCAGTCCGTCTAGGCTGCCTCCATGTTCGCCGCCTACGCCACCGCCGCCGATCCGGACCAGCCGCTGCGGGCGCTCCGGGTGGGCGAGATCGAACCGCCCGCCGTCCCGGAGGGCTGGGTGGAGGTGCAGGTACGGGCGTGCGCGCTCAACCACCACGACGTCTGGTCCCTCCGCGGGGTCGGCCTGGCGCCGGACCGGCTGCCCATGGTGCTGGGCTGCGACGCGGCTGGGGTGACCGCCGACGGCGGCCGCGTACTCGTACACGCGGTGGTCAACGACCCCTCGTTCGCCGGCACCGACAGCACCCATGACCCGCGCCGGTCGCTGCTGTCGGAGCGCTGTCCCGGGACGCTCGCGACCAGCGTCCGGGTGCCGGCGGCCAACCTGGTCGACCTGCCTGAGGAGCTCGGCTTCGTCGACGCGGCCTGTTTGCCGACCGCGTGGCTGACGGCGTACCGGATGCTGTTCACCGCTTCCGGGCTACGGCCGGGGGACACCGTACTGGTGCAGGGAGCTGGTGGAGGAGTCGCGACCGCGCTGGTCGTGCTGGCCCGGCACGCAGGGATCCGGGTCTGGGTCACCTCGCGCAGCGAGGCCAAGCAGGCCCGCGTGCTCGAGCTCGGTGCCCACGCCGCGTTCGCCAGCGGGGTCCGGCTGCCCGAGCGGGTGGACGCGGTGATGGAGACCGTCGGCGCCGCCACCTGGTCACACTCGATCAACGCGCTCCGGCCGGGGGGCACCGTGGTGATCTCCGGCGCCACCTCCGGGGACGCGCCGGCCCAGGCCGAGCTGACCAAGATCTTTTTCAAGCCGCTCCGCGTCGTCGGCTCCACCATGGGCACCCGGGACGAGCTGGTCACGCTGACCCGGATGCTCACCACCACAGGGATCCGACCTGTCGTCGACCGCGTCCTGCCGCTCGCCGACGCCGCCGACGGCTTCGCCGCCATGATCAACGGCGATGTGTTCGGCAAGATCATCTTCGAGCCGTGACCGAGACCGGTGCGGTCGCGATCCGCGAGGTCGGACCGGCGGACGCCGAGGCGCTGGGCCGGTGCCACCTGGCCTGCTGGGCCGAGGCCTACACCGGCATGGTGCCGCAGGACCGGCTGGACGCGGCGGTGGCCGCTGTCGACGAGCGGGTCAGCCGCTGGCGCGCCATCCTCGCTGAGTTTCCGGGTCGACGACTGGTGGCCGACCACGCCGGCGAGATCGTCGGCTTCGCCGCGGCCGGCCACAGCCGTGACGGTGACCTCGGGCCGGACCTCGAGCTGTACTCGCTCTATGTCAGGCAGGCTCACTGGAGCACCGGGCTGGGCCATCGGCTGCTCGCGGCCGCGATCGGTGAGGCTCCCGCCTCGCTGTGGGTGTTCCGCGACAACCACCGGGCCCGACGCTTCTACGCCCAGCACGGCTTCGCCCCCGACGGGCAGGAGAAGCCGGAGCCCTACTTCGACCGTCCGGAGATCCGGATGGTCCGGTACGCCTCGGTCCCAGGCTGAGGCGAGCAAGATCGGGGAGACGTGAGCTGGGTAGTCGCGGCTCAAGTCTTCTCAATGACGCTGAGCCAACGTCACCGGCGCAGACATCACTCGTCCTCGTCGTCCAGCCGGGCGAGCCAGGTGGCCAGCCGCTCGATGGGCGTCTCGAACTCGGGGTTCAGGTCGACGAACGTACTCAGCTGCTCGGCCAGCCAGGCGAGGGAGACCTCGTCGTCCCCACGCCGGCCGGCCAGCTCTTCGATGCCTCTGTCGGTGAAGTACACCGCCGGCCTCAGGCGAACGCGCGCTCGACGAGGTTGCGCTGCTGGGACTCGTGCACCTTGGCCGAGCCGACGGCCGGTGCCGACGCCGCGTCCCGGTTGATCGGGACGAGCTCCCAGCGCTGACCCGGTGCTGCCTCCTGCAGCGCGGCCGGCAGGTTGAGGGCCATGAACGGCCAGGCCCCCTGGTTGGCCGGCTCGTCCTGCACCCAGCGCACCTCGCTGACCTGCGGGAAACGGCTCAGCTCGGCGGCGATCTCCGCAGCCGGCAGCGGGTAGAGCCGCTCGACCGGGACAATCGCGACCTTGCCCTCCCGACCTGCCTTCTGCCGTCCGGTGACCAGGTCCCAGCGCACCTTGCCCGAGCACAGCAGCACCGACTCGACCTCGTTCGGGTCCGTGATGGTCGGGTCGGCTAGCACCGGCAGCCAGCTGCCGGAGGTGAAGTCTTCGGGATAGGAGACGGCCTGCTTGTTGCGCAGCATCGACTTCGGCGTCGCCACGATCAGCGGCCGGTGCCGCTCGCCGAGGGCCTGGGCCCGCAGCAGGTGGAAGTAGCTGGCCGGCGTGGAGGGTTGCGCGACCGCTAGAGCGCCCTCGGCGGCGAGGGTGAGGAACCGCTCGATCCGCGCGGAGGAGTGGTCCGGGCCCTGGCCTTCGTAGCCGTGCGGCAGCAGCAGCACGACGCCCGACTTCTGGGTCCACTTGGCCTGACCGGAAGCGATGTACTCGTCGATGATGATCTGGGCGCCGTTGGCGAAGTCGCCGAACTGGGCCTCCCAGACGACCAGCGCCTCCGGTCGGGCCACGGAGTAGCCGTACTCGAAGCCCATCGCCGCGTACTCGCTCAGCAGCGAGTCGAAGACGTGGAACTTGCCCTGGGTCTCGTCCAGGTGCTTCAGCGGCACCCACGACTCACCGCTCACCCGGTCGACGATGGCAGCGAAGCGCTGCACGAACGTGCCCCGCCGCGTGTCCTGGCCGGTGAGCCGAACCGTCCGGCCCTCGAGCAGCAGCGAACCCAGCGCCAGGATCTCCCCGGTCGCCCAGTCGATCGGGCCCTGGGTGATCGCGGCCGCGCGGCGCTGCAGCTGCGGCATCACCTTCGGGTGCACGTGGAACGCGTCCGGGAACGTGGTGTGGGCGTCCGAGACCTTCTTCAGTGTCTCGAGGGTCACTGCCGTGCCGTGCTTGGCCGCGGCCTTGCTCGGGTACGCCGGAACCCGGCTGTAGCCGACCTCGCGCGGCGGCAGCCCCGGGTCGCGGACCTCCGTGAACACGCTCTCCAGCCGCTGCTGGAACTTTGTCATCACCGCTTCGGCGTCCTCGACGGTGATGTCGCCGCGGCCGATCAGTGCCTCGGTGTACAGCTTGCGGGTCGAGCGCTTCTTCTCGATCAGGTCGTACATCCGCGGCTGGGTGAAGCTCGGGTCGTCACCCTCGTTGTGACCGCGCCGGCGGTAGCAGACGATGTCGATCACGACGTCCTTGTGGAACTGAGAGCGGAACTCGAACGCCAGCCGCGCCGCCTGGATGCAGGCCTCGGGGTCGTCTCCGTTCACGTGGAAGATCGGCGCCGCGACCATCCGTGCCACGTCGGTGCAGTAGACCGACGAGCGCGACTCGGTCGGTGAGGTGGTGAAGCCGACTTGGTTGTTCACGATGATGTGGATCGTGCCGCCGGTGCGGTAGCCGCGCAGCTGGCTCAGGTTCAGCGTCTCGGCCACCACGCCCTGGCCGGCGAACGCGGCGTCGCCGTGCATCAGCACCGGCAGCACGGGGAACTCCGTGCCGCGGTCGAGGATGTCCTGCTTGGCCCGGGCGATGCCCTCGAGCACCGGGTTGACCGCCTCGAGGTGGCTCGGGTTGGCCGCCACCGAGGTCTTGATCGTCGCCCCGCTCAGGGCGGAGAACTCACCCTCAGAACCCAGGTGGTACTTGACGTCGCCCGACCCCTGCACCGTCCGGGGGTCGATGTTGCCCTCGAACTCGCGGAAGATCTGGGCGTAGGACTTGCCGACGATGTTGGCCAGCACGTTCAGCCGGCCCCGGTGCGGCATGCCGATGCAGACCTCTTCCAGCCCGGCGTCGGCGGCCTGCTCGCAGACCTCGTCCAGCAGCGCGATGGCGGACTCCCCGCCCTCGAGGCTGAACCGCTTCTGGCCGACGAACTTGGTCTGCAGGAAGGTCTCGAAGATCTCCGCCTCGTTGAGCTTGTCGAGGATCCGCAGGTGCTCCTCGCGGGGCAGCGACTCGTGCGGACGCTCGACCCGGTCCTGGATCCACTTTCGCTGCGCCGGCTCGGAGATGTGCATGTACTCGATGCCGGTGGTGCGGCAGTAGGAGTCGCGGAGGATACCGAGGATCTTGCGCATCTTCATCAGCCCCTGGCCGCCGGCGAACGAGCCGGTGGCAAACGAGCGGTCGAGGTCCCACAGGGTCAGGCCGTGGGTCTGCACGTCCAGGTCGTGGTGTGCGCGCTGGCGGTACTCCAGCGGGTCGGTGTCGGCCATCAGGTGACCGCGCACCCGGTAGGCGTTGATCATCTCCATGATCCGCGCCTGCTTGGGTATCTGGTCCTCGTGGTCGGTGCTGACGTCCTGCGCCCAGCGGATCGGCGCGTACGGGATCCGCAGGTCGGCGAAGATGTCGTCGTAGAAGCCGTCCTCGCCGAGCAGCAGCGCGTGCAGCCGCTGCAGGTAAGCCCCGGACTGGGCCCCCTGGATGACCCGGTGGTCGTAGGTCGAGGTCAGCGTCATCACCTTGGCGACGCTCATCTCGCTCAACCGGTCGAGGTCAGAGCCCTGGAACTCCGGCGGGTAGTCCATCGAGCCGACGCCGATGATCGTGCCCTGGCCGGCGACGAGGCGCGGCACCGAGTGGTTGGTACCGATCGTCCCGGGGTTGGTCAGGGTGATCGTGGTGTCGGCGAAGTCGGTGACGGCCAGCTCGCCGGCGCGGGCCTTCTTGACCATCTGCTCGTACGCCGCCCAGAACTGGGCGAAGTCGAGCCGCTCGCAGTTCTTGATGCTCGGTACGAGCAGCTGGCGGGTGCCATCAGGCTTGGGCAGGTCGATCGCGAGGCCCAGGTTGATGTGCGCCGGAACGATCATGGTCGGCTTGCCGTCGACGACCTCGTAGCCGTTGTTCATGGCGGGCACGGTCTTGAGCGCCTGCACCATGGCGTAACCGATCAGGTGCGTGTAGGAGATCTTGCCGCCGCGGGAGCGCCGCAGGTGGTTGTTGATCACGACGCGCTGGTCGATCAGCAGCTTCACCGGCAGCGAACGGACGCTGGTGGCGGTGGGGACCGTCAGGGACAGGTCCATGTTCTTGGCCGTCCGGGCCGACGCCCCGCGCAGGGTGGTGCGGACCGACTCCTCGGCCGCGACGTCGGGTCGGTCGGACGGGTTCGGCGGGTCAGCCGGGACGCCGCCGCGGCTGCCCGGCGCGGTCGGCCGACCCTCCTTGTTGGTGGAGGGGCGTTCCACCGTGGGGTTGGGCTTGGAGGTGGTGGTCCGGTTCGCGGCCGGCCTGACGGGCGGAGCCTGCTTCTCGGCCTGCGCCGGAGCGGGCGTCGCGGGGATCGGCTTCGGGGCGTGCCCGTTGGTGCCAGGCGTCGAAGCAGCGTCCGGCGCCGGGGCGGCCGCCGTCTGGCCGTTGCCTGCCTTGGCACCGGGCGCACCGCCTGCCTTGGCACCGGGCGCACCGCCTGCCTCGGCACCGGGCGCACCGCCTGCCTTGGCACCAGGTGCACCGTGGGCGGTGAAGTAGGCGACCCACGCCTGGTCCACCGAACCCGGGTCGGCGGCGTACTGCTCGTACATCTCCTCCAGCAGCCAGTCGTTGGCGCCGAAGTCGGCGTCCTCGGCGCTGGTGGTGGTCGTGGAGCTCGAGAGGTCGGGCATGGTGACCGGGTCGCCTTCTTCCGTGCGTGATGTTCGTCCTGCGGGCTACGGGTGGGCTAGCCGCCCACCGTTGGGCCCGCCTGGCCAAACACGACTGCGACGCATTCTGGGGCTTGCCCGCAGCCCAGATTACTCACATCACCAGACCAGCGAGGCGGTGGTGCGGTGCGTTGGCGGGCCATGTTCGATGGCGGCCCCGCGAGGGCACTCAGCGGCGTGCCGCTGTCGCGATGCTCGTCCGGAGCCGGGCGTGCAGGTCGGGACGGTCCCAGCCGAGCCGCCGGGCGGCGATCCAGGTGGCGCCGACGAGCCCCGACTCCACCTGCAGCAGCCTCAGCCGGAACGACAGCCGGTCGGTGAGCCGCCGTCGGATCGGGCCGGGCGTGGCCAGCCCAGAAGGACCCAGCACCGAGCCGCCCAGGACCACCGGCTCGTCGGCCTGCGGGGAGAGTCCGGCCAGGTCGGCGGCAAGCAGCGCAGCGGCCTCGTCCGCGATCGCGCCCGCGGCGGGGTCGTCGTCGGCCCAGCGGCTGACCAGCGGCGCGAAGCGGGTGAGCCACGTCGGCTGCTCGCCGTAGCACGCGGCCAGCAGTCCGAGCTGGTCGCTCACGCCGGCGTCGGCCAGGACGGCTTTTGACAGGCCGGTCAGCGGCCGCTCCTGCTCCAGGGCCCGCAACGTCGCCCGGACGGCTTCGCGTCCCAGCCAGAAGCCCGAGCCGCCGTCACCCAGCAGCCAGCCCCAGCCGTCCCGCCGGTCCTGCAGGGTCTCACCCACCACGCGGGCCGCCACGGCGCCCGTGCCGGCGACCAGGGTGCAGCCGGCCCAGGCCGGGGTGGCCGAGGAGAACGCCACCGCGAGGTCGGAGACCACCAGCCGGGGCCCCGTCACCCGCTCGGGCAGCGCCGCGGCCAGGAACGCCGGGTCGCTGGCGACCCGGAAGCCGCCGGCGAGGCCGATCACGGCGGCAGCCACCGCCCCGGGAACACTGGTCAGGACCCGGTCCGCGGTGCTCCGGATCACCCTCGCCGAGGCGTCGGGCCCGACCACGTTGGGGTTGCCCGGGCCGCCGACGGCGACCTGGACGATGCCCTCGTCCGCGGTGGCGACGGCGACCCGGGTCGAGCTGCCACCGACGTCGGCGCCGAGGAGCAGCTCGGTCATGGGAGTTCACGCCTCTCGAGCTCGCGGATCGGGATGTATCGACGGTGTTGCAAGTTCGTGCAATATCTGGCCAGAAGAGTGCAACATCTGAACAGTTGTGTTTGAGTGGCTCAGTACGTGGCCGGGGCCCACCGTATCCATCGCGAGCACGGGGACACCGGTCTGTCGTACCGGTAGACGGCGTGGCGCGGACCTAGGATCGGCGACGAGCGGGTGCAGCGTGCACCCAGAACCGTGGCGGGCCCAGTTTGCGTCGAGGACCTCGACACGCTCGAGTCTCATACCTTCCACCCAGCACCCTTTCGACGAGAGGCAGCACCCCGATGGACAGCACCCCACGACACCTGCACCGCCGCCAGCTCCTGCGGCTGGCCCTCACGGCGGCGGCCCTGACCCCGGTGGCCGGGGGTCTCGCCTCGTGCGCGGCCGGCGGCGGCGACACGGGAGCGAGCGCGGGTCCGACCGGCGCGGTATCGAGCACCAACCCCTTCGGGCTGGCCGACAGCTCGACCGTCGACGCGGTGATCTTCAACGGCGGCTACGGCATCGACTACGTCAAGTACGCCGCCGACAAGCTCAAGGCCGTCCATCCGACGGTCACCCCGACGGTGGCCCCGTCGACCAACATCGCCCAGGAGCTCCAGCCGCGCTTCGTCGGCGGCAACCCGCCGGACCTGATCGACAACTCGGGCGCGAACGCGATCGGCATCTCGACGATCATCGACCAGCTCGAGGACCTCAGCTCGGTGATCGACGCCCCGAACCTCGAGGGCGCCAAGATCCGCGACACCCTCTACGAAGGGGTGCTCACCCCGGGCACGTTCGACGGCAAGTTTGCCGCGCTCAACTACAGCCTCACCGTCTACGCCCTGTGGTACTCGGCGTCGCTGTTCGAGGCGAACGGCTGGGAGCCGCCCAAGACCTGGGACGACGCGCTGGCGCTCGGCGCCAAGGCCAAGGAGAAGGGCAAGTACCTCTTCACCTGGGGCAAGGAGGCCGCGACCTACTACCAGACGATGGCCATCGCCTCGGCGATCAAGGAGGGCGGCGACGACGTCCGGCTCTCACTCGAGAACCTCAAGCCCGACTGCTGGTCCCTACCGGCCGTCCAGGCGGTGTTCACCGCGATGAAGAAGGTCGTCGACGCCGGCTACTTCAAGCCGGGCGGCTCGGGCACCCAGTTCACCGCCGCGCAGGCCCAGTGGAGCAACGACGAGGACGCGATCCTCTACCCCTCGGGCTCGTGGATCGAGAACGAGATGAAGAAGCAGACCAAGACCGGGTTCAAGATGACCGGGGCGGCCGAGCCGACCGTCACCTCGGGCAGCACGCTGCCGTACGAGGCCCTGCACAGCACCGCCGGTGAGCCCTTCGTCGTGCCCACCAAGGCCAAGAACCCCGCCGGCGGCAAGGAGCTGCTGCGGGTGATGCTGAGCAAGGACGCGGCGACCAACTTCGCCAAGACCCTGCTGGCCCCCAGCATCGTCAAGGGCACCGTGCCGGCGGACGGCTTCGGCTCGACAGCGCTGGTCTCCCAGACCACGCTGCTCGAAGCGGCCGGGTCGAACATCTTCTCCTGGCAGTTCGTCGACTACTACGGCATGAACACCGACCAGCTCGTGGTGTGGAACAGCTTTCTCGACGGCAAGTCCGACGTGGCCACGCTGACCAAGTCCCTGCAGCAGATCACCGACAAGGTCGCCAAGGACGACTCCGTCAAGAAGATCGAGGTGAAGTGACCGCGGTCGTCGCACCGCTGCAGCCGGGCAGGGGCACCGCCCCTGTCCGGCGCCGTCGACGTCCGCTGACCTTCGACCGGGTCAGCTTCCTGCTGGTCTTCCTCGGCCTGCCGCTGGCCATCTACGTGATCTTCGTGGTCTCGCCGTTCATCCAGGCGGTCTACTACTCCCTCACCGACTGGAGCGGCTTCACCCCGACGCAGAACTTCGTCGGGATCCGCAACTACACACGGGTCCTGAGCGACTCGATCTTTCTGCGGGCCATGCGGAACAACATCATCTTGGTGATCATCCTGCCGCTGGTCACCATCGTGCTGTCGCTCGCGCTGGCCTCCCTGCTCACCGTCGGGGGCAGCAGCCACGGCCAGACCCGGGGTCTGCGGGGCTCCAACTTCTACCGGGTCGTGTCCTTCTTCCCCTACGTGATCCCGGCCATCGTGATCGGCATCATGTGGGGCCGGATCTACGACCCCAGCAGTGGCGTGCTGAACGGCATCCTGACCAGTGTCGGCATCAAGAGCGCAGCGTCGTTCCCGTGGCTCGGCGACTCCCGGACGGCGATGGCCGCGACGATCTTCGTGATCGTCTGGGGCTTCGTCGGCTTCTACATGGTGTTGTTCGTGGCCGCGATCAAGGGCATCCCGGCCGAGATCTTCGAGGCCGCCCGGATCGACGGCAGCGGGCGGCTGCGGACCGCGGTCAGCATCACCGTGCCGCTGATCCGCGACAACGTGCAGACCGCGTACGTCTACATGGGCATCCTGGCCCTGGACGCCTTTGTCTACATGGCGGCGCTCAACCCGGGCGGCGGTCCCGACAACTCGACCCTGGTGATGTCGCAGCAGCTGCTGACCACCGCCTTCACCAAGGGGCAGTTCGGGGTCGCCTGCGCGATGGGCGTCGTGCTGGCCGCGATCACCCTGGTCTTCTCCGGCCTGGTGTTCGCCGTCAACCGGCTGACCGCCGGCCGGGAGGTGTCGCGGTGACCACGACCGAGCTGGCGCCGCGGACGGCCAGCGCCGAGGTCCCGCCGCGTCGCCGGACGCCGGTGCCGGCCAGCGAGCGGGCGTTCGGGACGGTGTCGCACGCCGTGCTGGTGCTCTGGTCGCTGATCGTCGTGCTGCCCCTGCTGTGGACGCTGATGACCTCGTTCAAGACGACGAACCAGATCTTCTCGTCCCCGTTCTCGCTGCCCACCAGCCTGAACGTGGTCAACTACGTCAACGCCTGGACCACCGCCGGGATCGGCAGCTATTTCCTGAACACGATCATCGTGGTGGGGTCGGCGCTGGTCCTGGTGATGATCCTCGGGTCGATGTGCTCCTACGTGCTGGCCCGGTTCTCGTTCCCCGGTACCCGGCTCATCTACTACGCCATGCTCGCCGGGCTGACCTTCCCGATCTTCCTCGCGATCGTCCCACTCTTCTTCACCCTCAAGAACTTCGGTCTGCTCAACACCCTGCCCGGCTTGATCATCACCTACGTCGCGTTCGCCCTGCCGTTCACGGTCTTCTTCCTGTTCTCGTTCTTCAAGGCCCTGCCCGACGAGATCGGCGAGGCGGCGGCGCTCGACGGGGCGGGGGAGTGGCAGACGTTCTTCCTCGTGATGCTGCCGATGGCCAAGAACGGCCTCACCTCGGTGTTGATCTTCAACTTCCTCGGCCTGTGGAACCAGTTCCTGATCCCCGTCGCCCTGAACACCAACGTGAAGAACTACGTGCTGTCCCAGGGAATGGCGGCCTTTGCCTCCCAGGCCGGTTACGCGGTGGACTTCGGTGCGCTCTTCGCCGCCGTGGTGATCACCGTGACCCCGGTGCTCGTGGTCTACATCCTCTTCCAGCGCCAGCTGCAGGGCTCGGTGACCCAGGGAACGTCGAAGTAGCCCGCAGCGCAGGCTCTCTTGGCGTCAGGCCGGGCGAGCCAGTCGTCGCCAGGCCAGCCGACAGGCCCGGGCGGTGAAGATCACCAGGAACACGTTGCGGGCGGCGGTGATCAGCGTCGAGACGACGATCCCGGCGTGGCCGTGCTGGCCGAGGAAGGCGTCGTAGAACAGCGGGTAGACGAGGTGGGTCAACAGCGCCAGGACGAGCAGCTGGGAACCCAGCCGCCGGACGACCCGGTGGTCGACCGGATCGTCGTCCGAGCTGAGCAGCAGCAGCGCGGCCATCGCGCCGCCGAGCCAGAGCAGGTACTGCGGGCTCAGGGTCTTGTTGGTGATGGTCATGATCGCGACGGTCGCCAGCACGGCGACCCCAACCCCCACCGCGGACGGCGCCGGATGCCGGTGGGCCCGGACGACCAGGGCCGCGATGGCCGCAAGCCCGAGCACGGTGGCGATGGTGCTGAGGGTCAGCAGCGGTCCGACGCCGGGCCCGAACACCTCATAGGCCTGGTACCTGGAGAGGTCGACCGTCCAGCCTGAGGGCTTGAGCGCGCGGGCCAGCATCACCGGCGTGGCCCAGGTCGACTCGACCTGCAGACCCCGGTCGGACTGCCAGGTCAGCGGTGAGACCAGCCGCGCCCAGCCACCGAGGACCAGGCTGATCGCGGCGAGCCCGAACCCGACAGCGACGAACGACCAGGCGACGGGCCGGCGGGTTTGTCGGTGCGCCAGGAACGGACCGATCAGCAGCGCCGGCCACAGCTTGACCGCCGCCCCCAGACCGGTGAGGGCACCGGTCACCCAGGGTCGCCGGCGGGCCGCCAGCAGCGCCCCGCCCGCGAGCACCGCGGGCAGGATGTCGAAGCGCAGGTAGGACAGCGGACCGATCAGGAAGACGAAGAGCAGCCAGAAGTCGCACGACCAGGTGTGCCGGCGGCCGCTGCTGCGCCAGAGCGCGACCGTGAACAGCCCGTCCAGCAGCAGCATGAAGACGACGAACGCCGCCAGGTAGCCGGTGCGGTTACCGCCGGTGACTCCGTACGGCAGCCACAGCAGCCAGGTGACCGGGGTCGGGTACTCGTTCAGGGTGGCGGGCAGTCCGACGCTGAAGAGCGCGTGGATCTTGCGGTGGTAGTAGAAGACGTCGCCGACCACGAAGCGTTCGGCCAGGGCGAGGATGACCAGCATCGCGACCCGGGTGCCCAGCCAGCCGAGGACCAGCGTCCGGCCGCTCCGGCGCTGGTCGTACCAGGCCGACAGACGCCGGGGCAGACCCGCACCGGGTCGGGTGGGGGCAGGGGCGTGAGCAGACACTGAGGCTTCCCGTCCGACGGCAGATCCCGGCGAATGTATCACCGTGCTGCGGTCGAGCCGGTTGGTCGGTCAGGCCCTCACCGTCGTGGCGTGAGTCGGACGAGCGCCTGGGCCGTGATCGACGACGGACCCAGCGCGTCCACGACCGTCACTGGGTCTGGGCGCGGAGCGCTCGGAGGCACCTGAAGGTCCGCCGGCTACGGCGTGCGGGCTGCGTCCCGGTCGGAGATCCGCCAGAGCACGGTGCCCAGCAGCGCGAGGGTGCAGACGTGGACGGCCGTGCACCACAGGCACAGGGCGTTGACGCGGAAGAGCTCGACCCAGACGAGGTAGAGCACCATCACCACCCCGAGAACCACCGCCGCGACCCGCACCGGGTCGAGGGCCCGAACACGCCAGCCGGCCGGGCTCGCGAGCGCAGCCATCCCGACGAAGTAGGCGAGCCCGAGGACGGCGACCGGGACCCCGAGGATCGTCGAGTACGAGCTCGAGGTGACCTTGGCGCAGTTGACGACCGCCCCCTCCGGGCAGGCCAGGAGCGCGGGGGAGGTGAAGTGCTCGACCGTCAGGTAGATCGAGATGACCAGCCCGACCAGGGCGATCACGAACGACGGGTCGACCCGGGTCCGGCGCGGCGTGGCGACGTCGGCGCTCACGAGAGCGCCTTGGCCCCGGCCTGGACGCCGGCGGAGGTGCAGACGGCCGTGGGGGCGTTCTTGGTGGTCGCGCAGATCGCCGCGGTGATCACGTTGGCGCTCCCGTCGACCGCCTTGGCGATGTCCGAGCTCGGGTCCGACAGCGCCGCGGCCACCTGTGCGTGGGTCTTGCCCTGCAGCACCTGCGCGTCGTAGGAGGCGCCGCTGATCAGGTACCTGCCGCCGATGTTCACGAACGGGATCGCACCCTTGGAGCTCGCCGGAACGTACGGCGGGCTGGCGTAGGTGCTGAAGGTCTGCTGGTCCGCCGCCGACAGCGTGTCCAGCGGCGCACCCTTTCCGTCCTCGGTCTCCACCCCGGTAAAGGACACCGTCGAGCTCGTGTAGCTCGAGCCGTGGAAGGACAGCGTGGGCGTGCTCGGGAAGACGTCGTCGGCTGAGGACGCCGTCTGGCCGAGACCGGAGAAGGTGCCGAACCGGGAGAGGGCGACGACCATCGCCCACCGTTCCGCCGCGCAGTAGGGGCAGTACTCCGCGCCGACGTAGAGCACCCGGGGCTTGCCGTCCGCGGTCAGCGCAGGGGCGCTGATCGGCGCCGGGGGCGTCCTGATCGTGCCGGTGCCGACCTGGTCCAGCACGCCCGCAGGTACTCCGGTGACCTGGCTGATCACGCCGCTCTCGGCCGGACCGGTGGCCACGGGTGCCCGTGACCCGACCCCCGTCAGCTTGACGACGACGAGCGCACCGACGGCGACGAGCACCACGGCGATCGGGACGATGGCCATGATCAACCGGCGCCGACGTCGCGCCTGCCGGGCCTGCTCCGCCGCGAGCCGGGCCCGGGCCGACGCGGCCTTGGACGGGCGGGCCGGCGCGGGGGTGGTGCGCTGCGGCGCCGACCGGCCCTTGGTTCCCGGGCGGCTGGCTGGCTTGGGCGAGGTCATGACACCATCCTGAACGATCCGGCCCGAGCGATCGTGCCGCCGTACTGGCGCCCCCGGCAGGATTCGAACCTGCGCCACCGCCTCCGGAGGGCGGTGCTCTATCCCCTGAGCTACGGGGGCCGGGCCGGTCGAACCGGCCATCAGCCCGTCTGGACCGAAGAGAAATGTACCAGTGTCGGCGGGGTGGCCGTGCCAGCCGACAGGTCCAGCGGCTGGCGGAGCCCGCCGCGCTCGGTCGGATCTGGCAGGCTCGTACCCGTGACCCACACCCATGTCGCAGGCTCGATCCACGCGGACGCAACTTCCCGCGCGCCCAGCTGGCTGGCGCTGCCCGAGGACGTGAACGCGTTGTTGCCCCGGCTCTGGAGCGCGAACGCGGCCAAGGACGCCGACGGCGTGCTCACCGTCGCGGGGATGAGCGTGACCGAGCTTGCCGACCGGGTCGGCACCCCGGCGTACGTGGTGGACGAGGCCGACCTGCGGGCCCGCGCCCGGGCGTTCGCCGAGGCGTTCGCCGGCTGGGAGATCTACTACGCCGCGAAGTCGTTCCTGTGCACCGCCGTGGCCCGCTGGGTGAGTGAGGAGGGGCTGGGGATCGACGTCTGCAGCAGCGGTGAGCTGGCCGTGGCCCAGCGCGCCGGGGTCGACCTGCGCCGGGTCGGTCTGCACGGCAACAACAAGAGCGTCGCCGAGCTGCGCCATGGCCTGACCGCCGGCGTGGGCCGGATCATCGTCGACTCCTTCGACGAGATCGCCCGGCTGAGCGCGCTGGCTGAGGAGCTGCAGCTGCGGGCGCGGGTGATGGTCCGGGTGACCACCGGCGTGGAGGCCCACACCCACGAGTACATCGCCACCGCCCACGAGGACCAGAAGTTCGGGTTCTCGATTGCCGGCGGCCAGGCGGCTGAGGCCCTGGCGGCCTGCCACCACGCGTCCTGGCTCGACCTGGTCGGCATCCACTCCCACATCGGCTCGCAGATCTTCGAGCCGGACGGCTTCGAGGTCGCGACCCGCCGCACGCTGCGACTGCACGCCGACTTCGCCCAGAGCAGCGGCGTCGAGCTGCCCGAGCTCGACCTCGGCGGCGGCTTCGGCATCGCCTACACCAGCGCCGACACCCCGTCGACCCCGCAGGCTCTGGCGACGGCCCTGCGCGGCATCATCGACGCCGAGTGTGCGAGCCTCGGGATCACCGTCCCGCACCTGTCGATCGAGCCGGGCCGGGCGATCAGCGGCCCCAGCGCGTTCGCCCTCTACCGCGTCGGCACGGTCAAGCAGGTGCTGCTGGACGGCGGCACCAGCCGGCTCTACGTGGCCGTGGACGGCGGGATGAGCGACAACATCCGGACGGCCCTGTACGCCGCGGAGTACTCCGCGACCGTCGCCAACCGGCGCTCCGACGCCCCGCCGGCGCTGGCGCGCGTGGTCGGGATGCACTGTGAGGGCGGCGACATCCTGGTCCGCGACGAGTTCCTGCCCGCCGACGTGGCGCCCGGTGACCTGATCGCCGTGCCGGCCTCCGGTGCGTACAGCCGGTCGATGGCCAGCAACTACAACCACGTGCCCCGGCCGCCCGTGGTCGCGGTCACCAGCGGCGAGGTGCGGACGCTGATCCGGCGCGAGACGATCGAGGACCTGCTGGCCCTCGACGTCGGCTGACGGATTTGTTCGTCCCGCTGCCGCTCATGGGAGAGAATGGGGCGCCGTCAGCCCCCGTCGGCGCAGGACATGAAGCCGGAAGGACCCTCTGACGATGACCAGCGCGACCGCCACGAGCGCGCCGCCGAACGCTGGGCCGGTGCGGCAGACCGCGGCAGCGGCCAGCACCACCGACCTCTCCGGCTCGCCGCTACGGGTGGCCCTGCTCGGCTGCGGCGTGGTCGGCTCGGAGGTCGCGCGGCTGCTGACCGAGCAGGCTGTCGACCTGCGTGCCCGCGTCGGCCGACCGCTCGAGCTGGTCGGCATCGCCGTCCGCCGGCCCAACCGCAGCCGCCCCGGCATCGACCCGGCGTTGTTCACCACCGACGCCGCCTCGCTGGTGACCCGACCCGACGTCGACCTGGTGATCGAGGTGATCGGCGGCATCGAGCCCGCCCGTTCGCTGATTCTCGCCGCCCTCGCCAACGGTGCCTCCGTGGTCACGGCCAACAAGGCGTTGCTGGCCGAGGACGGGGCCACCCTGTTCACCGCCGCCGAGCAGGCCAAGGCCGACCTGTACTTCGAGGCCGCGGTCGCCGGCGCCATCCCGATCATCCGGCCGCTGCGCGAGTCGCTGGTCGGCGACGAGATCACCTCGGTGATCGGCATCGTCAACGGCACCACCAACTTCATCCTCGACAAGATGGACACCGACGGCGCGGGCTTCGCCGAGACCCTCGCCGAGGCGCAGGAGCTCGGCTACGCCGAGGCCGACCCGACCGCCGACGTCGAGGGCTTCGACGCGGCGGCCAAGGCGGCGATCCTGGCCAGCCTGGCCTTCCACACCCGGGTCACCGCGGCGGACGTCTACCGCGAGGGCATCAGCGAGGTGAGCTCGTCCGACATCTCCTCGGCCAAGGCGATCGGCTGCGTGGTCAAGCTGTTGGCGCTGTGCCAGCTCTCCGACCCCTCGACGTCTGGCCGTGACCGCAGCGTCTCAGTCCGGGTGCATCCGGCGATGATCCCGCGCAGCCACCCGCTCGCCGGGGTCGGCGGGGCGTACAACGCGATCTTCGTGGAGTCCCGCTCCGCAGGTCGGCTGATGTTCTACGGCCCGGGCGCCGGTGGCTCGCCGACCGCCAGCGCCGTGCTCGGCGACCTCGTCACCGTGGCCCGCAACCGGGTCCGCGGCGCGGTCGGGCCCGGGGAGTCCAGCTACGCCGCCCGCCCGGTGGCCGCGATCGGCTCGGTCACCACCCGCTACCACCTCTCGCTCGAGGTGGCCGACGTGGCGGGCGTGCTCGCCCGGATCGCCCAGGTCTTCGCCGAGCACGACGTCTCGATCCAGACGGTGCGGCAGAACGGCCGCGGTGCCGAGGCCTCGCTGGTGATCGTCACCCACCGCGCCACCGATGCGGCGCTCAGCGCGACCGTGGCGTCCCTGCACGAGCTCGACGTCGTCCGCGACGTGACCAGTGTGATGCGAGTAGAAGGTGAGTGACATGGCCCAGGCCCCCGTCGCGGAACGCCCGGCCCGGGTCCGGCTCGCCTCCGGACTGATCGCCCGCTACGGCGAGTGGTTGCCGCTCGCCCCGACCGACCCCGTGGTGTCCCTCGGTGAGGGCAGCACGCCGCTCGTCGAAGCCGGCCCGTTGGCCGAGCTGCTGGGCTGCTCGGTCTTCATCAAGGTCGAGGGGGCCAACCCGACCGGCTCCTTCAAGGACCGCGGGATGACGGTCGCGGTCAGCGCCGCCGCCGCGACCGGCGCCCGTGCGGTGGTCTGCGCCTCGACGGGCAACACCTCCGCCAGTGCCGCTGCGTACGCCTCGCGCGCCGGGATGCTGCCCGTCGTGCTGCTGCCGGCCGGCCGGATCTCCACCGGCAAGCTCGTCCAGGCCATCGTGCACGGAGGCAAGGTCGTCCAGGTGGACGGCAACTTCGACGACTGCCTCGAGCTGGCCCGCCAGCTGGCCGAGAGCTATCCGGTGGCCCTGGTCAACTCGGTCAACGACCTGCGCCTCGAGGGCCAGAAGACGGCCGCGTTCGAGATCGTCGACGCCCTCGGCGACGCCCCGGACCTGCACGTGATGCCGGTCGGCAACGCCGGCAACATCTCCGCCTACTGGCGCGGTTACCGGCAGTACGCCGAGGCCGGGCACGCCACCCGGACGCCGCGGATGTGGGGCTTCCAGGCCGCCGGTGCCGCGCCGTTGGTGCTGGGCAGGCGCGTGCTGGCCCCCGAGACCGTGGCCACCGCCATCCGGATCGGCAACCCGGCCTCCGCGCACCTCGCCCGGGCTGCCCGGGACGAGTCCGGCGGGCTGATCGAGGCCGTCACCGACGACCAGATCCTCGACGCGCAGGCGTTCCTGGCCAGCCGAGAGGGCATCTTCGTGGAGCCCGCCTCAGCGGCCGGGGTCGCCGGCCTGCTGGCCAAGCGCGAGCGTGGTGAGCTGGACGCCGGCCAGCAGATCACGGTGACCGTCACCGGTCACGGGCTCAAGGACGTGGACACGGCCCTGTCGCGCTGGACCCCGCTGCAGGCCGAGGTCGTCCGCGCCGAGCTCGGGGCCGTGGCCGAGGTCTGCGGTCTGCGGGAGTGACCGCGAGTCCACGCGTGCTGGAGCCGGGCCGGACGGTCACCGTCGAGGTGCCGGCCACCAGCGCCAACCTGGGTCCGGGCTTCGACTGCTTCGGCCTGGCACTCTCCTGGCGTGAGTCGGTCGAGCTGGGCGTCACCGACGGCGGCTACGTCGTCGACGTCACCGGGGAGGGCGCCGACGCGGTCCCGCGCGACGACTCGCACCTGATCCTGCGCTCGGCGGTCCGCGGTCTCGCCGACCTCGGCGTGAGCGTGCCCGGCTTGAGGCTGCGTTGCCACAACACGATCCCGCACGGCCGTGGTCTCGGCTCGTCCTCGGCGGCGATCGTGGCCGGACTGCTCGCGGCGGCCGCCCTGGTCGGCCCCGCGGAAGAAGCCTCCGCCCGTCGGCGTTGGCTCCTGCAGCACGCCTGCGACGTCGAGGGTCACCCCGACAACGTCGCGGCGGCGATCTACGGCGGCTTCACCCTCGCCTACACCGGCGCCGCCGGTCTGGACGTCGCGGTCGTGCCGGTCCACCCCGACGTCACGGCCACGGTGTTCATCCCGGACGTCGCGGTCGCCACCACGGCAGCCCGGGGTCTGTTGCCGGGTACGGTCCCGCACCGTGACGCTGCCCAGAACAGCGGCCGGTCCGCTCTGCTGGTGCACGCCATGGCCGCTGATCCGGACCGGTTGCTCGACGCGACCGCCGACTGGCTGCACCAGGACTACCGCGAGCCGGCGATGCCGGTCTCGTGGGCGTTGATGACGACGCTGCGCGCGGCCGGCCACGCCGCGGTGATCAGCGGCGCCGGCCCGACGGTGCTGGTGCTCAGCGGCGGCGGGGACAGCGAGATCCCGGACACCGCCGGGTTCCGGCGGCTGGGGGTGGGCATCGGGACCGGGGCCGACCTCGCGACGACCACCGGTTGAAGGGCTTGCCGGCGGCCACGGCGAACACTCGGCGTCCGGGTGGACGAATAGTGGCTGGTGAGTGCTAGCCTTTCCGTGCCGCCTGGCCAGGGGAACCACAGTGACTCACGACGAGTCGCAGGTAACGGTTCTGGGCTGGACATCGCCGCGGAGGCAGGCGCGGCGCGGACGACGCTCACGGCGTGTCCCCGCCACTTCCACGACACGTCGCCACGACGTGACGCGAACTCAGTACTACCGCCCTGGAGTGACGCATTTCAGGGCCTGGATGGGCATCCGTGCCCGATCCGAAAGGAAAAATCTTGACTGACACCGCCGAAATGACGAGCGTTGCGCCGACCGACGGCGCGGGCGCTCGTCGGCGTAAGGGATCAGGCTTGGACGCCATGGTCCTGCCCGAGCTGAAGCAGCTCGCCAGCACCTTGGGTCTGCGAGGCACCGGCGCGATGCGCAAGGGCCAGCTGATCGAGGCCATCCGGTCCGCGCAGGGCGGCTCCGGCGGCTCGTCCAGCCCCGCCGTGACCACCGGTACCAGCGAGCGCCGTTCCGCGCGGCAGGCCGAGGCTCCGGCCGAGCAGCCGAGCCGCAGCAGCGCAGCCAAGGCCGACGTGGCCGCCGCGCTCGACGACCTGCAGCGCGCTCCGCGTGAGGCGATCGCCCGCGTCGAGGAGGTGCGGGCCGAGCCTGCCCCCGAGCGTCAGCCGGACGGGGACACCACCGCCCGCAACGGTGACGACGCCGGTGACGGCCGGCAGCGCCGCCGCGAGCAGGGCCGGGACACCCAGCCCCGCGAGCAGAACGGCCGCCAGAACGGCGACCAGAGCCGGCAGAACGGCGACCAGAGCCGGCAGAACGGCGACCAGAGCCGGCAGAACGGCGACGCCGCACGCAACGACCAAGCGCGCAACGACCAGGGCCGTAACGACCAGGGCCGTAGCGACCAGGGCCGTAGCGACCAGAGCCGCAACGACCAGAGCCGGAACGACCAGAACCGTAACGACCAGAACCGTAACGACCAGAACCGTAACGACCAGAACCGCAACGACCAGAACCGCAACGACCAGAACCGCAACGACCAAGGTCGCAACGACCAGCGGGGGGACTGGGACGACGACCAGGGCGGCCGTCGCGGTCGTCGGCGTCGGAGCCGTGACCGGCAGAACCGCCGGCCCACCCGCGGCGGCAACGGTGGCGGTCTCAACGGGTACGAGGCCGACCCGGTCGTGTCCGAGGACGACGTCCTCGTTCCGGCGCGCGGCATTCTCGACGTGATGGACAGCTACGGCTTCGTCCGTACGTCGGGCTACCTGCCGGCTCCTGAGGACGCGTACGTCACCCTCGCCATGATCAGGAAGTACGGCCTGCGCAAGGGCGACGTCGTCACCGGTTCGGTCAAGGCGTTGAAGGAGGGCGAGCAGAACACCACCGGCAAGCCCTCCAAGTCCAACCCGTTGATCAAGCTGGAGACGGTCAACGGCGGCGACCCGGAGCAGGCTCGCAACCGGGTGGAGTTCGCCAAGCTGACGCCGCTCTACCCGCAGGACCGGCTCAAGATGGAGACGACCCCGAGCAACCTGACGGGCCGGATCATCGACCTGGTCTGCCCGGTGGGCAAGGGGCAGCGTGGCTTGATCGTGTCGCCGTCCAAGGCGGGCAAGACGATGATCATGCAGTCCATCGCCAACGCCATTCACCAGAACAACCCCGAGGTCCACCTCATGGTCGTGCTGGTCGACGAGCGTCCCGAGGAGGTCACCGACTTCCAGCGGGCCGTCCAGGGCGAGGTCATCGCCTCGACGTTCGACCGTCCGGCCAGCGACCACACCACGGTCGCCGAGCTGGCGATCGAGCGGGCCAAGCGACTGGTCGAGGTCGGCCGGGACGTGGTCGTGCTCCTCGACGGCATCACCCGGCTGGGCCGCGCGTACAACATCGCGGCCCCGGCCTCGGGCCGGATCCTGTCCGGTGGGGTGGACTCCGCCGCGCTGTACCCGCCGAAGAAGTTCTTCGGGGCGGCGCGCAACATCGAGGGCGGCGGTTCGCTGACCATCCTCGCCACGGCGCTGATCGAGACCGGCTCGAAGATGGACGAGGTGATCTTCGAGGAGTTCAAGGGCACCGGCAACATGGAGCTGCGGCTGCGCCGGGAGTTCTCCGAGAAGCGCATCTTCCCGGCCATCGACGTCGACGCCTCCAGCACCCGCCGCGAGGAGCTGCTGATGAGCCGCGAGGAGCTGGCCATCGTCTGGAAGCTGCGCCGGGTGATCGGCGGTCTGGACAACCTGCAGGGTCTGGAGATGCTGCTCGACCGGCTGCGGAAGACCTCGAGCAACGGCGAGTTCCTGATGGCCATCACCAAGAACATCCCGGCCTGACCGGCTGCGGGGCCCCGGGACTAAAAGCCCGGGGGTTCGCGGTTGGAGGATTTGTGAGCGCGGAAGCCTCCGCGCCATAATGAACCCTTTGGTGCCGGTTCACGTCCCGCAGCGCGCGTGACGACCCGGTACGCAGATGAGGAGATCGACATGAAGGCCAACATCCACCCGACGTACGTGGAGACCCAGGTCACCTGTACCTGCGGCGCCACGTTCACCACCCGCAGCACCAACGGCGACGGCATCATCCGCGCCGACGTGTGCTCGGCCTGCCACCCGTTCTACACGGGCAAGCAGAAGATCCTTGACACCGGTGGCCGCGTCGCCCGCTTCGAGAAGCGGTACGCCAAGCTCGCCAAGTAGCACTCCGGGACGCCGGGAGGCAGGGACTCGTCCTTGTCTCCCGGCGTTTCGCACGTCTCCACCCCACCCCGGCCGACTTGTCAGAACTGAGTTGTCCTAGGGGGCAGCTCAGTTCTGACAAGTCGGGAGCTCGCTCGTGTTTGAGGCTGCTGGTCCGCTGCTGGAGGAGTTCGCCGCGCTCGAGCTCGAGCTTGGTGACCCGACGATCCACGCCGACATGGCCCGGTCGCGTCGGGTCGGCCGGCGGTACGCCGAGCTGACGCCGATCGTCAAGGCGATGACTGACTACACCCGGATCACCGACGACCTCGCCGCGGCGCAGGAGCTGGCCGCGGACGACGTGAGCTTTGCCGCGGAGGCGACCGCGCTCGAGGAACAGCTGGTACCCGTGGTCGAAAGGCTCACCCGGCTGCTCGCGCCCCGCGACCCCAACGACTCCGCCGACGCGCTGGTCGAGATCAAGTCCGGTGAGGGTGGTGAGGAGTCGGCCCTGTTCGCCGCCGACCTGCTGAAGATGTACACCCGCTACGCCGAGAGCCGCGGCTGGAAGGTCGAGGTGCTGGACGCCCAGGAGACCGACCTCGGCGGCTACCGATCGGTCACCGCCGCCATCAAGGCGTCCTCGGTGGGCGAGCCGGACGCGATGCCGTACGGCGTGCTCAAGTTCGAGGGCGGCGTGCACCGCGTGCAGCGGGTGCCCGTGACCGAGTCTCAGGGCCGCGTGCACACCTCGGCCGCCGGCGTGCTGGTGATGCCCGAGGTCGAGGAGACCGAGGTCGAGATCCTCGACGACGACCTGCGGATCGACGTCTTCCGCTCCTCGGGCCCGGGCGGCCAGGGCGTCAACACCACCGACTCCGCGGTCCGGATCACCCACCTGCCGAGCGGCATCGTGGTCTCCTGCCAGAACGAGCGCTCCCAGCTGCAGAACCGCGAGCAGGCGATGCGGATGCTGCGGTCCCGGCTGATCGCCGCTGCGGAGGAGCAGGCCGCGACCGAGGCGTCCGCGGCTCGCCGCAGCCAGGTGCGGACGGTCGACCGCTCCGAGCGGATCCGCACCTACAACTACGCCGAGAACCGGATCTCCGACCACCGGATCGGCTTCAAGGCCTACAATCTCGACGTCGTGCTGAACGGAGACATGGGAGCGGTCCTGACCGCCCTGCAGGAGGCCGACACGGCGGAGCGGCTGTCGCAGGTCGGCGAGCCGGTCGGGTGAGCCGACCCGTACGCCCGCTGCTGGCGTACGCCGTCACCGAGCTGCGGGACGCCGGCATCGAGAGTCCTGAGCAGGACGCCCGGGTGCTGCTCAGCCTGGCCTGCGACATCGAGCCGGCGCGGCTGCCGCTGCTGGACGCGGTCACCGACGACCAGGCCGACCTCTTCGAGTCGATGGTCATCCTGCGGGCCGTCCGGACCCCGCTGCAGCACCTGACGGGTCGCGCCTACTTCCGCCACGTCGAGCTGGCCGTCGGGCCTGGGGTCTTCGTGCCGCGGCCCGAGACCGAGGTGATGACCGGCTGGGCGATCGAGCAGCTGCGGCCGATGGCTTGGGAGATGCAGCGTCCGCTGGTGGTCGAGCTGTGCGCCGGCTCCGGGGCGATCGCCAAGGCGCTCTACGACGAGCTGCCCCGGCGCGTCCGGCTGCACGCCGTCGAGCTGAGCGAGGACGCGGCGTCCTGGGCCCTGCGCAACCTGCGCGACACCAGCGTAGAGGTGCACGTCGGCGACATGGCCACGGCTCTGCCCGAGCTCGACGGCACGGTCGACCTCGTCATCGCCAACCCGCCCTACATCCCCCTCGACGCGTACGAGTCGGTCCCCCCCGAGGTGCGCGACCACGACCCGGCGCTGGCGTTGTTCTCCGGCGCCGACGGGCTGGACGCGATCCGGGTGCTGGTGCGGACCGCCACCCGGCTGCTCAAGCCGGGCGGGCTGCTCTGCTTCGAGCACGCCGACGCCCAGGGAGAGTCCGCTCCGGCCGTGGTCACGGCGGCCGGCGGCTTCAGCGCCGTCCGTGACCACCCCGACCTGACGGGTCGTCCCCGGTTCGTCACCGCGGTCCGCCGGCTCGCCGCGCGCCGATGAACGCCGGTCCTCAGGCGCGCCCCTCTGGCAGGATGGGCGGGTGAGCGAGTCCGTCAGGCCTGAGCCGTCCACCGGGCCTGAGGGCAACAGCGCCGACGATGAGCTCGAGAGCGTCACCTTCGCCGCCCACGAGCCGGACGAGCCGGAGCCGGTTGCGCACGCGATCGACGACTTCGGCACCGATGAGGTCGCAGGTGAGCTCGAGGCGGGTGGGGACGACGCGGGCGAGGAGCCCACGGTCCTGTACACCCGGTTCGACTGCACCGGGACGGGCGCGGACCTGACCGTGGCGGCCGAGGCGGCGCGCGCGGCGGTCGAGCAGGGGGAGTGCGTGGTGCTGCCGACCGACACCGTGTACGGGATCGGCGCGGACGCCTTCAGCGGCGACGCCGTGCAGCGGCTGCTGGACGCCAAGCGCCGCGGCCGCGACATGCCACCGCCGGTGCTGATCGGCGAGGCGAGCCTGATCCGGGCGCTGGCGACCGACGTGCCCGAGCAAGCCAAGGACCTGGTGGCGCGACACTGGCCGGGACCGTTGACGGTCATCTGCAAGATCCAGCCCAGTCTGCGGATGGACCTGGGCGAGACCGGCGGCACGATCGCGCTACGGGTGCCCGACCACGAGCTCACCCGGGAGGTGCTGCGCCGGACGGGCCCGATGGCGGTCAGCAGCGCCAACCTCAGCGGCTCACCGGCCGCGCTCACCTGCGACGAGGCCGTCGACCAGCTCGGCAACGCCGTCAGCGTCTACCTCGACGGCGGGCCGCTGTCGACCACGGGCGGGGCGCCGTCCACGATCGTCGACTTCAGCCAGCACGAGGACGGTGAGGTGCTCCGGCACGGCGCCCTCAGCCTCGAGCTGCTCCGGGAGACCCTGCCCGACCTCGTCGACCTGGTGTCCGAGCCCGAGCCTCCCGCCGAGCCCGAGCCTCCCGCCGAGCCCGAGCCCGCCGCCGAACCCGAGCCTCCCGCCGAACCCGAGCCTCCCGCCGAACCCGAGCCCGAGCGTCACTGAGT
>NZ_CAXTHG010000042.1:0-29152 GCF_964244005.1 uncultured Friedmanniella sp. | reverse complement strand
TGCAGGCCAAGGTCGACGCCTTCCGCACCAAGAAGGAGACGATCAAGGCCACCTACTCCGCCGCCGAGGCCCAGACGCGGATCAGCGAGGCGTTCTCGGGGATCAGCGAAGAGATGGGTGACGTCGGTCTCGCGGTCCAGCGGGCCGAGGACAAGACGCTGCAGATGCAGGCCCGGGCGGGTGCGATCGACGAGCTGCTGGCCAGCGGAGCGCTCGACGACGCGACCGGCACCACCAAGGACGACATCACCCTCGAGCTCGAGCAGCTGGCCTCCACCTCCGAGGTCGAGGACGAGCTGAGCCGGATGAAGGCGTCGCTGCCCGCTGGGTCGAGCCAGAGCACCCCGGCGATCGCCAGCCAGCCGGTCGCGGCCACCCCGCCGCCGATCACCCAGGTGCAACCGGAGGCCCAGCCGAACGCCGGTGACCTGCGATGATCGTCCGCATCCTCAACGAGGGTCAGTGGCGGGTCGACGACGGAGCGTTGCCTGACCTCAACCGCCTGGACGACGCCGTCGAGGACGCCGTCTCCACCGATGACGAGACCGAGCTGACCACCGCCCTGCTCGCCCTGCTGCACGCGGTCCGCAGCGTCGGGACGCCGGTCCCGGACGACGAGCTGTCCGACTCCGACCTGATCCTGCCGGGGGGCGACTCCACGCTGGAGGAGATCCGCGAGCTGCTCAGCACCTCTGACGAAGGCCTCATCCCCGGCTGACCCGACCTGCCAGACGCCGTTGTCCTCAAGGGCAACGGGCTTCGGACAGCTCGTTCAGTCCCGGGCGGTCGGACCGGGCAGCTCGAGCATCCGCTGCAGGGCGGCCTTGGCGTAGCGCTCGGTCTCCGGGTCGACCGTGATCTGGTTGACCAGGTGGCCGGCGGCCAGGTTCTCCAGCGCCCAGACCAGGTGCGGCAGGTCGATCCGGTTCATCGTCGCGCAGTAGCAGACGTGCTTCTCGAGGAAGACGATCTCCTGCTCCGGGTGGGCTCGGGCCAGCCGCTGCACGAGGTTGAGCTCGGTACCGACGGCCCAGCGGGATCCGGGCGGCGCCTTCTCGATCGCCGAGATGATGAACTCCGTCGATCCGACCTGGTCGGCCAGCAGGACCACCTCGTGCTGGCACTCGGGGTGGACGATCACCTGGACGCCAGGGATGCGGGCCCGTACGTCGTGCACGGCCTCGACGCTGAACCGGCCGTGCACCGAGCAGTGGCCGCGCCACAAGATCATCTTCGCCGCCTGGAGCTGCTCGACGGTGAGCCCACCGCCGGGCTGGTGCGGGTCGTAGACGACGCACTCGTCCAGGCCGATGCCCATCTCGAGCACCGCGGTGTTGCGGCCGAGGTGCTGGTCGGGCAGGAACAGCACCTTCTCACCGCGCGCGTACGCCCAGGTGAGGACCGACTTCGCGTTCGAGGAGGTACAGACGACCCCGTCGTGCCGGCCACAGAAGGCCTTGATGTCGGCGGAGGAGTTCATGTAGGTCACCGGCACGGTCACGTCGGCGACGCCGGCGTCGGCGAGCACGTCCCAGGCGTCCTCGACCTGGCCGAGCCGGGCCATGTCAGCCATCGAGCAGCCGGCCGCGAGGTCGGGCAGCACGACCTTCTGGTCAGCCGAGGTCAAGATGTCAGCCGACTCGGCCATGAAGTGCACGCCGCAGAAGACGATGAACTCCGCCGCGGGCCGGGCCGCCGCCTCACGGGCGAGCTTGAACGAGTCGCCGGTCACGTCGGCGAACTGGATCACCTCGTCGCGCTGGTAGTGGTGACCGAGCACGAACACCCGTTCACCCAGAGCGGCCTTCGCCTGGCGTGCGCGCTCCACCAGACCGGGGTCGGAGGCGGCGGGCAGGTCGCCCGGGCACTCGACGCCGCGTTCGGACCGTGGGTCGGACCCGCGGCCGAGCAGGTGCAGCGACAGTGGTGTCGAGGGCCGTGCGGTGGTCGTCACGGGCAGATCCTACGTGGGACCGGGTCAGGCCCGGTGGGCGTAGAGGTCGCGGAGCAGGGCGATCTCGGCGAGGTGGTGGATCAGCTCGCGGTGGATGTGCAGGACCAGTGCCGCCATCGAGTCCTGCTCGTGGCCGCCTTCCCGGCAGCGCTCGGCCAGCGCGCGCTCGTCAAGGACCGTGTTCCTCGCCGCGGCTGCTGATGCCAGCTCGAGAAGCGCCTGTCCGGACGGTGGACCGGCGCCCGGCCAGGCTCTCCGCCGAGGTGCGAGGATGCCCGGCATGCGGGTGGTCGTGGCGTCGGACAGGGTCGGAGCGCTGTCGTCGTCGCGGGCCGGACAGGCGCTGGCGGAGGGCTGGGCGTCCGCGGCGACCGCGGTCGTCCCGATCGGTGACGCGGGCGTCGGTTTTGCCGAAGCGACCGCCGACGGCTGGGAGGTCCCCCTGGTCTCCGGGGTGTTGGACGGCCGGCTGACCAGCTGGGCGCACGCCCCGGACGCGCTGGTCGTCGCGGTCTCCGGTGACTCCGCCCCGGACGCCGAGGGAGGCATTCCCGCTAGCGCCAGCTCGTACGCCCTCGGCCGGGCGCTGCGGCACGCGCTCTGGGAACGGGAGCACCCGGCCGCCACCGTGCTGGTGGACCTGGCGGGGCTCGACACCCACGACGGCGGGGCAGGCTTTCTTGCCGCCCTCGGGGCAACGGCCGACATCTGTCTGGACGCTGGCGTCGCCGGGCTGCACGGCCTCGGGTGGATCGACCTCGCCGCCGTACGTCAGCTTCTCGCGGGCGCCCGGCTGGTCGGCGTGGTCCCCGGCGCCGAGACCGCGCGGCCGCTGCTCGGCCTCCGAGGGATCACGTCGCTGCGCGGCCGGGCCGACGGGTACGACCCGGCCGAGCTGCTGGCGACCGACGTGACCCTGTCCCGGCTGGTCGAGCTGGTCGCGCCCGGGGGAGTGGACCTCCCCGGCGCTGGCGCGTGCGGTGGTCTCGGGCTGGCGGTGCTCGCGCTCGGCGGCACCCTGGCCACCGGGCCGGCGCTCGCGCTGGGGGACCCGCGCGCTGCGGCGGCGCTGCGGCGCGCGGACCTCGCCGTCACCGGTACCGGTGTGTTCGACTTCGCGCGTCGCGGTGGCGGCGTGGTGGCGGAGATGGCGCGGCGAGCGGGTGCGGCGCTGTGCCCGTGCATCATCGTGGCCGGGGAGGTGCTGGTCGGCGCCCGCGAGATGCGCACCATGGGCATCGAGGCGGCGTACGCGGTCCGGGAGTCCACGGCGGACGCCCCGGCCGGCGGCGACGTGACCGCCGAGGAGCTCGCGGCCACGGCGCGCCGCGTGAGCCGGTCCTGGTCCTGGTGAACGCGTCCGGCACGAGGGTTGGACTGCTCGGGAGGCGGCTTTACACTGGGGCCGAGGGAATAGCCGCATCTGGACTCCGGTTGTCCCCACTCGGAAGTGCCCTTACGAAGCGGGAGACCAATATGACGGCGATTGACCAGACCAACCTCGGCATGCCGACCATGGCCGACGGCGTGCTGCTGACCGATGTGGCGGCGGGCAAGGTGAAGGCGCTGCTCGACGGCGAGGGTCGCGACGACCTCGCGCTGCGCGTTGCGGTGCAGCCGGGTGGCTGCTCCGGACTGCGCTACCAGCTCTTCTTCGACGAGCGCAACCTCGAAGGCGACGTGGTCAAGGACTTCAGCGGCGTCAACGTCGTCACCGACCGGATGAGCGCGCCGTACCTGATGGGCGCGACGATCGACTTCGTCGACACCATCGAAAAGCAGGGATTCACGATCGACAACCCCAACGCGACCGGCTCCTGCGCCTGTGGCGACAGCTTCCACTGATCGACCGAGACTTCTGCGAGCGCCGTCAGGTCAGGTCCGGGCCCTGTCTGAACGATCAAGTGAGTAGGACGCGCTTTTCGCGTTCTGCGAGCGCATGAGGAAGACAGCGCCTCGAGGACCTGACCGAGCGTGAGCAGGACAGCACAGAACCCTCTGCCCCCACCGAGTCCGGGGACAGAGGGTTCTGCCGTCCCCGCCGCGCACGATCCTGCCCGGTCACTTCACACCCACGGGCGACCTCACACCTCCTGCAGGGGGCGCAACGACGCCCGTCAGGGTGTGAAGTGACCGGCCGGGGTCTCCCCCGGCACGAAAGTCGCGGTCCGGCCCGTGGGCAGGGGCGGAACGGCTCAGCTGGCGGCGACGAGCAGGCCCGCGGCGTCGACCGACACCTCGACCGGGGTGCCTTCGACCAGTCGGGCGCCGGCGGAGCCGCTGAGCTGGGTGACCAGCTCGGTGCCGTCGGCGGTCCGGACCGTCGCCCGTGAGATGGGCCCCTGGAACGAGACCGAGACGACCCGGGCCGACCCATCGCCCGGGGTGAGCACCAGCTGTTCCGGCCGGATCAGTGCGAGCCCGCGGCCGCTGGTGACCGAGCCTTCCAGCGTCGGCAGCCGGGCGCCGAGCACCGTGACCTGACCGTCGGCGACCTCGGCCGGCACCCGGTTCATCAGGCCGACGAAGTCGGCGACGAACGCGCTCCGCGGGGCCGCGTACAGCACCTGGGGCGCGTCCAGCTGCTCGAGCCGGCCGGCGTTCATCACCCCGACCCGGTCGGCCATCGCCAACGCCTCGTCCTGGTCGTGGGTGACGAAGAGCGTCGTCGTCCCCACCTCGAGCTGCACTCGGCGGATCTCGTCGCGCAGCTGGGCGCGGACCTTGGCGTCAAGGGCCGACAGCGGCTCGTCGAGCAGCAGCACCGAGGGCTGGAAGGCCAGCGCCCGGGCCAGCGCCACCCGTTGCTGCTGACCGCCGGACAGCTGGCTGGCGTAGCGCTCGGCGTGCACCGCGAGGCCGACCAGCTCCAGCATCTCCAGCGCGCGGGTCCGCCGCTTGGCTGCGGACACGCCGCGCAGCTTGAGCCCGAACTCGACGTTCGCCCGCGAGGTCAGGTGCGGGAACAGCGAGTACGCCTGGAAGACCATGCCCATGTCGCGCTTGTTCGCCGGCACCGAGGTGAGGTCGCGGCCACCGACCACCACGCGGCCCGAGGTGGGTTCGTCGAGCCCCGCCAGGATGCGCAGCGCCGTCGTCTTGCCGCAACCCGACGGTCCGAGCAGCGCGACGAGCTCGCCGGGCGCCAGGGTGATCGACAGCCCGTCGAGGGCGTGCACCGTGCCGTACGTGCGGCGCAGGTCCTCCAGTCGGACCTCGACCGAGGTCCGGTCGGCGGCGGTGGTGTTGGTGCTGCTGCTGGTGGTGGTCGTTGCGGTCATGAGTCGGCTCCGGGGGTGGCGGCGGTGCTCGGCTGAGCCGGGCTGGGGACGAGGGCGTTACCGACGGTCTTGCGCGCCCGGCGGCCGCCGCTGACGAAGGACAGACCGATCAGCAGCACGGCGGCGAAGAGGATGGAGGCGAGCGAGGCGGCGATCGACTCCTGGGCGTTGGCCTTGCTCTGCTGGGCGATCACGACCTGCAGGGTGTCGAAGTTCAGCAGCGAGGCGAAGGTGTACTCACCGAGCACCAGGGCGATCGAGATGAACGAGGCCGAGATGAGCGCCGTCTTGATGTTGGGCACGATCACCCGGGTGATCACGGTGAACCAGCCGGCGCCGAGGCTGCGGGCAGCCTCGGCCAGGGTGGCGACGTTGATGGCCGACAGGCCGGCGTCGAGGGCGCGGTAGGCGTACGGGAGCACCAGGACGACGTAGAGGAACGCCAGCCAGTACGGGGTGTCGCCGAAGAGGTAGGACAGCCAGGCCGTCACGTTGGTGAGGCCGACGATGACCACCAGCGGCGGCACGGTGAGCGGCAGCAGGCAGAGGAACTCCACCGTCCGGGCCAACCACTGCACCCGCAGCCGCACCCAGATCAGGGTCGGCACCAGCAGCACGATCATGCCGATCACCGTGAACAGGGACAGCAGCAGCGAGGTGCCGATCGCGCCGCGGAGCAGCGGGTCGGTTCCGAGCAGCTTCCAGGCCGCCCAGGTACGGCCCTCGCCGTTGAACAGCCGGGTGCTGAAGTCGAGCATCGCCACCAGCGGCACCACGAAGAAGGCCCCGGTGAGCACCAGCACGACCACCCGGAATCCCTGCAGCCGTACCCGGGCGCCGTGCCGCGGCGACCGGACCTGCGTGCCGGTCACCCCAGCCACCGGGAGGTCCTCTTCAGCAGCACGCTGTAACCGGTCATCACCAGCGCGACGATGATGATCATCTCCAGTGCGAGGGCGTACGCGAAGTTGGCGTGTCCGAGCACGATCTCGCTGGTCAGGGCCGAACGGATCCACAGCGGGATGATCGGGTTGCCCTGGCTGACCAGCGCGGCGGCGGTCGCGTAGGCCGCGAAGGCGTTGGCGAAGAGCAGCAGCACCGAGCCGAGGAAGGCCGGCGTCAGCAGCGGCAGACCAACCAGCCGCCAGTACTGCCAGGTGGTGGCACCCAGGTTTTCCGCCGCCTCCCGCCACTGCACCCGGATGCCGTCGAGCGCGGGCAGGAAGACGATCACCATCAGCGGGATCTGGAAGTAGGCGTAGACCAGCACCAGGCCCTTGAGCCCGAAGAGCCAGGTGCTGCTGGTGAGGCTGGTGCCGAGGTGGGCATCCAGCCACACCGACAGCACCCCCGAGATGCCGAGCGTCGCGATGAACGCGAACGCCAGGGTGACTCCGCCGAACTGGGCGAGCACGCCGCAGATGCTGGTGACCAGCCGCCGCAGCAGCCCGTCGGGGCGCCCGGTCACCACCGCGTACGCGAGCAGTGCGCCGACAATCCCGCCGATCAGCGCCGTCACCGCCGACAGCGCGAGGCTGTTGGCGAGGGAGGAGAAGACGGCGGCGTTGGCCAGGTCGCGGACGTTCGCCAGGCTCGGCCGGCCCTCCTCGACGAACGCCCCGATGACCACGGTCACCGTCGGCACGATCAAGAAGATGACCACGTACGCGAGGAACGGCACCACGCCCACCGCCGCGCTGAGCCGGGAGAGCCGGCCCCCACCTCGGGCGGGCGCGGGCGCGGCCGGGATCGTGGCCGGAGCCACGTCGAGCGTGCTGGTCGTCATCTGGTTCTCCTCTGCCCCGTCGATCCCTGTCCGCTCGACCTCAGCCCGTCACCTTCGCCCATTCCTTGCTCAGCACGGCGGCGGCCTTGGTGGTCTGCTCGGTGGTCAGCAGCACCGGGGTGCCGGTCACCTTGGGCAGCTTGGCGAAGGCGGCCTGGTCGATCGTGCCGGCCTTCTCCATCGCGTCCGCGCGGACCGGACGGGCCCCGCCGCCGAGGTAGAGGTTCTGGCCCTCGTCGGAGTAGAGGAACTCCTCCCACAGCCGGGCGGCCGCCGGGTGCGGAGCGTCCTTGCTGATGGCCTGGTAGTAGTAGCCGCCGACCTGCGCGTTGGCGGGGACCACGACCTTCCAGCTCGGCAGCTTGGCCGTCTCAGCGGCGTTGGTGTAGTCCCAGTCGATGACGACGGGGGTCTGGCCCGACTCGATCGTGGCCGAGGTCGGGTCGACCGGGAGGAAGTTGCCGGCCTTGGCCAGAGAACCGAAGAAGTCGACGCCCGGCTGGATGTCGTCGGCCGAGCCGCCGTTGGCCACCGAGGCCATCACCACGCCGTTGAACGCGGCGCCGGCCTGGGTCGGGTCGCCGTTCAGGGCCACCTTGCCCTTGTACTCGGGCTTGAGCAGGTCGGCCACCGAGGTGACGTCGGGAACCTTCTTGGAGTCATAGCCGATGGCCATGTAGCCGCCGTAGTCGTTGACCCAGGTGCCGTTCGGGTCCTTGAACGAGGCGTCGATGCTGTCGAAGGTCGACACCTTGTACGGCGCGAAGAGGTCGGTGTTGGCCAGCGCGACGGACTGGCCGAGGTCGAAGACGTCCGGGGCCCGGTCGGTGCCCTTCAGCTGCTTGGCCGAGTTGATCTCCTCCTGGCTCGCGGCGTCGGGCTGGGCCGAGTCGACCTTGAGGTTGTACTTGGCCTTGAACGCGTCGATGACCTTGCTGTAGTTGGCCCAGTCCGGCGGCAGCGCGATGACGTTGAGCGTGCCTTCGGCCTGCGCCGCCTTGACGAGGCCGTCCATGCCGCCCAGGTCGGCGGCCGAGGTCGCCGTGCCGGCACCGGTGGCGCTGGAGGCGGCCGGCTTGGCGGCCGGGGGAGCGCAGGCTGCTCCCACCAGGAGCAGACCGGAGGCGGTGGCGAGGGCGATGAGGCTGGTCCGGAGCCGCGCCGGTCGAGCTGGACTGGCAGAGGTCTTGGTCACACGGATCGTGGTCACGGGGTTCCTTCGGCTGGCGGTGTACAACTGATGAGCCGGAAAGCGAACACCTCCCCCGGCGATGACAGCGTCGCACGTACCGACCGTGCCGACCAGTAGCGCCACCACGTCCGGCGCTCGAATGTCACTTCCGCGTCATCGGCGCGTCATCGGCGCGTCATCCGCGGGGACCGAGGACGACGGTCAGCGGTCGCGGCGCACCCAGAATTCGGGCGCAGCCGACCGTACAAGTGTGTGCCCGCGCATCCGGCACCAGGCCGCGACGTCGGGCACCGCAGCGGGGTCGTCGGCGAGCAGCAGGACGAGTCGGCCCACCTCGACGTCGCCGATGTGGCGGGCCAGCTCGATCACCGGCCGCGGGCAGCGCTGGCCCCGGCAGTCGAGCTGCTGGTCGGCGACCTCGCGCGGCGGCTCGGTCACGGTGCGCCCAGCCGGTCGCGGATCTCGGCGACCAGCGGCGGCAGCACGTCGAGGAACCGGTCCACCTCGGCGCTGGTGCTGCGCCGGGTCAGGCCGATCCGGACGTTGCCGTGGGTGAGCAGCCCCATCGCCGCGAGGACGTGTGACGGGTGCTCGCTGCTGGCGCTGCAGGCCGAGCCGCTGGCCACCGCGAAGCCCGCCCGGTCGAGCTCGCGGGTGAGGGTCTCCCCGTCCACGTAGAGGGCTGAGAAGGTCAGCAGGTGCGGGACCCGGTTCGTCGGGTCTCCGGCAACCTCCAGGTCGGGCACCCGGGCCGCAATGGCTGTCCGGAGCCGGTGGACGAGCGCGTGCTGGCGCTCGCCCACGGCGCGGCCGAAGCGCAGCCACGCATCCAGCGCGACCGCAGCGGCGTAGACGGCTGGGACGTCCGGCGCTCCCGGCCAGCGGCCGCCCTGGTAGTCGTCGGCCGGGTACGGCGCGCGCCAGCGGGTGCCGCGGCGGATCACCAGCAGGCCGACCGAGGCCGGGCCACCGAAGGCTGACGCTGCGCCGGTCAGCACCGACCAGCCGCCGAGGCCGCGCAGGTCGACCCGGCCGAGCGCGCTCGTCGCGTCCAGGACCAACGGCACGCCGACCGCCGCGCAAGCCTCGGCGGCCTCGGTCACCGGCTGCCGGGTGCCGACCTCGTGGTTGGCCACCTGCAGGCAGGCGGCGGCGACCCCCTCGGCCGCGACGGTGTCGCGCCACCGGTCCAGATCGAGGTGGCCCTCGACGTCCACGCCGACGGCGGCGCGCCGCCCCGCTGCATCCGCCGCCGCCAGCACCGAGGAATGGTCAGTTGTGCTCGTCACCACGCAGTCGCCGGTTCGGCGCCGGCCCAGCGCCAGGCCGGTCACGGCCGCGTGCGCCGCGGCGACACCCGAGCCGGTGAAGACGACCTCGTCCGGACGGGCGCCGACCGCCTGCGCGACGGTCTCGCGGGCGGCGTCCAGCGCCTGGGCCGCCAGTCGTCCGGGCCGGTGCAGTCGCAACGGGTCACCCCACCCGGCGGACGCCGCGGTCGACCACGCCTGCTGCGCCTCGGGCAGCAACGGTTCGCCCGAGGACGCGTCCCAGTACGCCTGCACCACCGGTTCTGCCACGACCGCGAACCTACGCGCCACCAGCAGGCATCTGCTGCTGCGGCTGGGTTAGGGTGAGTCAGGATGAGTGGGCCGAGCCGCTGGACCCGAAACTGTCAGCGGCCACGGGCACGATGTTGGTACGCACGAGTTTGATGGGCACGCTGCGGGATGAGCATGCCGGTGAATGAGCATGCCGGTGAATGAGCATGCCGGTGAATGAGCACGGTCTTGATGGGCACAGCTTCGACGAAAGGCACGACGTGGGTCTCAGCACGGTACGGCCCGCACCTCACGCGGATGCGTCCCGAGTGCTTCGCGGGGTGGTTCTGGGGGCGGTCACGTCCGCCGCTCTCCTCCTGACGGGCTGTTCGTCGGGCAACGTCGCGGCGCTCAAGCGGCTCGGACTGCCCGAGGCGGCGAGCGCTCAGGCGCCCGTTATCGGGCACCTGTGGATCGGTACCTGGATCGCGGCGGGCACCATCGGCATCTTCATGTGGGGCCTGATTGGCTGGGTGGTGCTGCGCTACACCTCCAACAACAACGAGATGCCCCGGCAGAACCGCTACAACCTGCCGATGGAGATCTTTTACACCGTGGCCCCGTTCGTGGTCATCGGCGTCCTCTTCTACTACACGATCCTGGCTCAGAACCAGGTGACGTACGAGACCAAGAACCCGGACGTGACCATCGACGTGGTCGGCCAGAAGTGGTCGTGGTCCTTCAACTACAAGTCGGCGGGCGACCCGGCCGTGGGCCAGGACGTCTTTCAGGTAGGGACGATCCAGGCCACGCCGGACCTGTACCTGCCGGTCGACAAGACGGTCCGGTTCAACCTCTCCTCGCCTGACGTCAACCACTCGTTCTGGGTGCCGGCCTTCTACGAGAAGCGCGACATCATCCCGGGGCGCAACAACAACATCGAGATCACGCCGAACAAGATCGGCGTCTACCGCGGCAAGTGCGCGGAGCTGTGCGGCACGTACCACCAGTCGATGCTCTTCAACGTGCACGTCGTCAGTGCTGAGGACTACACCGCCTACCTGAAGACGCTGGTCGCCAAAGGCCAGATCGGCGAGGCCAAGGGCGCGAGCAATGCCGATCCTCAGGGGACGGCGAAGATCTATCAGGGAGAGGAGGTCGGCGCACGATGACCACACTGCAGCGCACCGCGACGTTACGGGAGATCGCGACCCCGACACGTGAGCTCGGCACGGTCTCGTGGAAGTGGGTGACGACCACTGACCACAAGGTGATCGGCAACCTCTACTTCATCACCTCGATGGCCTTCTTCCTCCTGGGCGGCGTGCTGGCGCTAGGGATCCGCGCCGAGCTGGCGTTCCCCGGGCTGCAGTACCTGTCGCGGGAGACCTACAACCAGTTCTTCACCATGCACGGCACGATCATGCTGTTGCTGTTCGCGACGCCGCTGTTCGCGGGGTTCGCGAACGCGATCATGCCGCTGCAGATCGGCGCGCCGGACGTCGCTTTCCCCCGGCTGAACATGCTGTCCTACTGGCTCTACCTCTTCGGCGCGCTGGTCACCGTCTCCGGCTTCTTGTCTCCCTCAGGCGCCGCGAGCTTCGGCTGGTTCGCCTACACCCCGTTGAGCGACTCGGTGAACTCACCCGGGGTCGGTGGAGACCTGTGGATCATGGGCCTCTACATGGCGGGCCTCGGCACCATTCTGGGTGCCGTCAACTTCATCACCACGATCCTGTGCATGCGGGCGCCGGGCATGACCATGTTCCGGATGCCGATCTTTACCTGGAACATCCTGGTGACCTCGATCCTGGTGCTGATCGCGTTCCCGATCCTCGCCGCCGCGCTCCTCGTGCTCGAGGCTGACCGCCAGCTCGGAGCCCACGTCTTCGACGCCGTCAACGGCGGACCGATCTTGTGGCAGCACCTGTTCTGGTTCTTCGGCCATCCCGAGGTCTACATCATCGCGTTGCCGTTCTTCGGCATCATCACCGAGATCCTGCCGGTCTTCAGCCGCAAGCCGCTGTTCGGCTACGTCGGTCTGGTCGGTGCCACGCTGATGATCGCGGCCCTGTCGGTGGCCGTCTGGGCCCACCACATGTACGTCACCGGCGCGGTCAACCTGCCGTTCTTCTCCTTTATGACGTTCCTGATCGCCGTACCGACGGGGGTCAAGTTCTTCAACTGGATCGGCACCATGTGGGGCGGCAACATCGCCATGCGAACACCCATGCTCTGGGCTATCGGGTTCTTGACTACTTTCCTCTTCGGTGGTCTCACCGGGGTCGTGCTCGCAAGCCCGCCGTTGGACTTCGCGCTCTCGGACTCCTACTTCGTCGTCGCCCACTTCCACTACGTGGTGTTCGGCACCGTCGTCTTCGCGATGTTTGCCGGCTTCTACTTCTGGTGGCCCAAGTTCACCGGCCGGATGCTGGACGAGACGCTGGGCAAGATCCACTTCTGGTTGCTGTTCATCGGATTCCACACCACCTTCTTGGTCCAGCACTGGCTCGGGGCCGAGGGCATGCCTCGCCGGTACGCTGACTACCTGCCGAACGAAGGCTTCACCCGGCTCAACCAGATCTCCTCGGCGGGAGCCTTCCTGCTGGGTGCGTCGATGATCCCGTTCTTCTACAACGTGTGGAAGTCGCGGAACTCACCGCTGGTGAACAACGACGACCCGTGGGGCTGGGGCCGTTCGTTGGAGTGGGCGACCTCGTCGCCTCCGCCGCGGCACAACTTCACCTCTATCCCGCGGATCCGTTCCGAGGCTCCGGCGTTCGACCTGCACCACCCCGAGGTCGCGCTGTCGGAGTACGAAGGCACTGACGGACGCTTCGACGAAACGCAGGTCGACGCCGCTGAGGACACCGGCCGGGCCGAGGAGCTGAAGCGTCGTGTCGACGGTACGTCCGACGACCCGACCGTCGCCCACGAGCGGGACAACCCGAGCCAGTCGCCGCGGCCGGGGGAGGGGCCCCGATGAAGGTCGAAGCCTGGGTCTTCACCGCCCTCGCGGTCTTCGTGGCCGTGGTGACGCCGGTCTACTGGATCCTCTCCAGGGACGCCACCGGTACCGCCGCGCTGATCATGACGTTCTTCTTGACGCTGATGATCGGCGGTTACCTCGCGCTGATCGCCCGCCGACTCGACGCGCGACCAGAAGACAAGCGTCGGGGCGAGATCGCCGAAGGAGCCGGCGAGCTCGGCTTCTTCCCGCCGCAGTCGATCTGGCCGCTGTTCGTGGCTCTGACCTTCACGCTGGTCTGCCTCGGGCCGGTCTTCGGCTGGTGGCTGACGATCCTCGGCTTCGGCGCCGGTGCGATCAGCCTGACCGGCCTGCTGTCCGAGTTCTACCGCGGCGACCACGCGCACTGATCTTCCCGTTGCTTGCGTCGGGCTAGGTCTGGCGCCTCAAGACCCTGTCGTCCTTCCTCGCTCGGACGACGGAAAAGTGTGTCGTCCTCGCTCGGTCGTCCAGACAGGGCCCGGCGCCGGACCTACCCGACGCTCGCAGGGGTGCGGTCGAGTCCGGCGCCTGGTTGATTGATGCGGGCGGTTGACGGACTACGCGCCCTGAGCTTGTCGAGACCTCGAAGGGGTTCGGCTTCTAGTCTCAGGCTCTTGCTGGAACCCGCTTCTGTTCCTAGGGTCGCCATATGTGCCGCAATATCCGACCGTTGAACAATTTCGAGCCGCCAGCGACGAACGCTGAGGTGCATGACGCTGCGTTGCAGTACGTGCGCAAGATTGCGGGGACGTCCAAGCCCTCGAAGGCTAACGAGGAGGCGTTTCACCGGGCGGTGCACGACATCGCGCACGCGACCGAGCATCTGCTCGAGGCGCTCGTGCCGACCACGCCGCCGAAGAACCGGGACGAAGAGGCCGCCAAGGCTCGGGCGCGGTCGGCGAAGCGGTTCGCTTCGGCCTGAGCAGCTACCAGCTGGCGTGCAGCGGGCGACCCTCGTCGTAGCCGGAGTTGGACTGCACTCCCACGACTGCGAACCGGGCGAACTCTTCCAGCGTCGAGGCGCCGGCGTAGGTGCAGCTGCTGCGGACCCCGGCGACGATCGAGTCGATCAGGTCCTCCACGCTCGGCCGCTCGGGGTCGAGGTACATCCGAGAAGACGAGATGCCCTCCTCGAATAAGCCGGCGCGGGCCCGGTCGAAGCCAGAGGAGTCCTTCGTCCGCACCTTGACCGCGCGGGCGGAGGCCATCCCGTACGACTCCTTGTACTGCCGGCCCTGGGCGTCGGTCATCAGGTTGCCCGTGCTCTCGTACGTGCCGGCAAACCAGGAGCCGATCATCACGCTGCCGGCCCCCGCCGCCAACGCCAGGGCGACGTCACGGGGGTAGCGGACCCCGCCGTCCGCCCAGATCGAACGGCCGGCCTCCCGCGCCGCGTCCGCGCACTCGAGCACGGCGCTGAACTGCGGCCGCCCGACGCCGGTCATCATCCGGGTGGTGCACATCGCGCCGGGCCCGACGCCCACCTTCACCACGTCAGCGCCGGCTTCCATCAGGTCGCGGACGCCGTCGGCCGAGACGACGTTGCCGGCCACGAGCGGTACCCGGCGGCCGTTCTCGTCGGCCAGCCGGTCGCGCACCTCGCGGACGCTCTTGAGGACCTGCAGCATCTTCTCCTGGTGACCGTGCGCAGTGTCGACCACGAGGACGTCGATCCCGGCGGCGAGCAGGGCCTCCGCCCGACCGGCGACGTCGCCGTTGATGCCGACCGCAGCCCCGATCAGCAGCTTGCCGTCCGGGTCCAGCGCCGGACGGTAGAGGGTGGAACGCAACGCGGACTTGCGGGTCATCACCCCGAGCAGAGCGCCGTGGTCGACGACGAGGCCGGCCTCGAGGTGGCGGGCGGTGAGTGCGTCGAAGGTCTCGACCGCCGAGCTGTCGGCCGGGAGGGTCAGCACGTCGTCCGACATCACCTCGTGGACCTGGGCAAAGCGGTCCACTCCGGCTGCGTCGGCTTCGCTCACCGTGCCGAGCGGCCGGCCGTCCTCGACGACCACCGCGATCCCGTGCGCCCGCTTGGGCAACAAGGACAGGGCCTCACCGACGGTGGTGTGCGGGGCAACCGAGACCGGCGTGTCGAACAACGGATGCGCGCCTTTCACCCGCAGGACGACCTCGGCCACCACGTCGGTCGGGATGTCCTGCGGGATGATCGCCACCCCGCCCCGCCGGGCGACGGTCTCGGCCATCCGGCGGCCGGACACGGCGGTCATGTTGGCCACCACCAGCGGCAGCGTCGTCCCGACGCCATCGGTGCTCGTGAGGTCGACGTCCAGCCGTGAGGTGACCGACGAGCGGCGGGGCACCATGAACACGTCGGAGTAGGTGAGGTCATGGGCCGGGGGCGGGGTCAGGAAACGCACGAGCACTATTGTCGCTGCCCGACACCCCAGTCCGCGACCCCACCAGGACCTGGCCGTCGGCCTCGGGTCGCGGGGTGGCCAAGAGGCTCCGACATAGGTAGATGCAGAGCCGTTCCTGGGCAGACCTTGGGCGTAGCCAAACGTCGTATCACGACGTCGGTCGTCGATGGCCCGTAACATTGGCCCCCAGGGATCGCGCCGACCGGCGGCGCGGACGCCACCATCAGTCGACGGAACGCCACCGTAACGGGGGACACGTGACGAAGGACCAACGGGCTCGAGGCCGCCGTCTCGTCGCGACCACCGTCGTCGGTGCTGCGCTCATGATGTCTCAGATGATGGTCCCCGGGACCGCGCAGGCGCTGCCCACCACGGTGCCCTCCGTCCGTCAGCCGTCCGCCAAGGTCGTGACCGCGGACGCGCTGCCTACCGTCCAGATCAACGGCGTCGTCTGGGCCCAGGTGATGATCGGCAACACCGTCTACGCCGCCGGCGACTTCACCCAGGCCCGCCCGGCCGGAGCCGAGCCGGGCGAGTCGACCACGAGCCGGACGAACCTGCTGGCGTACGCCATCACCACCGGCAGACTGAACACCACGTTCAAGCCGGCCAAGCTGAACGGCCAGATCAAGGCCATCACCGTCTCGACCGACCACAAGACCGTCTACGTCGGCGGCGACTTCACCAAGGTCGGTTCGGTCACCCGTAACCGCTTTGCCGCTTTCGACGCCAGGACGGGCAAGCTGCAGAAGCCCAACCCATCCTTCAACTCCCGGGTCAACGCGCTGACGGTGGTGGGTAAGAACGTCTACGTCGGCGGCTGGTTCACCCGCGTCGGGACCAAGCTCCGCAGCCGGCTCGCGGCGGTCAACGGCGGTACCGGCAAGCTCACCAGCTGGGCGCCCAAGGCGTCCGAGGGAGTCAACGCACTGGTCGCCACGCCCGACAAGACCAAGATCATCGCCGGCGGCATCTTCACCACGATCAACGGCAAGGCAGCCTTCGGCATGGGCGCCATCGGCGTCAAGACGGCCCAGACCAAGACCTGGAAGGTCAACAGCGTGGTCCGCGACGCCGGCCAGGACGCCGCGATCCTCAGCCTCGCGGTCGACGGCGACACCGTCTACGGCACGGGCTACGCCTACGGCGGCGGCAACTTCGAGGGCACCTTTGCTGCCGACCCGAAGGACGGCGCGATCCGCTGGCTGCAGGACTGCCACGGCGACACCTATGGCGTCGCACCCGTCGGCAACACCATCTACGTCGTCGGTCACGCGCACTACTGCGCCAACATCGGCGGCTTCCCCGACACGTCGCCCCGGGTGCGTTGGCAGCGCGCTCTCGCGCTGACCAAGAGTGCCCAGGGCACGGTCGCCCCGAACGGGCAGACCAGCGAGAAGTGGCACTACGGCAACTTCGCCGGCCAGCCGGCACCCGCCCTCTACAACTGGTTCCCCGACCTGACCATCGGCAGCTACACCAAGCAGTACCAGGCCGCCTGGACCGTCGTCGGCAACGCCACCTACATCTCTGCCGGTGGAGAGTTCACCGCCGTCAACGGCGTTGCGCAGCAGGGTCTGGTCCGCTTCGCAGTGCCGACGAAGGCCCCGCTGGAGCAGGGGCCGCAGCTCGAGGACTCCAGCACGGCGCCGCAGGCCACCGCGGACGCAGGTGCTGGCGTGGCGGTGAGCTGGCTGACCAACAGCGACCGCGACGACCAGACCCTGAGGTATCAGGTGGTGCGCGACGGCGTCATCCTGCCGACCGTGATGAAGGCCTCCGCCACCTTCTGGAACCGCCAGACCATGACCTGGACCGACACGAGCGCGATCGCCGGTCTGACCTACCGCTACGCGATCCGTGCCACCGATCCCGACGGCAACACCGTCACCTCGCCGCAGACGTCAGTCACGGTGCCCGCCGGGTCGCCCGGCCAAGGATCCGGCACCGACCCCCAGCCGGCCCCGAGCCTCGGCGCCGACAGCCCGATGCCCACCCCGACCTCGACCCCGACCCCGACGACCGTGGAGCCCCCCGCCGGAGGCTGACGTAGGTTGGGCAGATGAGCGAGGACCACCCCACGACCGGCGCGTACGTCAAGCCGGGCAGCGAGTTCACCCGGGACACCAACTACATCGCCACCCGGATCACCCGGGACGGTCACGACGGTTACCCGGTCGAGGCCGGCCGCTACCGGCTCGTGGTCGCTCGCGCGTGCCCGTGGGCGAACCGGGCGATCATCGTCCGCCGACTGCTCGGGCTCGAGGACGCCATCTCGATGGGGCTCTGCGGGCCGACGCACGACCAGCGCAGCTGGACGTTCGACCTCGACCCCGGCGGCCGTGACCCGGTGCTCGGCTACGAGCGGCTGCAGGAGGCCTACTTCGCGCGGTTCCCGGAGTACGAGCGCGGCATCACCGTGCCGGCGATCGTCGACGTCCCGACCGGGGCCGTGGTCACCAACAACTACCCGCAGATCACCCTGGATCTCTCGACCGAGTGGACCGAGTTCCACCGGGACGGCGCCCCAGAGCTCTATCCGGAGCCGCTCCGTGACGAGATCGACGAAGTCAGCCACCGCATCTTCACCGAGGTCAACAACGGCGTCTACCGCTGCGGCTTCGCCGGCTCGCAGGAGGCCTACGACAAGGCGTACGACCGGCTGTTCACCGCGCTGGACTGGCTCGGCGAGCGGCTGGCCGACCAGCGGTTCCTGGTCGGGGACACCATCACCGAGGCCGACGTCCGACTGTTCACGACGCTGGCGCGCTTCGACCCCGTCTATCACGGCCACTTCAAGTGCAACCGGCAGAAGCTCAGCGAGATGGACGTGCTCTGGGCGTACGCCCGCGACCTGTTCCAGACCCCCGGCTTCGGCGACACCACCGACTTCGTCCAGATCAAGCGGCACTACTACGTCGTGCACACCGACATCAACCCGACGACGATCGTCCCGAAGGGACCTGACCTGACCGGCTGGCTGACCGCCCACCACCGCGACCAGCTCGGCGGCCGGCCGTTCGGTGACGGCACGCCGCCGCCCCCGCCCCGGCCCGCCGAGGTCGTGCCGGCGGGCCACGGCGCCGAGTAGACCAGGAGCTTCTGTAACGGGGGTCGATCAGGCCGGACATCATCGGGCCGAGCTTGAGTGTGACAGTTTCAGGTGTTGGGGCCGACGGAACCTGCGGACTTCCGGAGCGCCGCAGCGCTGGCCGCTGCCGGGCTTGCGGGTAGATCACAGTAACGTCCAACTGCCTCGGCGTGACGCTTCAACCTCAACGAGGCAAGATAATGTCCTTTATCTCTCCCTCCCGAAGGCTCGCCAGGGACAGCCAGCACCTGACTGGGCTCGCTACACCCCCAGCCGCCCCCGATAGTTGCAATCCCGTGGAAGTGGCCGGTGGGTCCGAGGTTGGGCGCAGCTATTTTGAGGAGGTGAAACCCTGACCAACCTGAACGACAGCGGCGGCCGAAGCGAGCACGACGAGTACCGTGCCAGCCGTGGCCCACACTCGTCGGTCCCTGAAGAAGGAGACAGACACCTCGCTACTTGAACCCTCGACGCCGAGGTCACCCTGGTTGATCTCAGTCCAGGATCCGCAGAGCACGCGCAGTTGAACTCGTGCAAAGTCGTCACGTATGCGCTCGAGGCCGCCAGGCCCGGGTGTCATCGCAAGCATGACGTAGGACTTCAACCGTCGTGCCGCTGCTCGGGCCTCCCGTTTCCACTGAGGCCGGTACATGTAGGGCGCCCGCCAAGATGGTCCGCCTAGCGTTGGTCTGACTGTGTACGTCACCAGGACGGTCTTCGCCGCCGCTGAGATGTCCGACGCAAGGATGTGACGAAGAGGGAGATCGTGGGGCTTGGCGAGGGCCAGTTCAACCTGCTCGTTGACCCTGCACAGTGACTTGGCCAGGCCGAGGACGTTTGTCTTCGATCTTGGGATCCGGCTGTCCAGAAATGCGTAGATGCCAAAGTGAGCGAACTCATACGCCAGCGCTGCGGCTAGGACCACCTGGTTGTGAGCTATGAGCGCAACGGTGAACAGGATGGTCTCTACGATCAAGAAGGTCAGGATCGCGGAGGTGGTCAGTACGATGCGCCGCCGAGCCCAGTAGAGCGGTCGGGCAACCCGCCTGTTTCGTCGCCAGTAAGCAGCATCATCACAAGCCACCCGGCGTAGCGTCCCGTCGGCGGCCGGTGTCGGCCGCAGCAGAACTCGATACCCACGTGACCACGTTCGCCCGACTGGTGTGGTCATCACGAACACGGTCCAGCGGCGCCGATACCAACGGCGCCAAGACTGCCGCCACCGCCTCGGGAGGCTCATCTTGTGCTCTCGCTACCAACCACCGTCTCGGAACCCCCTGTCACCGGCAAGACACGCTCTGCCGCCAGTCTCCCGTGACAGCGGGTCAAGCCGGAAGCTGCGCAGGTGCAGAGTCTCCCTCATTGTTGATTGTCCGCTGCGATCTTCCCGGGCTCCCGGCAACATGTCGCCGAATTGGTTCGGTGCGATCCCTTTACGCGGCGACGGCGGGGAGCACGAGGATTGACCCGTCCTCGTATCGGGCGATCTCGATGACGACGTCGCTCGCCCTCTCTATCTGCCCGACGTCCTCGGCCAGCTCGCGCAGCCGGTAGGACGCGCTCATGAGCTCGTCGACATCCCCGCGGGGCATCAGGGTTTGACGGAGACGGGCCGGCGCCCGGAGGTGCATCGTCGACAGTCGCATCAAGACCGTGGCGATGCCGGCCTCCAGCTCGTCCACGCGGTGGTGGTCGCCCTTGAGGCTCCTGATGAAGTGCTCGAAGGGGTTGGTGTCGTCGCCCTGGCTGTGGTCGACCGCCTGTAGGACGATCACCCTCCGTTTGAGCGCGATGGCTAGGGACGCGAGCTCGAGATGGGCACGAAACTCGCCGCCGTCCCCCTCGAGTCCGGGGAACGCGCGCGTCAGGTTGTCCAAGGGGACGGCGCCGTCGGGCAGATGGTCGAGGGCTTCGCGCCACAGGGTAAGGCGGTCCCGTGCACGAGCAGTCGCTGTGTCGATTGCGTGGACCGCGGAGTCGAGGCCGAGGGAGGCGCCGATCCGGCCGTGGTCCAGGAGGATCGAGGTTGCCTTGTCGATCGCGTCCTGGCAGCCGTTGAGCGCAGCGCGCTCGTCGTCGAGCTTGTCGGAGTGGAGCTTCTCCAACAGCTCGGTGACATGCTCGATCGCCTGTTGCCGCTGCTGGTCGGCGTAGGCGCTGACGCCGACCGCGACCGCCATGAGGACCAGCGGGGCAGCCACCGTCAACGCTCCGGCCCCCACAGCCGCTACCCCCGCTGTGCTAGCGGCGCCACCGACGGCGCCGACGGCGCCGGCTTGGGCGGCCACCGGCACGAAAGTGGCGTTTGCTGCGATGCCGCCTCGTGCGCCGAGGAGGCCACTGTGGATGCCGCCGCTGACTGCCTTGGAGGCCATCGGTCGCACGAGGCCCTTTCCGACCTGGGTGGCCAGCTTGGCCGGCACCACCATCCGATACAACGTCTCGCCCGTGGCCACGGCTGTGGTTGTGGTGGTGGCGTTTAAGGGCACCGTCTGCGTTGTGCGGGTGACGAGCTCGGCGAGGTGCTTGGCGAGCGGGCTCACCGCGTCGAGCGGGATCCCGGTGGACCGGTCGAACTGCTTCGGCATGGGGTGCGCCTCGAGCGTGACCAGCGGCGAGTCGGCGAACGCTGCCAGCGCCGACCGCAGCTCGCTCAGACGCTGCGGGGTCATCGTTTCGGCCCGGTCGAGGACAGCGGGCACGCGCGCGCTGCCCGTCGTGGTCAGTGTCCACCGGAACAGGTGCCTTGTCGCTCTCGCTCATCCGTCCATCCTCACGTCGGGCCACGACCTTATGCGCCTGGACTGACAGAATTCGCGCTGTAGTCCTCGACTACGTTGTCCGTCTCGACGTTCCAGGCGGCGCACCGTCAACCCCTGGCGCAGGATGCCGCCAAGTCCGCTTGATAAGTGACGCGATCGCGTCGATACTTAGAGGGCGGATCTGCCCGACGCACGTCGGTCACCGGGTCCAGCCTTTGTCCATGGGTCTCACCTCCGGGTGGGGCCCTTGGTTTTTTCTGGGTTCGTCACAGAGCCTGAGGGCCGCCCTCGGGATCGGTCGTGGCCAGGTGGTCGGCGTACCAGTCCCAGGCGAACCGCTTCGCCGGGGCTCGCAGAAGGCTCTGGTAGGCGGTATAGGCCACCAGGTCGGCGATCTGGACCCACTGGTTGCGGTGGGAGTTCTGGAACAGTGGGTCCTCGATGATCGAGCGGGTGGCGAGCTTCAGCTCCCGGTGCGCGGTGACGTAGGACTCGTCGGTGCCGTCGCCGTCCATCACGATGATGCCGATGTCGCCGGCCGCGGTGAGCCGGTCGTCGAGGCGCCCGACCAGCCTGCGGTAGAGGTCGGCCTGCTCGCGCCGGTAGCTCTTGCGCCTCTCCTCGGTGTGACGATGCACCGCCCCGACGGACAGACACGGCGTGGCAGCCACCACGTCGAGAGCATCAGCGACCACTGCCCAGCGGTTCTCGTAGGTGGTGTTCCACTCGGGATCGCGTGAGGGGCGCTCGGAGGTGCCGAGGAACCTGGTCATGTGGAGCTCGTAGGTCACCGGGATCCGGCTGGCCTCGTCGAGCCGGCGACGGAAGTCCAACCAGGGCCGCAGCCCGTCGCGCCACTCGGTCACGTCGACCTCGACCCAGGCGTAGACGGCCCAGCCCGTGTCGTGGTGACCGGAGTCGTCCATGTAGAAGAGTCGGGTGGCCACGGCCAAGACCCTAAGGGCAGCGCGGCGCTGGAGCGTTCCCGCGGCGCCTCACCGTGAACCAGGCGACGCCAGACCTCGAGCGTGCTGGCACCGCTCCCCGAACCTGACGAGTGTGCTTCGCGTGCGGCGACGCGCCTAGCTCGCTAGAGGGCCTCCAGTATATTGACTTTCACTTTGCCACACCCTCATACTAAAGAAGTCCAAGCGGCAAAGTCCAAGAAGAGAAGTGGAGCATGAAGAAGATCGAGATCGACGACGAGGTGTACGCGTGGCTCGGCGCCCGGGTACAAGGGTTCGAGACACCCAACGACGTCCTGAGGCGGGAAGTGCTCGGGGTTGCAAAGACCGGCGGGCTGGAGCAGACCGCGTCTTCCGGCGAGAAGGGTGCGCTCTGGCCGTACATCACGGGGGGACTCTTGAAGGGTGGCGACGAGCTCGTCCACGTCCAGAAGCGGAAGGGGCACACCTTCCAGGCGACCGTAGACGCAGACGGGTGGTTGGCCACCAACCTTGGCCGGTACAAGCAGCCGTCGCCGGCGCTGAAGGCGCAGATCGGGAGCGAGATAAACGGATGGGTGGCGTGGACGCACGTCAAGTCGGGCAGGACTCTCCACCAGCTGAAGACGGAGGCTGACGACATCCCGCCCGCCTGACGTTCCTCCTTTGAGGGTCTGGGGTGGGCACGCCCCGGCGGCATCGAGTGTTGAACAGTGCTGGCGGTCCCGGGTGTGGCGCTGCTCAGCGTCCGAAGTCCTGCTGCAGGTTGCGTGCAGGAGCCGAGCGTCGGTCCCTGCCTCTGAGAACCTCAGTCGGTCCTCCGGCCGCCCTGGTTGCCGAGGCCGGGAAGGAGACTGCCACCAGGGACGGGAGGCGGGGCGGCGAGGGTGAGGTGTGGTTGAACATCGCCGCCGCCGCTTCCCTGGCGGGCCGGTGAGCGCCGCAGCGGCGAACGGGGGGTCGGCGGGTTCAGGGCCTGAGGTGAGTCGCGCTGGTGGGTTTCGGTGGGTGTCGAGCCAGTGGCCGATGAGCCGGGACTGGTCGGACCCTGTCAGCTGGTCCCAGGGCCGGTCGGCTGTCGCGGAGGGGATGCCGGCGGCGTTCGCCCATGTCGTTCGGCGGCGGGTGGTGTCCTCGGCCGTCTCGTACCCGCCGGGTCGGGGGGCCCCGCTCCAGGACCTGACGACCTGCCGTCTCAGCACGGGGTTGGTGATCCGCAGCTCCGGCGGCGCCACGAGCTCGGCTTCTCCGGCGGCCAGGCGTCGGTCGACGTCGGTCATGGCTGTGCCGTGAGCGGTGACCAGCGGGACGCCGTCGGTCCCGATCAGCCGTCGGGCCTGGCCGTGCTCGACGCTGGCCGCGACCTCGCGGGCCTCGGCCGTGGTGACGGCCTGCAGCGGGGGCAGGACGCCGAGGTCGGCGTGGGCCGTGGCGAGGTAGCAGCGCTGGTACCAGTGCTCGAGGATCGCAGCCCTGGTCTCGTCGGCGACGATCTCGTGCGGCACGCGTTCCAGGGCGCGACGTGAGGCGACGCCGGCGAGACTGGCCGGCAGATCGGCCGCGGCCGCGGCTGCGTCGTCGACGGCCGTCTGGTGGACGGCGCCGGCCAGACGCAGCGGCAGGTCGGGGGCCGGGTCGGCTAGGGCCCGGCGCAGCACGGTCGCCGTGGCGTCGATCTCGGCCGCCGCCGGTACCTGGGTCCGTTCGCCTAGGCGGTTGCGCAGGGTTGCGGTAAACACCTCGGCGTACCAGTGCCGCAGGACCTGGCCGCCGCGGACGTTGACCACCGCCTGCGGACCCACCCGAGGCTCGAGTGGGAACATCTGCGCAGCTCTCCGGCGACCCTTCTCCGCAGTTTGCGTCCGAAGCCGGTCCAGGTCATGGCGGGCGCCGGTCTCGGCCGCCCGGCGGGTCGACGTCACCGCGGCCGTCGCCTGGTCGGGGGTCACGGCAGCGACCAGAAGCCGTCCAGGTCGATCCCTCGGCGCAGCTCGGCCATGTCGAGGCCGACGAGGTTGAGGATCTCCTGATCGCTGGCGACCTTGGCCAGCTCCTCGAGCGCGGCGTCGCGGTTCCTGCGGGTGGTCTTCGCGGTCCGTCGCAGGATCTCCGTGGGTGCCATGCCGGCGTCGACCTCGGCCAGCTCGCGCCGCCGGATCTCCTCATCCATTGCTCGTTCCTCTCATTGGGTGACACCTCGGACTTCCCTTGAGCATGAGCGCTTGTAGCACCCGGATCGGTGGCGTCACGTTCATCTGTGGATCACGCCTGGGAGGCAGGTGCGGCTGTGGACAACGGTGAGAAGAGGTAGGCGGGTGGCTGGCTGGTGGGCAGCGCCGGCTGGGGTTTGTGCCGGCTGGGGCCGCACTGGCTGAAGGTGCCGGTGCTGACGGTGAGTCGGTCCATGGTGTTGTCGGCGTCGCGGAGCCAGCCGAGGATTCCGTCGGGTTGGAGCCGGGCGGCTTGCCAGGACAGCCAGAGGGCGGTGAGTCGAACGACTGCTTCGGGGTGGGCCCACCAGTGGTCGCACCAGTGCAGCTCGCGGCCGGCGGCCACGTTCTAGCGTAAAGCGGGCCCAGGTAGTCGGCCACGAACGGCACCACGTCGGGGTAGATGTTCTCCGGCCCCGGCCCCGGCTCTGAATCGGCCTCGGGGTGGTCGCCGGCGAGGAGGTCGACTGCGGCGTCGAGCTGGTCGACGTGGCTGGTCGTGGCGGTCACGAGGCGGCTGCGGCGAGGGAGGCCCGGACGGCGGCGGCGTGTTCGCCGTCCCACCAGGGGACGGCGCGGACGAGGACGGGCGGCATCCCGGAGGGCAGGAGCAGCGCCCTTCCGGCGGGCAGGGCTCGTAGCTCGGCGGGGGTCAGGATCGGGACGTCGCGGACGCTGCGGGTGACGGTGCGCTTCCCGGAGCCGACGGAGGCGGACCGGGTGAGCTGCTCGGTGATGCCGACCGCGTTGGAGAGCCGTTGCAGGAACCGGTCGTCGTCGTTTCCGCCGCCGTACAGCTTGAGGTTCGCGGCCGACCACAGCGCCTCCATGCCGTGGTCACCCCAGGCGTTGCAGCCCTGCGCCCAGGACTGCAGGATCGTCAGCAGCACGATGCCGCGGGAGCCCATATGGGAGTAGAGGGCGGCGAGGTCGCGCAGCCGGGCGACGTTCGCGGCCTCGTCGAGCACCCCGACCGCCGGCACCGCCAGCCGGCCGCCGGCTGCGGTGGCCCGTTCCTCGAGCGCGACGAGGACGGCGAGGGTGAGGGCGCCGACCAGCGGCGCCACCGACGCGGTTCCTTCGCGGGACAGCAGGTAGAGGGTGTCGGTGCTGGCGGCGAAGTCCTCGGGGGAGAACGCGGGCCGGCCTGGGCTAGGGGTCACCCACGGGAGCACGGCACGGTTGCGGAGGAACCCGACGAGGCCGCGGGCGGTGCCGTAGATGCCCTGCTGCTGCTTGGTGGGCAGCCCGGCGAGCGCGGTCAGCGCCTGGTGCTGCAGCCCGAACCCGTGTGCGGCGAGGTGGTCGGTGGGGGTGAGGTCGGCGGGGTCGGTCAGCCAGCCGTAGACGGCGGTGACCTGTTCGCCGCCGACGGCGGCGGCGAGCAGCAGCAGCCCCAGCAGCGACTCGGCCTCGCCGTCGAAGTAGGCGTCGACCTTGGCGCCAAGCGGTCGGGCGGAGGTGGCGATCTGCGCGGCCAGCCGTTCCGCCTTGGTCTCGGACGCGTCCACCAGCCGGCCGTGTTCGTCGCGCGTGGTGATGAAGGACAGCGGGTCCCACGCCCACGACGCGGGTGCGTTGGCGACGCTCTCGGGGTCGAATGTCCACACACTGCCGAGGTTGGCGCGCACGGTCGCGGTCGCGTCGACCAGGTCCCGCTTGTTGGAGGTGGCGAAGCACGGGCCGGGGGCGGCGAGCACCGCCGGGATGGCGAATGAGCTGGTCTTGCTGGTGCGCGGCCCGGCGATCATCACGGCCACGTCCTCCCAGGACGCGAACAGTGGCCGACCGCCGGCCACCGCGACGCCGAGGGGTAGACCGGGGGCGGCGTGACCGAGCCGGCTGCCGACCCTGGATGACCCCTGCCGGCCGAGCCGGGCCACGACGGCACCCTTGCCCAGGTGCCGGGCGGCGCGGTCCGCCTCCACTTTCCGGCTCTTCGGCCACAGCAGGATTCCGGCGACGACTCCGACCAGGACCAGGACGGCCATGCCTGCGGCGGCCCAGGTGTCGGCGGCAGTCCAGTGCGCGTGGCCGCGGACCAGGTCCCAGAACAGCCGCAGCGGGTCACCGGGAGCCGGGCGCCGGCCCTGCGCCCACGCGGCCAGGTGCACCGACGTCCACGACCCGCCAACCGCCGCGACCGCCAGCGCCGCGGCGGCTCCGAGCAGGATCATGTCGTCGTTGCGGCCGGTGGCGTCGATCCGCTGCCGCCTCACACCGCACCGTCCTTCACGCGGGCCCGTCCTTCACGCCGCGCCGTCCCACCGGGAGTTGGTGTCGTGCAGCTCCAGCTCGGTCCGGGTGAGCCTGACCGGGGCGCTTGCTGCTGTGGACCGTCCGGGCCCGCCAGCCGGGCGGCGTCCACGAGATAGTTGCGATGCGCAAGTCAAGTAAGCGTCCGTGAGAGGGTCCGCTAACCTAGCCACCGCTCGCGGGTAATTGCCTTGCTGCAAGGGCCGTCGCAGCACGGCCGGCGGGTCCGTTGAGTCCGATCCTCCCTGGCTAGGACAGTGGTCACTACGCCGTTGTCGTCGACAGCCGTCTTTGAGGCGGCTGGCCAATTCGCCTCACCTCGGACCGAGCCGGCAAGTCCACGTAGTCGGATCGTGAGGCCGAGCGCTCGACTTGCCGCTCGGAGCAGGATGGGTTCAGGCTACGACCGGCTGCGTCTTGCGATCTCCACTGGGCCGACCGCCTACCGGCAATGGGGAACTCGACCGGAACTGTGTCCAAGCCGTCGCCAACGGCCCGCACCGGCACCCGCAACGCGGACGAAACACGGGCTCGCTACGGTGACGAGCAGTGAGTCCGGACCGCGGAGGAAACCTGTGATGAGGCGGGCGCTGCCATGAACCTGATGCCCTCGGAGACCGAGAAGCTGCTGCAGGCCGTGGCCGGGATGGTCGCCCGCGACCGGCTCGGCCGGGGCGTCAAGCTGAACTACCCCGAGTCGGTCGCGCTGCTGAGCACCTGGGTGATCGAGCGAGCCCGCGAAGGCGCCGGCGTGGAGGAGCTGATGTCGACCGGACGTGAGGTACTCACCCGGGCCGAGGTGATGGACGGCGTCGCCGAGATGATCTCCGACGTCCAGGTCGAGGCGACCTTCCCCGACGGGCGCAAGCTCGTCACCCTGCACCACCCCATCCAGTAAAGGGCCCATCCAGTAACAGGTCCATCCTGTAACAGGTCCATCCAGTAACAGCATCCAGCGAAGGAGCGACGCGTGGCCGGAGTGTCGAGCACGGGACCGGGAGCGGTCCGGGTAGCACCGGGAGAGCTGGAGCTGAACGCCGACCGGCGTCCGGACGAACGGGGCGAGCTGACGTTCACCAACACCGCCGACCGTCCGATCCAGATCGGTTCGCACATCCACCTGCCCGAGGTGAACGCCGGCCTCGACTTCGACCGGACGGCCGCCGAGGGCTTCCGGCTGGACATCGCCGCCGGTACCTCCGTCCGCTTCGAGCCGGGCGCCTCCCGCACCGTGGCGACCGTGGCCTTGCGTGGGCTCCGCTCGGTCCCCGGCATCTCGATCAAGCCCCGAGAGGAGCCCGTATGAGCCGGATCAGCCGCGAGGACTACGCCGCCATCTTCGGCCCTACGGCGGGCGACCAGATCCGGCTGGGCGACACGGATCTCTGGATCGAGATCGAGCAGGACCTCACCTTCGGTGGCGAGGAGTCGGTGTTCGGCGGCGGCAAGTCCATCCGCGAGTCGGGCAACCAGTCGCTGGTCACCTCCGCCGACGGCGCCCTCGACACCGTCATCACCAACGTCGTCGTCCTCGACCACTGGGGCATCGTCCGGGCCGACGTGGGCATCCGGGACGGGCGCATCGTCGGCCTCGGCCGCAGCGGCAACCCCGACATCGCCGACGGGGTCGACCCCGCCCTGGTCATCGGCCCCGGGACCGACGTGATCTCCGGTGAGGGCAAGATCCTGACCGCGGGCGGCTTCGACTCCCATGTGCACTTTCTCTCGCCGTCGCAGATCTCCGAAGCGCTGGCCGCGGGCCTGACCACCCTTGGTGGCGGCGGCACCGGCCCGTCCGAGGGGTCCAAGGCCACCACCGTCACCCCGGGCGCGTGGCACCTCAAGCAGACCCACCGCGCGCTCGATGAGTACCCGGTCAACCTGCTGCTGCTCGGCAAGGGCAACACGGTCTCGATGCCGGCCTTCGAGGAGCAGGCCCTCGCTGGCGCCGGCGGATACAAGGTGCACGAGGACTGGGGCTCCACCCCCGCCGCGATCGACGCGGCCCTGCACGGTGCGGAGGAGTGGGGGCTGCAGGTCGCGCTGCACGCCGACTCCCTCAACGAGGCCGGTTTCGTCGCCGAGACCGTCCGGGCGATCGGCGGCCGCAGCATCGCGGCGTTCCACGTCGAGGGTGCCGGCGGGGGGCACGCCCCGGACATCCTCACGATCGCCGGGCTGCCGCACGTGCTGCCCGGTTCCACCAACCCGACCCTGCCGCACACCGTCAACACCGTGGCCGAGCACCTCGACATGCTCATGGTCTGCCACCACCTCAACCCGCGGATCCCCGAGGACCTCGCGTTCGCGGAGTCACGGATCCGCGCCGGGACGATCGCGGCCGAGGACGTCCTGCACGACCTCGGCGCGATCTCCATGATCGGCTCCGACGCGCAGGCGATGGGCCGCGTGGGGGAGACGATCATCCGCACCTGGCAGACCGCGCACGCCATGAAGGTGCGCCGTGGGGCACTGCCGGGCGACGGGCGCGCCGACAACGCGCGCGCCAAGCGCTACGTCGCCAAGTACACGATCTGCCCGGCGGTGGCGCACGGGCTGCAGGACGAGATCGGCTCCGTCGAGGTGGGCAAGCTCGCCGACCTCGTGCTGTGGTCGCCGGCGTTCTTCGGGGTGCGACCGGACATGGTGCTCAAGGGCGGCGCGGCGGTCGTCGCGCCGATCGGGGACGCGAACGCCTCGATCCCGACACCGCAGCCGGTGTTCCAGCGGCCGATGTGGGGGGC
>NZ_CAXTHG010000041.1:0-31276 GCF_964244005.1 uncultured Friedmanniella sp. | reverse complement strand
ACCTCGCCCGCGTGGGCCAGCACGCCGACCCCGAGACGATCCGTGGCCTGATGCGGGAGCTGGGCCTGGTCCCCTGCCAGCCGCGCCCGTGGCGTCCCACCACCACCGTCGCCGGGGACGCGGACACCACCCCTGACCTGCTGCTGCGGGACTTCACCTGCGACACCCCGGCCACCAAGCTCGTCGGCGACATCACCTCCATCAAAACCTGGGAAGGATGGCTGTACCTGGCCACCGTGCTCGACTGCCACACCAAGCAGGTCATCGGCTACGCCATGGCCGACCACCTCAAGACCACGCTGGTCACCGACGCCTTGGCGATGGCCGCACCCACCATCACCCTCCAGCCCCGAACCACCATCTTCCACAGCGACCGCGGCTGCCCGTACACCTCTCAAGAATTCGCCGACTACACCGACACACTCGGAATCCGCCGCTCCCTTGGCCGTACCGGGACCTGCTACGACAACGCCTGGGCCGAATCATTCAACGGAACCCTGAAGAATGAACGGGTCAACCGGACCGTCTACCCGACCCGAGAACACGCCCGCGTTGACATCAGCTCCTATATCGAACTACGGTACAACAACAATCGGCTCCACTCCGCTCTCGGCTACATCACCCCCAACGAAGCCCAGCAAAAATGGTGGCAAGCCAACCCGGCAGCCTAACAACCAAGAACTCCACTGTCCGGAATCCGACGGGCTCCTCATTCTTGGCCGATTCGTCATGAGATTGCTAGCGGGGCGGCGCAGGCGCGGGAACTCTGGCCCCGACGTTCCTGGTAGCGAGTTTGTGGGCTTCACGAACGAGTCATCGATCGTGACGAGTGGCTCGTCCCTTCTGAACGCCGGTTCTACCGCACTCGACACAACTCAAGCTTCGAGACATGCGGCCATTCCCTACAAGACCGGCAGCCAGGCTTCAGTTCAAGCCTCCAACGAGGAGGCCCCAACGTGACAGGTCGGCGAAGCGGGCCGCCGTACTTCGACACTCCGCTGCAGAAGGCCAGTCTGGCTGTCGTCGTCATCACTAGCACCGCTTTTGCACCGGTAGCTGCCGGATACAACTACCCGGGTTCCTTGGTTGTCCTCGGAGTGTGTCTGCTCGCCGCGGCCGTGATCGCAGTGCTCGTAATCATCAAGAGGTTTCGGACCGGTTCGTGGCAATAGCGCCTCCGCCTTCCGGTGGAGACAGATAAGGACACCGTCTATCCCGTAGCTACAGCAGGCGAATCTCCGAATGGCGGTGGCTGGCCTCCCCCCGCTGTCCGCTGGTCCTGCGGCTGACCGTCGCGTCAAGGGCGGCTAGCGCCGTCCCTCCGCAAGCTCCGGGCAAACCCTTGACCCGCCGCCCGGCCGCACGGGATCGCAGCTATCGGGGGGCGGCCGGGAGGTGGTGGCGGTTGCCTCAGCCCTCAGTGCCCGCGCGGAAGTTGGGGGCGCGCCAGCCGAGTCTCGGACCCCACGTGTCGATGGCAGTGATCGGCCCGGCGCTGAGCCGGCCGGCGCGGTAGTCGGTGCCGTCGAAGTCGGTTGAGATCACCTGACCGTTGCCCAGGCTGAGGGCGACGTGACCGGCCGGGTTACCCGACCGCCAGAACACCGCGAGGGGCACGGACGTGCCGGCGGTCTTGGGCCGGGGGCGTTCCAGTGCGCGATCGCTGGCTTTGCTGGTACCGATCCCCTGGCTGGCCAAAGGCCTGCAGTACGTCGTCCTGGGGTCGGACGACGAACACACCGCCTACCGGATCACCTACAACACGACCCACACCGTCTACACCTACCTGCAGTGGCTCGACCTGCTGTTCGTCGTCCTCGTGGTCCCGTCGATCCTCGCGATGGCCCCTCGTCTCGCGCCGCGGCGCTCCACGTCTGGCGACCGCGGCGACGGTCGTCATGGGCGGTGGGTTCCTGATGGTCCTGCCGCTCAACATGAACGGTGACCAGCTCGCGTGGGTAGCCGCGCGGCACGCGCTCGACCCCGCCGTGATCGGCTCCTTCATCGACGCCGCCGGTAGCGACCCCCGGACGAGCGTGGGCGTGCTCGGCTTCCTGGTGGCCATCGTCATCGGCTCGATACTGATCGCCCTGGCGCTCTGGCAGAGCCACGCCGCCGCGGGCTGGGCGGCCGCGCTGGTCGGGTTCGCCGGTGCCACCCACGTCGTCATCGGCATCCTCGGGCAGTCCGTCCTTTGCGCCGACGTGGGGCACGTCGTCGTCGGGGCGGGACTGGTCGTCCTCGCCGTCGGATGCACCGCGGTCAGCCGACGGCTGCTGACGCTGAGCGACGACGAGCTCGACCTGCCCCCCGCGGTTCCGTTGAGCGCTCAGTCCTCCGGCAGTTCCTGACCGGGCGGTGTCCTCGGCCGTGGACCCGGGCCGCCCTAGGATCGACGAGGTGAAGCGCGCCCTCGCCGCCCTGGTCCTCGGATTCGCTGCTGTGCTGGCCTTGCCCAGCGCTGCGTACGCGGACGAGGACGACTGGTCCATCCCCCGCTACGACGTCAACGCGACCGCCGCTCCCGACGGCGCCGTCGACGTCCAGCTGGACTTCGACTTCGACTTCGCTGGTACCGAGGGCCACGGCCCGTACGTGACCCTGCCGCTGCGCCAGGAGATCGCGGGCGACCCCGACCACTACCGCAGCTTCTCCATCACCGACATCCGGGCGTCCAGTCCCAGCGGGGCCCCGGCCGGGGTGGACACCGAGACCGACGGCGGGGCGCTGGCCATCAAGGTCGGGGACGAGGACGTCGAGGTCGAGGGTCGGCAGAGCTACCAGCTGGCGTACCGGATCACGGGTGTGGTCAACCCGGGGGTGGGTGCGGCCGAGGAGGACGAGATCTTCTGGAACATCATCGGCTCGCAGTGGGAGGTGCCGCTGAGCGACATCACCGTCACCCTCACCGGCCCGGCTGAGGTGGGCCGCTCCGCCTGCTTCGTCGGCAAGGTCGGCTCGACGACGGGCTGCGACCAGGCCGCCGCGGGCGACCGTACCGCCACCTTCCGCCACGGAACGGTCGAGCCCGGTGACGGGCTGACCGTCCTGGCCGACTGGCCCGCAGGCACCTTCGTCGACGCGGCCCCCGTCCTGGTGCCCCGGCGCAACCTCGGGAACACCTTCACCCTGGACCCGCTGACCGGCACAGCCGCCGGAGCGGTGGCGCTGCTGGGTGTGGCCGCCCTGCTCCAGCAGGTCCGGCGGCGCGGCCGCGACCAGCAGTACGTGGGACTCACCCCCGGGCTGACGCCGACCGGCGCGGCCGCCGGCTCCACCTCCGTCCGGGACCGGCGAACACCCGTGGCGGTGCAGTTCAGCCCCCCCGCCGGCGCCCGGGCCGGTGAGCTGGGCACCCTGGTCGGCGAGGTGGCCCACCCGCGGGACGTCACCGCCACCATCGTCGACCTGGCCGTCCGCGGCTACCTGCGGATCGAGGAGCTGCCCGCCGACAAGTCGGCCGGAACCAAGGCCAAGACGAAGGCCAGGTCGTGGCGGCTGGTCAAGCTGGCCGATGTCGACGACCAGCTGCTGTTCCACGAACGCCTGATCTTCGTCGAGCTGTTCGCCAACGGTAAGGAGGTTGAGCTCGACAAGCTCGGAGAGTCGTTCACCGGGGCAATGGGAAAGACCCAGGCCAAGCTCTACGAGGCGGTCACCGAGCGGGGCTGGTTCAGCGCCAACCCCCACTCCGTCCGATATCGCTGGTACGCGATCGGGACGGCGCTGTTCGTTGTCGGCGCGGTGCTGGCGCTCGTGCTCGCCCTGACCCTTGGCTGGGGCCTGATCGGCGTGGCCGTCGCCCTGGTCGGCCTGGTGGCGCTGCTGCTGGCTCGCCGGATGCCGGCCCGGACGGCGGACGGTACCGCCGTGCTCGCGCAGGCCCTCGGCTTCAAGACCTACCTCGAGACGGCCGAAGCCGACCAGCTGCGGTTCGAGGAGGGCGAGGACATCTTCTCCCGCCACCTGCCCTACGCCATCGCCTTCGGGGTGGCCGAGCACTGGGCCGCCGTGTTCGCCGACCTTGCCGCCCGAGGAGCCTGGGTGCCAGAACCCACCTGGTACGTCGGCGCCCCGTACGGGCTGTTCGCCGCCGGCGGCTCGGGCTTCAGCGATTCCCTCGGCGCCTTCTCCCAGTCCGCGACCTCGTCCATGACCGCGTCCACCTGGGGCAGCGGCGGCGGATCCGGAGCGTCCGGCGGTTTCGCCGGCGGCGGAGTCGGCGGTGGTGGCGGTGGCGGCTGGTGAACCCGCGGGGACCGAGCCGCCCTCAGTCGAAGGACGGAATGAGCCGCTCGGCGCGGTAGCGCTCGAAGAGAGCCAGGAACGAGTCCAGGGTGCGGTGGTGCGTGGTAAAGCCGGCCAGCCGGCTCTTGCTCATGTCGGTGACGACCTCGATGTCGCGGCCCAGGTCGGCGTCGGTGTGCCACCACGAGGCCAGCCGGCCGAGGTCCGGCTCGACCAGGTCGTGCCGGGCGACGACCTCAGCCCAGACCGGGCCGGCGTCGGCCATCTGCTGCTCGAGCGGTCGGGGCTGGCCCTCGAAGGCAGCCGGCTCGACCCCGAACCAGGCAGCCAGCCGCGGCCACATCCAGCGCCAGCGGAAGATGTCGCCGTTGACGATGTTGAAGGGCTCGTCCGCTCCGGCCGGGTTGGTCGAGGCCCAGATCATCTGCTCGGCGAGCACGGTCGCGTCCGTCATGTCGGTCAGCCCGTTCCACTGGGTCTCGCTACCCGGAAAGACGAACGGGGTGCCCGTGTGCCGGCTGATCGAGGCGGCGACGGCCAGGGTCAGACCCATGTTCATGGCGTTGCCCACGGCGTGGCCGAGCACGGTGTGCGACCGGTGCACCGACCAGGTGAACCCCTGCGCGGCGGCAGCGGCGAAGAGCTCGTCCTCCTGAGCGTAGTAGAAGTTCGGCGCGTCCAGCCGCGGCTCTTCCTCCCGGAAGGGGGTGTCCGGCATCGGGCCCTGGCCGTACGCCTCGAACGGGCCGAGGTAGTGCTTCAGACCGGTCATCAGGGCCACGTGAGCCAGCGGAGCAGGTCGCAGGGCGGCGAGCAGGTCGCGCACCATGCCGCCGTTGACCGCGATGTTCTCGGCCTCGGTGTCCTGGCGCAGCCAGGCAGTGAAGTAGACGTGGGTGGGCCGTTCGTCGGCCAGCGCCCGCGACAGCTCCTCGGCCGACGTGAGGTCGGCGGCCACCCAGCGCAGACCCTCACGCTCAGGACCGGGGCGGCGGGCCAGGCCGGTGACCGGCCCACCCTCAGCCAGCAGCTGGTCGACGATCGCCCCGCCGGCGATCCCGGTGGCCCCGACGACGAGGGCGGACCGGTCAGCTGTCGGGGTCGTGTTCATGGGGGTGCAACCTCGGGCGGTGCTGAGAATTCCACTCCGCGCCTCGGCTGCCGGGACCGAGCCGGAGCAAGATGCTCACGACAGGCCCGTAGCCGTGCAGGTTGCTACCGCTCGCGAGACGGCGACGGGTGCTCGGCCTCGACCGCCCTGAGGGGCACCGGCAGGGCCACCCACCGGCGAAGGATCGCTCCTAGGGTGGGCGGCATGGCAGTGCTGAACCGCGACAAGGCGCGCGACCTCCTCACGACCCGATGGCAAGACGTACCCCTCGCGTGACGGGCACCCTCGCCGCAGCCACCACCGCCCGAAGGGACGTCGTCCCCGACGGCCCGCACGCGCGGACCGTGATCACCATCGCCTCGATGGGGTTCTTCCTGATCACGTTGGACATCTCCATCGTCAACGTCGCGCTGGCCAAGATCCGGGCTGAGCTGGGTGGCGGCACCACCGGTCAGCAGTGGGTGATCGACGGCTACACCTTGGTCTTCGCTGCGTTGCTGCTGTTCGCGGGGAACCTGTCGGACCGGGTCGGCGCCAAGCGGGCCCTGGCCCTCGGCATCGTCATCTTCACGCTGACGTCGGCGGCCTGTGCGGCAGCACCCAGCGCCGCCCTGCTGATCGCGGCCCGCTGCGCCCAGGGCGCAGGTGCGGCGGTCATGCTGCCCGCCTCGATGGCCCTGATCCGGGAGGCCTTTCCCGATCCTGACCGCCGGGCCCGAGCGCTCGGCATCTGGGCCGTCGGTGGCGCGGTGGCCGGGCTGCTCGGCCAGCCGCTTGGCGGACTGCTGACCACGTACGACTGGAGGTGGGTGTTCACGATCAACCTGCCGGTCTGCGTCGGCATGCTTGCTTTCCTCGGTGTGGTCGCCCGGTCGCCGACCCGGTCCGCCCCGTTCGACTATGCCGGCCAGGTGCTCGCGGTCGTCGGGCTGTCGACGCTGGTCTACGGGCTGATCGACGGCGGTCACGCCGGGTTCACGTCCCCGCTGGTGCTGTTGGCGTTGGCCGTGGCGGTCTTGGCGCTGACCGGCTTCGTGCTCGTGCAGTCCCGGGTGGCCCATCCGATGATGCCGTTGGACCTGTTTCGGGCGCACGGTTTCCGGCTGGCGCTACCGGTCGGGTTCGCCTTCATGGTCGGCAACTTCGGCAACGTCTTTGTCGTCAGCATCTACCTGCAGCAGCACCTGGGCCTGTCCCCGTGGCACGCGGGCCTCGTCTTTCTGCCGTCGGCCTTCTTCGCGATCGCCGGCAACCTGGCCAGCGGCCCGATCACCAACCGCTTCGGCGCCCGCGTCCCGGTCGTCGTCGGCTTGTCCGGCATGGTCATCGGGCTGGTCGCCCTCGCGATCACCACGCCACTCGGCCTGCCCCTGCTCACGGCCGCGTGCGTGATCCCGATCGGCGCCGGGGGTTCCTTGGCGATGCCGTCGGTGACCAGCGTCGTGCTCGAAGGTGTCCCCGCCGAGCAGGCAGGAACCGCCAGCGCGGTGTTCAACACCTTCCGTCAGGTCGGGGGCGCGGTCGCCATCGCCGTCTTCGGCGCCCTGATCGCCAACCCCGACCACATCGATCGCGGGCTGCGCCTCAGCCTCGGCAGCGCCGCCCTCCTCCTTCTCCTCGCCGCCCTCAACAGCCTCCGCATCCGGCCCCGCGCCGACGACGCGGGCTCAGCCGCACCCTGACGTCGGGCCCAGAGCTCACCTGCGGCTGAGGAAGCCGCCCACTACCGAGAGGAAGACCATGTCGGACGTCATCATCGTCATCGGACCCGGACTGATCGGCCAGGCCATCGCCCGCCGGGTCGGCGTGGCGAAGCGCGTCCTGCTCGCCGACGTACGCCGGGAGAACGCTGCGGCCGCCGCCGAGGTCCTGGGCAACGCCGGCTACGACGTGAGCGTCGCGACCGTCGACGTGTCCTCCCGAGCAGCCGTGCACGCGCTCGTCGAGACCGCCACCGGTCTGGGCGAGGTCACCGGTCTGATCCACGCCGCCGGCGTCTCCCCGTCACAGGCCCCGCCGGCGACGATCCTGCGGGTCGACCTGTACGGCACCGCACTGGTGCTGGAGGAGTTCGGGAACGTCATCGCCGCCGGTGGCTCGGGCGTGGTCATCGCGTCGCAGTCCGGCCACCGTCTCCCGCCGCTCAGCCCCGAGCAGAACCAGGCGCTGGCCACCACGCCCGTCGACGACCTGCTCGATCTGTCGTTCCTCCAGCCCGACCAGGTGACCGACCCCCTGCAGGCGTACCAGATCGCCAAGCGCGGCAACTCCCTACGCGTGATGGCAGAGGCGGTCCGCTGGGGCCGCCGAGGCGCGCGGGTCAACACGATCAGCCCCGGCATCGTGATCACCCCGCTGGCCAAGGACGAGCTGACCGGTCCCCGCGGAGCGGGCTACCGCCAGATGATCGCGTCGAGCCCGGTGGGCCGCGCGGGGACACCCGACGAAGTGGGCAGCGTGGGCGCGCTCCTGATGGGTCCGGACGGCGGGTTCATCACGGGCAGCGACATCTTGATGGACGGAGGGGTGACCGCCGCCTACTGGTTCGGGGAGCTGCCCGAGGTTCAGTAGTCCGCAGTCTGGGCGGCTCGTTCGCGGCGACGCTGCTGATCATCGTGTGGGCGCCAACCCCGACCGGCCTCGCGCTGCGGAAAGCCCGTCGCGAACGTGGCGATCCTGACCCAGTCCGGCGTCCCGGGCCTTGACGATGGCCACGGCGCAGTAAGCAAGGTGGAGCTTCACCAGGATCATGGAGACGTTGGTGGCGACGGTGCAGACGCGGACCGCTTCGACGCCGTCCGCCGCCTCGACCGCCCGTTCGCGCATCGAGGCGAGACCGACCCGGCGTGCCAGGTGTCGAGGGAAATGCCGTCGTCGTCGACGGTGAGGACGACCGTACGCCCGCTCGTGGTGACGGAGCGCACGAAGAACGCGACGGTTTCCCCAAGATGCGGGAACGGGTTCCCGGCACCGCGTGAGGCGGTGCTCGGGGGGCGGGCGGGCGCTGGCCGCGACCGTTGGGGCACCACCACACACCGGTGGCATCCAACCCAGTGAAAGGACTCCCTCACCGGAGTCCTCACGTGGGCGGCGGTCGCGATCACCCCGTTTCATGGGTCTGGTCGCCATCGTCGTCGGCTCGATCCCGATCGCTCTCGCGCTCTGGAGGAGCCACGCCGTCGCGGGCTCGGCGGCCGCAGAGGTCGGGTTGGGCGGTGCCACCCTCATCGTGATCGGCATCCTCGGGCAGTCGGTCCTGGGCGCCGACGTGGGGCACGTCGTCGTTGCGCGGGACTGGTCGTCCTCGCCGTCGGATGCACGGCCCTCAGCCGAGGGCTGCTCACGATGGGCAACGACGAGCGCGACCTGCCCGCCCTCGTTCCGTTGAGCACGGAGCTCTGCTGAGGGGTCGATGACCCTATCGTTGACTGATCAACCTTGGACTGGTCCGGTCCTGCAGATCCGGCACCAGCCACCGCCCCAGGAGAGCCGCCATGAGGTTCCAGGTCCTCGACATCCTTCCCGCGCTGACGAACCCGGTCACCGGGCGCCAGGTCCGACCCGACGAACGGCTGGCGCAGGCGTTGACGTCCGCCCGCTACGCGGAGGCGTTCGGCTACGATGCCGTCGCCCTCGGGGAACGCCACGCCGGCGCCTTCCTCAGCGCCGGGTCGAGTGTGCTGCTCGGAGGAATTGCGGCCACGACCACACGGGTGCGGATCCAGACCGGGGTGTCGGTGCTCTCGATCCACGACCCGCTACGGATCGCTGAGGACTTCGCCACCATCGACCAGGTCTCCCGCGGTCGCCTCGAGCTCGTGATCGGCAAGGGCAACGAGCGGCGTCAGCTGCCCATGTTCGGCATCGCCGAGGGCGACCAGTGGGAGGCCCTGGCCGAGAAGTACGCCCTGCTGCGCCGCCTGTGGCGCGAGGAGAGCGTCACCTGGTCCGGCCGGTTCCGCGGACCGCTCACCGAGGTCACCAGCCTCCCCCGCCCGTACGCCGGAGCACCTCGCGTCTGGCACGGCTCCGCCACCAGCCACGCGTCCGCCGACCTCGCTGCGCAGTGGGGCGACCCGCTCTTCTCCGCCAATGCGATCCAGCCCCGAGACAAGTACACCGTCCTGATCGACCGCTACCGCAGCGAGTACCGACGTCATGGGCACGACCCGCGCTACGCATTCGTCGGGGCCGGTGCTGGCTTCCTCTACCTCGCCGACACCACCCAGGAAGCGCGCGACGCGTTCGGTCCGACGTACGAGCAGATCGTGGCCTTCTTCAACCGACCCGGCAACCACACCCCCGGCAACGCGATGGGCTTCGACAGCATCGACGACGCGATCGCCTACGGTCCCGCCCTGGTCGGCAGCCCGCAACAGATCACGGAGAAGATCCTGTGGTGGCACGAGGCTTTCGGCCACGACCTGCAGTCGTTCAGCCTGCCCACGATGATCCCGCACGAACAGCAGCTCGCCATGCTCGAACGCCTCGCTGCGGAAGTCATCCCGGCCGTCCGAGCCGCCGCGCCCACCACGCTGTGGACCGACGAGGACCCCTACGGGGGTCGGCCGGCCGTTCACGGCCGCTCCGTTCCCGACGCCGCCGGTCAGATCAACCCGGGCTCAGGCGTCACCAACGTCCGCTGAGTTCGGGGGTCCGCAGGAAGCTGCTCGTCGTCGTGGACGAACGGGTTGAGGATCTGGCGGCGCCACAGGAGAACTCGACGATGCGCAAAGCGCGGGCCACACTCGTGCGCGCGATCTCGTTCGCGCACAGTCGCGCATCCGTCAGGCGTTCAGCCGAGCTGGATGGAGCGTTTGGACAGGCCCAGCCAGAAGCCGTCGATGATGTCCTGTTGGGTGTTGAGCTCGCTGAGCGAGGCGCCGAGGGTGACGAACAGCGGAGCGAAGTGCTCCGTACGCGGATGGGCGGCGCGGGCGGCGGGCGCCTTGTGCTCAAAGTCGAGAAGTGCGTCGAGGTCCTGGCTGTTCAAGGCGCGGCGTCCCCAGTCGTCGAACTCAGCCATCACCGACATCACCCGGTTGTCGGGGCTCATGGCCCGCAGGTTGTGGGTGAAGAAGCCACTCCCGACGATCAGGACGCCCTGGTCGCGCAGCTCGGTCAGCCGCTGGCCGATCGTGAGCAGCTCCCGCGGGTCGAGGCTCGGCATCGACATCTGCAGCACCGGGATGTCGGCTTGGGGATACATCTGCACGAGGGGGACGTAGGCGCCGTGGTCCAGACCGCGGTCGGGCACGTCCTGGACCGACACCCCGGGACCGGACAGCAGCTTGCGGACCTGAGCCGCCAGCTCAGGGGCGCCCGGTGCTGGGTAGGTCACCTCGTAGTAGCGCTGGGGAAAGCCCCCGAAGTCGTAGACCAGGGGAACGGTGGTGGTGGCGCCGAGTGCGATCGGGGCGTCCTCCCAGTGGGCCGAGATCATCAGGATGGCCTTGGGGCGCGGCAGGTCTTTGGCCCACGCGGCGAGCTGGCCCGGCCAGATCGGGTCGTCGGCCAAGGGCGGCGCGCCGTGGCTGAGGTAGATCGCGGGAACTCGAGCCGAGCTGGCGGTTGGACTGGTAGTGCTCACGTGGATCGCTGTCCTTACTGACGGTGAAGTTCGGCTACCGGTGACGAGGTCGTCGCAGGCTGCGTTCCTCCCGCGGGCGGGAAGTCGACGGGTACGTCGGTGGAGATGGAGACGATGGCTGCTTCGACGGTAGCGGGGTGAAGGTGTCGACGGTGGCCAGTAGTCGAAGGAGGACGTCAGGTCGGGCCCGGGCACGACCTCACCCTTGCGGCTCACCCTCACTCGCTCCCTGTCAGACGACGGCCTCTAGCAGCGACGCCGGCCGGACGCGGGTCCCCCGGACAGCCGGCCCGGCCGAGACCGGAGCCGGAGCGTCCCGACCGCTCGACTTCGCGTCCGTGGTCGAGGGAGTCTGGTCGCCGCCGAGCTGTCGTCAGCCGCAGCAGGCGGTGCACCTCCCCACAGACGGGGAGGCATGCTCGTCCTCTCAGCGGCCAGCCTCCAGGCCCTCCGACAGCCACCACTTCGCCGCGTTCGGTACCCAGTCGATCGTCAGATGACTGAAGCCACGACGGCGCGGCCCTGAGGCTCGTGGTCGCGTGGCGGCAACCCGAGGATCCAGCATCGGGTTCCCCACGTCTCGCCGCCGCCACTCGTCCCGGTGGTTGGGGGCAGACCAGGATGTCCTGCCACCTCGACACCTGTTCCGCGAGGCGCGCGTCGACGTTCATGCCGACGTCGTGGCCACGCCATCCGGGCCGCCTGGACCTGATGGACCCACTCCGGTGAGGTCAGCTGCCCGAACCGTCGAGTCCGCCACCACGCCGCCTCTCGTTCTGACCATCTCGTCGAAGTCCTCAGGACGTCTCGTTGGTGCGCTCACGACCCTCCGTCGCGGCAGCGGCGTCCTCGCCGGCTCGGTTGACGACTCGTCGGAGGGTGGTGGCGATGATGATCGAGCCGGCGACGAAGGCGAGGCCGACGAGGGGGATGGCGCCGACGCTGAGGACGCTGATGGTGGCTCCCCCGACGGTGGCGCCGGCGGCGAAGCCGGCTTGGGCGAGGAGGACGCCGATGCTGGTGGCGGTTTCGGGCGCTCGGTGTCCGGTGAGCAGGACGGCCTGTTGGTAGACGACGACGGTGGCGGCCATGCCGATACCCCAGAGGGCGATGCCAGTGAGGACAACGGCGAGGTGCGAGCCGCCGAGGAGAAGGACGGTGAGGCCGGCGGCCACCACGCAGGGGGCAACGACGAGGGCGGCGGGGACCGACCGGCTCGAGATGCGGCCGATGAAGAGGGTGCCGACGATCCCGCCGACGCCCAGGAGGAGCAGGGTGAGGCTGGTCATGGAGGTCGGGAGCCCGACGACGCCCAGGTAGGCCTCGATGTAGGTGAGGACGACGAAGTGGGCCAGCATCACCAGAGACCAGCCGACGGCGACGCGCAGGACACCGGGCTGGCGGGCGGTCTGCCGCAGGCTGAGCGGCTTGTGCACCTCCACGCGAATCTTGGGCACCAGGAAGCTCATCAGCACTCCGGCGACCGCGGCGAGGCCAGCCGCGCTGAGGAAGGTGACCCGCCAGCCGAAGGTGTTGCCGATGAGTGATCCGAGCGGGGCGCCGAGGGCGGCTCCGAGGGCAGTGGCGGTGAAGACGACGGTGATGGCCTTGCCGGCGTAGCGGGGACCGGCGATGCGGATCACGACGGCGGGGAACAGGGTGCAGATCACGGCGTAGGAGGCCCCGCCGACGAAGCGGCCGAGGTCCGCAAGGGTGAGGTCTGGGGCGAGGGCGACCGCGAGATTGCTGGCGACGAAGACGATCATCACGACGTTCAAGGCGGTGCGGCGGGCGAAGCGGATGGCCAGTGCGGTCAGGGGCAGGACGAGGAGTGCGTTGCCGAGGGCGTAGCAGGTGGTCATCGTGCCGACGGCGACCACACTGACGTCGAGGTCGGCGGCGATGGCGCCCAGCAGTCCAGCGGGGCTGAGCTCGATGGCCACGGCGAGGAACCAGGTGAAGCCGAGGACCACGATCGGCAGCCATGGGAAGTGTTCGGGTTGAACCTGTGCCGGGTCGGCCGCTGGCGTCGACATCGGAGTCAGGTCTTCGGTCGTGGTCATCGGGGTCCGAGCTCAGGGGTCGTCCACGTGGTCACAGTGCGGGTTCCTTCTGATGGGATGAGGTCGCGGTCTGCCGGTGAGGGCATGGCGGGGCTACCGGTCGACGCCGACCGAGAGACCGAGGGTCAGTGCGGGTTGATGCTCAGGGCTGGTCAGCGGTGTCGGCCGGCACGTCGGCCGCCGGCCACTCGGCGCAGGCCCACTCGAGCTGAGCCGTGGCCGCCCAGGTGGCGAGCAGCTGAAGCCCGTCGCTGCTGGCTGAACCGGGTGCGGCGGTGAAGGCGAGCAGCTGCAGGCCGGGTTCGGAGGTGAGGTCCATCGCCTCGAAGGTCAAGTCGAGGTCTCCGACAACGGGGTGGCACACCTGCTTCGTCCCGGTGCGGTGCACCCGGACGTCGTGGGAGGCCCACAGGGTGCGGAACTCCTCGCTACGGGTGGCGAGCTCCCCCACGAGGTCGGTGAGGATCCGGTCGTACGGCGCGCGTCCCGCCTCGGCCCGCAGCAGGGCGACGACCTGGTGGGCGTTCCCCGGCCAGTCCCGGTAGAAGGTGTGGGCGCGAGGGTCGAGGAACACGAACCGCGCCGCGTTCATCGGTCGCTGCGGCATCACGAACATCTCCGAGAACAGGGCCGCTCCGAGCCGGTTCGTGGCCACGGCGTCAAGGCGGCTGTTCTGGACGAACACCGGCACGTCGCGCATCGTGTCGATCAGCCGTTGTACGCCAGGTCGCAGCTGCTGGGGACGCGACGGGCCGCGACGGCGGACGGGATGAGCGCCCTGGTTCGACGCGCGGACCAGGTCGTAGAGGTGTGCGTGCTCGGCCTCGTCGAGCTGGAGGGCGCGGCTGATCCCGTCGAGGACCGTCTCGGAGACTCCGGCGCCGTTGCCGCGTTCGAGGCGCACGTAGTACTCGGTGCTCATGCCAGCGAGCAGCGCGACCTCCTCGCGGCGCAGCCCCTTGACCCGGCGCCGTCCGCCGAAGTCGGGCAGGCCCGCCTCGGCGGGGCTGAGCCGTTCGCGCCGTGAGATCAGGAACTCACGGATGTCGTCCCTGTTGTCCATGACGTCAAACGTAAGCGCCGCACCGGGGTCCAGGGAGTCCCTGGCGTTAACCCCATCGGCAGGGACTCCCTAGGCCGTGGCCGCTCGCCTTCACTGGAACACATCACTCCAGGAAAGGCCCTCCCTCATGCTGAGAACACTTCTTCCGTCCGGTTCATCACCGACGCCGCTCGCGGCCTGGGCGTCGACCTGGCCCGAGCTCTCCATCGACGACCACCCCGAGCCCACCACGCAGACGATCTCGCTACGGGAGAAACCGGCCATGACGAAGACTCTTGCCGCCCTCGCCGCTGCCACAGCCCTGGCGGCTCTGAGCGCCTGCTCCACCAACGCGGGCATCGAGTACATCACCGAGCTGGACGCGCCGATGACCGAGACGGGGCCGTTCTATACCGACGTCGAGGCCGGAGACATCGTCTACTACAACCCGATGGACAGCATCACCGTCATCTACGCCCCGACTTCGTCGGTGCCGACGCTCACCACGATGGGCGAGGTCAGCTCCGACCTCGCCGCGTTCCAAAACCTGCCCGACAGCGTGGACATGCGGATCGAGCGGGCCTGAGATGACTGTTGAAACGGTGACCCCGCGTAGCTCCGTCGAGCTGGCTCACGGCCCGAAGTGGGCCAACCGCTATGCCCTCGCGCCGATGACCAACAAACAGAGCCACGAGGACGGCACGTTGTCCGAGACCGAGTACCAGTGGCTGGTGGCTCGCGGCCGCGGCGGGTTCGGTGTGGTGAAGACCTGCGCGGCCTACGTCGCCGACACCGGCCGTACCTGGGACGGCCAGCTCGGCATCGCGTCCGATCAGCACCTCCCCGGCCTCACCCGCCTGGCCGACGGGCTGCGGGCGACCGGCACCCGGTCCCTGGTCCAGCTCCACCACGGCGGCCTCCGCGCCGACCCACGGCGAGCAGGCCAGCTGCTCGCGCCGTTCGACGACGCCGGGTCCGGCACTACCGGGATGAGTAGCGGCGACGTGGCACAGATGGTCGAGGACTACGTGGCGGCCGCGGTGCGGGCCGAGCAGGCGGGCTTCGACGGCGTCGAGGTCCACGGTGCGCACGGCTTCCTGCTCGCCCAGTTCCTCGACCGACGCAACCAGCGCACCGACGGCTACGGCGGTTCCCTCGAGCACCGCATGCGTGCCCTGGTCGAGGTGCTGACGGGGATCCGGTCGGCGACCGGGAACGGCTTCCAGGTCGGTGTACGGCTCAGCCCCGAGGCCAAGGGAACCCCGCTCGAGGAAGGACGTGACGTAGCGCGGGAGGTCCTCAGCAGCGGGGTCGTCGACTTCGTCGACATGTCCCTGTTCGACGTCTACGCCACCCCGCACTACCACGACGACAGGGGCCTGCTCATCGACACGTTCACCGACCTCCCCCGAGGACATACTGTGCTGAGCGTCACCGGCCACGTGCTCTCGGCTGAGGACGCTGCCTGGTGCTTGGCCCACGGTGCCGACGCCGTCGGCATCGGGGTCGGCGCGATCCTGCACCACGACTTCGCCGACCGTGCCCTCGCCGACCCCACCTTCACGGCCCGACCTCAACCGGTGTCCCGCGACGTCCTCCGCGCTGAGCTCGTCGGACCGGCGTTCCTGGACTACCTCGCCGCCGAATGGGCCGACCTCGTCGCCTGAGCCGGCCCGCACGCCCCCGTCCACCAGACATCCGCCGCACTCCCCCACCAAGGAGACCCCCGTGACGTACCGCACACGAGCCCGCACCGGAACCAGCGTGTCCAACCTCGCCCTCGGGGCCATGGAGCTTGGCGCCAAGTCCAAGGAGGACGACTCCTTCGCCGTCCTCGACCTCTTCGTCGAAGCCGGCGGCAACCTCATCGACACCGCCAACGGGTACGGAGGCGGCGAGTCGGAGGAGCTGCTCGGACGCTGTTCGCCAGCCGCCCGGCCGAGGTCACCGACCGCATCGTGCTCGCCACCAAGGCCCGCCTCGGCACTGGCCCCGACACCGACGAGGCCGGCACCGGACGCCGAAACCTCGACCTCTACCAGATGCACGGCTGGGACCCGCTGACCCCGATCGAGGAGACCCTTGGCTTCCTCGACGACACCTGCGAAGCGGCAAGATCCACTAGATCGGGCTGTCCAGCTTCACCGGCTGGCAGCTGCAGCTCACCCTGTCCACCGCCTCAGCGCTGGGGCTGCAGCTCCCGGTCACCCTGCAGCCAGGTGGCCCTCAGCTGGCTGGTCAACCGACCCTCCGTGACGGGGTGTTGGCATGACCACACCTCAGCTCTCCCCACCCCCGCTGACCGTCGCCGCGGCCGCCGGCACCGACCCCACCGCCGCGGCACTCCCGGCTCCCACGCACAGCCGGGTTCGGCGGACCGGGCGCCGGATCGCCCGCCTCGCTGTCTGGTGGCCGTTCTGCTCGCCGTGTGCGCCGGGACGAACGCCGTCCTCACGGTCCGCGAGGGCCTGGCGCAGCCGTACGGCCACCTGGTCACCCACTGCTCCCACGACCAAACCGATCTGGCCGCCGCCACATCATTCCGCCGTCTCGGCGACGGAGATCTCGGGTCTCCCGATTGTGTTGACCCCGCTGATGGTGGTGGATGCACAACGGCAGCGGGAATGCAGCCGTGCGGCACATCTGTCGGATACGAGCGTGGGCGCTTGCTGAGCAGCCACCCCAAGCTGCGGTTCTCCTGTCACGTCACCGTCAGCCGAGGTGCAGCTGCCAACAGCGAAGCGTCCGCCCTCCGCATCCAACCGTCGGTACTGAGGCGAACAGTCACGTCACGTAGTCCGAGAGACGTTTCGGACTGTCTTCTGGTCGGTGTCGCCCCGCTGGCCCAGAAGGTCAATCAGGTGCCACCAGGTAGCGTTTTGAAAGAGCCCCAGCGTGCGCATCGACGCCACGACGGGCACGGTGCGCGACGACGCCGCCGGAGCCCACTCCCCGGGTACAGCCCGGACCTGAGATCAGGAGAGATGTCGATGGCCAGCGCGCACCTCACGTACCCGCTCCGCGTCCCGGAAGACGGCGCGGAAGGTGGAGGCCTCCGCAACTGGGCCCGCAACGCCACCCTGGCTCCGGCCGACGCGATCAGCGCACCCGCCACCGAGGGCGAGCTGCAGTCCCTCCTCGCGACGAGCGACGCCGGCGTCCGGGTGATCGGCAGCCGAATGTCCCCCGGTCGGATGTTGGAGCTGGCGGCACCGGGCGACACCCTCCTCGACCTCAGCCACTTCCGCGGTCTGGTGGATCTCGACGACGACAGCGCGACCTTCGGCGCGGCCACCCCGCTGGACGAGGTGTACGCCTGCCTCACCAGCCACGGCAGGATGCTGCCCGCGGCTCCGGGGGTGATCGCGGCCCAGACGCTGGCCGGTGCGCTGGCGACCGGGACGCACGGCCAGGGTCTGCAGCAGAGCTGCATCGCCGACGCCGCGGTCGGTGTCCGGATGGTGCTGGCTGACGGGTCGGTCGCCGACTACGACCACGACCATCCGTGGTTCCCGGCGGTCCGGCTTGGGCTGGGTCTGCTCGGCGTGATCACGCAGGTGACGCTTCGCACCGTAGCGTCACCGATCTACACCTGCATCAAGAGTGCCGTGAGCGCCGACACCCTGCACGAGGACCTCGAGACCTGGAACCGCGACTATTCCTTCAGCAAGGCGTGGTGGTTCCCCGACGAAAACCAGGTGCACGTCTGGGTGGCCCGCGAGGCCAACGGCGACGAGGTCCTGCGCTACCTGGACAACGAGCGGGCCCTGGTAGAGCACGAGACGACCAGCGACGCGCTCAACGCGACCGTCGACCAGGCCTTGGTTCACATGCGCAGTGACACCAAGATCGTCGACGAGAACGGCAAGCCGTTCCGTACCGTCAACCGCTTCAAGAACTTCACCGACGTGACCGGCGACGTCTACCAGGTCTTCTGCCGGGGGATCGCGACGCCGCAGATCAACGTCGAGATCGCCATCCCGTTGGCGCTGGCCGGCGGCTTGATCAAGAAGATCAAGGACTGGCACACCGAGACCCGGCCGCACATGCACTACCCGATCATCCTGCGCTGCACCGGACCGTCTGAGTCCTGGCTCAGCCCGTCGTACGGGCAGGAGACCTGCTTCTTCGGGTTCGTCGTCTACTACGCCGAGGACGGCACGTTGGCCGAGGAGGGCCAGAGCTTCCTGCGCGCCGTCGAGCAGGTGCTCGCCGCCGAGGGCGGCAGGCCGCACTGGGGGAAGTACTACGACGAGACCCTGTACGACTGGCCGGCGCTCTACCCGCAGTGGGACGCCTTCCGGCAGGTCCGCGACGCGCTCGACCCGCACCACCGTTTCGACAACGCGTTCACCGCCGCCCTGTTCGCTGAGCTCGGATTCGATGAGCACCGAGGAGAAGCACGATGAAGGCTTGGGCCACGCTGCTGACGCAGCCGAACTACCTGATGGGCGTACGCGCGCTGCGCGCCTCCCTCGCGCGGACGGGCAGCGACTACCCGCTGGTCGTGATGGTGACCGAGGCGATCGATCCCGAAAGCCGGCGGCTGCTGGAGGGCGACGGGTGCCTGCTCCGAGAGGTCGAGCCGATCAGCCCTACCGGCGGCCTGAACGACCGCTACGCCAACGCCCGCTTCGCCGAGGTCTGGACCAAGCTCGCGGTGTGGCGGCTGACGGAGTTCGCACGCGTCGTCTTCCTCGACGCCGACATGCTCGCGGTGCAGAACATGGACGAGCTGTTCACCCTCGAGCTGGCCGAGGACCACATCGCGGCCTGTCACGCCTGCCGGTGCAACCCGAACCGGATCGCCAGCTATCCCCCGAGCTGGACCCCGGACAACTGCTTCTACACCCACGGCCGAGGCGTCGAGCACACCAGTAGCGCCGAGATGATGGACGACTACCTCAACGCCGGCCTGCTGGTCCTCCAGCCGGACGAGAGCGTGTTCGCTGACCTGATGAGAAAGCTGTCCGAAGTGGAAGACCTCTCGGGATACCCCTTCGCCGAGCAGGACTTTCTCAACGAGCACTTCGACCGCCGGTGGCAGCCGCTCCCCTACGTCTACAACGCCCTGAAGACGCTGCCCTTCCAGCACCCCGCGCTGTGGGACGACGCCGCGGTGAAGAACATCCACTACATCATCGACAAGCCATGGCAGCAGCCTCTCGACCCCGAGGACCGCTACTACGCCCTGAACCAGCTCTGGTGGGAGGTCGCCAGCGACGTGGTCGACGAGCCCGCCGACATCGGCGCGCTCGGGTCGGTCGCCGCCGTCGCCTAGCTCGCCACCAGCCCGTCCAGGTCGCGCTCACCGGGGGGGCACGCAGCCGCTGAAGCATGGAGGCAGGGTACGCGTCCCTCAGGGCCGCTCCTCGCCTTTGGCCCCTCGGGAGGGCTCGACCGGTGCCCAGCGGCCGCTCGTCCTGCCGATGGACTTCGGCGTCCGTCGGCAAGACCAGCCAGCTCACGCCAGCGCAGGCAGCTTCGTCAGCGCTTCGGCCACGGCAGCCTTCAGCGTCTCGTCCTCCCAGCCCGTGTCGGTCACCGAGCCCGACAGATAGGCACCGTACGCCGGTAGGTCCAGGTGCCCGTGTCCGCACAGAGCAGTCACGATCACCTTCTCCTCCCCACTCTCCTTGCACCGCAGGGCTTCCTCGATCGTCACGGCCAGCGCGTGCGTCGGCTCCGGGGCCGGCACGATCCCCTCGGTCCGGGCGAACAGCACCCCTGCGGCAAAGCACTCGTTCTGTTGCTTGGCCACCGCCCCGATCTCACCGGTCTCGTAGAGATGACTGATCAGCGGGCTCATCCCGTGGTAGCGGAGCCCGCCGGAGTGGATCGGGTCAGGGATGAAGTCGTGGCCCAGGGTGTGCATCTTCAGCAGCGGGGTCATCCCGGCCGTGTCGCCGAAGTCGTAGGCGTAGGTCCCCTGCGTCAGGCTCGGACACGCCGCCGGCTCCACCGCGATCACGTCCGGGTTCATCCGGCCGGCCCACTTCTCCCGCAGGAAGGGGAACATCAGCCCGCCGAAGTTTGAACCTCCGCCCGTACAGCCGACCAGCAGGTCAGCCGTCTCCCCGATCTTGGCCAGCTGCAGCAGCGTCTCCTCGCCGATGATCGTCTGGTGCATCAGCACGTGGTTCAGCACGCTGCCGAGCGAGTAGTTGATCGTGGGGTCCTGGGCCGCCACCTCGACCGCCTCACTGATCGCGATGCCCAACGACCCGGGTGAGTCCGGATGCTCGGCGAGGATCTTCTGGCCGGCCGCCGTCAGCGGCGAAGGACTCGGATGCACCACACCACCGAACGTCTCGATCATCAACCGCCGATAGGGCTTCTGGTCGTAGGACGCCCGGACCTGCCAGACCTCGCACTCCAGGTCGAACTGCGCGCACGCGAACGCCAACGACGTCCCCCACTGACCCGCACCGGTCTCCGTGGTCAGCTTCTTGATGCCCGCCTTCGCGTTGTAGTAGGCCTGCGGGACCGCGGTGTTCGGCTTGTGCGAACCCGCCGGCGACACCCCCTCGTACTTGTAGTAGATCCGCGCCGGCGTCCCCAACGCCTTCTCCAACCGATGCGCCCGGAACAGAGGGCTCGGCCGCCACAGCCGATAGACGTCGAGCACCTCCTCGGGGATGTCGACGTACTGGTCGGTCGACACCTCCTGCATGATCAGGTCCATCGGGAACAGCGGCGCCAGGTCGTCGGGACCGATCGGCTGACCGGTGCCCGGATGCAACGGCGGCGGTGGCGGGGTCGGCAGGTCGTGCAGCACGTTGTACCAGCGGGTCGGCATCTCCGACTCGGCGAGATCGATCTTGTGCTGCTTGACCTGGGACATGTGTTCCTCCGGCGCTGGTGGTGGTGATCCTCACCCTAGGAGAGGCCTCAAGGGTGGGTCAGCTCCCAAGAGTGACGTGGAGAATCTTCTCCTTGCTGTTGTTCGCGATGCTGTCCTTGTCACCTTCGTTGGTGGTGGTCAGCCAGAGGCCACCATCCAGCGCCGGCTCCACCGTGCGGAGTCGTCCATAGGTGCCGTTGAGGTACGCCTGCACGTTGGTCAACGAACTCCCGCTGATGACCTCGCGATAGAGACGGGTGCCTCGTTCGCACGCCACGTAGAGCACGTCCCGGACGATGGCGATCCCGGAGCAGGAGCCCTCCGATGTCGGATAGGTGTGCTTGGGGGCGATGAAGCCGGCGGTTCCGCAGGAGCCGCTGGTGCCCTCGCACGCCGGCCAGCCGTAGTTGCCGCCCTTCGTGATCAGGTTCGTCTCGTCCATGATGCCGTTGCCGAACTCCTGCTCCCACAACCGGCCCTGGGAGTCGAAGGCCAGCCCCTGGGGGTTGCGGTGGCCGTAGCTCCAGACGTAGTTGCCGAACGGGTTGTCGGAGGGGACGCTGCCGTCGGCGTTGAGCCGGAGCACCTTGCCGTTGAGTCCGTTCTTGTTCTGGGCGTTGTCGCCGTTCTGCGCGTCGCCGGTGCTGGCGTAGAGCTTGCCGTCGGGCCCGAACCGCAGCCGACCGCCGTCGTGGAACTTGTTCCGCAGGATGCCACTGAGCAGGACCTGCTCGCTGCCGGTGTTGAGCCGGTCGTTCTCGTACTTGATCCGGACGATCCGGTTGTCGGTCGGTGTCGTGTGCATGATGTAGAGCCAGCGATCCGTGCCGAAGCTGGGCGAGATGGCGAGGCCGAGCAGCCCACCCTCACCGTCGGTGTTCGCCACGTTCGGCACCGTGCCGACGGTGGTCTTCGCCCCGGTGGTGGGGTTGAGGCGGATGATGTCGTGGGCGTCGCGGCGGGTGTACAGGATCGTGCCGTCCGACAGCGTGACGAGACCCCAGGGGATGTCGGTCTCGGTTGCCACCTGACTGACGGTGCAGACCGAGTTGGCGCAGGCCGCCCCCGTGGTCACCGTCGCAGTGTTGCTGCGGGCGGAGACGTTGGCCTGGGCGTCCCTGGCCACCACGTAGTAGGAGTACGCGGTGTTCGCCGACAGTCCGCTGTCGATGAACCGGGTGGCCGGGGCCACCGTGGCCGTCCCGGTGGTGCTGCCGACCTTGGCGCTGCCGCGGTAGACGTCGTAGGCCCGGACCCCGATGTTGTCCGTGGCCGCCGCCCAGGTCAAGGTGACCGTCGTGCCCGATGCCGAGCCGGCCAGACTCCCGGGTGCCGACGGTGCGGTGGTGTCGACCTGGCACTGCGGCGGAGTGATGTAGACGGTCTCGCTGGCCTGCGACACGTTGCCGGCCGCGTCGCGGGCGTTGACGAACAGGCCCCACCTGACTCCTCCGACCACGGTCAGACTGGTGGTCAAGGTGCTCCCGCTCACGGTCTGGATCAGCTGACCGTCGTGGTACACGTCGTAGTTGACCACCCCGACGTTGTCGGTGGCGGCGTTCCAGGCGAAGGTGACCGAGTCGCAGGTCAGGTTGGAGACGCGGGCGTTGCCCGGAACGGTCGGGGGCTGGGTGTCGGAGCTGGCCGCCGGGGCCTGCCACCTCTGGTTGGCCTGACCGTTGCAGGTCCACATCCCGACCGGGGTGCTGTTCGCCGTTCCCGCCCCGCTGATGTCTAGGCACAAGCCCGACTGCACCCCGACGATCGACCCGTTGGCGCCGAGCCGCCACCGTTGGTTGGCGCCGCCGTTACAGGTGTAGCTCTGCACGCGTGCCGGAGAGGTCGTGTCCTGACCCACCACGTCCAGGCACCGCGTGCTGTCGAACACCCGCAGCTCGCCCGCGTCGGTGAAGGTCCACCGCTGGTTCGGCTGGTTGTTGCAGGCGTAGATGTTGATGGCTGCGCCGGCGGCGGTGCTGTTGCCCACCACGTCCAGGCACCGGCCCGAACCCGGGTTGACTACCGTCCCTGTCGCTGCCGCCGATGCCGTCGGCACGCTGATCGCCAGCATCGACACCGCCAAGGCGATCACCACCGCCACCCACCAGCGTGCCCGTTGACCTGCGACCGCGAAGCAAAGCATGAATCATCCTCCGATGGGCTGGCCACTGGCTCCAGTGGCTGACTTCCTGGGCGGAGCCTAGCGTGCCAGAGGGACCGGGTAGAGAGGGGCTGGTTCCCCTGATCGAGCGCTGCAGTATCCGCCCCCGGAGCCGTGGTCTGGCCTTGTGACGGCGGCGCTGGGTGAGCCATGACCCGCGTATCAGCTGCGGCGAGCCACCTGCAGGAACTGACGGCACAGGAGCCTCACGATGGGCTCGGCTCCGAGCCGGCCGCCTGACGACGTCGTCGGGGTTGGCGCCGATGGATGCCGCTACCTACGGCACCATCCACCAGCTCTCCAGCCGCGCAGCCCGAGACGAGCCACCGTTCGGATCTGAGGTCCTCGGAATGACGGCGATCGACAACTTCGCCGTGAACAGGCCTAGGCCGAGGGCGTGGTGCCGCTCGGTGAGGTGGTCGGTGGTTGTACGCCCTGCATGACGTCGTGCACGGTGTAGTGCTGCAGCTCAGCGGTGAGAGCGGCGGCAACGGCGGTGTTGAGAGCTGTCAGTGATCGCTGGACGCTGCGGCCGACCGCGCAGGCCGGATCTGGGCCGTGGAGACCCAGTAACGGATCGTCGCCTTGGAGGAGGCGCCACACCTGATCGAGGGTGATGTGCCGGGGATCGGTGGCGAGTTCCGAGCCGCCGTGCACGCCGGGACGCGAGCGGACGAGACCGGCGGCGCGCAGCGGGCCGAGTACCCGGCGTACGTAGACAGCGTTGACGTTGGTGCTTTGGGACAGCTCATCTGAGCTCACCGGCCGGTGGTCCTCTCGACCGGCGAGGTAGGTCAGGACGTGCACGGCCACCGCGAACTGGGTGTTGGTCGACCGTGCCATGGGTCCCATCTTGCCATACGTGATCGTCTTGGCTACGGTTTATCCGCAATCAGACTGACTACAGATTGGACTGAGATGACCATCGCCATCACCGGAGCCTCTGGCCCGCTAGGACGCGCGACCGCCGAGCGGGTGCTCGAGACCGTGGACCCATCGGAGGTCGTGCTCACGACCCGGCACCCGGAGGCACTCGCCGACCTCGCCACTCTCGGAGTCACCGTGCGCCGAGCCGACTTCGCCGACCCCCGCACGCTCGTCGACGCCTTCGTTGGTGTCGACCGGCTGCTGCTCATCTCCTCCGACGCCGTCGGCTCGCGTCTGGGCCAGCAGCGCGCCGCCGTCGCGAGCGCCTTTGAGGCGGGTGTCCGGCACGTGGTCTACACCTCGGTCCCCGAGCCGGTCCCGGCCAACCCAGCCCTGGTGGTGGCCGATCATGCCGGCACCGAGCGGGCGCTCCGTGACAGCGGCCTGAGGTGGACGATGCTGCGCAACAACCTCTATGCCCACCTGCAGGTCCCCGGCATCGAGCATGCTGCCGTGTCTGGCCAGCTGGTGACCAACAGCGGCGACGGCGCCACGGCCTACGTCACCCGTGAGGACTGTGCGGCGGTGGCCGCCGCGGTCCTGGTCGGAGACGGGCACGAGGACCAGACCTACGACGTCACCGGCCCCGCAGCACTCACGGCTGCCGACCTGGCCGCTCTCGCCAGCGAGATCGGGGCGCACGATGTCGAGGTCGTCGTCGTCGACGACCTCGCTCACCAGGCTGGTCTGCAGGCGGCTGGTGTCCCGGCCGGGGTGGCGGAGCTGCTGGCCTCCTTCGGGGCCGCGGCCCGCCGTGGCTTCCTCGCCACCACCAGCTCGACCGTCGCGGACCTGACCGGCCGGGCGCCGACAGCGTTGGCCGACGTCGTGCGTTCGGCACGGCCGTGACGACGCCGACAGCGCCCTGCGGCGACTCACCGAGACCGGCCGCAGCAGGACCCGACCTGTGCCACGAGGAGAGGAAACCTCCGGGCACGGCTGGGGCGACCGCCAGCGTCCCGGCGAGCGAGCAGCCCGCGCGGGGCGTGTCGGTCCTGTTCATCCTCGGAGCTCTGGTCGCCCTCGGGCCCTTGTCGACCGACGCGTACGTGCCAGGGCTACCGGACCTCGCCCGCGATCTGCGCAGCTCAGCTTCCATGGCTCAGCTGACGGTCACGACGTGCTTGGTCGGCCTGGCTCTCGGCCAGCTCGTGGCCGGCCCGCTGAGCGATGCGCTGGGGCGGCGGAGACCTCTGATCGTCGGAGTCGTCATCTACACCGCAGCCGGGTTCCTGTGTGCCGCCGCCCCGACGGCAGAAGTCCTCATCCTGTTCCGCGGCGTCCAGGGCGTCGGCGGGTCGTTCGCCCTCGTCATCGCCTACGCAAGCGTCCGGGACCGCTACACCGGACGAGCAGCAGCGCGCTACTTCTCCCTCCTGCTTCTCATCACTGGCCTCGCCCCGATCATCGCCCCGATCGCAGGTGCTCAGGTGTTGAAGCTCGCAGGCTGGCGCGGAATCTTCGTCGCACTCGCCGTGCTCAGCGCTGTCGTGCTCCTCGCGTGCCTCGCAGCGCTGCCCGAGAGCCTGCCCCCGCAGTTGCGTCAGCCGGGCGGCCTCCGGGCCGCTAGGTCCGTGTACGTCCGGCTGCTGGCCGACCGGCACCTCGTCGGATACGGTCTGACCAACGCCCTGGTGTTCGCGGCCATGTTCGCCTACATCTCAGGGTCGCCGTTCGTCCTGCAGAACCTCTACGGGCTGTCTCCTCAGCAGTACAGCGTCGTGTTCGCGGTGAACGCAGTCGGGCTCGTCGCTGCGGCGCAGGCCAGTGGCCGGCTGGTCGGCCGGATCGACGCCCGACGGCTGCTCGGTGCAGGAGTTATCGGTGCGGCGGTCGGGGGTGTTGCTCTCCTGGTCGTCGTGATCGTCGGGGCGGGGCTGTGGCCCCTGCTCGCGGCCTTCTTCACGGTGGTCACCAGCGTCGGACTGGTGCTGCCGAACGCGGCAGCCCTCGCGCTGGAAAACCACGGATCGCACGCGGGTGCGGCGGCGGCACTGCTCGGGTGTACCCAGTTCCTGTTCGGTGGTCTCGCCGCACCGCTGGTCGGGCTCCACGCCGCCTCGGGCGCGTTGCCCACAGCAGTCGTGATGGCCGGACTAGGAGTAGCCGGCGTGGTCGCCTTCACCACCACGCACAGCAATCCCGGGTAGTACCGCTGGCGCCTGTGCGTCGGGAGGGTCCGGACAAGCCGGCCGCGGATGACATCGGCGCCGTGAACCGTGCCCAGATCCGTTGACACCCACGGTTATCCCGGAAATTTCGCAGGCCAGATTATTGGTCAACGAGGCTGGACGTGTCAGGTCAGTACCACGAGTGCGGCTCAGCCAGCACTGCTCCGGGCCTCGGTGACCAGCTGCTCGGAGACGTCCCACAGCCGCCGGGCGTCGTCCGGGTCGAGCGCGTGCGGCAGGACGCCCCAGATGCCGTGCAGCTCAGGCACCACCTCGGCCTCGTGGCAGTCCTCGAAGTACCGCCCGCCGATGCCCTGCACCTGAGGCGAGGTGGCCAGGAACACCGACGTGGCTGCACCCTGCTCGGGCGTCTTCATGTGGAAGAGGCCCGCAGCCGCCGCCTGACTGGCCTGCTCCTCCGCCGCGGCGCGCTGCTCGTCGCTCCAGTGGCGCTGTAGCGGGGTCCAGATGCCGCCCGGCATCAGCGCGTTGGCGGTGATGCCGTCGCCAGCCCAGCGGCGGGTCAACTCGACCGCGAAGAGGGCGTTGGCGGTCTTGGACTGGCCGTAGGCCAACCCGGGCGTGTACGCGCGGCGCTCGAAGAAGAGGTCGTCGAAGACCACCGGTGAGGTCGCGTGGCCGCTGGAGGAGACCGACACGACCCGGGCGTCCCCTGCGGCGGCCAGCGCCCCGTGCAGACCGGTGGTCAGCGCGAAGTGCCCGAGGTGGTTGGTGCCGAGCTGGGTCTCCCAGCCCTGCGCGGTCCTCCCCTGCGGGGTGTCCATCACCCCGGCGTTGTTGACCAAGATGTGCAGCGGCCCCTGCCAGGAAGCTGTCAAAGCGTCGATGCTGTGGAGGTCTGCGAGGTCGAGGTGGGTCACGGTGACGTCGTCGCGGCCGCTGGTCTCCGCGATCTCTGCGGCGACCCGGTCGCCGGCGGCCGTGTCGCGCACGGCGAGCGTTACCTGGGCGCCGGCGTGGGCCAGGGCGCGGGCGGTCTCCACGCCGATGCCCGAGGCGGCACCGGTGACGACCGCTCTCCGCCCGGTCAGGTCGAGTCCGTCGACGACCTGGAGCGCCGTGGTCGAGTCGTCGTAGTCATTGAGGATGCGGGTCATGGCCCGAGACTACAACTAACTGGTTAGGTTTTCAACTAACCGGTTAGTGTACGGTTGGCCTGTGACCACCGCCGGGGATCAGAGCCGCCAGCGCCTGCTGGCTGCCGCCACCGCGGAGTTCGCGGCCTTCGGCATCGCCGGAGCGCGTGTCGACCGGATCGCCGCGGCGGCGCAGGTCAACAAGGCGCAGATGTACGGCTGGTTCGGATCCAAGGACGGACTGTTCGACGCCGTGTTCGCGTCTTACCTGGACCGCATCGTCGACGTCGTCCCCTTCACCTCCGAAGACCTTCCCGGCTACGTGGTCGCGCTGTACGACTCCTACCTGACTGACCCCGAGCTCGTGCGGCTGGCCAGCTGGAAGCGCCTCGAGCGCGTGTCCGCCGGGGATCTGCTCGTCGCGCACCCCGGACATGCCGACGGCAAGTACGAGGCCATCGCCCAGGCCCAGGCAAACGGCCTCATCGTCGGGGGTATCCGCCCCGACGAGGTCTACGCGCTGCTGATCGCCCTGGCGGGTACCTGGTCACCGGTCAGCGGGACGTTCACGGCGTCCCTGGCCGAGGGGGACGCCGAGCACGCCCGCCGACGCCGGGCGTTGCGCGAGGTGGTGGCGCGCGCGTTCGTCCCACCCGCTGCACTCAGATGACCCGGAGAACCGCTGAGGATTTGCCGAGCGAGGACCCGCCAACCTGATCGTCGCCGCCGCTCCTACGGTTCCTCGAGCCACGGAACTGTGCTTAGCCTCTCTACGCATGCGGCTTGCAGTTCTGGGGCGGTCTCGGTCCACGTTTGGCGGTTCCAGGTTCCGGGAGAACCGCAGGCACGGTGCTTCCAACGCGGCGAAGCGATGGTCGAGGTCATCCCGAGCCTTGGCTGCGGACCTGGTCGGTTGTCGCGCCGTCCGGCTGATTCCCAGGCTCATCCCGCACCGCGCTTGACCTCGTCGACGCTCGTCGTGGGCCTGGGGCGACAAGGCCATCGACGATGTGGCGCCTCCTCGAAGCCTGAAGAGAGGTCACCGGCCTTCAGCTGCTGGTGAGATTGTGTCGTGGTGGCTACTCCAGACGGTCCGGTGGCGTTGCGCCGTGAGCTGGGGCTTGGCGATGCGGTGCTGGTGGGGTTGGGGGCGATGTTGGGCGCCGGCGTGTTCGCAGCGTTCGGTCCGGCGGCGGCTGCTGCGGGCGCTGGACTGCTGGTGGCGCTGGCCGTCGCTGCGGTGGTGGCGTACTGCAACGCCACCTCGAGTGCTCAGCTCGCGGCGGTATATCCCCAGGCCGGGGGCACGTACGTGTATGGCCGCCGCCAGCTCGGCCCGACGTGGGGGTTCGTCGCCGGGTGGGGGTTCGTGGTCGGCAAGACCGCTAGCTGTGCCGCGATGGCGTTGACGGCCGGTGTCTATGCGTGGCCAGGGCACCCACGACTGGCTGCGGTAGTGGCTGCGGCCGGGTTGACCGCTGTCAACTACCGGGGGGTGGCAAAGACCGCGGCAGCGACCCGGGTGCTGGTGGCGCTGACCCTGGTGGTGTTGGGCCTGGTGCTGGTCGGCTCCTTCGCCGGCGGGGCTACCGACCCGGCCCGGCTGTCCCCGCTGACCGGCCATGGCGCGTACGGGATGCTGCAGGCCGCCGGATTGTTGTTCTTCGCGTTCGCCGGCTATGCCCGGATCGCCACCCTCGGCGAGGAGGTGCGCGACCCGGCCCGGACGATCCCGCGGGCGGTGCCGCTGGCGTTGGGGATCGTGGTCGCGATCTATGCGCTGGTCGCGGTCAGTGTGCTGCTCGTCCTCGGCGCTGACGGCGTCGCGAACAGCGTCGCCCCGTTGCAGGAAGCGGTGCGGGCCGGGTCGCTGCACGTCCTCGCCCCGTTGGTGCGGGTCGGGGCGGTCGCGGCCAGTCTGGGAGTGCTGCTGAGCGCGATGGCGGGGGTGGGCCGGACCACGTTGGCGATGGCCCGGGACCGGGAGCTACCTGTGACGCTGGCGGCGGTGCATCCACGGTTCGCGGTGCCGCACCGGGCTGAGCTGCTGCTCGGGGCGATGGTGATCGTCGTGGTCAGCGTGGCCGACATCCGCGGGGCGATCGGCTTCTCCAGCACCGGGGTGCTGGTCTACTACGCGATCGCGAACGCCAGCGCCTGGACCCTGCCCGGCCACGCCCGGCGTTGGCGGCGACCAGTCGCAGCCCTGGGTCTGCTCGGCTGCCTCGCCCTGGTTGCCACCTTGCCGCCCGCCAGCGTGCTGACCGGTGTCGGAATACTCATCGTCGGCCTTCTCGTCCGGATGATCCTGCAACACCATCGTCGCCAGAAGAAGCGCGAGTGAGGCCCAGTCGGCGCGGCAACCCCGGCATGGAGCGAGCCGGTGGGACGTCGTGCCGGTCTCGATCAGTCTCCCTGAAGGTGAGCCCGCGACTGATGATTCTCGAGAGTGTGCAGAGTGCAGCCAGCGCTCCTCAGCCTCAGCGGCACGGCTGAGAGGGCCCGGCCGCTATGGCGAGGGCAGGGACGCGCTGATCCAGGCGGCGGTGCGCGCAGCCAGCAAGCCGGGGTTCAGACGCCTACCAGGACGAGCTCATCCTCGGTTCCCGCCGCCGAGCCGAGCCTCGGCCCATGTCGAGAAGTACTACGCCGGCTACCACGCAGCGGTGGCTCACGCCCTCGAACAGCTCCACCTTGCTGCAGACAAGGCGACTCTGTGTCGTCATCGGGATCCTCGGTCGGGTCCGGGCGGGCGGTCGTTCAGCTGGTGGGGGCTGGGTGCTGCGAAAGCAGGATTCCGGCGAAGAAGCGGGTCAGCTCGTCGATGGCGTCGAGGGGAAGCACGTGCGCCACGTACTGATCGGGACGGACCACGACGACGCAACCGGACCGGTCGATGCCGCGCGCGGTGAAGATGTCGTCCTGCGGATCGGCGGCGTAGATCTTCTCGTAGTTGATCAGCGAGAAGGGCCCTGTCCGCGGCCGAAAGATCTCCGGCGCCGCCAGCAGGTCGACCTCCTCGTACGACCGCTGAGAGACGAGCTTCACGTCGAAGAGGCTGTCCACCTCGTGACCTTCGGGGGTGTAGGCGACGACGGGCGACTGCGGTGAGGTGGCCAGCCACTCCGCCCAGGCCGCGAGTGTCGGGGTCTCCCCCGCGTCGGCGAAGGCATAGAGACGCCAGCGGCCATCCGCCTGTGCGTGGTGGCCCAGGTGCACCGGGCGAGTCCCTCGTGATCGACTACGTGTACGACTCCTCGGGCTTTCTGCGCGACAACTGGCGGGGCGAGTCACCTGTTCGTCCCCTGCAGACGCCAGCGGTGGCGGCCTTGGTCACACACCTGCACGAAGACCACACCGACGTTGTGGCTATCGAGTCCACCGTCGGCCCGGTAGGTGTCGTGCTGCGGCCGGCGGCGTTCGCCGGCTCGGCTGCCGAAGTGGTGCTTACCGCGAAGCAAGAGAGCGAGCTCGCGGCCAGCGACCTCGACGTCAGGACCGTTGCAGAGTGGGAGCAGACCACCCTGGGGCCGTTCACGGTCACCGCAGTCCCCGCGGTCGACGGCTTGGGCGATCCGCAGGTCAACTGGGTGGTGGAAGCCGACGGCCAGCGGCCCTTCCACGGCGGCGAGACGATGTTCCACGGCTACTGGTGGCCCATCGCCGGGCGTCTGGGGCCGTTCGACGTTGCTGCCCTGCCGGTAACGGTGCGGTGGTCGACGTGCCGCACCTGCAGCCGGGCAGCACCCTGGCTGCGTGCATGGGACCTGAAGAGGCCGTGCAAGCGGCGGTGAGTCTGCAGGCGAAGGTGCTGCTGCCCCTGCACTACGGCGTCAAGGGGGAGACGGTGGTTTACATTGAGGCCGACGACCCCCTCGCGCAGGTCGAAGGACGGGCCGCGGAGGCCGGACAGCGGGTGGTGACGCTCGAGCCAGGCCAGACCTTCGACGCTTCCCGGGACTAACCTCAATACCGTTCAGTTAGGGTCGGCCGATGGTGTAGGTTGGCGGGCTCTGGGGCTG
>NZ_CAXTHG010000040.1:0-35164 GCF_964244005.1 uncultured Friedmanniella sp. | reverse complement strand
AAAGGAGGAGCCGGTGAACACGCTTTTCGTTCACCGGCGACGACGTCGACGGAGGCGCGCGATCCGCGCCGGAGCGAAGCGGAGGCCAAAGACACAGTAGTCTCAGCCTCGGACGGAACCCCCCGCCGTCGACCGTGTGGTCGCCGGCCCGACCGACGACGAAGGACCATCTGTGCGCGCGCTAGTTCTCTGGGCTGATGACACCTCCCCCAACCTGGGGGTGCAGGCCCTCGCGGCCGGCTCGGCCGCACTGGTCCAGCGCGCCTATCCGGGCGCCGAGCTGTCGTTCCTCTCCTACGGCCGCGGCGAGGCGCCGGTCAAGGTCGGTGACCCGCGGGCCCTGGGCAAGGAGATGGTGACCGGCCGCGCCGGCCTGAAGGGCTGGCTGCGGGGCTTCGACCTGGTGGTCGACACCCGCGCCGGGGACAGCTTCGCCGACATCTACGGGCTCAACCGGCTGTACGCGATGAGCCTGCTCGCCGAGGCGGTGCACCGGTCCGGGACGCCGCTGGTGATGAGCCCGCAGACCATCGGCCCGTTCAGCGGCCGCCGCGCCAAGCTGATCGCGCGCCGGACCCTGCACACCGCGACTCTGGTGATGACCCGCGACCGGCTCAGCGCTGACCACGCCAAGACGCTCGGCCGACCCGTGGACCACCTCACCACCGACGTGGTCTTCGCCATCGAGGCCCCGGACCGGGTCGTCACCCGCGACGTGCTGCTCAACGTCAGCGGTCTGCTCTGGACTCCGGGCCCGCACGTCGACTCGGTCGCCTACCGCGCGCTGGTGGCCGACCTGTACGCCCGGCTGGTCGCCGCGGGGCGGACGGTCACCCTGCTCGCCCACGTGCTCGACTCCGACGTCGCCGACAACGACGTCCCGGCCATCGCGGAGTTCGCGGCCACCCTCGACCACCAGCCCGAAGTGCTGGTGCCGACCTCGCTCTCCGACGTCCGCCAGATGGTGGCCAGCGCGAACGTGGTGATCGGCTCCCGGATGCACGCCTGCCTGAACGCGCTGTCGGTCGGCACGCCGGCGATCGCGCTCGCCTACAGCCGCAAGTTCGCCCCGCTGCTGGAGGACATCGGCTGGACCCGGACCATCGACCTGCGGACCGCCCCGGACGTCGCCGGGGACGTCGAGGCCATCCTCGCCACCCCGACGCTCGAGCAGGAGTGCGCCACCGCACTCGCCCGGGCCCGCAGTACGGTTGCCGGCGCCGAGGAACGGCTGCGCGGGCTCGCGCTCTGACCCTGGCTGTCCCACCGGGCGCGCCGTCCTCGGTGCCGCTGCCCGGCCGCTGCCCCACAGCGCCCGTTAGGGCTTGTCGGAGTCAGCACCTACCTTTGGAAAGGGCAGGGAAGCGCGCACGGCGCTTCGACCGCCCCCATCACCTGAAAGCAGATCAACCATGCGCAGCGGCAACGTCAAGGCCTCAGGCCTCGGATCGAAGAGTTTCGAGAACGACCAGGGCGTCACCCTGTCACCCCGGCGCGAGCTCGCCTTCGACTGCCCCGCCCACCACCGCTTCTCCATCGTCTTCTCCGACGAGGCGCCGCTGCCCACGACCTGGGAGTGCCCGACCTGTTGGGCCGCGGCCGTCCGCTCCGACGGCGTCCAGGTCGAAGCCCGCGAGGTGAAGCCGACCCGTACGCACTGGGACATGCTGCTCGAGCGCCGGTCGCTCCCCGAGCTCGAGGAGATCCTGTCGGAGCGGCTCGCGCTGCTCAAGTCCGGTGCCATCGGTCCGAACGCCTACGAACGGATCGCCATGGACGGCAAGAGGACGGACGCGAAGAAGAAGGCCCGCTAGCCGGTCGCTACTGCAGCGGCAGATGGTAGTCGAGGGTGTAGCGCAGGTCCCGCGACCGTTCGCGGAGGAACTTCGCCGGCATCCCGCCCACGACGGCGTACGGGGCGACGTCCTTGGTGACCACGGCGCCGGCGGCGACGACCGCGCCCTCGCCGATGGTCACCCCCGGCAGGATGGTCGCCCGGGAGGCGACCCAGCAGCGGTCCTCCAGCACGACCGGGCCGCCGTTGGTGCCGAAGTCCGGGTCGTCCGGGTCGTGCTGCAGGGTGAAGATCTGGACGTGGCCGCCGACGTTGACGTTGTCGCCGATGGTGATACCGCGGCGGCCGTCCAGGAAGATGTCGTTACCGATGATCGTGTGGTGGCCGATCGTGACCCGATCGGGGCGGTAGAAGACGGCCCGCCAGTGCACTGAGGTGTGCTCACCGATCCGCATCCGCAGCACGCTGCGGTACCAGAACAGCCGCAGCGCGTGCACCGGGACGCGGCCCACCAGGAACGCGCCGTAGAGCTGCCAACCCTGCAGCAGCGGTTCGACCCGTTGTCGGGCGGGCCGGGCGAGGCGCCGTACCGACGCGAGCGGGGAGGTCCTGCTGTCGGTCGAGGTCAACGTCCGCTCCTTGGTGCATGTGTCCTGGGCATGGGCGTCCGCAGGCCCCGTCCCCCGGATCGGCTCATCCTAGTCGGCAGGTCGCGCGGAGGAAGGGCAGAGCACGCTGGACACCTGCCAGACTGGACGCCATGCCCGGTCCCGCTCCTGTCCCGACCCTGCGTACCTCTGTCGAGCGGAGCAGCCGCCCCCTGCTGGTCCGGTTGCACCGGATGCCGAAGCCGGTGGTGCCGCTGCTGACTGTGGTGCTGATCGCCGTCGGCGTGCTGGCGCCGACCGCGATCGGCGTGGCCGCGCTGGTCGTGGTGGCCGCCTTCGTGGCCTGGATCGCCTACCTGTCCTGGCCCGCGGTCGGCAACGGCGGCCGGTTGACCCGGCTCTTCATGCTCGTCCTGGTCGTGCTGCTCGCCCTCGCCCGACTGCGGACGGGCTGAGCCAAGCACCAGGTTCAACCGGTGGCGCCGACGCTGTCGGCGCGGATCTTCACTACCAGCCGGACCTGGTCCCGGCCGCCGTACCAGGGGTAGGGCGTGCCCAGGTAGCGCTGGGCCAGCCGCTCGATGTGCGCGACGCCGCCGTCGGTGGTGATCTCCACCACCTCGCCGCGGACGTGGAAGTAGCGCGACGGGTTGGCCGGGTCACTGACGGCAACGGCCACCCGGGGGTCGCGCTCGAGGTTGCGGACCTTCTGGAAGCCCTGCACCGTGTTGATCAGGATGTGCTGGCCGTCGGTGTCGACCCAGGTCTGGGTCAGCTGCGGCGAGCCGTCCGGCATCGTGGTGGCGACGAAGCACGGGCTCGGCTGCTCCAGCAGTGCAAGCAGGGCGGGAGGCAGGTCCATCTCAGGAGGCCCTCTCGGACGGGTTGGAGTACCAGCGGGCGAGCTCGGCGAAGCCCTCGTCCAGGCTTACCCGCGGCATCCAAGCGAGCGCCTCACGCGTCCGCCGCTGGTCGAACCAGTGGGCCGTGGAGAGCTGCTCGACCAGGAAACGGTTCAGCGGCGGGTCGGCGTCGTCACCGGGCCGCAGCGACCACACGGCTTCGGCCACCAGGCCGGCGGCGGTGGCGAGCGGGACAGGGATGTGCCGGGTCGGCGCCGGCACCCCGGCGGCGCGGCACCACGAGCTCAGCACCTCCCCGATCGGCCGGGGTTCGCCGTTCGTGACCACCAGGGCCTCGCCGTGCACGTCGTCGGGACGACAGTGGTCCACCGCCGCGACGAGGGCGTCGACGGCGTTGGTCACGTAGGTGGTGTCCACGAGCACGGCACCGGGACCGATCAGCGGCAGCCGGCCCGACCGGGCACGGGCGACGATCCGACCGACCAGCTGGGTGTCGCCCGGGCCCCAGACCAGGTGCGGCCGGATCGACAGCACGGCGAGCTCCGGGCTGTCGGCGGCCAGTGCGATCTGCTCGGCTTCAGCCTTGCTCCGGGCGTAGGGGCTGCGCGCCGACGCCGGGTCGGCCGGCCCGGCGCCGACCCCGACCAGCGACGCACCGGCGTGCGCCACCGACGGCGACGACACGTTGACCAGCCGGGCCACCCCGGCCTGCTGGCACGCCGCGACCACGCTCCGGGTGCCGACCACGTTGGCCTGGCGGTACGCCGCCTCGGCTCCGGTGACGTTGACCTTGGCCGCCAGGTGGACGACGGCGTCCTGACCCTCGGCGGCCGTACGGACCGCATCGGCGTCGGCCACGTCGGCGAGGACCTCACGCAGACCGAGACCCGCGGGTCGGCGCTGCAGCACGGTGACCTCGTCGCCGCGCTCGGCCAAGGCGCGGGCGGTCTGACCGCCGAGCAGGCCGCTGGCCCCGGTGACCAGGACCTTCATCGCCGGACCTTGGCCAGCCGGCCGACGCGCTCGCCGGCGAGCAGCCCGCCGGCCCAGCGGGCGACCCGGGCCCGGTCGACCTTCGAGGCGTGCCGGATGTCGACGGGCAGCGCGTCGGTCACCAGCACGGCGGCCAGCGGGACCGGCGACGCGGCCCGGACCTCGTCGGCCAGCGGTGGCGGAGCAAGACCGCGACCCGACCCGGGCTCGGCCGGGACGACCACGGCGACCACCTGCTGGGTGCCGGTCGGACCGACCCCGACGATAGCGGCCGCCGAGACCGCGTCCAGCAGCTCGATCCGCTGCTCGATCCCGACCGGGGTCACCGGACCGTCCGCGGTCGTGACCACGTGCACCAGCCGGCCCTCCACCCACAGCCGACCCTCGGGGTCGAGATGTCCGACGTCGCCGCTGCGGTGAAAACCGGCGTTGCGCGAGCTCTGCTGCTCGGTCGCCCACAGCCGGTCGTAGCGCTGCTTGCGGTGCGGTGCGGCGATGAGGATCTCCCCCGTCACGCCCGGTTCGGTGGTCAACGCCCCCTCGGCGCGGCCGAGCTCGTCCATCGGGCTGAGGCTGAGCGTCACGCTCGGCAGCGGCCAGCCGACGCAGACGCCGTTCCCCGCGTCCGCGACCTCGATCTGCGCCGTCTCAATTTGGGCCAGCGAGATGTCGGTGGCGGGCAGCACCTCGGTCATCCCGTACGGGGTGTGCAGCTCAGCACCGGGCAGCACGGTCTGCACCTGACGCAGCAGCGACGCCGGCACCGGGGCACCGGCGGAGAGCACCGTACGGACCCCAGCCAGGACGCTCCGCTGCCGGTCGTCGAGGGCGCCCGCGGTGGCGACCACGTTGCGGAGCGCGGCGGGCGAGGCGAAGACGCTGGTGGCGTCGATCGCCTCGACGGCGTCGGCCAGGGCGGTCGCGGTCAACGTGTTGGGTGCGGTGACGTCCATGTCGGGGACGGCGGCACCGATCCCGATCGCCGGCGCGTACAGGGCGAAGGGGGCGAACGCCGCCACCAGCCGGTCCTCGGGTCCCAGGCGCAGCACCGCAGCGATCTGGTCGATCTGGGCGCGCAGCTGGGGCAGCAGGTAGACGACACCCTTGGCGGGTCCGGTCGCGCCCGAGGTGAACAGCACCGCACCCTCGTCGCCCCCCTGCTCCGACGACACCGGCAGGTCCGGCAGGTCACGGTCGGCGCCGAGCCGTTCGAGCTGGGTCAGCTCGGCGGTCCAGCCGAAGACGCGGGCCACCCGGTCGCTGCCGCCGACGACGATCCGGCGGCCGGGCACCCGCAGCGCCGCCATCGCGACCAGCGCCTTCGGGATGCCGATCACGTGCTGTGGGGCGGCGCTGCGCAGGGCGTGCGCCATCCCGCGCAACCCCAGGCCGGCGTCGGCGACCACGATCGCCGCGCCCGCCTGCCAGCAGGCGTACACCGCCACTGTGAGGTCGATCCCGGGTGGTACGAGCAGTGCGACCCGGTCGCCCGGCCGGACGCCCGAGGCGGCCAGCCCGGCGCCCAGGTTGCGGATCCGGGCGTTCAGCTCGGCGAAGGTCACCGAACGGCGCTCCCCACCGCTGAGCTCGACGACCGCAGTCGTCGGGTCGTCGGCGTGCTCCAGCAGTCGCAGCCACAGGCGCTCGCTCGAGCCAGCCGGCCGCTCGACGGGGGGGACGGCGTCCGGGCCGGTCCGTTCGCCGATCCAGCGCCACGCGTCGGCGGCGGTCTGGGGAGCGTCCTCGGTGACGAGGTGGGAGGCCCGCGGATAGCGCTGGACGTCGGCGTGCGGCAGCCGGGTGAGCAGGTCCTCCAGGTAGCGCTCGGCGAACACCGGGTCGCGCGGCCCCCACATGAGCAGCGCCGGTACGTCGGCGAGCTCGGTCAGTCCCGCGGCGATGGCGGCCAGCGCCGGGGCGCTGGGGTGCTGGGCGTCGAAGGGCACGTCGGCCACGAAGTCGCCGATGGCACCCCGACGGTCTGCGGACCCGTACGGCAGCTCGAGGCCGCGCCGGACCGCCGCCGGCAGCGACGGCCGGGAGAGCGCGCTGGCGCCGCGCAGGAAGACCGGCGTGCGGACGCAGACGGTGTTCCGCAGCAGCGGGGTCTGGGCCAGCCGGATGAGTCCGGGACCGGCGTCACCGTCGGCGAGGTGGACCGCGGTGTTGGTCAACACCACCCCTCGTAGCTGGTCACGGTGCGCCAGCGCCCAGCCGGCGGAGATGATGCCGCCCCAGTCGTGGCCGACGGTCACGACGGGTCCGGTGATGCCGAGGGCGGCCGTCAGGTCACCGAGGTCGGCGACGCGTCGAGCGAGCGTGCGGGGCTGCGCCGTACGGGCGGAGAGGCCCATCCCGAGCTGGTCGACCGCGACCACCCGCCAGCCGGGCGGGGCGGCGGCCAGGAAGCGGCGCCACAGGAAGGACCAGGTGGGGTTGCCGTGGACGCACAGCATGGTCGCGACGGGCGTGCTGCCCTCGGCCACCGTGCTATCGGCTACCGGGCGCTCGAGGACGTGCCAGCGGTGCGAGACACCGTCAGCGTCGGCCACCTCGACGAACCGCGACCAGGCCGGGTCGACGTCCGGCAACCCGGTGAGCGCCGCAGCGGGGGTGCCCGGCGCCTCGGGCGGGGCCATCACCAGATGATCTCGGCGAACGAGGTGTTCAGCCCAGACCCGATGCCGAGCAGCATCACCTGCATCCCGGGCTGCAGCCGGTCGAGGTTCTGGGCCAGGGTGAACGGTACGGCCGCGGCCCCGAGGTTGCCGTGGTCCTGCACCGTGGTCGGGCAACGGTCGGAGCTGACCCCGAGGGCCGCCGCCATCGCCGCAATGTGCTTGACCGAGGTCTGGTGGCAGAAGAAGAAGTCGGCGTCGGACCAGTCGAAGTCCTCCTGGGAGTCCTTCCAGGTCTCCATGGCCAAGGCGATGCCGGCCTCGAAGAGCGCCCGGCTGTCGGTCTGCATCAGGTTCATGTCGCCGATGCAGAGCTCGTGGTGCTCGCTGCCGGACCGGCTGACGCCACCGACCAGCCGGTGGCCCTCGGGGTGCTGGTCGGTGCGGCCGAGCACCATCGCGGCAGCACCGGACCCGATGGTGAGGCTGGCGAACTGGGCCTTGACCTCCTCGGCAGTCGCCTCGGGGCGCTCGAGCCGTTGCAGGGTTGCCTCGTGCAGGTCCTGGACCGACTCCGCGTCCACCACGAGCACGTAGTCGACCTGGCCCGAGTCGATCATCAGACCGGCGACCTGCAGGCCGTTCACGAAACCGAGACAGGCGTTCGCGATGTCAAAGCTGAAGCAGCTCGTCGGCAGGCCCAGCTGGTGGTGCACCGCGACGGCGGAGGAGGGTTCCAGGTGCGGCCGGGTCACGGCCGTGGAGATGATCACACCGACCTGGGACGGCGTGATGCCGGCCTCAGCCAGAGCCTTGGCTCCGGCCATCGAAGCGGCGTCGGCAAAGCTGACGTCTTCGGGCCACCAGCGCCGCTGCACGACCCCGGCCAGCTCCATCAGCATGCCGCGCCGGAGCCCGGTGCGCTCGTACGTCGCCGCGAGCCGGTCGTCGAACGCCTCGGACGTCATCACGACGGGCGCTTCGACGCCCACCACGGAGAGGACGCTCGTGTTGCTCAGCCGATAGGTTGCGTTTCCGGTCATCTACGTGCCCTCACTTCGCGACCCGGCACCGGAAGTGCGCGTCCGCGGATCGTCGCTGTCGAATCGGCCCATCATCTCACGCGCCAGCCGGCGGCTCACCACCCTCAGGGGCGTCCCGGCCCCGGAGCGCGTTGGGCACGGCTCCCCCGTAGCGGCGGTCCCGGTCGGCGTACAGCTCGATCGCCCGCCACAGGTCGCGCCGGTCGAAGTCGGGCCAGAGCCGGTCGAGGAAGACCATCTCGGCGTACGCGGACTGCCAGACGAGGAAGTTCGAGGTCCGCTGCTCACCGGAGGAGCGGACGAACAGGTCGACGTCCGGGATCTCCGGCTCGTCGAGGAAGCGGCGAAAACGATCCTCGGTCAGCTTGGCCGGGTCGAGCTGACCGGCGGCCGCCAGCTCGGCGATCCGCCGGGCCGCGTCGACGATCTCGGCCCGGCCGCCGTAGTTGACGCAGAACTGCAGCGTGAGCACGTCGTTGTCGACCGTGCGTGCCTCGGCGTCCTCGAGCTCGTTGATCACGCTGCGCCACAGCCGCGGTCGGCGCCCCGCCCAGCGCACCCGGACGCCGAGGGAGTCGAGCTGGTCGCGGCGGCGGCGGATGACGTCACGGTTGAAGCCCATCAGCCAGCGGACCTCCTCCGGCGAGCGCTTCCAGTTCTCGGTCGAGAACGCGTACGCGGAGAGGTAGCGGACCCCCACCTCGATGGCCCCCTCGATCACGTCGAACAGCGACTCCTCGCCGCGGGCGTGGCCCTCGGTCCGGGGCAGCGAGCGCGCCTTGGCCCAGCGGCCGTTCCCGTCCATCACGATCGCGACGTGCCGGGGGAGCTTGTCCTGCGTGATCTGGGGCGCGCGGGCACCGGAAGGGTGCGGGGTGGGCCGTCGCGGCGGGGTCCGGGGGTCCCGCGCGGGTCGCCGCGAAGTCTTGGCCATGTGCGGGACACTATCGACGTGCCCACCTACCGCGACGAAGCCGTGGTGCTGCGGACGCACAAGCTGGGTGAGGCCGACCGGATCATCACGCTGCTGAGCCGGCGCCGAGGCAAGATCCGGGCCGTCGCCAAGGGAGTCCGACGGACGTCGTCGAAGTTCGGGGCGCGGCTGGAACCGTTCTCCCACATCGACCTGCAGTTCGCCGAGGGCCGGACGCTCGACGTGGTCACCCAGGTGGAGTCGCTGGACGCGTTCGGGCCCGCGCTGACCGAGGACTACCCCACCTACACCGCCGGCCAGGTGATGCTCGAAACGGCCGACCGGCTCGTGGTCGAGGAGGGCGAACCGTCGCTGCAGCAGTACCTGCTGCTCGTCGGGGCCCTCCGGGTGCTCAACCGGGGTACGGCTGACGGCCCGCGGCCGGCCGCCATGATCTTGGACTCCTACCTGCTGCGAGCGCTGGCCGTGGCAGGCTACGCGCCGTCGTTCGCCGACTGCGCGCGCTGCGGGCTGGTCGGGCCGCACGGCGCCTTCTCCCCCGTCACCGGTGGCGTGGTCTGCGAACGCTGCCGGCCTGCCGGCTCCGCCCGTCCCTCGCCCGCCACCCTGACCCTGCTCGCCGCCCTGCTCGAGGGTCGCTGGGCCGACACCCGCGACGTCGCCCCCGGCGTCGCCCGCGAAGCCAGCGGCCTCACCTCCGCCTTCGCCATCTGGCACCTGGACCGCAACCTCCGCTCCCTGGTCCACGTCGAACGCTGAGGTCTTCGCCACACCGTGCGACATGGTGCCGCCTACTCCCGGCACGATGTCGCACAGTCCTCAGAAGGCTCCGTCCGGAACCAATGCACAGTTCGGGCAGCGCCGGAAAGGATCTCGATAGCCCCGGCCAGTCAACACGGTGAACACCTGCCAGGCCACGACGCACGCCGATCCAGCCACGTCAGCCGAGCCGTAGCGCAGGGTCAGCTCACCGGAGGTGGCCGCGAGGTTGTCCCGGTTCATGTCGCGGAACTTTCCCAGTCCGACGTGTCCGAGGCGACCGTCAAGCTCGACGACCAGACCAAACTCCTCGTAGACCACGTCACGCCGGTGCCGGTGGCGGGACCAGTTCTGCCGGTCCCCTCGTGGCAGCCCGTGCGGTCGTTCAACGTCTCGCAGGTAACGAAGCTCAAGCGGCGAGTGCACACCCTCACCGACGTCGCCGAGGATCTCGGCCATGAAGGCCCGACTCGCAAAGCGATGCCGCCCAGCCAGCGCACGAGACAGTCGAACGGCCGACGTTCGTCCCGAGCCCACCGCTTGGGTCACCCAGCCGACGACGGCGCCGGGATCCGACCCATCACACAGGTCGAGGACCGTGTCCTCCACCGTGGTGCGTGGCGGATGACCCGGTGAGAGCGGGCTCCGCGCGCCGGGGCGTTCGCGGGTGAACACCCAGGGGGGACGGATGCGGGCTCGAGCCGTCACCGGAACGAGGACGTCGAGCGAACGCGGCGGTTCCTCCACCAGCTGGTACAGGTGGGCAGCAGCGAGCCCGGCGAGCCGCGAGGAGGCTCCACCCAGCAGGATGCCGGCCCACGCGGTACCCAGCCAATCGACCTCGAGCGGATGGACGGCATAGACGGGTCCTTCGAGCCGGCGCCACTGACCCTGCTCCAGCAACCGTTGCCGGGAGTGGCGGCCGAAGCCGACGAGATCGGCCTGTTCCGCGCTCACCACGCCGGCCTGGGCGGTGGCGAGCGCGAGGAGCGCAGCCGGCGGGTCGAGACGTTCTCGCATGGGAGAATCCTCGGGCTGCGGAACCCCTCACCGCGGGTTGTCCACAGGGCCGTGGGGCGTCTCTGCATCATCGTGCGACGCAGTGCCGGGCAGTCCCGGCACTACGTCGCACGCTGACGAAGTTAGCCGGCGACGACCCGGTCGACGGCGGAGACCACGGCCTGCAGGGAGGCGGTGACGATGTTGGCGTGCATGCCGACGCCCCAGACGACCTGGCTGGACTCGCCCTCGCCGACCTCGCACTCCACGTACGCGGCGGCGTAGGCGTCGCCGCCGGCGGACAGCGCGTGCTCGGCGTAGTCGAGCACCCGGACGTGGTATCCCAGCGCGGACAGCGCGTCCACGAACGCCGACACGGGTCCGTTGCCCTCGCCGCTGAGCTCGGACTCACGTCCGCGGTGGACGACCGTCGCGGTCACGGAGTCGTGGCCGCCGCTGGCCGAGGCGGCCCGGACCCCGACGAGCCGTAGCGGCTCGTCGACGGCCAGGTACTCGGCGGTGAAGATCTCCCAGAGCCGGGAGGCGTTGACTTCGCCGCCCGCGCTGTCGGTGTGGCCCTGGACGACCCGGCTGAACTCGATCTGCAGCCGGCGCGGCAGGTCCAGGTTGTGCTCGGACTTCATGATGTAGGCGACGCCGCCCTTGCCGGACTGGGAGTTGACCCGGATCACGGCCTCGTACGAGCGGCCCACGTCGTGCGGGTCGATCGGCAGGTACGGCGCTTCCCAGGCCAGCTCGGCCACCGGGACACCCGCCGCGGCGGCCTGCTGGTCGAGCGCCTCCAGGCCCTTCTTGATGGCGTCCTGGTGGGAGCCGGAGAAGGCGGTGTAGACCAGGTCCCCCGCGTACGGGTGGCGCGGGTGGACCGGCAGGTTGGTGCAGTACTCCACTGTGCGGCGGATCTCGTCGATGTCGGAGAAGTCGATCTTGGGGTCGATGCCCTGGCTGAACAGGTTCATGCCCAGCGTCACCAGGTCGACGTTGCCGGTCCGCTCGCCGTGACCGAACAAGCAGCCCTCGACCCGGTCGGCGCCGGCCATCAACGCCAGCTCAGTGGCCGCGGTCGCGGTCCCGCGGTCGTTGTGCGGGTGCAGCGAGATGGCGACGTGCTCGCGGTGCTGGACGTGCCGGCTGAACCACTCGATCTGGTCGGCGTAGACGTTGGGAGTGGCCATCTCGACCGTCGCCGGCAGGTTCAGGATGATCTCCCGGCCGGGCGCAGGCTGCCAGACGTCCATCACGGCGTCGCAGACCTCGACGGCGAAGTCGAGCTCGGTGCCGGTGAAGATCTCCGGAGAGTACTGGTAGCCGAACTCGACGTCGCCCAGGTACTGCTCGGCGTACTTCATCACCAGCTCGGTGCCGCGGGTGGCCAGCGCGAGGCACTCGGGCCGGTCGACCCCGAACACCACCCGGCGGAACAGCGGCGCAGTCGCGTTGTAGAGGTGGATGGTCGCGGTCTGCGCGCCGACCAGCGACTCGGCCGTCCGCTCGATCAGGTCCTCGCGGGCCTGCGTCAGCACCGAGATGGTGACGTCGTCGGGGATGCCGCGCTCGATCAGCTGCCGGACGAAGTCGAAGTCGAACTGGCTCGCCGAGGGGAAGCCGACCTCGATCTCCTTGTAGCCCATCCGCACCAGCAGGTCGAACATCTTGTGCTTGCGCGCCGGGGTCATCGGGTCGATCAGGGCCTGGTTGCCGTCGCGGAGGTCGGTCGACAGCCAGCGCGGCGCCCGGGTGATCTGACCGGACGGCCAGGTGCGGTCGGTCAGGTCGATCGGCGGAAAGGCCCGGTAACGGCGGAAAGGCATCGGGCTGGGCTGCTGCACGGGCACGGTCTGCGCCCGGGTGCCGAAGGAGCTCACCTCAACGGGCGGGGCGGGCGGGTCGGAGATGGCCGCGATCGCATCGGCCGGAACGGCGTTGGTGCTGGGTGTGGTGGACATGAGTTCCTCGCTGAGTGGTCTGGAGCAGGCCGGGCACGCTCGACTCCGCAGCGAGGATGCCAGCCTTTAGCGGGCCTCGCTGCGGCAACGAAGGAGGAGCACGGTGCCGACCACGTTCGTCACCTTAGCCCGCCACCCAGCCGGCGGCCAAGCAGGCGCGCAAAATCCAGTGGCCGCCGTCACACTGCTGAGGCACCCTGAGGGAATGCCTCTGCTCCGCGTACAGCCCGACGACGACCAGGCCGTCGCGGCGACGGTCGAAATCCTCGAGAGCGCCCGGCGGGTCGACGACCCGGAGTCGCCGCCGCCGATCGCGGCGTTGCAGCAGCGCTGGTTGCGCTACGGCTGGGACCTGCGGCCGGACGAGTGGTACCTCTACCGTCCGACCGAGGACGCCGAGCCGGTGGGTGTGCTCGCGATCGACCTACCGACTCGCGACAACCTGCACCTGGTCTGGGCCGACATCACCGTCCGGCCCGAGCGCCGGCGGGAGGGGCACGGCACCGCGATGATGCAGGAGGTGCTCCAGCAGGCGGCAGCGGCGGGCCGGACGACGGTGTGGCTCGGCGGAGCGACAGACGACCCCGGGGTCGCCGGATTCCTGTCCCGATTCGGTTTCCGCTACGCCAGCCACGACGCCCGCCGCAAGCAGTGGCTGGCGGAGATCGACGCCGACGCGGTGGCCGCACTGCGACGCGAAGCCGAAGCCGCTGCCGTCGACTACGAGATCGTCCGGTTGCTGCCGCCCCAGCCGGAGGAGCTGATGGCCGAGATCGCCGAGGTGGCGGAGTCGATCAACGACGCGCCGATGGGCGACCTCACCTACGAGCGGGAGGTCTTTGGCCTCGACCTGATGCGGGACCTCGAGACGGCGCGGCTCGGCCGCGGCGACCAGCTGTACCGGGTGGTGGCCCGGCACCGCGAGACCGGTCGGCTCGGCGGGCACACGGTCGTGATGGCCAACCCGTTGCGTCCGGGCCGCGGCGTCCAGTGCGACACCGCCGTCTCCCGCGACCACCGTGGTCATCGGCTGGGTCTGCTGCTCAAGATCGAGATGCTGGCCTGGCTGGCCGAGGTGGAACCCCAGCTGGAGCACATCGAGACCTACAACCAGGTGGACAACGGCTACATGGTCAGCGTCAACGAAGCCCTCGGCTATCGCCTCGACCGGATCTTCGACACCTACGAGCTGACGCTGGACCAGGAGCCCGCCGAAGCCACGGCAGCGGCGACCCTGGTCGACGCCTGAGCCTTGACCTCGGCCGGCGGAGGCGTCAGAAGCCCAGCCGGTTGAGGTGTTTGGGGTCGCGCTGCCACTCCTTGAGCACCTTGACCCTCAGGTCGAGGTAGACCGGGGTGCCGAGCAGCGCCTCGATCTGGTGCCGCGCCGCCTCGCCCAGGTCGCGGAGCCGGCTGCCCTTGTGGCCGATGATGATGCCCTTCTGGGAGTCCCGCTCGACGATCATGCTGGCGTAGACGTCGAGCAGTGGCCGATCGGCGGGACGGTCGGCGCGCAGACCCATCTCTTCCACCACCACGGTGATGGAGTGCGGCAGCTCGTCGCGGACCCCCTCCAGCGCCACCTCACGGATCAGCTCGGCGACCAGCGTCTCCTCGGGCTCGTCGGTGATCTCGCCGTCCGGGTAGAGCGGCGGACCTTCCGGCAGCAGGCTGACGAGGGCGTCGGCGAGGTCGTCGAGCTGGTCGTTCCCGACCGCCGACACCGGGATGATGTGCGCCCAGGTGACGTCAAGCGTGGCTTCGAGCGCCTGGATGCTCATCAGGTGCTCAGCCATCCGTTGCGGGGACACCAGGTCGGACTTGGTGGCGACCGCGACCAGGCTCGGCTTCTTGGGCAGCGCCGCGATCTGACCGACCAGGTAGGTGTCGCCGGGTCCGATCTTTTGGTTGGCCGGCAGGCAGACACCGATCACGTCGACCTCGGTCCAGGTGCCGCGGACCAGGTCGTTGAGCCGTTCCCCTAGCAGGGTTCGGGGCTTGTGCAGTCCGGGGGTGTCGATCAGCACGAGCTGGGCATCGGGTCGGTGCACGATGCCACGGATGGCGTGCCGGGTGGTCTGGGGCTTGGACGAGGCGATGGCGACCTTGCTGCCGACCAACGCGTTGGTCAGGGTCGACTTGCCGGCGTTCGGCCGGCCGACGAAGCAGGCGAAGCCGGAACGGAACCCCTCGGGAGAGGTCGAGCTCATCTGTCCGGGCAGGTCAGCGGGCGCCATCGAGGGCGATCCTCTCCTGGAGCTGGCCGCGCGCGTCGACGTGCCAGAGCACGGCGCCTGGGCCCCGGAGGTCTCCGAGCACGTCGAGGTCGGCCTCGGCCGGTCCTGTCCCGGCTAGCGCGATCGCCTCGAGGCCCTCCGCCCCGGACGAGACGGCCATCGCGACGGCCACGGTGACGGCGGACAGCTGCAGGTGCGGCAGGTTGACGCTCGCGGCCGCGTACGTCCGGCCGTCGGTGTCACGCAGGCACGCGCCCGACGCGGCCGCCGTCCGGGCCAGGGCGGCGCGGGCCAGCGTGATGATCTTGACGTCCTCAGGATCGGTGGGCGCCGCGTTCGGGCTGGTCGGGACAGAACTGGTCACGAGCCCACCCGTTCGTCGACGACGAGCCGCGTCGCGGCCTCGGCGTCGTCGGCGTTGTCGGCGTTGTCGCGCTGATCGATCCGGCTGACCAGCACAGTGCCGATCCGGTTGCGCCGTCCGCTGGCGCGTTCGGCCACGAGCCGGAGCCCTTCGAGCTCGACCACCGATCCGGCGATCGGCACCTTGTTCAGGTTCTTCGACATCAGTCCACCCACGGTCTCCACGTCCTCGTCGTCCAGCTCGAGCCCGAAGAGGTCGCCGAGCTCGTCGACGGGCAGCCGGGACGAAACCCGGTAGCGGTCGTCGTCGAGCCGGGCGATGTCGGTGTTCTCCTCGTCGTACTCGTCGGTGATCTCACCGACGATCTCCTCGAGGATGTCCTCGATGGTGGCCATCCCGGCCGTGCCGCCGAACTCGTCGACGACGAGCACCAGGTGCACCCTCTTGGCCTGCATCTCCTGCAGCAGCTGGTCGACCGGCTTGGAGTCGGGGCAGAGCACCGGCTGGCGCATCACGGGACCGACCCGCTCGGTCGACTGGGTGTTCGGGGAGTCGTAGACGCGCTTGATCACGTCCTTGAGGTAGAGCACGCCGACCACGTCGTCGAGCCCGTCCCGGATCACCGGGATCCGGCTGAAGCCCGACCGCAGCGACAGCGACACCGCCTGCCGCAGCGTCTTGTGCTCCTCGATGAAGACCATGTCGGTCCGCGGCACCATCACCTCGCGGACGATGGTGTTGCTGAGGTCGAAGACGGAGTGGATCATCCGCCGTTCGCCCGACTCGATCACCTCGCTGGCCTCGGCCAGGTCGACCAGCTCGCGCAGCTCGGCCTCGGTGGCAAAGGGGCCGTCGATGAAGCCCTTGCCGGGCGTCAGCGCGTTGCCGACCAAGATCAACAACCGCGGGATCGGCCCCAGCACAGTGGTGAACGCAACGAGCGGGCCGGCCAGGGCGCCGGCGACGCGGTCGGCGTGCTGGCGGCCGAGCGTCCGCGGGGCCACCCCCAAGAAGATGTAGGAGATGACGATCATGGAACCGGCGGTGACCAACACACCTTCGCCGGTGCCGTCGGAATGGCCGAAGACCACCAGCGCCACCAGCACGATGGCGGAGATCTCGAAGACCGTCCGCAGCAGCAGAGCGGTGTTCAGGTAGCGCGGCGGGTCGTCGGCAATCTTGCGCACTCGCGCCGCGCCGCGGGCGCCAGCGGCGACGAGCCGGTCGGCCCGCGACTTTGAGAACGAGTACAGCGCGGCCTCGGCCGCGGCGGTGAGGGCGGCGAGGACGACCAGCAGCAGGGCGACGACCAGCTGGACCCAGTCGGCCTGGTTCATCCGACGGTGCTCACGTCGGGGGTCCTCATCGGACCGGCGCCGGGGGGTCTGGACGGTGCAGCGCCCAGTCCGCGAGGATCCGGTCCTTGAGACCGAACATCTCGGTGCGTTCGTGGTCGTCGGCGTGGTCGTAGCCGAGCAGGTGCAGGATGCCGTGCACCAGCAGGTACTCCGCCTCGGCGGCAGCGGTCCGGTGGTGCTCGCGGGCCTGCCGCTCGGTGACGGCCGGGCAGAGCACGATGTCGCCCAGCAGCCCGATCGGCGGCTCGTCCTCCTCGCCCGGGGGCCGGAGCTCGTCCATCGGAAAGCTCAGCACGTCGGTCGGTCCCGGCTCGCCCAGGTACTTCTCGTGGTAGGCGGTCATCGTGTCCTCGTCCACGCAGAGCACGGAGAGCTCGGCCTGCGGGTGGATCCGCAGCTGGTCGAGGGCGAAGGTCGCGAGCCGGACCAGACCGGGACTGTCGACCTCCAGACCGGACTCGTTGTTGAGGTCGACGCTCACGCCGACCTCACCGGTGGCCGCGGGACGACGGCTCGGGCTGGTCGGCCTCGAACCGGTCGTACGCCGCGACGATCCGGCCGACCAGCTTGTGTCGGACGACGTCGTGGTTGGTCAGGTGGCAGAAGGCGATGTCGTCGACGTCGTCGAGCACGCCCTGGACCACCCGCAGGCCGCTCCGGGTGCCGCCCGGCAGGTCGACCTGCGTCACGTCGCCGGTGACGACGATCTTGGACCCGAAGCCGAGCCGGGTCAGGAACATCTTCATCTGTTCCTGCGAGGTGTTCTGGGCCTCGTCGAGGATGATGAAGGCGTCGTTCAAGGTGTTGTGGGTGACGAGGAAGTCCTCGGTGACGTAGAGCGCGTCGGCGGCGGCGACCGAGATGCACACGCACTCGGCCTCACCGGCAGGCTCGATCGAGTGGACGAACCGCATCGGTCGGCCGCCGCCGTGCTGGTCGTACAGCGACGACTTCCGAGCGAGCCGGAAAGGTGGCGTCCCCGCCGGGAGTCGGATGTCGAGGACATGGGAGTCGTAGCGGTGTTCCACGGCACGTCCGCGAGCAAGCCCGGCGCGCCGACCCTCGGCGGGACGGACCCGTGCGGTCGCAACGCCGCCGAGAGACCGGACCAGGAAGAGGACGTCGTCCCGCAGCTGCTGAGAACTGGTCGCGTACTGCACCCGGCAGGTCCGACCGGCCTGGGTGACCGGACCGCCGTCGCTGTCCAACAGTCCCTGCAGCAGCGCGAGCCGGACGTCGGCGCTGTTCTGCAGGTAGTCGGTCGGCACGAACGTGGTGTGCGGCCGGGTGCCCGCCAGCCCCAGCACCCGCAGGGCCGCGGTCACCGGGTTAGCCACGATGACCCCGCCGCGGTGGCCGTCGACGTGACGCAACACGTAGTCGACCTCGGACGTGCGCGTGAGCTCGATGCCGGGCAGCGCGTCCCCGAGCGACGTCGCCAGCTCGGGGTCGTTCGTCGCGAAGGCCGGCGTCGTGGTCGTGGTGAGGCAACCGTCACCCAGCAGCAAGCCCAGGGCGTACGGATCGATCGGCACGTCGCGCTCAGGCAGCTGGACGGCGGCCACGAGGGGCAGCTCGTAGCGGTGGGTGAAACCCTGCCGGAGGTTGCCGGCCATCTCCTGGGTCTGCAGCACCCGACCCGTCTTGCCGTGCCGGCGGTCGTCCTTGGTGGTCACGAACCAGAGGTGCTCGCCGCATGCCAGCGTTGAACCGCCGTCCTGGGCGGACACGCGGAACACCGCCTTGCGGCCCTGGGGATGGACCCCCAGCACGGGAGTGGGCGTGCCGTCGGAGCCGACCACCAGGTCCCCGATCCGGAGGTCACCGATCGGCCGCCACCCGTCGGGAGTGAGCACGGGGGTCGCCACCGGCTGCGCCCGACCCCTCATGTAAGCCAGGGGCGCGACCTCGATCGTCCCGGCGGTCAGCAACCTCGGGATCGAGTCGGGGTCGAGCATGTCGTGCAGCGCGTCGTACAGCGGCCGCAGGTACGGGTCGATCTTGTCGTTCAGCGTGCCGGGCAGAAAGCCGAGGTGCTCGCCGGCCTCGACGGCGGGCCGGGTCAGGATGATCCGGGTCACCTCCTTGTTCTGGAGGGCCTCCACCGCCTTGGCCACGGCGAGGTAGGTCTTGCCCGTACCGGCCGGCCCGATCCCGAAGACGACGGTGTGCTTGTCGATCGCGTCGACGTACCGCTTCTGGTTGAGGGTCTTCGGCCGGATCGTCTTGCCACGCGAGGACAGGATGTTCTTGGTCAGCACGTCCGCCGGCCGGGTCTCCTCGCGGGCGGCGAGCATCGAGCAGGTCCGCTCCACCGCGTCGGCGGTGAGGCCCTGACCCGTCCGTAGCACGGTGACCAGCTCGGTCAGCACCTCCGCCGCCAGCTCGACAGCAGCGTTGGACCCGCTGAGGGTGATCTCGTTGCCCCGGACGTGGACGGCAGCGTCGAGGTCGCGCTCCAGGATCCGTAGGAACTCATCGCCCGGACCGAGGATGTTGACCATGTCCACCGAGACCGGGACGGTCACCCGCCGGATCTCCTCGACCGCCGGCTGGTCGGGTCGGACCTGCTCCGAGGGCTGGGGTACGCCGAGCGTACGGGGCACGGCGGGGCCGGTGGATCGAGCCGAGTTGTCTGACCTACTCAGTGCATTCCTCGCAGACGATGAGGCTACGCGTACGGCGGAGCCCGGGGATGATGGTTTCATCCTAGTGAACCGCCGCCCGGCTCCCAAGAAATTGGGATGACGCAGAGCCAGCACTCGATCGGATCGCGCAAGGGCAGACTACTCAGGAACGATGTGCACGGCCGCTTCCTCGGCGCTCGCGGCGCCGGCGTCGATGCCCGCGTCCTCGCCGATCAGCTCCTGGTCGAGGTCGGGGCCGATGCCCTGGTTGGGGTCGATCAGCCGGCCGGCGCGAAGGTCGCCGACCTCGCCGTCGTCCACGAAGTCGCCCTCGCCCTGGCTGATGAAGTCGGCCTGCTCGGTGAGGTTGTCGGCTGGCGGCTGGGGCTCGGCGTACGGGTCCGGCTCGGGGATCTCCTCGGCCAGCCGCTCGTCCAACGTCTCGGGCTCGCCTTCGCGCAGCAGCACCGACGGCTTCTCCGGCGGAGAGTAGCCCTCGTCCAGGGCGTCGGCCACACCGCGGTCCTCGAGGTTGGTGTCGGACTGGAGCTGGTCCTGGTCGAGCTGGTCCAGCTGGTCCGGGACCTGCTCGTAGGACTGGGTCTGCGGCTGTTCACTCATGCTGCCAGCCTGCCACGCGCCGCGACCGGCGTGAGCGGGGACAGTCGGGCTCGTAGTTTGTCGCCCCTAAGCCTCGTGGTTTGCCGGCGTCCAGGTGCGTGCATCGCAAGGCCGACGAGGAAGGCCTACCGGGTCGCATCACGACGAGGAGAACGCCGCGAGGTGCGTGCCTGGACGCCGCCGAACCCAAGAATCAGGGGCGACGGGCTAGGTGCAGGGGCCGGCCTTGAGCCAGCTCGCACCGCCGTCGATCGAGGTGCCGACGATCCGCTCCCGCCGGGTGATGCCGGTGGCCGTTGCGTAGTCCTCGGGCAGCACGGTGAGCGGCGTGCAGCCCCTCCAGATGGCCACCTTGCTGTCCGGGGACGAGCTCCCCTCGATCGGCGGATAGTTCACCCGGCCCACGATGACGCCGTAGTGGTTGATGGCGTAGGCCCGGCTCGCCTGGCCGGCCGGGGCGTTGAGCGCGGTCACGGCGTGGGTTACCGGGTTCCAGAGGAACGCGCGGGTGTCGTCCGGGGTGGCGGCGTTGAAGTCCTCGCCAACGACGTAGCCGCGGTCGTTGACGTCCCGGGCAACGCCGCTGTCGTAGCCGGGGAGCGTGCCGATGTCGACCATGGCGTGCGCGGCCGGGGTCCAGACGAACGGGCGGACCACCCGACGCCGCGTCGTCGCCGACCCCACGACGGTGCCAGCGTTGTTAATCCCGTACGCGACCGAGTCGACCCCGCCCAGAGTGCCCAGGTCACGCATCCCGAGCGGTGAGGCCTTCGGGTCCCAGAGGAACGCGTGCCCGGTGTAGCCCGAGTCGGGGGTGTAGGTCCACCCGACCACGACCCCGTGGTCGTTGACCGCGGTGGCGCCGGACTGGCGGTCCAGGGGATCGAGCGAACCGAGGTCGAGCAACGTGGGGCGTTCGGGGGTCCACAGGAACGCCCGCGTCGGGCTGCCCGACCCGATGTCGGTGCCCGCTGCACCGACGACGTCGCCACCTTCGTTGACGTCGGCCGCCCGGGCCTCGTTGCTGGACCCAAACGTCCCGAGGTCGGTCCAGGTCCCGGTGGTGAGGTTGTAGACGCCCGCGTCGGTGGGCGACCGGAAGCCGTAGATGGTGGCGCTGCCGGCCACCAGACCCGCCCCGTTGACGGGGTTGCCCGTGGTGCTGGGGATGAACGGGGACGGGACGTCAGGAGCCCCTACCGTGAGCAACGTCCGGGTGTAGCCGCCGACCGGGGGTGCGGCCGAGGCGGGCGGCCCGACGGCGGCCAGCAACAGCGCCGCCGCCAGGGTCGCGCCCCCGGAGACCAGCCGATGAGCCCGGCCCCTCATGGCGTCGCCACGCACGGGCCGGACCGCACGAACTCGGCTCCCCGGGTCGGCGACGCCTGCGAGGTGCCGACGATCTCGCCGTAGCGGTTGAGGCCAGCGCCGCCCGACGCCCGTCCGCCCGGAGCCGGCTGCAGGTAGACCGGGGTGGAGCAGGCGTTCCACACCGCAAGCCGGTTCAGGTCGTCGCGGTGGGCGGTGCCGACGATGACGCCGTGCCGGTTGATCGCGCTCACCTCGTCATAGCCCGCACCCGGCGCCGAGATCAGCAGGGCGGCGGTCCGCGTCGCTGGGCTCCAGCGGTACGGGCGGGGCACGACGTACGGACCGGAGGGGCCCGACCGGCTGACCTCGGCCGGGCCCACCACGTAGCCGGAGTCGTTGATGTCGACCGCGCCGGCGATCCGAGCGCCGGGCAGCGACCCCAGGACGCTCGAGCTCGCCGTCGTCGGGTCCCAGAGGAAGCCCTCGTCGCTGTCGCCGGTAGCCCGGCCCACCACCTGACCCCGCGCGTTGACCGCGGTGGCCGTGGAGGAGCGGGTGCTGGCGGGCAGGGGCAGCTCGCGCATCCGGACCGGGCTGACGTTCGGGTCCCAGACGAAGGCACGGGGGCTCGTGCCCGGCCGATCCAGGGTGCCCCAGCCGACCACCACACCGGCGTCGTTGATGGCGTTCGCCTGGGAGTAGTCACCCCGACCGGCGAAAGCCCCCAGGTCGTGCATCATGCCCGTGCGCGCCGTCCACACGAAGGCGTGGGTCTCACCGAGGTTGGGAAGGTCGGAGTAGCCGACGACGTCGCCCGCGGCGTTGATGTCGGTTCCCCACGAGCTGCGGCCTCCTAGCGTGCCCAGCACCCGCAGGGTGTGGCGGTTGAGGTCGTAGACCGCCGCCCGCGGGTAGCGGCCGACCACGGTGGATCCGGCGACCAGGCCACCGTCGGTGACCGGGTTGCCGGTCGTGCTCGGGGAGAAGAGATCGTCGTAGGTGCTGGTCATCGAGACGACGGCGAACCCCTGCGGCGGCAGCGCGGCCAGCGCGGGAGCCGGCACGGACCAGGTCGCCGCGAGCAGGGCCAACGCCACGACCGCCAGCAACGGCGTCCGTGGCCGCACGCCCTGCTGCGCTGCCATGGTCGCACCGTACGCCCGCCCGGTCGGCCGCGCCAGGGATGGCTCGGGCCGGGTCTCAGGTGCCGGTCAGGTAGTCGAAGTCGCCCCGCACCCAGCCGACGTAGCGCTCCGCCGACCGGCGTACCCAGCTGGCCGCGTCAGCGCCGACCCGGCCGCCGACGTTGTCGTACAGCCGGTCGAAGTCAAGCGCCAGCACCCGCTCGGCCACGGTCTCGACGACCGCCGCCGACAGCGGGATCTTGTTGGGGAAGCTGCGCAGGAACGCGACCCAGTGCTCGTCCGGGGTGCCCGCGACGGTGTCGCCGGTGAGCAGCACACCGCGGCCGTCCGCCCCGGTCAGGCGGGCGACGGCGCTGCCCGGGAAGTGGCCGCCGATCCGCACCAGCCGGACGCCGGGCAGCACCTCGACCTCGTCGTCGAACGATCGGATCACCGGGTCGTCGCGCTGCACCCAGCTGCGGTCGGCCGCCGCGACCCAGACCGGTACGCCGTCGAAGCGGTGCGACCAGGCCACCTGCGCGCCGTACATGTGGGGGTGGCTCGCTGCGATCGCCGCCAGTCCGCCGGCAGCCCGCACCTCAGCCTCGAGCTCGTCGTCGACGTAGCCGACGGGATCCCAGAGCAGGTTGCCGGCTGGCGTCGCCACCAGCAGGGATCGCTGGCCGATGCCCACCTGCGGCTCGACGGTGATGCCGAGCAGGCCCGGTTCCAGCTCGCTCAGCCGGCCACGGTGACCGGCCGCCCGCAGCTCCTCCAGGGTGGTCCAGCGTTGGCCCTCGGACCGCACGTACTGCCGTTCGTCGCTGCAGATGGCGCACGTGTCGGGTGGCCTGTCGCTCTCGGGCTGCTCGACGGCGCAGGTACGGCAGATCCACCCGGTCATGCGTCCATTCTGCCGACCACGCAGCCAACTAACTGCTGGGAGGCGTCGCGCGACACGCCGGGCGCGCTCTCCCGCTTCCAGCAATAGATGGGAGCGAGTGACCCGGCCAAGAATCTCCCCTCGCCGGCCGGAAAGTCTTGACGGGTCCTCCGGATCCCTGCGAACCTGACAGCGGCGGGGTGACCTCTTCTGTCGACCTCCGGGTCTGACCTCGAATTGCGCCTCGAGCGCTGAGGCACCCCGCCGCCACCTCGTGTCGAGCAGGTCCGAGGAGGGTGTGTCAAACACCAGCCTCCTAGGAGGGTGGTGTCAAACGGCGGCCGTAGCGAGCAGGTGCCCGGGTGCGTGCCGGGCAAGGCGCCGGAGGAGTCGGATAGCGGTGTTCTCTCCGCGACGACGGCAACGAAGCCCGGTGCGTGCCCGGGTGCCGCGCAGTAGGCCGGCGTTTGACACCATCCTCCTAGCGCAGCAGCAGACCCGCCGCGGCGACGACGCCGGCGGTGGAGGTACGCAGCACGCCGTCGCTCACCGAGATCGCCCGAGCGCCGGCCCAGACGAAGCGGTCCAGCTCCTCCGGTGCGATGCCGCCCTCAGGTCCGACCACGAGCGCCACGGTGCCGGCCTCGGGCAGGACGACCTCGCGCAGGGCGGTCGTCGCGTCCTCGTGCAACACCAGGGCGAGGTCGACCTCGGCCAGCGCGGCGCAGAGCTGGGCGGTGCTGAGCACCGGCCGGACCTCAGGAACCCGAAGCCGCCGAGACTGCTTGGTGGCCTCCCGGGCGGTCGACCGCCAGCGGCCGAGGGCCTTGTCGCCCCGTTCGGCCGACCAGCGGACGATCGAACGAGAGGCCTGCCACGGCCAGATCTCGGCGATTCCGACCTCGGTCAGCATCTCCACCGCCAGCTCGGAGCGGTCGCCCTTGGCGAGCGCCTGCACCGCCACCAGCCGCCGAGCTTGGGACGGTTCGTCGAGCTGCTCCACCACCTCGAGCCGCAGCCCGGCCTTCGAGGCGTCCAGCACCAGCGTGCGGAGACCGCGTCCGCGGCCGTCGGCGACCAGCACCGACTCCCCCGGGCCGATCCGCCGGACGACGGCGGCGTGCCGCCCTTCCTCACCGCCCAGCTCGAGCACCGTACCGGGGGCCGGCAAGGGGTCGGCCAGCTCGTCGAGGAGGAACAGCGGCGCAGTCACGACCCCGACGTCACTGACCGGCGAAGGCGTCCCGGAGACGCCCGAACACGCCCTTGCCGTGCCGCTGGACCGTGCCTTCGGGCCCGGTCTCCTCGCGCAGCTCGGCCAGCCGGCGCAGCAGCTCACGCTGTTCGTCGTCGAGCCGGGTCGGGGTCTGCACGAGCAGGGTGACGCCCAGCTGGCCGCGGCCGCTCGCGCGCAGCCGCGGGATGCCGTGCCCCTCGAGCGCGACCCGCGTCCCCGACTGGGTGCCGGCCGGCACCCGGACCGAGACGCTACGGTCGGCCACGTCGGAGTCCTCGACGTCGGCCTCCAGGGTGGCCACGTCCACCTCGGTGCCGAGCGCGGCGGCCGTCATCGGGATCCGGACGACCACCTCGAGGTCGTCGCCCTCACGGCGGAACACCTCGTGCGGGGCCACGTTGAGCTCGACGTACAGGTCGCCGGCCGAGCCGCCGCCTGGACCGACCTCGCCGTGCGCGGCGAGGTGGATGCGGTTGCCGGTGCTCACCCCGGCCGGGATCTTGACCGTGATGGTGCGGGTGGAGCGGACCCGGCCGTCGCCCGCGCACTCGACGCACGGGTCCGGGATGACGGTGCCGTAACCCCGACAGGTCGGGCACGGCTGGGTGGTGCGGATGTCACCGATGAACGACCGCTGCACGTGCGTGACGTCGCCCTGGCCGTGGCAGGTGGAGCACGTCACCGGCTGCGAGCCTTCGGTGGCGCCGGAGCCGCCACAGCGGGGGCAGAGCACCGCGGTGTCCACCTGCAACGGCTTCGTGGTGCCGAACGCCGCCTCAGCGAGCTCGAGCGACAACCGGACGAGGGCGTCCTGGCCGCGACGCACCCGCGACCGGGGGCCACGGGCGGACTGAGAACCGAACATCGCGTCGACGAGGTTGCCGAAGTCGAAGCCGCCCGCGCCCCCACCGCCGCCACCGAATCCCTGGGCACCGTTGAAGCCGCCGCCGAGCGGGTCGCCGCCCCGGTCGTAGAGGTCGCGCTTCTTGGGGTCCTGCAGCACCTCGTAGGCCTCAGCGACCTTCTTGAACCGGTCGGCGGCGTCGGGCTCGGGAGCCACGTCAGGGTGCAGCTTCATCGCCAGCTGGCGGTAGGCCTTCTTGATCTGCTCCGGCGTCGCGTCGCGCGGGACGCCGAGGATCTCGTAGTAGTCCGAACTCATCTCTGACAGCTCTTATCCTTCGGAGAGGAAGCGACCGACGTAACGGGCGACAGCGCGCACCGACGCCATGGTCGAGGGGTAGTCCATACGGGTGGGGCCGACCACGCCCAGCGTGGCGAAGGTGTCCACCTGGCTGCCGTAGCCACTGGCGACCACCGAGGTCGACTGTAGTTCCTTGTACGGGTTCTCCTGGCCGATGCGGACCGTCACGGCGTCCGCGGTGGTCGCCTCGCCCAGCAGCGTGAGCAGCACCACCTGTTCCTCCAGCGCCGCGAGGACCGGCTTGACCCCGGCCTCGAACTCGGTGCCGAAGCGGGAGAGGTTGGGCATCCCGCCGACCACCATCCGCGCCGACGCCTCGCTGCTGAGCATCTCCAGCAGCGTCGCCACGGCGACCTGACCGATCGCGGCCAACGCCGGCGGCAGCTGCTCGAGCAGGGCGGCCAGCCGGGCCGCGGCGATCGAGGACGGGTGGCCGACCGCCGCCGCGTTCAGGTGCGCCCGCAGCTCGGCGAGCGCCGCGTCGTCGTGCTCGGGCAGCTCGAGCGCCCGCTGCTCGATCCGCCCGGTCGAGGTGATCAGGATCAGCAGCATCCGCGAGGGTGACAGCGAGACGACCTCGACGTGCCGGACCGTCGAGCTCTGCAGGTTGGGGTACTGGACGATCGCCACCTGCTGGGTGACCTGGGCGAGCAGCCGTACGGTCCGGCGGAGCACGTCGTCGAGGTCGACCGCGCCCGCCAGGAAGGTCTGGATCGCCTTCTGCTCCGCCGGCGACAGCGGCTTGACCGAGCCCAGCCGGTCGACGAAGAGCCGGTAGCCCTTGTCGGTGGGTATCCGGCCGGCGCTGGTGTGGGGCTGGGTGATGTAGCCCTCTTCCTCCAACGCCGCCATGTCGTTGCGGACGGTGGCCGGCGAGACGCCGAGGTCGTGCCGCTCGACCAGCGCCTTGGACCCGACCGGCTCCTGGCTGGAGACGTAGTCGCTGACGATGGCGCGCAGCACCTCGAGCTTGCGCTCGTCCACGGTGTCCTCCTCCGGGATGCGTCGACGTGCCCTGGTCGGAGAACCTCCGGCCCCGCCAGGTTGGCACTCCAACAGTCAGAGTGCCAGTCTAGCCGGATGGACCAGTGGCGTACGTCAGCCCGAGCGCCGGAGTCGCTGTCGCCCTGGCGGGCCGTCGCCGACCGCGTCTGGGTCTGCACGGCCGAGCCGGCGACCGTGAACCTCGGTCTCGTCGTCGGCAGCACCGGCGCTCTGCTGGTCGACACCGGGTCCTCCCCTGAGCAGGGCCGGCAGCTCAGAGCATCCATCGCTTCGGTCACCGACGTCGCGCTGCAGGCGGTGGTGGTCACTCACGCGCACGACGACCACGCGTTCGGCCTGGGTGCCTTTCCCGACGTCCCCACCCTGGCGCACGAGTCGGTGGCCGGTCGGCTCGAGTGCGCCGATGCCCGGGCGAGTGCCGCCGAGCTCGGACTCATTCCCGGTGACCTGCGGGCCCCGTCCCGCGGACTGGCCGTGGCGGCGTCGGTCGACCTCGGCGACCGACGGGTCGAGATCGCGCACCTGGGGGCCGGGCACACCGAGGGCGACCTGCTGGTGATCGTCCCCGACGCCGACCTGATCTTCGTCGGTGACCTGCTCGAGTCGGCTGGGCCGCCGTGGTTCGGCCCCGACAGCGTGCCGCACGAGTGGGCCGCGACCCTGGACGGTGTGATCGGGCTGATGACCGCCGGCACCCGCGCCGTCCCCGGCCACGGCGAGCCCGTCGACCGCGAGTTCGTCTTCGACGCCCGCGGTCGGGTGGCCGCGGTCTCTGGTGAGCTGACCCGCCTGGTGGACACCGGGGTCGCCGAGACCGACGCGCTCGCCGCGGGTGAGTGGCCGTACCCGGAGGAGCACATCGCCGGCGGCATCGCCCCGGGCTACGCCGCGCTCGCCGGCCGCGGCGTCAAAGGCATCCGACCCACCCTCCCCCTCGCATGAGTCCCCCGCCCCTCAACACCGACGTTCCAGACGCTCCGGGGGGGCCAGCACCCTCACGGTCTGACAAGTCGGAGAAGAAGGTCACCGTGAAGACGGTGGCGGCGGCGCTGGGGGTCTCGCCGGCGACCATCTCGAACGCCTACAACCGGCCCGACCAGCTCTCGGCCGAGCTGCGCGAGCGGGTGCTGGCCACGGCGGCCGAGCTGGGCTATCCGGGACCGGACGCCGCCGCCCGGACGCTCCGGGTCGGCCGCTCGGACGCCATCGGGGTACTGCTGACCGAACGGCTCTCGTACGCGTTCTCGGACCCGTTCGCCGTCGAGTTCCTCTCCGGGCTCAGCGAGGTCGTCGAGCAGCACGGCGTGAGCATCCTGCTGATGCCGCTCACCCTGTCCGAGGACGAGCCGGACGTCCGCTCGGTCCAGCGGGCGAGCATCGACGCGTTGACGATCCTGTCGTTGCCGGCCGACCACCCGGCGGGCGCGGTGGCCAAGGCCCGCGGCATCCGGCTGGTCAGCACCGACCTCGTCAGCGACCCCGACGGCAGCTGGGTGGCCATCGACGACGTCCAGGCCGGCGTCATCGTGGGTGCTCACCTGGCCGCGCTCGGCCACCGCGACGTCGCCGTGGTCGTCGACACCCTGGCGCCCGCCGGCGGCGACGTGGTCGAGCTGCAGCCCGAGTCGGTGACCTTCGTCGACTACGCGGGCCGGCTCGAGGGCCTACGGCAGAGCCTGCCGGGCTCGGTCCACCTGATCTCGGCCGGCCACAACGCCCTCGCCTCGGGTGCGGCTGCCGCCCGCTGGCTGATGCACCAGCCAGAGCCGCCCAGCGCCATCGTCGGGCTGAGCGACGTGCTCGCTCTCGGCGCGCTGAGCGCGCTGACCGACCTCGGCTACGCCGTCCCGACCGACGTCTCCGTCTGCGGCTTCGACGACATCGCCGAAGCCGGCCAGAACGACCTGACCACCGTCCGGCAGCCGATCCGGGAGCGCGGCCGGGCGGTCGGCCGGCTGTTGGTCGACCCCGAGGCGACGCCCCGCCAGGTGCTGCTGCCGATCAGCCTGGTGCCGCGGGCCTCCACCGGACCCGCACCGCACTGAGGCGTCAGACAGAAGGCTCGTCGTCGGGCCAGGCGATCTGCCAGGCCACCGCGGCGTCGCGGGTGAGCTGGGCCAGCGTGGTCAGCAGCCCCTCGGCCGTGCTGGCGCGCAGCAGCGCGACCTGGTCGTAGGCGGTGAGCGGAGCGATGGCCGCGAGCTGCCAGAGGGCGGCGACCGGGTCCTCGGACAGCTCGACGTCGGCCGGCCAGATCAGCTCGGCGAACTCGCTGGCCTGGGCGATGGAGCGGCGGACCAGCTGTTCGGTCTCGGTCCGCAGGGTCTCCAGCGTGCCATCCCAGACCAGCTCGGGCAGGGTCTCGACCTCGGCTCGCGGGTACGGGTCGTCAGGCAGCCACTCGGCCACCTGGATCCGTTCCCTGCCCTGGGCGACCAGGCCGACCATGCCCTCGGCCGCGCCGAGCTGGGTCACCTCCGCTGCGGTCCCTACTCCGTAGCGCTGCTCACCGCCGCCCACCTCGAAGCCGCGTTCGATCAGGACCACGCCAAAACGGCCGTCCTCGACCTTGACCAGCTGCGACAGCATGATCAGGTAGCGCTCCTCGAAGACCCGCAGCGGCAGCGGCATGTGCGGGAACAAGACGGAGCCCAACGGGAACATCGGCATCACGGGCACGCCGCTAGTGTCGCGCGTACGGGCAAAGACGCGTCTCCGGGCGGTTCGCTCCCCGATCAGGACCGTTGGTCGGCCTAGCCTGCCGAGGTGACGCCTCAGGATCGAACCCCGCAGAGCCGCTACGCCGGCGACGTGCTGGCCGCCGGCTGGCAGCAGAAAGCCAAGCCGGTCAGCACCGAGCTCGCCGTGGTCGGCGGACTGGTGCTGGAGGACGCGAGCACCGGCTTCGTCGGCGCGGTGACCCGGCTCGAGAACGGCATCGTCGTGCTCGAGGACCGGCGCGGCAAGCTGCGCAGCTTTCCCCTCGGCGCCGGCTTCCTGCACGAGGGCCGCCCGGTCACCCTGGTCCGGCCGCCACGGGCAGCCGCCACCGCCGCTCCTCGGCGGACCGCGTCGGGCTCGGTGGCGGGGCCGGCCGAACGGGCCAAGGTGGCGCTGCCGAGCCGGATCTACGTCGAGGGCCGGCACGACGCCGAGCTGGTGGAGCAGATCTGGGGCGAGGACCTACGGCACGTCGGCGTGGTGGTGGAGTATCTCGGCGGCATCGATGACCTGCCGGCGATCGTCGCGGAGTTCGCTCCCGAGCAGGGCCGGCGGTTGGGGGTGCTGGTCGACCACCTCGTCCCGGGCAGCAAGGAGACCCGGATCGCCGAGCAGGTCGCCCGCGGCCGGGGCGGTGCGTACGTGCGTGTGCTCGGCCACCCGTACGTGGACATCTGGCAGGCGGTCAAGCCGGAGCGGGTGGGCCTCAAGGCGTGGCCGCAGATCCCCCGCGACGTCGAGTGGAAGGCCGGGATCTGTGACGTACTGCGGCTTCCGCACCGCGACCAGGCTGACATCGCCGCCGCCTGGAAGATGATCTTGGGTCGAGTTCGATCATGGTCAGACCTCGAGCGGCCCTTGCTCGCCACGGTGGAGCAGCTGATCGACTTCGTCACCCAAGATCATCTCGATGATCATGAAGCCTGACCGAGGCTTTGCCCGACTTGTCAGAACTGGGTTGTCCTCCAGGACAACTGGTTTCTGACAGGTCGGCTTAACTCGTGCTGACGCGGCCCCCGGCGACCGACCAGCGCTGGTCGAGGGCGACGTTGTCGAGCAGCCGGCGGTCGTGGGAGACCAGCAACAGCGCACCGTCGTAGGAGTCCAGCGCCTGCTCGAGCTGCTCGATGGCGGGCAGGTCGAGGTGGTTGGTCGGCTCGTCCAGCACCAGCAGGTTGACTCCGCGCGCCTGCAGCAGCGCCATCGCCGCCCGGGTCCGCTCGCCCGGTGACAGCCGGTGCACCGGACTGGTGACCTGGTCAGCCCGGAGCCCGAACTTGGCCAGCAGGGTCCGTACCTCGGCCGGGGTCAGTGCCGGCAGGGCGGCCTCGACCGCGGTACCGAGGGGCAGCGCCTCGGCCAGTCCCGTCCGGGCCTGGTCGATCTCGCCGACCGCCACGGAGGCGCCGAGGCTCGCCGTGCCACGTTCGGGCTGAAGCCGGCCGAGCAGCAGCTCGATCAGGGTCGTCTTGCCGGCCCCGTTCGGTCCGGTGATGCCGATCCGCATCCCCGCGTCCACCTGCAGGGTGACCGGCCCGAAGGTGAAACCGCCGCGCTGCAGGCTGGCCTCGTTGAGGGTGGCGACCACCGAGCTGGACCGGGGGGCAGCGCCGACGCTGAACTGCAGCGCCCACTCCTTGCGCGGCTCCTCGACCTCGTCCAGCCGGGCGATCCGGGACTCCATCTGGCGGACCTTCTGGCCCTGCTTCTCCGCGGACTCGACGGAGGCCTTGCGCCGGATCTTGTCGTTGTCGGGGCTCTTGCGGATGGCGTTGCGAACGCCCTGAGAGCTCCACTCGCGCTGGGTGCGCGCCCGGCTGAGGAGATCGGCCTTGGTGGCGGCGAAGTCTTCGTACGCCTGGCGGGCGTGCCGACGGGCCACCTCACGCTCGGCCAGGAAGGCGTCGTAGCCGCCGTCGTGCACCGCGACCTGGTGCTGGGTCAGGTCGAGCTCAACGACCCGGGTGACACAGCGGGCCAGGAACTCGCGGTCGTGCGAGACGAGCACCACCCCGCCGCGCAACCCCCGGACGAACGACTCGAGCAGCTCCAGCCCCGCCAGGTCGAGGTCGTTGGTCGGCTCGTCGAGCAGCACCACGTCGAAACGGCTGAGCAGCAGCGCGGCCAGGGCCGCCCGCGCGGCCTGACCGCCGGACAGAGTGGTCATCAGGGTCGTCGGAGCCGCCTCGAGGCCGAGGTCGGCGAGCACGGCCGGGATCCGGTCCTCCAGGTCGGGCGCACCGCTGGCCAGCCAGCGATCGAGGGCGACGGCGTACGCGTCGTCCGCGGCTGCGTCGGTACCCAGCGCCGCCGCCGTCTGCTCCATCTCGCGGGTCGTCGCCGCCGTACCGGTACGCCGGGCCAGGTAGCCGGCGACGGTCTCCCCCGGCACACCTTCGTGCTCCTGGGGCAGCCAGCCGAGGAACGCGTCCGGCGGCGCAGCACTGACCGTGCCGGCCAACGGGGCCACCTGGCCGGCCAAGATCTGGAGCAGTGTGGTCTTGCCCGCACCGTTCGCGCCGACCACCCCGACCACGTCACCGGGGGCGACCGTCAGGTCGAGCGCCTCGAACAGCACCCGGTGCCCATGCCCGCCGGAGAGGCCTTTTGCTACCAGCGTTGCCGTCACCGCGCCATCCTAGGGTCGACGGCAGCAGCCCTTCGGGCTTGTGCCGCTTGGCGGTCGGCCGAAGAGGAGCAGACTAGGCGGTCAGCGATTTGCCGGCTCTTCCAACTACTCGGCCAGCAGGTACTTGTCGGCGAGGTCGTCGTCGTCGGTCATCGCCACCTCACCGCGACGGACCTGGACGGCCAGCCGGGTACCGGCCTCCACAATCAGGGCGTACGCGCTGACGTGGTCCGGTTCGGCCGCCAGTGCGGCGTCCAGACTGGTCGCCCAGTCGGCCAGCGACTCCCCCGGCGTGCCGTAGATCAGGTCCAGGCTGGTGCTGAGGAAGCCTGCCGCCTTCGCCTCGGCGACCGCCTGCTGAGGCCGGCCCGGTGAGTGCACCCGGTCCAGCGTGGCCAGCACGTGCGGGACGGCCGACTGCCGCAGCGAGTGGCCGCCAAGACGATCGGTCACGGCGACCGTGCTGCCCGCGGCAGCCGTCTTGGCACCAGCCGCCAGCGGATCTGAAAGCCCCTCCCGGACAACCGTTACCATTCCGTTATATAGGACACTTGCCGCAAGACCGCCCTCAGGCCACACTCAGGATTGTTCAGGGTTGAACATCAGACGCACCCCCCGAGCGGCGACTCTTCGACCTCTCTCTCGTGTGAAGGGCTTTCGCGTGCGTCTTCGTGGTGTTAGTGCTGCCTTCGTAACAGCTGCTGTGGTGGCTGGCGCTTGTCTCTCGGCTAGTCCTTTGCCTGCTTTCGGCGCGACCGATATCGGTGGCTTGAAGTACGCCGGCGAGCGGGCGGGTGCGTCTCGGTTGAAGTTTTCGGCCGGTGACAGTGTCCAGACCCAGGTGGATGTGGCGACCGGCAACCTGCTGGTTAGCGTCAAGGGTCTGGCGTTGGTCGGGGTGAAGACCAAGATCCAGACCGGTGCGTTCTACAACTCGGTCGCGATCTCGAGCATCGGGTCGACGACCCGACTCGGCCGCGGCTGGGGTTTGGACCTGACGCCGTCGATCAACTTGAAGACGAACACCGACAGCTCGGTCACCTACACGGGGTCGGGTGGCCTGTCTCGGGTGTTCCCGCTGAAGTCGGGCTCTACCACGTCCTACGATGCGCCGGACGGGATCACCGTCGACCTGTCGAAGACCAGCAGTGGGTGGACGATGACCGACCACCAGTCGCAGGCGAAGCTGAAGTTCAACACTGCCGGTGAGCTGATCTCCCAAGAGGACAACGACAGCAACAAGACGTTGGTCACCGACACCGGCGCCGGGGCGCTGTTCCGGAACCTGTCGATCGTCGCACCGGCCGGCCCCACAACCGCCCGCACGATCACCGTGGCCACCGACGCGACGGCGAAGACGACGATGGCGCAGGTGACGAACACCGCCTCCCGTAACGTGTCGTTCACCCGTACGAACGGCAACATGACGTCGTTCATGGATCCGCTGGGCCGGACCACGACGTTCGGTTACACCGCCGCCGGGCTGTTGAACTCGATCAGCGCTCCCGGCAACGTCGTCACCAGCTTCGGCTACGACACCTCCAGCCGGGTGACCTCGATCACGCAGCTGGAAAACGCGACCGGCGGTCCGGGCTCCTCGGTCACCCGGCTCGCCTACGTGTCCTCCACTGAGACTGACGTCGCTGGACCGGACACCGACCAGAACTACGCAGCTACCGCGGTTCCGCACGCCACCTACTCCAACATCAACTCCGACAAGCTGGTGGGGAAGGTCACCGACGCCGAAGGCCGGCAACAGTCCAGGACCTACAACGCCGCAACTCAGGGAGCAGCTACTGCTTCGGCGGGCACCACGGAACAGTCGACGGTCACTAATACTTACGGCGCGAACGGCGGGGAGTCACTCACCAGCTCGAAGACCAACGGCGGCCAGACTGCTACGACTGACTACGCCAACCCGGCCGGCCCGAGTCAGTACGCGCCTAGTGGCGGCACCGACAGCGGCAACGTCGCCCAGACCTACTCCTACTCCGGAACCGGCAACCAGCTGTCGAGGACTGGGGCGGGGGGACCGCGACCGCGACCGTCGACTACAACCTGAACAATGACGGCACCGTCGTCGCCGCCGCGTCTCCGAACAGCGCGACCAACAAGACCACCTACGGCTACACCAACAAGCAGCTGGTCTCGATCACCCCGAAGACCGGCTCCTCCCTGGGTGTGCAGAACCTCACCTACGACGCGTTCGGCCGGGTCGCCACCAAGTCGGACGGCCGGGGGATCACCGCCACCTACAGCTACGACAAATTGGACCGGGCCACCGGTACCACCTTCTCCGACGGCAGCGCCACCACCAGCTACGGCTACGACACCGCCGGCCGCAACAGCACCCGGGTCGACCCGAACGGCACCACCACCTACGGCTATGACCAGCTCGGCCGGATGATCTCCCGCAAGAACACCTTCGGGACCGGTGACCAGTTCACCTACAAGTACGACAAGGCCGGCTGGCTGGTCCAGTCGACCAGCCCGACCGGCGGCACCATCACCTACGCCTACGACAACGCCGGCAAAGCCACCTCGATCAGCTACCCCTACTCCGGCACCACCAAGCAGATGATCTTCGCCAACGACGACCACGGACGCCGCACCGAAGCCTGGCTCGGCGCCAACAGCACCCACTCCACCTGGGTCGCGCACTACAAGTACACCTACGACAAGAACAACCAAGTCACCCGGGTGATCGGCGAACAGGGGTCCGGCACCTCCTCCAACACCGACGTCGTCGACATCACCTACTGCTACAAACAACGCTACAACTCCACCAGCGCCCCCACCGGCATCACCGTGGGCGGCAACTGCCTGCTCGACGACGGCGCCACCACGAAGGCCTACAGCCGGCAGCAGTGGACGAAGAACAACCTGACCGGCCAGCTCACCCGCTACACCTACACCTCCGCCGGCCGCCTCGACCACGTCTGGGACGTCAACGCCGACGGCACCGACAACACCCTCACCTACGACTACTCCTTCGACAAGAACGGCAACCGCAGCACCGGCGACCACAACGGCGGCTCCACCATGGACCTGACGTTCAACCCGGAGAACCAGATCACCACCACCGGCTACAGCTACGACGGCGCCGGGAACCTGACCGCCAAGCCCGGCCTCACCGCGATCAGCTACACCGGCGCCGACCAGCTGAAGTCGGTCACCAAAGGCGGTACCGCCTTCTCCTACAAGCACGCCGGCACCGACAACAACGAGCTGCTGCAGCAGAACACCCCCACCGGCTTCTACAGC
>NZ_CAXTHG010000039.1:0-37249 GCF_964244005.1 uncultured Friedmanniella sp. | reverse complement strand
TTTTCACATGATCAACACGAGCTCAACAGGCAGCGCAGTGAAAGCGCCGGGCTAGTCCTTCTCGTGCGCTACAACGATGGCCACGCCGTGGGGCTGAGACGGTGGTCAGCCTTCGGCGGAGGCGGGAGTGTCCACCACCGGACGGCGTTCGATGCCACCTCCGCACGCGTCAGCTCGCGCGACCCGCCTCGGTGGCCTCGAACAACCCGCGGATGTCGTCGGGACCGAGGCTGCCGGAAAAGGTGCCCTCGTCGTCGCCCAGGACCGCATCGAACAGCTGGGCCTTGCGAGTCTTCAGCGCCATCACCTTCTCCTCGATGGTGTTCGCCGAGACGAGCCGGTGGACCATCACGTTGCGGGTCTGACCGATCCGGTGGGTGCGGTCGATGGCCTGGTTCTCCGTGGCCGGGTTCCACCACGGGTCCAGCATGAACACGTAGTCGGCCTCGGTCAGGTTGAGCCCGAAACCGCCGGCTTTCAGGCTGATCAAGAACAGCGGGGCGTCGCCGGTCTTGAACCGCTCGACCACCGCGGCCCGCCGCCGTGTGGCGCCGTCCAGGTACTCGTAGCCGATGCCCTCGTGGTCGGCGCGTTCGGCGACCTTGCGCAGGAAGGAGGTGAACTGGCTGAACACCAGCGCCCGATGCCCGGCGCCGGTGACGTCCGCCAGCTTCTCGAACAGCAGCTCCAGCTTGGCCGACGGCACCCCGGCGTACCGCTCCGGGTCGGTCAGGGAGATGTCGATCGCGGCCCGTCGCAGCAGGGTGAGCGAGCGAAAGATCGTGAACCGGTTGCCCTCGTAGTCCTCGTCGAGCAGCCGGAGCACCCGCTGCCGCTCACGCTGCAGCAGCAGGTCGTACGCGCGTCGGTGCTTCGGGGCCAGCTCGACGCGCAGCTCCTGGTGGATGCGTTCGGGCAGGTCGGGAGCCACCTGCTCCTTGGTCCGGCGGAGCAGGATCGGGCGGATCCGTCGGCGCAGCCGGGCGAGCGCCGCCTCGCCGGACGCCGTCGCCCCCAGGTCGGCTTGCCGATCCTCGTCGCTGTAGCTCACCAGGTGTCCCGCGTCCGCCTGCCGGATCGACTGCCGGGACCGCAGCCCATCGGCAACCGTCTTGACGTAGTCCTCGCGGAACCGGGTGGCCGAGCCGTACAGACCCGGAGCGACGACGGCGAGCATCGCCCACAGCTCCATCAGGTTGTTCTCCATCGGCGTCCCGGTGACCGCCAGCTTGAACGGCGCCTTCAGCAGCCGGGCGCACTCGTGGACGCGGGTCTTCGGGTTCTTCAGGAACTGCGCTTCGTCCAGGATGAGCCCGGCCCACTCGACCGTCGCAAACTGCTCGAAGTCGAGCCGGAAAATGGCGTACGAGATCACCACGACGTCCACCTCGCCGACGATCTGCTCGATCGGGACGCCGAGGCGGCCCAGCGTGCTGGGGAGCACGACGACGTCGAGGTCAGGAGTGAACCGCTGCGCCTCCGCAGCCCAGTTGCCGGTCACCGACGCCGGTGCCACCACCAGGAACGGTGCACCGCGCTCATCGGGCCGCGTCGACCGGACGTGCTCGAGCAGGGTCAGCACCTCGATGGTCTTGCCCAGCCCCATGTCGTCGGCGAGGATGCCGCCGAGACTGTGCCGGTGCAGGAAGGCCAGCCAGTCGAACGCCTCCTTCTGGTACGGCCGCAGCTCGGCCGTCACGGTCTCCGGTACGTCCTCGGGCACCGGGGCGGCGCCGTCGCGGGCGAGCGCGGCCAGCGCACCCACCGACTCCCGCCACCGATCCGCCTGCTCGACGACGTCGGCCAGCTCCTCGAAGTCGCCCCACAGGCTCGCGGCGTAGCGGTTCAGCCGAAGCGGACCCGGCCTGTCCTCCAGCCGACGGGCTTCCTCGATCAGCTCCCGCAGGCGGTCGAGGGCCGCCACATCGGTGCGCAGGTAGCTGCCGTCGTCCAGCACCAGGTATTCCTCGCCCCGGGCGACCGCAGCAAACAGGGGCGCGAACGGCACCTCCCGGCCCTCGACGCTGACCCGGATGGCGAGGTCGAACCAGTCCGGATCCTCGCTCTCGCTCGCCCCGACCGTGATGAGCGGGGTGTCCTCGATCTCCCGATAGCTGGGCAGCTCCGTCGCCTCGACGACCACCTCCTCGGACGCCTCCAGCAGCGGCAGCAGATCCTGCGCGAACCGAACAGCCGCGGGGCCGCTGAGCTCGGTCGGCTCCTGGCTCAGAAACCGGGCCCCGAGCGTCTTCTCGACTCCCTGCCAGATGGCCGTCTCCGCTTCCGGGTCGCGGAACGCCTCCGAGGTGGGGTGCAGCCGACAGCGGGCAGTGCCGTACGCCCACTCCCAGCCCAGCTGGAGCGTGCTGGGTTGCGGCGAGGTGATCATCAGCACCAGCCGAGGCGGAGCAGGCTCGGGCAGCGTCACACTTCCGTCGAAGCAGCGCAGGTGCACCCTGCGCCGCAGGGTCAGGTAGGCCGACTCGAGGAAGTCGGTCACCTCCGCCTTCGGGACGGTCGCGTCGCGGAAGCCGGTCAGGGCCCGGTCGTCCTCGGACAGCCGACGCGCCGTCGGGCCCAAGTCGAGGTGACGCGCCTTGCCGATCGACCGCACCGCGAACAGTCCGCTCTTGCCGACCGCTCCGATCACGTCGTAGCCGGCCGCCACATCGTCGAACGCCAGGTGACGTCGAAGCTGGATCCCGCCTTCCCCGTCGGCCGTGGCCGCCAGGGCGAGGTCGGCGCGCGACGCCAGCGCGACGGTGTCGCGAGCAGCGCTACCGAGGAGCGGGACTCCCAGCCGCGCGCCTTCAGCCAGCAGCAGCCAGAGCGCCGAGGACGTGAAGTCCTCCAGCGCGCGCCACTCGGGGGCGTTGTAGCCGTAGCCGGTCCGGCTGGTCCACAGTGAGCCCAGCTCGCTCACCCACTCGGTGACCTGGGGATCGAACGGCGAGCGTCCGTAGTGTCCCGGACTCCACCCGACCCCGTACCCACCGGACCAGCCGCCGTTGGCTCCCTGCTGCACGGGCCGGACCTGGAGCCGGATCGGGATCACGAGCGATCGCGGGCCTGCCTCGGTGGCCTGCTTCAGGCCGTCGACGCGAAACTGGAGACCGAGCGGCGGGTAGGTGCGGGCGAGCGGGATGCTGCTCTGCGGGCCGCCGCCGCCGCGGGTCAACGCACCCAGCGCGGTCTTCCAGGCCGGCACGGGCGGCGCTGCCGGCCGAGGCGGGCTGGTCGGCGGTGCCGTCGATCGCTTGGCGTGGGACTGGTTGGCCGGCGCCCGGGTCGGCGGCTTGGGCAGGTCTGGCAGCGGCTGGGCGACCGCTCGCTCGTGGTAGGCGAGCAGGCTCGCCACGACATGCTTGCAGTGACCACCGATCGGGCAGCTGCACGAGGAGTCAGTCACCTCACTGCCCGATGCGACCTCGCTCAGCCAGACCGAGGTGGCGTACGGCTTGGGGTGACTGCCGCGGACAGCGCCGACCAGCCGCCTCTCGTCCGGGTCCCACTCGAGGCGGGTGACCCGGCGGAGGCGGTGGTACTCCTGGCCGCGGGCGTACGACCCGGGGTCGACCGCGCCTCGGATCGTCGCATGGTCGATGAGCGGGAGCGAGGTGGCGGCCACCAGACCATTGTCGCCGACGACGGCGGGGTGACGTGGATGTCGTCCCCGCCGCCGGCCGGGTCGGACCCTCGACCGGCCGGGATGCCTGCCTGATTCCGGCACTGTTCCGGGTTCAGACCACCGCCGTCATGCCGCCGTCGATGGCGAGGACCTGGCCGTCCACGAAGTCCGAGCTCGGGGAGACCGGGCGGCGCTGCTGAGATCGGCGGTGACGACGGTGCCGACCACCCGCTCGCCCTCGAGGTCAGGTTCTGCGGGGCTGCGGCGCCACCGGACGGGCCGCAGTCGTGGGCTCGACGCTCGCGAGGGTGAAGCTCAGGCGCTGCTGGAGGTCGGCGAAGGAGATGCCGTAGGTCTCGGTCACCGACGCTCCGTGCGTCCCGGTCGCGAAGGTGGCGTAGTCGGTGTAGACCCGGCTGACGCACCTCAGCCCCGTCAGGGGATAGCTGCACTGGCGGACGAGCTTCGCCGTGCCGTCCCGGGCGAACAGCGACATCATCACCACGACCGACTTGGCCCCGATCGCCAGGTCCATCGCGCCGCCCACCGCAGGGATCGCGTCCGCGGCTCCGGTGTGCCAGTTGGCCAGGTCGCCGTGCTCGGACACCTGGAAAGCCCCGAGGACGCAGACATCGAGGTGTCCGCCCCGCATCATCGCGAAGGAGTCGGCCTGGTGAAAGTACGCAGCGCCGGGCAGCTCGGTCACGGCGACCTTGCCGGCGTTGATCAAGTCAGGGTCGACGTCGTCGCCCCAGGCGGCCGGGCCCATGTTGAGCATCCCGTTCTCGGTGTGCAGCACGACCTCGGACGCGGGGCTCAGATGGTCGGCGACCAGGGTGGGCTGGCCGATGCCGAGGTTGACGTAGGCGCCGGACGGGATGTCGGCGGCGACGGCGGCGGCCAGCTCGTGCTGGTCGCGGGGTCCGCGCCGAAGATGCTCGATGGTCATGGCGAGTCCGGTCTGGTCCGCGCGTGCGCCGCCAGGTCCAGCAGCGTGTCGACGTAGATGCCGGGTGTGACCACGACCTCGGGGTCGATCTCACCGGGCTCCACCACCGTCGTCACCTGGGCGATGGTCCGGCGAGCGGCAGCAGCCATCACCGGGCCGAAGTTGCGGGCGGTCTTGCGGTAGGTCAGGTTCCCCAGCCGGTCGCCGACGTGGGCGGCGATCAGGGCCACGTCACCCCTCAGCGGCAGCTCGAGCACGTAGTCGCGACCCTCGATCGTCCGGGTCTCCTTGCCCGCGGCCAGCGGCGTACCCACGCCCGTGGGGGAGAAGAACGCGCCGATCCCGGCGCCGGCCGCGCGCAGCCGCTCGGCCAGGTTGCCCTGCGGGACGAGCTCGAGGTCGATCGAGCCGGCGCGATAGAGGCGGTCGAAGACCCAGGAGTCGCTCTGCCGAGGGTAGGAGCAGATGATCTTGCGCACCTGGCCGGCGGCCAGGAGGGCAGCGAGCCCGCGGTCACCGTTGCCGGCGTTGTTGCTGATCACGGTCAGGTCGCTGGCGCCCTGCCGGATCAACGCGTCGATCAAGAACACCGGCATGCCGGCCATGCCGAAGCCCCCGATCAGGACCGTCGAGCCGTCCTCGATGCTGCCGACCGCCTCCTGGGCGTCCTCGGTGACCGCGACCCTCACCAGCGCCTGCCCTGGGTCGGCGCCACGTTCTCCGCCACCACGGCGAGCCCCTGACCGACACCGATGCAGATGGCGGCGACGCCCCACCGTTCCCCGCGCTCGATGAGCACCTTGGCCAGCGTGCCCAGGATGCGGCCGCCCGACGCGCCCAGCGGATGACCGACGGCGATGGCGCCTCCTCTGGTGTTGACGATGTCGGGATCGATGCCCCAGGCGTCGACGCACGCCAGCGACTGGACGGCGAAGGCCTCGTTGAGCTCGACCGCTCCCACCTCGCCCCAACCGATCCCGGCCCGACGCAGCGCCTGGTCCGCGGCCGCGACGGGTGCGTACCCGAACGCGGGTGGTTCCAGCGCCGCAGTCCCTCGGCCCGCGATCCGCACGAGCGGGTCCAGACCGATGGTGTCCGCAGCAGCACGCGATCCGAGGAGCACCGCCGAGGCCCCGTCGCTCAGCGGGGACGCGTTGCCGGCGGTGATGGTCCCGTCGGGCCGAAAGGCGGGTCGCAGGCCCGCCAGGACCTGTGGCGTGCTCCCGGGTCGGATGCTCTCGTCCCGCGCCAGGTCCGTGCCGGGCACCCGGACGACGATGTCGTCGTAGAAACCCTCGGTCCAGGCGGAGTCGGCGAGCTGGTGGGAGCGAGCCGCGAAAGCGTCCTGACGCTCTCGGGAGATGGAGAACCGCTCCTGCAGCTGCTCGTTGCCCTCCCCCAACGAGACCGTCCACGCCGTCGGCATCGCGGGGTTGACCAGCCTCCAGCCCAGCGTCGTCGACACCGCAACCAGGTCCTCGGGCGGGAACGCCCGCCTCGGTTTCGGCAGCACCCAGGGCGCTCGCGTCATGGACTCGACCCCACCGGCGACGACCACGTCGGCGTCACCGGTCTCGATGGTGCGGGTCGCCATCATCGCCGCGTCCAGACCCGAGCCGCAGAGCCGGTTGACCGTGGTGGCCGGCACGCTCACCGGTAGCCCGGCCAGCAGGACCGCCATTCGTCCCACGTTGCGGTTGTCCTCGCCTGCCCCGTTGGCGTCCCCCCAGACCACCTCGCCGACGTCGGCCGGGTCGAGCTCGGGGGCCTGGGCCAGCACGCCCCGGAGCGCGGTCGCGGCCAGGTCGTCGGGACGCACGTCGGCGTACGCTCCCCCGAAGCGGCCGAAGGGCGTCCTGGTCGAGGCGTACAGGTAGCTGGCGGTCATCCCTCCCCTTCCGCGGTCGTCCACACCTCGCGCCGGCGGCCCCTCATGTGGAGGCCGGACGCCGTCGGACCAGGAACCTGGTCAGGTTCTGCAGCGCACCGAGCAGGCCGTTCGGGAGGAACGTGATCAGCACCACGATCAGCAGGCCGGAGACGATCGCGCTCACGGTCGGGAACTGCTGCAGCTGGACGGTCAGACCGTAGTAGACGACGACCGCGCCGATCGCGGGACCCCAGACGGTGCCGAGGCCGCCGACGATGGCCATCACGACGAAGGAGATCGTCCAGCCGACCCCGAAGGCCGAGAACGGCTCGATCGAGATCGTCGTCATCGCGAACGCGGCCCCGACGAGCGAGGTCAGCACTCCCGACACCACGAGCGCGCCCAGCTTGGTCAGGAACGGGGCCACGCCGAGGCTGTCGGCGACGTCCTCGTCGTCGCGGACCGCCATCAGCCGGAGTCCGTAGCGACTGTGGGCGATCGCGACGCCGGCGCCGATGGCTGCGACGGCCAGGAGCACGGCCAGGGTGAAGGTCGCCGACGGTGTGGGGACGAGCGCGAGGGGAGCGGAGAGTCCCTGGGTCGCACCGGTGAAGGACCAGACGGTCATCCACGACAGCGCCGCCAGGGCGAACGCGAGCGACCCGATCGTGAAGTAGGCCCCCCGGAGCCGGAACAGCACCGCCCCCATCACGGCCGCCAGCGTCGCACCGGCCACGCCGGCGGCGAGCAGCGCCGGGACGGTGCTCCAGCCCCGGGTCAGCATCACCATCACCGTGGTGTAGCCCCCGACGCCCACGAAGGTCGACTGGGCGAGGGAGAACTGACCGCCCATCCCGCCGATCAGGTTCCAGGCCGTCGCGCCGGCGACGTAGAGCAGCAGGGACGTGGCCACGTTCTCGCCCTGCCGGCTGAGAGCCGGGTGAACGAGCAGTGCGCCGGCCAGGAGCGCAACGACGCCACACCAGGACAGGGCCGCCGCCGTGGGCCGGGCGTGACCGGCGAGGCGGATCGCGATGGTCACGGCGAGACCTGGGCCAGCTGCGCGGCGGTCGCGGACCGCCGCCGGGGGATCGCCGAACGGATCCGGCCGGCGGTGGGCGCGGCGAGCAGGATCACCAGGAAGGCGACGTAGACGACGAGGTCGCGATACTGCCCCCCGAGGACGCTGCTCCCGACGCTCTGGATCACACCGATCGCGAGCCCGCCCCCCAGAGCGCCCAGCACGCCGCGGCTCCCGGCCAGGACGACCACGGTGAACCCGATGACCAGATAGCCGAGCCCGGTCGTCGGCCCGAAGGAGTACCCGATGCCGACCAGCACCCCGGCGACTCCGGCGAAGGCCGCGGCCAGGGCGAAGGTGAAGGCGTACACGTGCTGGACGTCGATCCCCATCGTGGCGGCGGTCCTCGGATCGGCCGCGGCCGCCCGGAGCGCAGATCCGAACTGGCTGCGCGTGATCATCAGGTGCGTCCCCACGATGAGCACCACCGCGATCAGCAGCGTGATGGCGCCGCTGAGCCGCAAGGTGCCGCCGAGCACCGAGAACCCGGCGGTGGCGTAGGAGGCGTTCAGCGTCCGGGCGTCCCCACCGAAGATCTGGGCCAGCAGTGCGCTCAGCAGCAGCGACATCCCGAAGGTCGCCACCAGCGGTGGCTCGAGGCCGCGCCGCAACAACCCGGTCAGCACCAGACGTTGGACCGGGTACGCCAGCACGAACATCACCGGGACGACGACCACCAGAGAGATCAGCGGGTCGACCCCGAGGATCCCGATGGTGACCGAGGCGAGGTAGGCACCCACGACCAAGAGGTCGCCGTGGGCCAGGTTCACCAGCCCCATGACTCCGAAGACCAGCGACAGGCCCAGCGCGACGATGGCGTAGAGGCCGCCGCTGAGCAGTCCGCTCAGCACCGTGTTGAGCATCGTCTGGCCCTACCGCAGACCCTGGGCCGGGAACTGGAGCGCCACCGAGCCTTTGGTCTTGGGGAAGACCTGGAGCGTCTCGGAACCCTGCCACTGCACGTTGACGGCGGTGACGGCGGCGCTGTGGCTGCCGTCGAAGGCCACGCGCTGGCCGAAGGCCGTCATCGTGTCCGTCTTGGCGATCGCCGCGTTGATCGGGTCGGCCTCGGTGGAACCGGCCGCCGCAATGGCGTCGGTGAGGATCTTCGCCGCCGAGAACTCGGCGAGGAAGGACTGCAGGTCGAGGTTGTCCCCGAGCTTGGGCGTGAACTCACGGGTGAGCTCGGCCTGGAGCGGGTCGTCCGAGGCCAGCATCCACCCGTTGCCCTGAGTCCCCTCGGCCAGCGGGCCGAGGGCCTTCTGAAAGGCTCCGGGGGCCGCACACTTCAGGCAGTGGACGACCGACGGGCTCCAGCCCAGGGACTTCATCTGCTTCCACAGGGCGAACGAGTCGGGCGGGATCATCTGGGCGATCAGGATCTGGGCGTCGGCGGCTTTGGCCTTCTGGACGAACGTGGAGTAGTCGGTCGTTCCCACCGGGAACTCCGCGTGGGTGGCGATGGTGTAGCCGAAGGTGGGCGCCTTCTCCGCCCACAGCTTGCCCATCACGATCCCGTCCTGCTCGTTGTCGGTGAACAGGGCGACCTTCTTGTTGGTCCGCACCTGGTCGGCCCCCAGGAACTGGGTGTCGGTCTGCTGGTTCTCGTCGAAGAAGAAGTTCCAGGAGTACGTCCAGCCGGACGGGTTGCCCGCCTTCCACGCCTCGATCGGCGTCAGGGTGCTGACGAAGGGCACCTTCTGCTGCTCGGCGACGTTGGCGGCGGGGATGGCCAGCGGCGGGCTGACCGAGCCGAGCAGCCCGACCACGCCGTCCTTCAGGACCAGGTCGCGGCTCTGCTGGGCGACCGTGTTCGGGTCGCTCTGGCTGTCCCGCAGGACCAGCTCCACCTGACGCGGCTGGCCGCCCACCGTGATGCCGCCGGCCGCGTTCACCCGGTCCACGTCGGTCTGGTACGCCTGCTGGATGATCGGCCCGAAACCGGCGAGCGACCCCGTCAGCGGGATGGAGGCTCCGATCTTGATCGGACCGCTGTCGCTGCTGGTCCCGCCGGGCCCGCCGCCGCAACCGGCGAGGACCAGTGCGCCCAGGGTCACGGCGCTCAACGAGGCGATGAGCCGGGAACGTGTCATGGCAACTCCTTCTGTCCGGGCCGGTCGGGGTCGACCGGCGCTGTCGCGTTCGTCCCGCCGAGGTAGGCGGCGATCAGGTGCTCCTGGGTGAGTCCGGCCGGCGCCCCGTCGTAGACGACCCGGCCGTGGGTGAGGACCACGGCATGGTCGGCGAGCCGGAGGGACCGGTCGACGTCCTGCTCGATCAGCAGCAGCCCGGTGCCGGACGAGGCGGCGTCCTGCAGCGCGAGGTAGATCTCGTCGGCCACCTTGGGGGAGAGGCCGAGCGTCACCTCGTCGAGCACGAGCAGGAGCGGGCTCGCCATCAGGGCCCGGGCGATGGCCAGCATCTGCTGCTGGCCGCCCGACATCGTCGTGCCCAGCTGCCCGCGCCTCTCGGCCAGGACCGGGAAGGTGCTGAAGACGCGGTCCAGGCGCGTGCGCCGCTCGGCTGCTCGCACTCCGTAAGCGCCGAGCTGCAGGTTCTCCAGCACGGTCAGGCCGGGAAAGAGCCGCCGGCCTTCCTGGCAGTGGGCGATCCTCAGGGCGGGCCGGTGATGGGCCGGCACGCGCGTGATGTCGACGCCCTGCCAGTGCAGGGTGCCGGACCGGACCGGGAGCATCCCGCTGATCGTCTCGGCCAGGGTGGACTTGCCCGCGCCGTTGGGGCCGAGCACGGTGGTGATCGATCCCGCCTCGACCACCAGGTCCACCTTCTCCAGCGCCCGGTGCATGCCGCGTTGCACGCTCAGGGCCGTGACCCGTAGTCCCGCGTCGGTGCGACCCGGGCCGGGTAGGGACCGAGGAGGCTCCTGCCGGCGGTCGGCGGGCCCGGCGCCGAGGTAGACCTGCTGCACGCGCTCGTCGGCGGTCACCTGCGCCGGTGTGCCGGAGGTGAGCAGTGCGCCGAAGTTCAGGACCAGGACCCGGTCGGCCAGCTCGTGGACGACCTTCTGCACGTGCTCGACGATCAGCAGGGTGGACCCGGCGGCGTGCAGCCGGGCGATCAGGGCGATCGCCTCGTCCAGCTCGGACTCGTTGAGGCCGGCGCTCACCTCGTCGAGCAACAGCAGTCGCGGCTCCGTGGCGAGCGCGCGGGCCATCTCGAGCCGCTTGAGGTCCAGCAGCGGCAGGGAGCCTGCGGGCCGCTCAGCCTTGTCAGCCAGCGCGGTGAGGTGCAGGATCTCCGCGAGCCGGTCCTGCTCGCGCCCCGAGCGCCGGGCGGCGCCCGCCCGCAGGCCGACCTCGATGTTCTGCCGCACGCTGATGCTGGGCAGGGGACGTGGCACCTGCCGAGCCAAGGCGACACCTGCACGCGCCAGGGACCGGGCCGAGCGCCCCTGGATGGGACCGTGGCCGGCCAGCTCGATCGTTCCCGAGGTCGGTCGGTCCTGTCCGGCGATCATCTTCAGCAGCGTCGACTTGCCAGCTCCGTTGGGGCCGATCACGGCCAGCTTCTCGTGCTGCCGGATGGTGAAGGAGAGGTCGTCGACGGCCGTGATGCCGCCGAAGCGGCGGATCAACCGCTCGACGGTGAGGAGGTCGGTGGCCCGCGGGGCCGTGGGACTCGTCGGCCCGGCGACGACGCTCGGCCGCTCGTTCGCGCGCACCCGGGCTGCGGGTGCTGAACCACCGGGCATATGGGTCTCCTTCGTTGGAGCGATGCGCCGGCTCGGCGCTCACGTCGGCCGTCCGGCCTCCCCGCTGCAGGCGCGAGGACGACGTTCCGTCCCGGACGAACGAGCATCTGCAGCGACTTCTGCAGGACTGTATCTTACGCTAGGGGTAATGCGCTACGCTTTAGATAACCAGATGTCGACGTACGGTGTGCTTGACCAGACGACGTGACCGCGTCGCGGAGCAAGCGGGCCTGCGCCACCAAGGAGGTCGACGATGACACCGAAGAAGCTGATGACCCCGGAGCACGAGCCGGACCTGAGCCCGGCCGGCGGACAGGGCTCCTCGGGCCGTGCGCCTGCTCCGGTCAGCAAACCCGGCTTCTACCAGCTGCGCAGCCCAGACCTGGACCGGATGGCGCACTACTACGAGGACGCGCTCGGCTTCGTCGTCACGGAGCGGACCGACTCGGCCGTCTACCTGACGACGAGCACCGAGCACCACTGCGTGGTGATCGAGCGCGGCCCGGCCGACGGTCGGCAGGCGCTGGGCTTCGAGGTCGCCGCGCCGTTGGACGAGGTGCAGCGCGATCTCCGGGCCCTCGGGATCTCCTCGGAGCTGCGGTCCGACGCCCAGCCCGGGATCCCTGCGTCGCTGGTGCTGCCCGAGCACGGCACGGCCACGCCGCTGCACCTGTACCCGGAGCAGGTGCCGACCGGTTCACCGAGCTCGCTGGGCATCCGACCGAGCAAGCTCGGCCACGTCGCCTCCTACGTCGAGGACCTGGACGCGACCCAGTCGTTCTACACCGACGTCCTCGGCTTCCGGTGGTCCGACATCATCGGCGACTTCTTCACCTTCCTGCGCTGCAACACCGACCACCACGCCATCAACCTGATGCGCAGCACCCGCAAGCGCGGCCTGTTCCACGTCGCCTACGAGATGCGCGACATCAACCATCTGAAGGATGCGCTCGACCACCTCGCCCGACGGGAGATCCGCCTGGAGTGGGGTCCGGGCCGGCACGGCGCCGGGCACAACATCTTCACCTACCACCGCGACCCCGACGGCAACCTCGTCGAGCTGTTCACCGAGCTCGACGTGGTGCCTGACGACCGGACCGCCTACTTCGAGCCCCGACCCTGGCACGAGTCCTGGCCGCAGGGCCCGCAGGTCTGGGAACCCGGCGTCGAGGCGGCGAACAAGTGGGGCCCGGTCGACCCCGAGATGGTTGCGCACTGATGCAGGCCGTGCTGATGCGTGAGTTCGGCGCTGTCGACGTGCTCCGGCTCGAGGAGGTCCCGACGCCGGTGCTGGGCGCCGGCGAGGCGCTTGTCCGGGTCGGCGCCGTGGAGGTGTCGCGGACGCGGGATCTGGGCACCCGATCGGGCAGGCACCCGTTCTCGGCACTCGTGACCCTGCCCCACGTCCTCGGTGGCGACTGTGCGGGCGTGGTCGAGCTGGTCGCGGCCGGCGTCGACCCGGATCTGGTCGGGCGGCGGGTCGCGGTGATGAACACCCACACCTGCGGACGTTGCGCAGCCTGCCGCGCCGGCCGCCAGCACGAGTGCACCAAGCTGGAGATGGTCGGCATCCACCGTTGGGGCTCCTACGCCCAGTTCGTCGCCGTGCCCGTGAGCAGCCTGCACGCCCTGCCCGACGACATCACGTTGAGCGAAGCGGCCGCGCTCGCCGCGGTCGGACCCATCGCGTTGCACCAGCTCCGGACGGCAGAGCTGGGGACGGGGTCGACGCTGCTGGTGACCGGCGGTACCGGCGCCCTGGCCTCGGTGCTGGTCCAGCTGGCGTCGCGCTTCGGGACCCGGGTGCTGGCGCTGAGTCGCCGCCCCGACCTGGTGGTGCCGGTCGAGGGGATGACCGTGCTCGACGCGCGTGCTGAGGACCTGGGCGAACGGGTCCGCGGCCTCACCGACGGCCGGGGTGCTGACGCCGTGATCGACAACGTCTGCGACCCGACCGTGTTCGACCGCTATTTCCCAGCCCTGGCGAACGGATCCCGGATCGTGGTCTCGGGTGCGATCGGCACCCCCGAGCTGCCCGTGCTGCGGGTGCCCGCCGCGCCGCTCTACGTCCGCAGCATCGCGCTGATCGGCGTCCGCACGGCGACGAGCGCGGTGACGTCGGACTTCTGGGAGCTGGTCCGCTCCGGCTTCCGGCTGCCGGCCGGCCTGCTGCACGAACAGCCGCTGCACGCGGCGGCAGCGGCCCACGAAGCGGTGATGCACGGGCGGGCGGTCGGCCACACCCTCCTGGTCGTCGACGGTGCGCTGGGATGAGGCACGGCGCGCTCGCCACCGGACAGGATGAGTCAGCATTGGGTCCCATGACCAGTGAGCGCGTGGACGAGGGGCAGCAGCAGGGCATCCAGTCGATCGAGGTGGGCGCCCGGGTGCTGCGCGCGCTGGAGACCGGTCGCGGCCCACTCGCGCTGTCGGAGGTCGCTCGTCGAAGTGACATGCACCCGGCGAAGGTGCACCGCTATCTCGTCAGCCTGGTCCGGGTCGGCCTGGCCTCCCAGGACGGCAGCAGCGGTCGCTACGACCTCGGGCCGGCCGCGCGCCGGCTGGGGGTCGAGGCCTTGCGGCGGACCGATGCCGAAAGCGTCGCCGCCGCCCACGTCTCCCGGCTGCGCGACGAGACCGGTCACACGGTCGACATCGCCGTCTGGAGCGACGCCGGCCCGGTCATCGTCCGGTGGGACTCCGGCGCGCACGCGCTGCCCATGACCGTCCGGGTCGGCTCGGTGCTGCCGCTGCTCGACTCCGCGCTCGGTCAGGTGTTCCTGGCGAACCTGCCGGACGTGGTGACCGCCCGGGCGCTCGCCGGCCAGCAGGCGCGGCACGAGACCCGGGTGCTCGAACCGGCGGCGCAGGCCGCACTGCTCGAAGCCGTGCGCCGCGACGGTCACGCGAGCGCGCTCAACAACATGATCTACGGCATGTCAGCGCTGGCCGCCCCGGTCTTCGGAGCGGACGGACAGCTCGCCCTGGTCATCGGCCTCGCCGTGCCCGCGTGGATGCTCGAAGGTGGCAGCCCCGAGCTGGCCGGGGCGTTGCGCACCGCCGCGGCTGCCGTGTCCGCCGAGCTGGGGTATCCCGGCCCCGGCCAGGCCGCCGGCCCGACCGAGAACCCGACCGTCACCGACGCTGGGAGAAGCTGATGAATGACCTGCTGCTCGTGCAGTACCTGCTCCCCGCCGAGAACGTGCCCACAGCAGGGGTGCAGACGGCTGGCACGATCCGGGCCCTGCCCCCGGGCTGGCCGGTCACGATGGTCGAGCTGCTCGACCGGTGGGACGAGCTCGGGCCCCTCCTGCGGGCGCTCGAGCTCGACCGGCTGGAGATCGTCGAGGACGCCCGGCTGACGACGCCCATCACCTTCCCGCGCAAGGTCCTGTGCGCCGGAGCCAACTACTTCTCCCACACCGACGAGATGGGGACGGCGCGCCCGGACCCGGACGCGACGCCCTTCTTCTTCCTCAAGCCGCCGACCACCACGGTCGTCGGTCCGGGTGCGGTGGTGCCGCTGCCTGCGGGGGAGGACCCGAGGTACGACTGGGAGGGCGAGCTCGCCGTCGTCATCGGACGCCGTGCCCGCAGGGTCTCCCAAGCCGACGCCCGAGCGGTCGTCGCCGGATACACCGTCGCCGACGACCTCTCGGCGCGAGGACGGTTCGCCCGTCCGGACGCGGTGTTCCCCCCGTTCGGCTACGACTGGCTCGGCCACAAGGCGCAGGACGGCTCGTGCCCGATCGGGCCCGGGATCGCCCCGGCCTGGGCGTTGCCCGACATCGAGGCCAGTCGACTGACCCTCACCCTGAACGGGGAGGTCCAGCAGGACACCCTGCTCCAGGAGCTGGTGATCGGCATCGACGGGTTGGTCGCCGGGGCGAGCGAGTTCACCACCCTCGAACCCGGTGACCTGATCCTCACCGGTACCCCGGCCGGCGTCGGGCTGCCGCAGAACCGGTTCCTGTCCCCGGGGGACCGCATCGAGGTCTCCATCGACGGCATCGGCACGCTCGTGCACACCGTCGGCCCACCGGTGTGAGGTTCCACCGGTGTGAGGTCCGGCCGAACCTCCGGTTCTGACCCCTCCTCCGGTTCCCCCGCCGGCACGGCACCTGCGCGTCAGGGCCGAGGCCCTCAAACGTCAGCGGACTTGTCGTGACTTAGTCGGTCGGTTCGTGCGGGCTCGCGGCCCGCCTCGATGTCCGCGCCCGGGTCACGATCACCGAGCCGACTACGCGCGCGCCGAGGCCTCCTCGGCCCCGCCGTCCCGCAGGCCCGTCAGCTGCTCGATGTCGTACCTGCGCCGCAGGGCGACGATCTTCTCCGGGTCTGGCCGCCCGTTGCCTTCACGCAGCAGGGCGGCGAGCTCGTCGAAATAGTCCTCGTGGCCGCTCGGTGCAGACTGGAACAGCATCACCGCCCACTCCGTGGAGAGGTTGCCGAAGGCGTGCGGGACGCCGGCCGGGATGAACATCAACGATCCCGGTCCGCCCCGGAGGAAGGTCCGGCCGTCACGGGAGACCCAGTCGTGCCAGTCGCCCACGCTACGGTCGGTCGGCTCGAACGCGAGCATGTCCAGGGTGCCCTCCACGACGTAGAACAGCTCCTCGCCATGGCTGTGCACGTGTGCCCCGACGTCGTAGCCGGGCGGCACCCGGATCTCGAAGGTCGAGGTCAGAGCCTGGTCGCTCCCACCGGGAACTTTGAGCGTCGCGTGCAGGCCACCGCCGTGGATGAGTCGTCCACCACCCGGGGGCAGCATGACCGGTTCCGCCATCTCTACTCCTCTCTCGCGCTCAGGCTGAGGCGCCGGTGAGCGCCGGTCGGCCCGCCCAGGCCGCCCGGAGGCGGGACCGGAGCGCGGCCAGAGCCTCGGGGGTGCTTGCGGTGCCGTACACGTAGTAGTCAGGCCGGACGACCAGACCGTAGGCCTGGTGCTCCTCGAGCCACGACCCGTACACCTGCTCCAGATCGGCCACCGCGGTGGGGGCGGAGACGATCATCCCGCTCTGGTCCGGCTGCAGCCGGACCACCGTGAGGCCGGCCGGACCGTCGGGGTCAGCGTCACCCTTCGACACCTCGAACCAGCCATGGCCGAGCACCTCGTCGAAGCGTCCGGCCTCACACCCGTCGCTGACCCTGCCTTGGGGGACCAACGCGCCGGCACCCGGCGAGGGCTCCACCAGCCCCGCGCCAATGCCGGGAAAGCGGATCTTGACCGGTTCGCGGTGCTCGCGGCGATCGGCGATGAACGCCTCGTCGCGCCGCGCTGCGAGGACGGGGTCCCGCATGGTCTGCACCCGTCCGAGCTCGATCCCCTTGGTGATCACGGCTTCGACGTGTGGCTCCCGCTCGCTCTGGTAGCTGTCGAACAGGGTGTCCTCGGCCACGCCGCCGAGGACGAGGTCGAAGCGCATCGCCAGGTTCTTGGCGTCCCGGATGCCCGAGACCATGCCCTGTCCGAGGAAGGGCGGCATCTGGTGCGCCGCGTCCCCGGCGAGCAGGATCCGACCCTCGCGCCACCGGTGGGTCAGCAGGGAACGGAACGTGTAGGTGGCGACGCGGACGAGCTCGGCCTGGTCTGGTCGCAGGTAGCCGCTGACCCGCGCCCAGACCTTGGCCGGGTCCCGCTCGGTGTCGAAGGCCGCCTCGGAGTCGATCATGAAGCTGAACCGGTGATGATCATGACCGAGGGCGATGATCGAGATCGGCTGGGCCGGATCGCAGACCTGGCGCGCCTTCGGTAGTCCCGGGTCGCTCAGCAGCGCGAAGTCGCACACCAACCAGGGTTCGGAGAAGCCGAGGTCGGTCTGTCCGATGCCGAGCAGCCGACGGGTGAAGCTGTTGCCACCGTCGCAGGCCACCACCCACCGGGCGTGCACGGGTGCGCCCCCGGTCTCGATCCGCACCCCGTCGGCGTCTGGCCGGTAACCCGTCACCGGGGTCGAGAACCGTACGTCCACGGCGCCGGTCGCCCGGACCGCGGCGTCCAGGGCGTCCTCGAGGTCCGGCTGGTACATCATGTACCACTCCGCCCAGCCGCTGGCCCCGACCTCGGCGAAGTCGTGCTCGATGAGCAGCTCACCGGCGCCGTTGCGCCACTCGTAGTTGCGCTGGACGTGCAGCCGGGGCAGCAGGGTCTCGGCGATCCCGAGCTCGGCGAACGTGCGCATGGTCTCGTCGTCGAAGATGGCCGCCCGCGGCAGGTTGTAGAGGTCCGGGTAGCGCTCGAGCACGACCACCGAGTGGCCGCTGCGACCCAGCAGCGCCGCCATCGCCATCCCTACGGGGCCGTAGCCGACGACGGCGACGTCGTAGCGGTCGGTCTCCCGGACGCCTGTGCTCATGGGACCCCCTTGGTCGGGACGTGCTGGTCAGGACGTGCTGGCGCAGAACGGCGGTACTTGACGATCCAGACGCTACGATTCATCATGAGTAAAGTCAATACGGATTAGTGAACAAGCGACTCGTTCATCAACTGGCCGAACCCCGAAGGGGAGACATGCGCAAGATCGCACTCGAGGAGCACTTCGTGACGGCGGACCTCGCCGGGTACGGGTCCAGCACGTCCTCGATCGCCCAGCCCCACGTCTGGGCCGACGCGTCCCGCCGGCTGCTCGACTTCACCGCCGAGCGACTGCCGGAGATGGACGCGGCCGGCCTCGACATCCAGGTGCTCTCCCTGAACTCCCCGGGCATCCAGGCCGAGCCGAACGCCGCGGTGGCGGTCCGGGCCGCAGCAGAGGTCAACGACCTGCTGAGCGGCGTCATCGCCGAGCATCCTGAGCGGTTCAGCGGGTTCGCGGCCCTGCCGTTGCAGGATCCGGCTGCGGCCGCGGACGAGCTGGAGCGGGCGGTCACCCAGCTCGGGCTGCGCGGCGGGCTGGTGAACGCCCACACCCACGGCCGCTACCTCGACGATCCCGCCTACCACGTGGTCTGGGAACGGGCCGAAGGGCTCGGGGTGCCGCTCTACCTGCACCCGGCCAACGGTGTCGACGTCGCGCACGTGCTCTCCGGGCACCCCGAGCTGATCGGTCCGATGTGGAGCTGGGGGATCGACACGGCCACCCACGCGCTCCGGCTGATCTTCGGCGGCGTGTTCGACCGGTTCCCGGCAGCCAAGCTGCTGCTGGGCCACATGGGGGAAGGTCTGCCGTTCGTGCTCTGGCGGCTCGACTCGCGCTGGGACTTCCACAACCACCACGGCATCGTGCTCGACCGGGAACGGCCGTCGGAGTACCTGAAGGAAAACCTCTACGTCGTCACGAGCGGGGTCGCCTCCGCCCCACCCCTGCTCACCGCCGTCCTCGCTCTCGGCGTCGACCACGTCCTGTTCGGCACCGACTACCCCTTCGAGTCGATCGGCGTCGCGTGCCGGTTCCTGGAGGAAGCCCCGATCAGCGACGAGGACCGTGAGCAGATCGCCTTCCGCAACGCCGAGCGGCTCCTCGGGCTCGGCGTCCCCGCGCCGGTGTGACGTCGGGCGTCGCCGCTGGCCTGGTTCTGGACGCCTCGTCCTCGAACGCTGACCCCATCACCTGACCGGGAGGTCGACCGTGAACCTGACCACCGACTTCGACTCGACCACGCTGACCGCCGCGGTCCTGGAGAGCTTCGCCCACACGCCTGCCCCGCGCCTCCGGCAGGTCTTCTCGAGCCTGACCCAGCACCTGCACGACTTCGTCCGGGACGTGGCGCCCACCGTCGAGGAGTGGGGCGCAGTGATCGACTACCTGACCGCCACCGGACAGATGTGTGACGCGACGCGGCAGGAGTTCATCCTGCTGTCCGACGTGCTCGGCGTCTCGATGCTCGTGGAGACCCTGAACCACGCCGAGACCCCCGACGCGACCGACGCGACCGTGCTCGGCCCGTTCCACGTCGTCGCCTCACCGGTCCGCGCGCCGGGCGACGACGTGTCGCCGGCCAGCGATGGCCCGCGTTGCCTGGTGACCGGTCACGTCCGTGACCCCGCAGGCCGGGCTGTGGTGCTCGCCACCGTCGACGTGTGGCAGGCCGACACCCACGGTTTCTACGACGTGCAGCAGCCCGGACACCAGCCGCTCGGCAACGGCCGTGGGCTGTTCCGCACCGACGAGGACGGCGCGTTCTGCTTCGTGAGCGTCGTGCCCAGCTACTACCCCATCCCGACCGACGGGCCGGTCGGAGCCCTGCTGGGCGCCGCCGGCCGGCACCCCAACCGTCCGGCCCACATCCACTTCGTCGTCACCGCGGAGGGCTATCAGGACCTGACGACCCACATCTTCGTCGCGGGTAGCCCCTACCTCGACTCCGACGCCGTCTTCGCGGTCAGGCAGAGCCTGATCACCACCTTCATCCAGGACCCGGACCCCGACGTGGCCGCCGAGCTCGGGCTGCCCTCCCCGTTCGCGCACGCCGACATCGACCTGGTCCTGCAGCCCTCAGCGGACCGCTGATGAGCAGCCGCACGCCGACGACGCAGGCCGGTCACTTCGTCTACGAGAGCGCCGAGCAGCGCGTCGTCTTCGCCTCGGGCCTCGGCCGCGAGACCGTCACCGACGAGGTCGAACGCCGCGGGGCACGGCGGATCCTGCTCGTCGCGGCGGCATCGGAGGCCGCGATGGCCGAGGAGCTGACCCACGACGTCGGCGTGGCCGGCCGGTTCACCGACGTCCGGCAGCACGTCCCGGCCGGCTGCGCGGAGGCAGCGACCCGGGCGGCCCGTACGGCCGACGCCGACCTGCTGCTCAGCGTCGGCGGTGGCTCGACCACCGGCACCGCGAAAGCTGTCGCCCGGGCGACCGGGCTGCCGATCCTCGCCGTACCCACCACCTACGCCGGATCGGAGGCGACGCCGGTCTGGGGGCTCACCGTCGACGGCCGCAAGACCACCGGGACTGACCGGTCGGTGCTGCCCAGGGTCGTCATCTACGACGCGGTACTGACTCGTTCCCTTCCCGTCGCGCTCTCGGTCAGCTCAGGACTGAACGCGCTGGCCCACGGCGTCGACGCGTGGTGGGCCCCCCGGCAGAACCCGATCAGCTCGGCGCTGGCCACCGAGGCCGTCCGCACGCTCGCCACCGGCCTGGTCGGGGTGGTCGCAGATCCGCAGGACGTGGGAGCGCGCGAGGACCTGCTCTACGCCACCTACCTCAGCGGCGTGGCCTTCGCCGCGGCCGGCTCCGGTCTGCACCACAAGATCTGCCACGTCCTCGGTGGCGCCTGGGACCTCAACCACGCCGACACCCACGCCATCATCCTGCCGCACGTCGCCGGGCTGAACCTGCCGGCGGTTCCGGACGCGCAGCGTCGACTGCTCACCGCCCTCACCGACGGCGGCGCCTCCGGGGGACCGGGGACCGCCGGCGACCCGCTCGGCGCGCTGGTCGCGCTCTACACCCGGCTGGATGCCCCCCGCGCTCTGCGCGACCTCGGACTGCACGAGCGCGACCTGGACCGGGCGAGCGCACTGATCCTCGAACAGGTACCCCCGGGCAACCCCCGCCCGGTCACCCGCGCGGTCTTGCGGGGGATGCTGCAGCGGGCGTGGGCCGGCGAGCCGGCCCAGCTGGTTCCCTTGACCAGTGAGGCGCCGATAGGGTCCGCGACCGGTCCTGCCTCAAGATGAGCTGCGCCCCGGTGGGCCGCTCGGGCCTGCTCGAGCGCGTCGAGGTCGACGCGGGCAGCGCTTCACGAAGGCGGTGGAGGAATGGCGAACACGACGGCGTGGGTAGGGCGGAACGCTGACCGCGTGAGTCTCGACGACCGGCGGCTTCCTCACCCGTCCGGCACCGCATCCCGAGGGCGTGCCCTGCCGACGCAGGCTCCCCGGCACAGCTCACCGACACCGGACGCGACCAGCTGCACGCGGCCGGCCTGCCGTGACTTCGCGCCTGGGGAACGCGAATTTTGACGCTTTCCTAACGGGGTTTTGCTACTGCTATATAGTCAAAGGCAGCGGGGGCTGTGGAAAGATCCAACCGCTCACGAGGGGCCCCTGTCATGATCCCGGACAGCCGTAGCCCTTGGTCTGCCTTCCTTCCGTTCACCGCGCAGGCCCAGTGTTCCCGGGCCCAGTATGCTCAGGCCCGGTACTCCCAGCTGGCTCGCCCCGACACCCACGGTGACCGGGCCGGCGTCCGCTACGTCGAGACATCCGCGTCCGACGCACGGTGGCGAGCATGGCGCGGCCCCTTCGGGTTCTGCCTGAGCGTTCCGACGCCGGCGCGACCCTTCCCGGCGCCCTCGTCGCCGTCGCCGAGGCGGGACCGATCGGATCCGCGGCGATCGTCTGGGCCACTGCGGCCGAGCCGGACGCCAGCAACGCCTCTGGGCGTGGCACCGCTGCCCCAGTGCCCCCTCGCTGTGATGGCGTGAGACGGCACGTATCGGCATCCTCTCTGGTAGCTCCTCCTTGGCGGCGCCGGACGGTGCTGCTCGTCGTGCTGAGCCTCGTCCTCGGGGTGGTCGGGACGACCGGGATCACGACCGGTGGGGCCCCGCAGGCCCAGGCGGCCGCTCCCGGTCTCGTCGGCCGCTGGACCTTGGACAACGGGAGCGGCACCGCCGCGACCGACTCGGTCGGGGGCAGGACCGCCACCCTGAACAGCGGCGCCGGCTGGGGCACCGGGGTCCAGGGGACCTCGGCCCTCACCACCAACGGCACGACCGGCGCGGCCGTCACCAGCAGCGCGGTGCTCAACACCAGCACCAGCTTCACCGTGTCCGCCTACGTCAAGGTCAACGCCCTGAATGGCGCCAACCAGACCGTGGTCAGTCAGGACGGGAACGCGATCAGCGGCTTCCTCCTCCAGCTGCGCGGCGACACCCTCGGCGTCAGCAAGCTGGCGACGGACTCGTCCTCGGCGACGACCGCGGTCGCGGTCGCGAGCACCAAGGCGGTGGTCGGGCAGTGGTACCACATCGCCACCGTCTACGACTCGACCGCCAACACGCTGGCCTTCTACCTGAACGGTCGGCTCCAGCAGACCGTGACGTCGAACTCCCGGTGGAACGCCACCGGAAACTTTGCTATCGGTCGTGCGAAGTACAACGGGGTCAACACCGACTGGTTGAACGGGACCACCGACGACGTCCGCGCCTACAGCCAGGCCTTGGGCTCTGACGACATCTCCCACCTCAGCGAGGCCGCGCACTGGAACCTCGACGAGGGTACGGGTACCACGGCCGCCGACGACTCGCTCAACCAGTTCGCCGGCACCCTGACCAACGGCCCGACGTGGGGGCCGGGAGTGATCGGCCCCTCCAGCGTCGACTTCGACGGCAGCAACGACGACATCGAGGCGAACGGCTCCGTCATCGACACCAGCAAGAGCTTCTCCGTCTCCGCCTGGGCGCGGACGAACCAGCTCACGTCGGCCCGGATCGTCGCCAGCGTCGACGCCAGCAACTACAGCGGCTTCACGCTGTCCCAGACCAACACCGGCCGGTGGGTCTTCAGCCGGGCCTCGAGCAACGTCACGTCGCCCACGGTCACCGCATCCGTGGGCCCGGTGGCCACCGTCGGCACCTGGTACCACCTGACCGGGGTCTACGACAGCGTGGCGGGCACGTTGACCCTGTACGTCGACGGGACCAAGCAGACCTCGGCGTCCTACACGTCCGGGTGGAAAGCGACCGGTAACTTCATCATCGGGCGGAGCAGGGCCGCCGGCGCGCCGGTCGGTTACTTCGACGGTTCGATCGATGAGGTGCGGGTCTTCCCCTACGTCGTCGACGACGCCACGGCGACCGCCTTGGCCGCCCCGCCGGCCCCGCCGGTGCCGGCCACGCCGACCGCCACCATCACCGGTACGACCATCAACCTCAGCTGGGTCGCTCCCGCACCTGTCTCGGGCAGCCCCACGACGGGATACCTGGTCACGCCCTACATCAACGGGACTGCCGGTAGCGCGCTGAGCTTCGGCACGAGCACCAGCCAGAGCTTCGGCGGGGCCGCCGCCAACACCTCCTACCGCTACACCGTGGCGGCCATCAACGCGAACGGCACCTCGGCGCCCAGCGGCCAGTCGGCGGCGGTGTCCTACACCGTGCCGAACGCCCCGGTCATCACCGACGCCACCGCCTCCGGCAGCCGGACGGCCAACCTGACCTGGAACGCCCCGGGCAGCAACGGCGGCAGCGCGATCACCGGCTACCGGGTCACGCCCTACCTCGGCTCCACGGCCCAGGCCACGCAGACCTTCGGAGCCGGCAGCGCGGGCACGGCCCAGTCCGTCACCGGGCTGACCCCGGCCGCGACGTACACCTTCAAGGTGGCGGCCCAGAACGCCGCGGGCTACGGCACCGACTCCGCCGCATCGTCCCCGGTCACCCTGGCCGCGGCCGCCCCGGGGACGATGGCGGCCCCCACGGCGTCCGCCCGGGCGACCAGCGCGTCGGTGTCCTGGGTGCCACCGGCAGCCAACGGCAGTGCGATCACCGGCTACGTCGTGACGCCCTACATCGGCACCACCGCCCAGCCGGCGCAGACCTTCACCAGCACCGCCACCACCCAGCAGGTGACCGGCCTCACCGCCGGCACGGCCTACACCTTCACGGTGTCGGCGGTCAATGCGGTCGGGACCGGCACCGCCAGCGCCAAGTCCGCGGCGGTCACCCCGTTCAACGTCCCGGGGCCACCTGCGGTGACCGCCGTCAGCGCGGCGATCCAGGGGGCCAGCCTGACCTGGACCGCGCCGGTCAGCGACGGCGGCAGTGCGATCACCGGCTACCGGGTCACCCCGTCGGTCAACGGGGTGGCGCAGACCCCGGTCACGTTCGGCGCGGGCGCAGCGGGTGCAGCCCAGACCGTCACCGGGCTGACGGCGGGCAAGAGCTACACCTTCACCGTCGCCGCCCAGAACGTCGGTGGCTACGGAGCCGAGTCGGCAGCCTCGGCGGCGGTGACCCCCACCGCTCAGGCGCCCACGTCCGCACCGCCCCAGTCCACCCAGGGGGGTGCCTACAGCTTCCAGTTCACGATCACCGGCTTCACGGCGCCGTACGCGTACACCGTCAGCGACGGGACCCTGCCGCCCGGTCTGACGCTCTCAGCGAACGGACTGCTCAGTGGCACCCCGACCGCGGCGGGCACCTACGTCTGGACCGTCCGGATCGCCGACGCCAGCAACAGCCTCAGCCGAACGGTCACCCAGGTGGTGGCGGCCCCGCCCACGGTGACCTTCAACCCGGCCGGCGGGGTCGTCGGGGCGGCCTACAGCTCCCAGCCGACGGTCGCGGACGGCACCGGTCCCTTCACCTGGACCGTGCCCACCGGCAGCCTGCCGGCCGGCCTGGGCATGAACACCACGACGGGTCTGATCAGTGGCACGCCGACGGTGGCGGGCAGCTTCAGCGTGACGGTCCAGGCTGCTGACTCCTACAACGTCAGCGGTACCCGAGCCGTCACGATCGTGGTCACCGACCGGCCGTCCACGCCGACCGCTCCGACGGCCACGGCCGGGATCGGCGCTGCGACCGTCGCGTGGGTGGCGCCGGCGAGCAACGGCAGCGCCCTCACCGGTTACGTGGTCACGCCCTACCTGAACGGCGCGGCCCAGCCGGCCGTCAGCTACGCCAGCACCGCGACAACGCAGACCCTCACCGGCTTGACGGTCGGCGGTACCTACACCTTCACCGTGGCCGCGGTCAACGCGCTCGGTACGAGCCCCGAGAGCGCCCAGTCGACCGCAGTGACCCCGTACGGGGTGCCCGGACGCGTGACGCCGGCCCCGACCGCCACCGCCAACACCCTGTCGGCCACGCTGTCCTGGACCGCCCCCGCCGGAAACGGCAGCCCGATCACCGGCTACGTGGTCACGCCCTACATCGGGACCACCGCGCAGGCCGTCCAGTCGTTCAGCGGTACTGCCACCACCCGGACCGTCACCGGACTGACCGCCGGCACCGCGTACACGTTCACGGTGGCGGCGCAGAACGCTGCCGGGACCGGACCCGAGTCGGCGGCCTCGACGGAGGCCACGCCGAACGCAGTGCCGGCCCTGACCTTCCCGCCCCCGCCGGCGGCCGCGGTGGGTGTGGCCTACAGCCAGCAGCTCCCGGTCGAGGGCGGCACGTCCCCGTTCGTCTGGACGTTGGTCAACGGGAACCCGCCGCCCGGGATCACCCTCAGCTCGGCAGGGGTGTTGAGCGGCACCGCGACCGCGATCGGCACGGTCACCTTCGAGGTCAAGGTGACCGACGCGAGCGGGCGCACGGCCGGCCGGTGGACCAGTCAGGCCGCCATCGACAAGCCGGCGGCGCCGGCAAGCCCGACCGCGACCGCCGGACTCACCAGTGCCGTGCTCAGCTGGGTCGCGCCGGCCGCCAACAACAGCGTGATCACGGGCTACGTCATCACCCCCTTCCTGGCCGGGGTGGCGCAGCCGGTCATCAACGTCGACCCCTCGGCCAAGACCCGGACGCTCAACGGGTTGACCGCAGGCGGCTCGTACACCTTCAAGATCGCCGCCGTGAACGCCGCGGGGACCTCGACCCTGAGCGGTTCGTCGAACACCGTGACCCCGTTCGCGGCGCTGAACGCGCCGACGATCACCTCGGTCACCGCCGCCAGCTCGTCGGCCCGGCTGAGCTGGACCGCACCGTCGAGCAACGGCGGCAGCGCGATCACCGGCTACGTGGTCACGCCCTACATCGGCGGGACGGCCCAGACCCCGCAGACGTTCGCCAGCACGGCCACCACCCAGACCGTGACGGGCCTGACCCCGGGGACCGCCTACACGTTCAGGGTCGCGGCCACGAACCTGTCCGGCACGAACGTCCTCTACCGGGTCCACGCGGGCGGCGTCCAGGTGGCGGCCAACGACGGTGGGCCGGACTGGGCCGCGGACAACACGGTGACCAACCCGCTGCGCACCACCGGCAGCAACGCGGTCGGCTATCCCCCGGGCGTCGTCGCCGACGACACGGTGCCGGCGTCCACCCCCAACGCCGTCTTCGACTCCGAGCGCTTCGACGAGATGGCGTGGGCCTTCCCGGTCGCGACCGGTGCCAAGGTCAAGGCGCGGCTCTACTTCGTCAACCACTTTGCCGGCACCGACTCCCCGGGCAGCCGTGTCTTCGACGTCACGCTGGAGGGCAGCACGGTGCTGCCGGACTTCGACGTCATCCCCGCCGCAGGGGGGACCATGCGCGGCACCATGCGCGAGTTCGCCGTCACCAGCGACGGCACCGTGGACATCGGCTTCATCCGCAAGGTGCAGGCCCCCATGGTGACCGCTCTCGAGATCATCCAGACCGGCCTGGCCACGACCGGTCCGCCCTCGACCTCCTCTGCTGCGGTCACCCCGAACGCCTCACCCACGCTGAGCTTCCCCGCTCCGCCCTCCGGCGAGGTCGGCGTGGCCTACAGCCGCCAGCTCACCGTCACGGACGGGACCGCGCCCTTCGTCTGGTCGGTCAGCGCCGGCACGCTGCCCGCAGGTCTCACCCTCAGCTCGACCGGACTGCTCAGCGGCACCCCCACCGTCGCCGGGACCTCCACCTTCACCGTCCAGGTCACCGACAGCAGCGGGTCGACGGCTACCCGCGCGGTCAGCCTGGTGGTCGAGGCCGCCCTGGCCCAGACCTTGAGCCCGGTGGCCGGTGAGGTCGGGGTGGCCTACAGCTACCAACCGGTACGGACCGGCGGTGTCGCGCCCTACACGTGGGCCGTGTCGGCCGGGACCCTGCCGGCCGGGCTGAGTCTCAACCCGAGCACCGGGCTGATCAGCGGGACGCCCACCACCCCGGGCACCTCCACGGTCACGGTGGCGGTGACCGACAGCCTCGCGCAGGTCGTCAACAAGACCGCGTCGGTCGTCATCGCCGCCGCGCCGACCCTGACCTCCTCACCGCCCGCCGGCCAGTCAGGTGAGCCGTACACCTACACCTTCGTGGCCACGGGGGGAACAGGACCGTTCACCTACTCGGTCGTGACCGGGGCGCTCCCCAACGGCTTCACCCTGACCTCGGCCGGGGTGCTGTCCGGCTCGACCTCGGTCGTGGCCAACACCTCGTTCACCGTCCAGGTCGTCGACGCGTTCGGCCTGGTCGCGACCCGGGCCGTGACCCTGGTCATCGGCCCGGCGCCGGTCTCGGTGGTCAAGACGGCCGACGTGGCCACGACCACCCCCGGCAGCGTGGTCCGCTACACGATCACGGTGACGAACAGCTCCAGCACCCGGACCTATGCCGGGGCGCAGATCACCGACCCCCTCACCGACGTCACGGACGACGCCGACTTCAACGACGACGCCGCCGCGACCGTGGGGACGGTGACGGCCGGCGCGTCCGGTCTGCAGTGGAACCTCGACATCGCGCCGAGCTCGAGCGCGACGCTGACCTACACGGTGACGGTCGCCAACCCGGGCACCGGCGACAAGGTCCTGAAGGGCACCGTGTCGACGGCGAACCTGAGCACCAACTGCAACCCGGGCACCCCGACCAGCGCCTGCACGTCGACCGTCAACATCTCGTCCCTGACCATCGTCAAGTCGGCCGACGTGGCCACCACCACCCCCGGCAGCACGGTCCGCTTCACGATCGTCGCCACGAACTCCGGCAAGACGGCCTACACCGGTGCCAGCCTCTCCGACAGCCTCGCCGCCGTCCTGGACGATGCGACCTTCAACCAGAACGCGACCACCACCGTGGGCAGCCTCACGTACGTGAGCCCCACGTTGTCCTGGACCGGCAATCTGGCGGTCGGCGCCAGCACGACGATCAGCTACACCGTGACGGTGAAGAACCCCGACCCCGGCAACAAGGTCCTCACCGGCGGGGTGGTGTCGACGACCCCCGGAAACACCTGTCCCAGCGCAAACCCGGCCGCGTCCTGCCGGGCCAGGGTCACCGTGCTGGTCCCCGCCCTGACGATCACCAACACCGCCGCCGTGACCACCACGACCCCCGGGGCCGTCGTGCCCCACACGCTGACCCTGACCAACACCGGCGAGACCCCCTACACCTCGGTCACGGTGAACGACGCCCTGGCCGGGGCCCTCGACGACGCCACCTACGCCGGCGACGCGACCACCAGCGACGGGTCGCTCAGCTATGACACCGGGTCCCAGACCCTGGTCTGGACCGGCGACCTCGCCATCGGCGCGTCGGTGACGATCACGGTGCCCCTCACGGTCCGCGATCCCGACCCGGGGAACAAGATCCTGACCAGCGTGGCGTCCTCGGACGCAGCGGGTTCCAGCTGCCCGTCCGGCAGCATGAACACGGCCTGCACCGCCGTGGTGCAGGTGCTCGTGCCGGCCCTGACGATCACCACGTCCAGCAACGTCGGCTCGACCACCCCGGGATCGGTCGTGGCCTACACCGTGCTGGTGACCAACACCGGCCAGACCCCGTACGCCGGTGCGACCTTCACCGACAGCCTGACCGGGGTGCTCGACGACGCCAGCTACACCAACGACGGCGCGGCCACCGTCGGTTCGCTCAGCTACTCCGCCCCCGACCTGACCTGGACCGGGGACCTCGCCGTCGGGGCCAGCGCCACCATCACCTACACGGTGACGGTCGACAACCCGGACACGGGCGACCGGTCCTTGTCCAGCGTTGTGGCCTCGACCACCCAGGGCAACAACTGCGTCGCCGGGAGCGTCGACCCTCGCTGCACCAGCGTGATCCCCGTCCTCCTGCCCGCCCTGAGTCTGACCATCACCCCCGACGTAGCCACGGCGACCCCTGGCGGGGTCGTCCGGTACACCGTCAGCGCGACCAACGCCGGGCAGACCACCTACACCGGGGCGGTCCTGAGGTTGAACTTCACCGGTCTCTACGACGACGCGAGCTACAACAAGGACGCGAGTGTCACGCGCGGCAGCTTCCAGCCGGCTTTGGACGGATCCGTGGCCTGGACCCTCGATCTCGCGCCGGGCGACAACGCGACAGCCCGGGCGAGCTTCACCGTGAAGTCTCCGGCCACCGGCGACAAGTCGATGATCGCGACGATGGCGTCGGACGCGCCGGGCAGCAATTGTGCCGCCGGCTCGACGCAGCCCGGGTGCCAGGCGACGACCACCGTGCAGGTCCCCGGGCTGACCATCACCAAGACCGCCGACGTCTCGACGGTCCTCCCCGGCGGCAGGGTGTCCTACACGGTGGTGGTCACGAACACCGGCGAGAGCGCCTACGCCGCGGCCCGCTTCGACGATCCGCTGGCCGACGTGCTCGCCGACGCGACCTACGACGGCGGGGTGACCTGGAGCAGCGGCACCCTGACCTTCGTCTCGTCGACCCTGTCCTGGACCGGGGCGCTGGCCCCGGGTGCGTCGGCCACCATCGCCTACTCGCTCGTGGTGCGCGACCCCGACCCCGGGGACAAGCGGCTGACCAACACGGTGGTGTCGAGCTCCGAGGGCTCCAACTGCCCCACCGGCGGCACCGACACCCGCTGCACCGCGGACGTCATCGTCCAGGTGCCGCAGCTGACCATCGTCAAGACCGCGTCCACCCCCACCACCGCCCCGGGCGCCCAGGTCGCCTACACGGTCAAGGTCACCAACTCCGGGGACACCAGCTACCCGGCGGCCAACGTCGCCGACCCGCTCGCCGGCGTGCTGGACGACGCCACCTACAACGGCGACGTCCTCGCCTCTGCGGGCTCGGCCAGCGTGACCGCTGACGTCCTCGGCTGGTCCGGCAGCCTGGCGGTAGGCGCGACCGCGACCATCACCTACTCCGTGACCGTGAACGCCACCGCCGGAGACAACGTGCTGACGAACACCGTGACGTCCACCAGCCGTGGCAACAACTGCCCGACCAGCGGCACCGACACCCGTTGTACGACTTCGGTCCCGGTGGCCCGGCTGCTCCTGGTCCGCAGCCCGGCCCAGGCGACGACCACGCCGGGCTCGGTGGTGTACAACCCGGTCACCTTCACCAACGTCGGGAAGGTGCCCTACATCGGGATCTCGGTCATCATCCCGCGGCTCGACACCGCCGACGACGTGTTCTCCACCGGTCCCGACCTCCCCTCCTCCGGGACCCTGAGCAGCACGACGGAGGAGACCGTGTGGATTGGCGACATCCCGGTCGGCGGCGTCGTCACCATCGCCTTCACCCGTACGGTCAAGAATCCCGACACCGGGAACAAGATCATCGCCTCGACCATGGTCTCCTCGGCGGCCGGCAACAACTGCCCGGCCGGCGGCACCGACCCGCGCTGCTCCATGTCGATCCCCGTCCTGGTTCCTGCCCTCACGGTCACCAAGGCCGCCAGCACCACCCAGGTCGAGCCGGGCGCCTCCGTCGGCTACACGATCACGGTGCGCAACACCGGTCAGACGGCCTACAGCTCCGCCGTGGTGAAGGACGCGATGGTCGGTGCTCTGGACGACGCCACGTACGCCGGCAACGCGGTCGCGACCAGCGGCACCCTCTCCTACGTCGCGCCGAACCTGTTCTGGACCGGGGACCTGGCGGTCGGGGCGACGGCCACCATCACCTACTCGATGACCGCACTGACGTTCTCGGCCGGCGACAAGGACCTGCGCAACACCGTCAGCTCGACCGAGGCGGGCAGCAGCTGCCCGCCCGCGAGCAGTGCGGCAGCGTGCGTGTCCAGCGTGGACCTGCTGACCCCGGCCCTGACCCTGACGACATCGGCTGACCTGACGAACGCGACCCTGGGCGCCACCGTGACCTACACGGTGCTGGTCACGAACACGGGCCAGACCAGCTATCCGTCGGCGTCGTTCTCCAGCTCCCTGACCGGGGTGCTCGACGACGCCACCTACAACGGGGACGCCACGGCCAGCGGCGGGACGGCGGACTACTCCGGCGGGGTGCTGACCTGGACCGGGGGCCTCAGCCCGGGGGACTCGGTGACCATCACCTACACGGTGACGGTGAACAGCCCGTCCTCGGGAGACCGAAGCATGATCAGCACCGTCGTGTCCTCGGCCGCCGGCAGCAACTGCGCGCTGGGCAGCGTGGACACCGGGTGCACGGTCGCGGTGAACGTCACCAACGCGGTCTCCTTGACCTTCACCAAGACCGCCTCGGCCGCTACCGCCGCAGCGGGTGGGGTGGTGACCTACACCGTCAAGGTGCTGAACTCCAGCGCCGCCGCGGTCGACGGCGTCGACTTCACCGATGACCTCACCGACGTGCTCGACGACGCCTCCTTCAACGGGGATGCCGCGGCCAGCACAGGAACCGTGACCTTCACCACCCCCAGCCTCACGTGGACCGGCACGGTGCCTGCGGGGGGGACCGTCACCGTGACCTACTCGGTCACCGCACGCAGCGTCAAGTCAGGAAACGACCTGCTGATCTCGGTGCTCTCGTCCCCCTCGGTGCCCGAGAGCAACAACTGCGTGGCCGGCAGCGTCGACACCCGGTGCACCTCCACGGTCCCGGTGGCCCGGCTGGACCTGCGCCAGTACGCCGACGAGACCACGACCACCCCTGGCTCGGTGGTGCACCTGACCCAGACCTACACCAACACCGGGCAGAGCCCCTACTTCGGCATCAGCGTCTCGAGTCCGCGCGCCGACACCAGCGACGACACCGTGCCGACGGGCGACCAGGTCGCGTCGTCGGGCACGGTCGTCCGCACCCCCACCGAGCTGAGGTGGACCGGCGACATCCCGGTGGGGGGGACCGTCACGATCACCCGAACCCTGATCGTGAAGGACCCGGATCCGGGGAACCAGGTCATCCGGGCCACGCTCACCTCCACGGCCCGGGGCAGCAACTGCCCGAGCGGCACCGCAGATCCGCGCTGCAGCTTCTCGATCACCGTGCTCACGCCAGGCCTGACCATCAGCACGACCGCCGACGCGGCCACCGTCGTACCGAGCGCCACCGTGGGCTACACCATCACGGTGACCAACACAGGACAGACCCACTACACCGCCGCCACGGTCACCGACACGCTGTCGGGGGTGCTGGACGACGCCACCTACGACGGCACCGCGACGGCGTCCACGGGGACGGTCTCCTACACGGCCCCCGAGCTGAGGTGGACCGGCGACCTGGCCGTCGGTGACACGGCCACCATCACCTTCTCGGTGACGGCTCACCGGCCCGCCGACGGCGACAAGACCATGTCCACCCGGGTGAGCTCGACCGACCCGGGGTCCACCTGCCCGCCGGCCAGCTCGAACGCCGCCTGCGTGACCAGGGTCGAGGTGCGCACGCCGGCCCTGCTCACGGTGCTGATCGCCAGCCGGACGAGCGCCAAGCCGGGAGACGTGGTCACCTACACGGTCACCGCGACCAACACCGGTCAGACCGACTACGCCACCGCGACCTTCAACCTGGCCTTGACCGGGCTGCTGGACGACGCCTCCTACGACGGGAACGCCATCGCCAGCTCCGGTTCGGTGGTGCGGAACGGACAGTCGCTCGACTGGACCGGACCCCTGGCCATGGGCGAGTCCGCGACCATCACCTACGCGGTGACCGTGAGCAGTACCGTCACCGGTAACCACCGGCTCGAGCAGACCCTGACGTCCGTCGGTGACGGCAGCAACTGCCCCGCCGGCAGCACCGACCCGAGGTGCGCCTCCTCGGTGCCGATCGCCAGCCTGCTGATCGGGCTGTCGTCCGACCTGTCGGTCGCGAAGCCGACCGACGTGGTGCACTACACCAACACCTTCACCAACACGGGGCAGGTGCCTTACCAGGGCATCACCGTGACGACCAACGTGCTCGGGGCGGCCGACGACGCCAGCTACAACGGAGATGCGGCCGTCACCGCCGGCAGCGTGGCCATCATCCCGGGCGCCCGGCTCGTGTGGACCGGAGATCTGGCGGTCGGCGCCACGGTGACCTTGACCGCCTCCGTCTCGGTCAAGAACCCGGACCCGGGCGACAAGCTGATCAGCTCGACGATCATCAGCGACGCCCCCGGCAGCAACTGTCCCACCGGCGGTACCGACCCGGCCTGCCGTTCCGACATCCCCGTGCTGACCCCGAGCCTGGCGATCAGCAAGACCGCCGACCAGACCACGACCACGCCCGGCGGGATCGTCAGCTACACCATCACCGTGCACAACACGGGGCAGACCGCCTACGCCGGCGCGGTGGTCACCGACTTCCTGGGCGGCGTCACCCGGAACTCCGACGACGCGGACTACACGGGCGTGCCGACCGCCACCACCGGATCGGTGGCCTTCACCGATCCCGGGCTGCGCTGGACCGGTGACCTGGCTCTCAACCAGACCGTGCTGATCACCTACAGCGTGCTCGTCGACGACCCCGACCTGGGTGACAAGTCGATCGTGAACATCGTCAGCTCCGACGAGCTCGGCAGCACCTGCCCGAGCGGCAGCACCAGCCCGACCTGCACCGTGACCGTCGCCGTGTTGGTGCCGAAGCTCGACGTGGGCATCGTCGCGGACCGAACGACCACGACCCCGGGGGGCACCGTCGCGTACACCGTGACCGTCCGCAACACGGGCCAGACCCCGTACGCCGGGGCCAGCGTCAACGCGGCCCTGGCGGGCGTCCTGGACGACGCGAGCTACGCCGGGGGGGCGACGTCCACCGCCGGGGGAACCTTCGCCTTCGCGAACGGCTCGCTGACCTGGACCGGTGACCTCGCGGTCGGCGCGACCGCCGTCCTCGGCTACCGGGTCACCGTCGCCAGTCCCGACTCCGGCAACCGCCAGCTGACCACCGTCGTCACCTCACCGAACGCGGGAAGCACGTGCAGCACCGACACCGACTGTGTCAACACCGTCACGGTGCTCATCCCCGGCCTCGCGATCTCCACCACCGCCGACGTGGCGACGGCGACGCCTGGGGACCGGGTCACCTACACCGTGACCCTGGCCAACACCGGGCAGACGCCGTACGTCGACCTCACGGCGAACACCTCCCTGGCCGACGTCACCGATGACGCCGTGCTCGTCGGGATACCGGCCGCGACCCTCGGTGTCGCCTCCTACACGGCGCCCAACCTGCGTTGGACGGGCAGCCTGCCCGTCGGGGCCACGGCGGTGGTCACCTATGTGGTGCTCGTCCGCAGCCCGGACCCGGGCGACAAGCTGTTGAGGAACCTCGTCGTCGCCGATGTCCCCGGCAGCACGTGCCCCACGGTGGACGGAGCTCCCAGCTGCACCACGAGTGTCTCGGTGCTCGTGCCGGCACTGACGATCACCAAGTCCGCCAGCGCAGCGACCAGCACGCCCGGCGGCACGATCATCTACAGCATCAACGTGAGCAACACCGGTCAGACCGACTACGCCAGGGCCCTGGTGAGCGACTCGCTCTCCGGAGTCCTGCCGGACGCGACGTTCAACGCCGACGCCACGGCGACGGGTGGTGGCGCTCTGAGCTACGTGGCCCCGACCTTGACCTGGACGGGCGATCTGGTTGTCGGGGCCAGTGCCACCATCACCTACTCCGTCACCGTGCGAAGCCCCGATCCCGGCGACAAGTACATCACCAACGCCGTCACGTCGTCGGCGCCGGGAAGCAGCTGTCCGCCCGGTAACACCGAGGACGCCTGCACGACGGCGGTCACCGTGCTCGTGCCCAAGGTGGACTTCACCCAGACGGTCGACCGGTCGAGCGTGTCCGCCGGCGGAACGGTCAGCTACACCATCACCGCGACCAACTCCGGCGAGACCGCGTACCCCTCGGTCACGTTCAGCGACCCGCTGGCCGGCGTGCTGGACGACGCCGACTACGCCGCTGACGCCACCGCCAGCATCGGCACCGTGAGCGTGGTCGACGGCATCCTGGTGTGGACCGGGCCCCTGGACATCGGAAGCACCGCGACGATCACGTACTCCGTCCGGACCCGGTTCCCTGCGCTCGGGGACCGGATGCTGACCAACGCCGTCGTGTCCGGGTCGGAGGGCAGCAACTGCGTGACCGGCCTGGGAGCCGCGTGTCAGACCGCGGTCAGCGTCCTCGTTCCCGCCCTGACGATCAGCAAGACTGCTGACCGCAGCGAGGTCGTCGGCCGGGGGACGGTGAGCTACACGATCATCGCGACCAACACCGGCGAAGCGGACTACCCGGACGCGACCTTGACCGACTCCCTCGACGGGGTGCTGGACGACGCTGCATACAACGGGGACGTGACGGCCGGGCGGGGAACCGCGTCCTTCGCCGGCGACACCCTCACCTGGCACGGGGCTCTGGCTCAGGGCGACGAGGTCGTGATCAGCTACAGCGTCACGGTCGACACCGCCCCGACGGGGGACAGCGTGCTGCGCAACGCCGTGGTGTCCACCTCGGTCGGCAGCACCTGCCCGGACGGGGGCGCCAGCGTGACCTGCAGCACCTCGACCGTGGTCGACGCCGCCTTCATCGGACTGATCGGGCTCACGCCGTCCTTCACCCTGACCGGGTCGCCTGGATCCACGGTCACGGTGGACAACGCCGTCGTGCTGACGGTGGACACGAACAGCCTGGCCGGGTACGGCGTGACGGTCCAGGGCACCGGCGGCGCGCTGGAGCCACGGACGGCGGGCAACGCCGACGAGATCCCGCTGGACCAGCTGCGGGTGCGGGAGAGCGGTGACTCCGCGTTCACGCCACTCTCCGCGGAGAGCCCGTTCGTCGTGCACCGCCGAGACGTCGCCTCCGACCTCAGCGGTGACCAGGTCTCCAACGACTACCAGGTGAGCGTCCCCTTCGTCGCCTCGGACACCTACGAGACGCAACTGGAGTACATCGTCACCGCACAGTGAGCCTCAGTCGGGGCCGGTCTGGCTGGGTCGACCTCGTGCCTGGCCGGCGTCAAGAAAAAATCAGCGCTCCCGAAGGCTCGCCGGGTAACTTGGGCGCTGAGGTTGCCGATGACGGGGAAGTCGAGGAGCCGCTCGGCATAGGACTTGGCGTCGCCGGCGAGCTTGGCGGTCTGGGGTAGTCCGGCACCAACCATCGTGATAGGTAGAGCCCGCTGCACCGTCTTAGGCCAAGCGGAGATTATGGCCTCGAGCTGGGCCGAATTCATGAATTGGATCTCATCGAACAGCAGCACCACGGCGCGGCTTCGACCCTGCGCCGCCACGGCAACGGCAACGAGCAGATCAGTCAGGTCGTGCTGGAGGTCGCCGCGGTCAGCGAGCCCTGCCCAAGCGTCAACGTCGATCCCCGCGCTCAGTGCCCCTGCAGGGTCCACCGAGACCGAGAACGATTTCAGCACGGCCCCGGCCTTGTGCACACGGTCCGACCAGCGAGCCCTCGGCCAAACCAACAAGGCGGTTCTCACCAGGCGGCAATGTTCCGACGGAAGGCGTCGTCGCCGTGCTTGGTGACTTCAGCCTCGATGACCACCCAGTTGCTAGTGGCTCGCTAGCTTGGAACGTTTACGTTTGATTTTGTCGAGGACCTGGTCGGAAGTTTTGGTCCAGATGAAGGGGTGTTTGCGCAGGTGGCAGCCGTTGATGAAGTCGCGGATCTTGGTCATCAGGTCTCGCACGGACGGGAAGGCGCCGCGGCGGATGGCTTGGCGTTCGATGATCCCGAACCAGACCTCGACCAGGTTCAGCCAGGAGCCGGACGTGGGGGTGAAGTGGACGTGGATGCGGGGGTTCGCGGCGAGCCAGTCGCGGACCTCGACGCGTTTGTGGGTGGCGTAGTTGTCCATCACCAGGTGCAGCTCGACCCCGTCACCACGGTCGGGGTAGGCCCGGGCGAGGTGTTTGAGGAAGGCCAGGAACTCCTGGTGGCGGTGCCGGTCCTTGCAGAGCCCGGTCACCTTTCCGGTGGCGATCTCCAGCGCGGCGAACAAGGTGGTGGTGCCGTGCCGGACGTAGTCGTGGGTGCGTTGCTCGGCGTGGCCTGGCTGCATCGGCAGCACCTTCTGGGTCCGGTTCAGCGCCTGGATCTGGCTTTTCTCGTCCACTCAGAGCACGATCGCGTTCTCCGGCGGCGCCAGGTACAACCCGATCACGTCGGTGACCTTGGCTTCCAGCTCGGGGTCGGTAGAGAACTTGAAGGTGTCGGCCTTCCACGGCTTCACCCCGTAGTCGCGCCACGGAGCCTGTCAAGATGTCTGTGTGAGTGATCTCGGTCACAGGGGTTAGAGGTAG
>NZ_CAXTHG010000038.1:0-40553 GCF_964244005.1 uncultured Friedmanniella sp. | reverse complement strand
CCTACCCGGTGACCGACGCGCCAACCATCTCTACACCCTCACCTGCGAAGAGCCCAGATACCTCATCCTCCGCAACTGAGAGTGCACGAAGAGATCCGCTCCCCCGGGTCGGATCATGTCAGTTCCTTCTGTTGACGATCAACCCGCTTTGAGTTGAGCGGGGTGAAGGGTGCAGACCTGCAAGCCGAGGAATCACGTCCGCTCCTCGTCCATCTCGGCCGGTAACGCACCCAGCCGACTCGCGGCTGACTGAAGGAACGCAGTCCATCGTAGATAGTCTTGTCGCGGCGTGGTCGCCAGTTCTGGTGCCGAGCCGGCGACGCGTCCAGGGATCGCGGCGTCGTTCGTCGCGTCCCACTGACCTTCGGCTGACGGTGTCATCGCCGCGGTGGAAGGTCGGCTCGCCCACAGTCGTGCTGGCGTCCCGGCCGCGCGTCCGCGCGGCCGGGTCACCAGCTAGAGCAGACCCTTCTGGGTCAGCCACTCCTTGGCGGCGGCGTTGGCCGACGCCTTCTCCTTGCCCTCGACCCGGTCGCGCAGGGCGATCAGGTCCTCGGTGGTGAGCGCCGCGGACACCTTGTTCAAGATCTCGCCCAGCTGGTCGGTGTAGACCGAGTCAGCGACGAGCGGGATCACGTTCTGCGACGAGATCATGTTCTCCGGGTCACCGAGCACCACGAGGTTGTTCGCGACCAGGGCGGGCGACGTCGTGTAGATGTCGGCCACCTGCACCGAGTTGTCGACGAGGGCCTTCACCGTGTCGGGTCCACCGAAGTCCTCGATCGGGACGAAGGTGACCTCCTTGGCCTTCGTACCGACCCCGTACACGCCTTTCAGGCCCGGGATGCCGTAACCCAGCTCACCGAACTGCGGGTTGGAGCCGAGCTTGAACGGGACGATCTTGCTCAGGTCACCGATGGTGCTGAGCTGGTTGTCGTCCGCGGTCTTCTTGGTGACGACGTAGGCGTCCTTGTCCTCGGCCTTGGCCGAGTCGAGGACCCGCAGCTTGTCGGCGGTGACGGCGGTGTCGAGCGCCTTGTCCACGTCGGCGGTCGTCCGCTCGGTGTACTTCGGGTTGTAGAAAGCGAGCAGGTTCCCGTTGTACTCCGGGATCAGGTTGATCGAGCCGTCGCGCAGAGCGGGGATCGTCTGCTGGCGCGGGCCGATGTTGAACTTGGTCTCGACCTGGATGCCCTTGGCCGTGAGCGCCTGGGCGTAGATCTCACCGAGGATCTCACTCTCCGGGAAGGCGAACGAGCCGACGACGACCTTGCCGGCGGGCGCAGACGACGCGGGCGCGGTGGCGGTCGGGTCGCTCGACCCGCAGGCCGACACGGTGGTGAGCAGGGCGATCGCGGCGGCAGCGGCCGCCACGCGGACGGACCGGAGGACACGTCCTCGGTTGGGTGTGGGCATGGGTGGTTCCCTTCGTCTCACGCGGCGGTCCGCGTGCTGGTGTCCTGAGTAGCGGTGTTCGGGGTGGTGGGGTTCAGCGCGCGGGCGGGTCGGGCGCGACGTCCGGCCGGGCGGTCGGACAGTCCTCGGGTGGCGGTGGCTCGTTGGACCAGGGCGAACACCCCGTCGAGGGCGAGTGCGAGGGCGGTGACGAGCAGGGCACCACCGAGAATCAGATCGTAGTCGTTGAGCCCGATGCCGCTCGTGATGATCCGGCCCAGACCGCCGAGACCCGCGTACGAGGCGATGGTGACGGTGGCGACCACCTGCAGCACGGCGGCACGGATGCCGCCGACGATCAGCGGCAGGCCCAGCGGGATCTCGACCTGGGTGAGGATCTGCCACTCGCTCATCCCGTTGGCCCGGGCGGCGTCGATGGTCTGGCGGTCGACCGACTCCAGACCGGAGTACGCCCCGGCCAGCATCGAGGGGATCGCCAGGATGACGAAGGCGATGGTCGCCCCGATGATGGGTGCGGTGTTGTAGGACAAGAAGTAGCCGAACACCATCAGCAGGAAGAACAGCAGGCCGAGCGTCGGCAGCGCCCGCATGGCGCCGGTGAAACCGATCACGAACTCGCGGCCGCGGCCGGTGTGGCCGATGGAGAAGCCGAGCGGTAGGGCGATCAGCGCGGCGATGACGATGGCGATGGCGGTGTAGGTCAGGTGCTCGACCAGCCGGTCCTGGATCGGCAGCGGGCTCTGGCTGCCCGCGACCCAGTTGGTGGGGTCGAAGATCCAGGCCAGGGCACTGAGCAGCAGCTTCATCGCGGACCCCCGCCCACGGTGGCGGGTTCGGCGGCCGGGCTGGCCGCGGCGACGCGGGAGCCGACCGGCGTCCGCGGTCCCCTCGTCCGCTGCCGGCCGGAGCCTGCGTTCCAGGGCATCAACAACCGTCCGATCCCTACGATGATCAGGTCGAACGCCAGGGCCAGCAACAGGCTGATCAGGATGCCGACCACGACCTCGGCCAGGATGCCGCGCTGCTTGCCGTTCTGGAACAGGTAGCCGAGGTTCGCCGAGCCGATGATCACCCCGACCGAGACCAGGGCGATGGTGCTGACCGAGACCACCCGGATCCCGGCGAGCAGCACCGGGCCGGCCAGCGGAAGCTCGACCCGGAAGAACCGCGCTGCGGAGGAGAAGCCGATGGCGGTGGATGCGTCGAGGGTCGGCGCGGCGACGGAGGCGAGCGCGTCTGAGGCGGACCGGGCCATGATCGCCACGCCGTAGATGGTGAGCGCCACCACCAGGTTGGTCTCGTCGAGGACGCGGGTCGGGATGATCAGCGGCAGGATCACGAACAGCGGCAGCGACGGGATCGTGAACAGCAGGCTGCCTCCGGTGATCACGACCGAGCGCAGCACGCGGTTACGGTTCGCGAGCCAGCCCAGCGGGATCGACAGCACGAAGCTGGCGATGATCGGGATCACCGACAGCCTGACGTGGTTGAGGGTCAGCGTGCCGATCAGGTCGAGGTTCTCCAGGGCCCACCTCACGGGCCGACACCCTGGCCGGTACGGGTAGCGGCCGCGGCGTCGTCCAGGATGCCGAGCGGACGGCCGTTGCCGTCGACGACCAGGGTCAGCCCGTCGTCGCCCGGCCGCTGCTGCAGGTGCAGGTCACGGCCGCCCTTGTCGGCGCCGATGAAGCTGGCCACGAAGTCGTCCGCCGGGGCGGCGAGGATCTCCGCGGGCGTGCCCGCCTGGGCGATCACGCCGCCCTTCTTGAAGATGATGACCTGGTCGGCGAGCACGAACGCCTCGTCGATGTCGTGGGTGACGAAGATGATCGTCTTCCCGAGCTCGCGCTGCAGCCGGTTGAGCTCGACCTGCAGCTCGGCCCGCACGATCGGGTCCACCGCGCCGAACGGCTCGTCCATCAGCAAGATGTTCGGGTCGCTCGCCAGCGCGCGGGCGACCCCGACGCGCTGCTGCTGGCCGCCGGAGAGCTGGCGGGGATAGCGCTCGGCCAGCGACCGGTCGAGGCCCACGAGGTCGAGCAGCTCCAGCGCCGCCGCCCGGGCCTCGGCCTTTCCCTGGCCCTTGAGGATCGGCACCGTCGCGACGTTGTCGACCACCTTGCGGTGCGGCAGCAGTCCCGCCGCCTGCAGCACGTAGCCGATGCTGCGCCGCAGCTCGACCTTGTCCCGGCTCGCCACGTCGACGTCGTCGATCAGGATCGACCCGGAGGTGGGGTCGACCATCCGGTTGATCATCCGCAGCAGCGTGGTCTTGCCACAGCCCGACGACCCGACCAACACGGTCGTCTGGTGGGACGGAAGGACGAAGCTGAAGTCCTCGACGGCCGTCGTGCCGTCCGGGAAGGTCTTGCTCACGGACCGGAACTCGATCATGGGCAGCGCTCATTCTGTAGCGGGAGTCGTGCACCGTACCGAACAGGACAGCGAGCGAAACAATACGCGACCAGGTGCGGACGGGTCGTCGGCGCTCGCCGACGGTGGGAAAACCTACCGCGCCAGTAGGAATTGGAGCCAGCGAGGCCGGTTAGCGGTCAGCCCTGCTTCTTCGTGGGCGTGACCACCAGCTCGTTGATGCACACGTGGGACGGGCTGTCGAGGACGAACTGCACCGTACGGGCGACGTCGGCGGGACTGAGCATCAGGGCCCGGTCACCCTCGCCCGGCACGACCGGGCGCATCGCCAGGAACTCGGTGTCGATGTCGCCGGGGCAGACGGCGCAGGCGCGGACACCGTGGCTGTTCTCCTGGAAGTTCAGGTGCGCGGCCAACGAGGCGAGAGCGCTCTTGCTGGCGCTGTAGGCGACCCCGGCGTCCGGGAAGAACTGCCAGCCCGACACCGAGGACACGAAGACGACCACGCCGTCGCCGGCCGCCCGGAGATCGGGCAGCGCCAGGTCGACCGTCGCGGCGGCGGCCGTCAGGTTCGTCTCGACGATCGCCCGGAACTCGGTGATGGACTGGTCCCGCCAGTAGCGCTTCGGGTGGTTGAGGCCAGCCGCGAGCACGAGGTCCGTCGGCGGCCCCCAGGTACTGGTCAGCGTGGCGTACGCCTGCTGCAGCTCCTCGGACCGGGTCGCGTCGCCGACCAGCTCGAGCGCCTCGCCGCCCGCCGCCCGGACGAGCTCGGCCGTCTCGGCCAGCGCTGCGGGCCGACGCCCGGTCAGCGCGACCCGCCCTCCCCCGGCGGCGACCGAGACCGCGACCGCTCGGCCGACGCCACTACCGGCGCCGGTGACCCAGACCGTCCGGTCCGTGGCCTGCGGTCCGGCTGCTGTCTGCTCTGCTGACACCTGGCGCTCCTCGTCGTCGTGCGGGCTGCCATGGTGCAGCGGTCCGGCCGGGCTTAGTGTGCCCTGGTCGGTTCGCGGTCGCGACGGCAGTGGACCGGGCGGTGCCGTCCGGTGGGAGGAGTCGGCGTGCTCATCGACCTGCAGGGCCGGGTGGTGCTGGTCACCGGAGCCGGCCGGGGCATCGGCCGGGCCATCGCCGAGACGTTCGCCCACGACGGCGCGGTCGTCATCGCGCTCGACCTCGGCCGAGACGACCTGGACCAGTTCGCCTCCGATGCCGCCGCAGCCGGGGCGACGGTCGTGCCCGAGGTCGCCGACGTCTGTGACCCGGCGGCCATCGAGGAGGTCGTGGCCCGAACGGTGGAGCGGTTCGGCCGGCTCGACGTGCTGGTCAACAACGCCGGCATCAACGTCGAGGGGCGGCTCGAGGAGCTGGACGCGGCCGCCTGGGACCGCTGCTTCGAGGTGAACGTCCGCGGCACCTTCACCACCTGCCGCGCCGTCGCGCCGGTGATGAAGCGGCAGCGCTCGGGCCGGATCCTCAACGCGGCGTCCTTCGCCGCGATCGTGCCCAGCGTCGGCGCCTCGGCCTACGGCGCGTCCAAGGCCGCCGTCGTCCAGTTCACCCGCACCATCGCCGGCGAGCTGGGCCCGTGGGGCATCACGGCCAACTCCTACGCCCCCGGCATGATCCCGACGGCCATGAACGGTCTGACCGAGATGCCCCCGGCCGCTCAGGCCAAGAAGCTCGACACGTTGACGCTCCGCCGCTGGGGCACGCCGCAGGACGTGGCCAACCTGCTCTGCTTCCTGGCCAGCGATCTCGCGAGCTACATCACCGGCACCCTCGTCGACGTCAGCGGCGGTAAGCTCGCCACCCAGGACCCCACCGCGGCGTACGCGGACCTCGACTGATGCCGAGCGGCGCGCCTTGAGCCTGTCGAGGGCCAAGCTGACACGAAGATGCGAGCCCAGCAACGCGCCCCGAGCTTGTCGAGGGCCCCGAAGGGGTTGCGGCAACTCTTCCCGACGGTCAGCGCAACCCCTTCGGGGCCTTCGACAAGCTCAGGGCGCGTTCATCCGCGCCCTCGACCCGACCAAGACGCGTTCATCCGGGCCACTACGCCTCATCCCGCCAGCGGCGGAGGTGTTGGGCGGTCTCCCCCACGCCACGGCCGACCACGTCGGCGGGCGTCCCGACCGCGACCAGCCGGCCGCCGGCCTCGCCGCCGCCCGGACCGAGGTCGAGCAGCCAGTCGGCGCCGAGCAGCACCGCGGCGTCGTGCTCGACGACCACGACCGTGCTGCCGCCGTCGACGAGGGCGTGCCACAGTCGGAGCAGTCGCTCCACGTCTGCCGGGTGCAGTCCGGTCGTGGGTTCGTCGAGCAGGTAGAGGGTGCCGGCGAGCACGCTGCGCTGCAGCTCGGTGGCGAGCTTGATCCGCTGCGCCTCGCCGCCGGACAGCTCGGTGGCCGGCTGGCCCAGCCGCAGGTAGCCCAGCCCGACGTCGTGCAGCACCCGCAGTCCGCGCGCGGCGGCGGGCACGTCGTCCAGCACCTCCCGCGCCTCCTCCACCGTCAGGGCCAGGACGTCGGCGATGCTGAGGTCGCGGTAACGGACCTCCAGCGTCTCGGCGGAGTACCGGGAGCCGCCGCAGGTCGGGCAGCGTGCGTACGAGCCCGGCAGGAAGAGCATCCGGACGGCGAGGAAGCCTTCGCCTTTGCAGGTGGGGCATCGTCCGGCCGCGACGTTGAAGGAAAAGCGGCTGGCCGTCCAGGAGCGCCGGCGGGCCTCGGGCGTACGGGCGAAGGCGGCCCGGACGCTGTCGAAGAGACCGGTGTAGGTGGCCAGGTTGGAGCGCGGGGTCCGCCCGATCGGCCGCTGGTCGACCACGACGAGGCGGCGGACGCCCTCCAGCCCGGTGACGCTGCGGACCTGCGGGGCGGCCGTACGGTCGGGGTCGCTCAGCACCGTGCCGGGCTCGTCGTCGGGCTCCTCCTCCGGGTCGTCGTCGGGCTCGTCGACCTCCTCCTGGCCGAGGTGGCGACGCACCGTGTCGGCGAGCACGGAGGTGACCAGGGTCGACTTGCCGGCGCCCGAGCGTCCCGTCACGGCCGTGAAGGTGCCGAGGGGCAGGTCGACGTCGAGGTCCTGGAGGTTGTGCGCCGTGACGCCCCGCAGCCGCAGCCAGCCGGTCGCCGGCCGTTCGCGCGACGGCTCCAGCTCATGCCCTGGGGCCAGGAACCGACGGGTCACCGACGGAAGGACGTCCTGCAGGCCGGGTACCGGGCCGCTGTAGAGCACCTCACCGCCCGCCCCGCCCGCGCCCGGACCCACGTCGACGAGCCAGTCCGCGGCCCGGACGACCGCCCGGTCGTGCTCGACCACGAGCACGCTGTTACCGGACCCGCGGATCTCTTCCAGCACGCTCATCAGGGCCTCGGTGTCGGCGGGGTGCAGGCCCGCGGACGGCTCGTCCAGCACGTACACGACCCCGAACAGGCCCGACCGCAGCTGGGTGGCCAGCCGCAGCCGCTGCACCTCACCGGCGGAGAGGGTCGGTACGGGACGGTCGAGCCCGAGGTAGCCCAGGCCCAGGCCGACGACCAGCTCGCTGCGGGTGCGCAGGTCGCCCAGGATCGTGCCGGCGGCGCTGTCACGCGGACTCCCGGCGGCCGCGTCCTGCAGGACCTCCAGCAGCCGGCTCAGCGGCATCGCCGACAGCTCGGCGATGTCGTGACCGCCGAAGCGCACCGCCAGCGACGGCGCTCCGAGCCGTCGGCCGTCGCAGATCGGGCAGGAACTGGCCTCGAGGAACGCCCGCAGCCGGCGGCGGATCGGCGCAGACCTGGTCGTGGCGAAGGTCGTCAGCACGTACGCCCGGACGCTGGTCCATTTGCCCTGGTAGGGCCGCTGGATGCGACCGGCCTCCCGGACGGAGTGGACGGTGACCACCGGTTGCTCGTCGGTGTAGAGGATCCAGTCGCGGTCGGTCTGGGGCAGCTCACGCCAGGGCCGGTCGACGTCGTAGCCGAGCGTGTCGAGGATGTCGCGAAAGTTCTTGCCCAGCCACGCGCCGGGCCAGGCGGCGACGGCGCCGCCGCGGATGCTGAGGCTCGGGTCGGGAACCAGCGAGGACTCGCTCACCCCGTAGCGGACGCCGACGCCGGAACACTGCGGACAGGCGCCGGCCGGGGTGTTCGGGGAGAACGCGTCGGAGTCGAGGCGGGCGGCGCCCGGTGGGTAGTCCCCCGCGCGGGAGAACAGCATCCGCAGTGAGTTGGAGAGCGTGGTCAAGGTGCCGACCGAGGACCGCGCCGACCCGGACGCGTGGCCCTGCTGCATGGCCACCGCCGGCGGCAGCCCCGTCACGGCGTCGACGTCGGGGGCACCCACCTGGGCGATCAGCCGCCGGGCGTACGGCGCGACGGACTCGAGGTAGCGCCGCTGCGACTCCGCGAAGATGGTGCCGAACGCCAGCGAGGACTTGCCCGACCCCGACACCCCGGTGAACACCACCAGGGCGTCCCGCGGGATCGCGACGTCGACGTCGCGGAGGTTGTGCTCGCGTGCCCCGCGGACCTCGATGTACCCCGCGTCCGACACCCGGTCAGCGTAGGGGTCGGCGCTCAGGAGTGCCGCGAGGCACACTTCTCCGGGTCACGGGACGTCGAGCGGCGGCAGCGCGGCGGCGATCTGGTCCCGGCTCGGTTCGAGCCACGGCGGCAGCTTGAGGTGGCGGCCCAGCTCGAGCAGCGGCTCGTCGATGGCGAAGCCGGGCGCGTCGGTGGCGATCTCGAACAGCACCCCGCCCGGCTCGCGGAAGTAGATGGACTTGAAGTACTGCCGGTCCAGGATCTGGGTCACCGAGACCCCGCGCGACGACAGCTCTTGCTGCCACAGCGTCATCGTGTCCAGGTCGGGGGCGCGGAAGGCGACGTGGTGCACGGTGCCGCCGGCCTGCAGGCCGCGGTCCTTGACGCCGGAGAAGACGTCGACCAGCGCACCCGACCGGCCGCCGCCCATCGCGAACCGGGCGCGGTCGCCCTCCTCACCGGTCACGCTCATCCCGAGCAGCTCGGTCAGCATCGTGGCGGAGGGGTCGAGCTGCCGTTCGGACAACGTGATGGCGTGCAGCCCACGGACCGCGTGCTCGGCCGGAATGTCGGCGACGCCGTCCCAGCCTGAGCGGTGGTCGCCGTCGGAGGCCACCAGGTCGATCACGATGCCGTCGGGGTCGCGGAAGGTGAGGACGTCCTCCGCACCCCGGGTCTGCGGCGCCTCGGTCGTGACGCCCAACGCCGTGAACCGGTCGTGCCACCAGCCGAGGGAGGAGCCGGGCACGCTGAACGCCGTCGCTGTGCTCATGCCCGCGCCCTGGCGCCCACGCTGCACGCCGGGCCAGGCAAAGAACGTGAGCAGGGAGGCCGGGCTGCCGTGCTCGTCGCCGTAGTAGAGGTGATAGCTGTCCGGCGCGTCGAAGTTGACCGTCTGCTTCACCAGCCGCAAGCCGAGGGCTTGGGTGTAGAAGTCGACGTTGGACTGGGGGTCGGTCGCGATCGCGGTCACGTGGTGCAGGCCGCGGGGAGTGACGTCGGTCATGATCGGATGGTCACACGCGGTCTTCGCAGGCGGCAACCACACCACCAGAAGGAGCACCATGGCCATCCGACCGATCCGTCTGTTCGGCGACCCGATCCTGCGGCAGGAGTCGGTACCGGTGGTCGACTTCGACCTGGAGCTGCGCACGCTCGTCCGGGACCTGACCGACACGATGATCGACGCGAACGGCGGCGGCATCGCGGCGCCGCAGATCGGGGTGGGTCTGCGGGTCTTCACCTACGTCTTCGAGGGCCAGATCGGCCACGTGGTCAACCCGCGGGTCGAGCTCGTCGGGGACGAGGAGCAGTTCGGCGAGGAGGGCTGCCTGTCCATCCCCGGCCTGCCCTTCGACTGCCGTCGCCACCTGCAGGTGTTGACCAGCGGCTTCACGATGTACGGCGAGCCGCTACGGATCGAAGGGCAGGGTCGGCTGTCGGTCATCATCCAGCACGAGACCGACCACCTCGACGGCGTGCTGTTCGTCGACCGACTGGACTCCCAGACCCGGGAGGCCGCCGAGGCCGCCATCCGCGCGGCCGAGTGGAGCGGCGGCACCGTGCCGGAGATCCGGCTCAGTCCGCACGCCCCGCTCCGGGCGGGTCAAGCCTTCAGAGCGGTACCGCTGTGGCACGCATTCACGAGCTCGACGCCGGCGAGCAAGACGAACGCCAAGCCGGTGACGCTCGGTGGGGCGGGTGGGGCTCGAACCCACGACCCAGGGATTATGAGTCCCCTGCTCTAACCGGCTGAGCTACCGCCCCTGTCGACCGCCGAGCATAGTGCCGGCCGCCGCGCAGTCCGTAGACGAAGGGGTCGTACTCGCCGCCTTCGTTCACTTCTTCCTGACGGCCACGGCTCGGCGGTCCGTGCAGCCATCCGGCCAGCAACCGCAGCGCGTCGAACGGGGTCTGCACGCGGGCAACGGCGACATGACGGAGCTGGGCCGGCGTTTCACGGAGTGCTTCGTCCGCGCCGCTGACGACGCGGGTCTACCGACCGACCGAGTCAGCGGCGACCGAGCCGACGCTCTCCGCCGGGTCCGCGCTCGTAGCTGAGGCCGTAGTGGCCGTAGATGCCCGGCTCGGCGGCGGAGTCGAGCTCGCCGTCGGTGTCGATGAAGGGTGCGTCCTTGGCGAGCTTCTTGTCGGTCATCACCCGGATGTGCTTCGGCGCGACCTTGGCCCCGATCAGCGGGACGAAGACCAGCTTGCCGCCACCGACGAGCCCGACCTTGACCGTGGCGAACACGGCCTGGTCGCTGCCGGTGTCGAAGTAGACGGCCTCGAGCGACCCGATCTTGGAGCCGTTGCGGTCGACCACGGCCTGTCCACGCCAGTCACGGATGTCGTCGACGTCGAACATGGGCGTTCCTCCTCGTGAGCGGCACCGATACCCCGAGCGCCGTGCGAGCAGCGACTATACGCGGGCGACACGGCCGCCGAGGGATGGCGGTCGGCCGTCACGCGTGCCAAGGTGGCGACTCAGGCCGGCGACGGCAGGTCCCCCCGGCAGGTGCATCTGCCCGCCCCTCGCGGCGGGAACTCATCCGATGCGGCACGGGTGGGCCCTGGAGTCCGACTTGCCGCCATGCGGCCTCGCGGCACACCGCGGGGCACGGACGAAGGGGAACCAGATGACCATCAACCGACGACAGGTACTGCTGGGCGGACTGGGGCTCGGGGCCTCGGCGGGACTCACCGCCTGTGCCGGCCTGACCGGGAAGAAGTCCGCGTCCGACACCCCCTCCAGCTCAGGCTCGGGCGCGGCCCTCCAGGGTCAGCTGACCTTCGTCAACTGGTCCGGTGACGCGGAGAAGAAAGCGTTCGACGCCGTGATCGCCGCGTTCCAGAAGGCCAACCCGGGCGTCACGATCAAGACCGACACCGTCCCGTACGCCAGCATCCAGACCAACCTCGACTCCCGGTTCCAGGCGGGCAACCCGCCGGACCTGTTCCGGGTCTCCTACATCGACATCGGCCAGTACACCAGCCAGGACGTCCTGCTGGACGTCTCCAGCACCTTCGATGCTGCGAAGATCGACGCCTTCGTGCCCGGCCTGTGGGAGGGCATCGTCTACGACGGAAAGCCCTACGGCGTCCCGCACCAGATCGACACCACCGCGATCCTCTACCGGCTCGACGCGTTCGAGGCGGCTGGCCTGACCGCGCCGACCAGCCTCGAGGAGGCCTGGACCTGGGAGCAGTTCGCTGACGCGTCCCGCAAGCTCGCCGGCGTGGTCAAGGGCAAGCAGCTGCCCTTCATCTACGACTGGCAGAGCGCCGGCGCGTACCGCTGGCTGAGCTGGCTCTTCCAGGCCGGCGGCAACGTGCTCGCCGAGGACCTCAAGACCGCCGCCATCAACTCCGACGCGGGTCGCAAGGCGCTGGAGTTCACCCAGAGCTTTTTCACCAACAACTGGGTGGCCCGCAACACCTCGGTCAAGTCCGCGACCTACCCCGACGCCGCGTTCGCGGGCGGGACGGTGGCGATGGCCTTCGCCGGTGACTTCCTGGTGCCCTTCATCGACGACTCGGTGAAGAAGAAGTTCGAGTACGGCTCGATGCCGATGCCCAAGGACGTGACGGCGGCTTCCGACCTCGGCGGCAACGCGATCGTGGCCGCCAAGGACGGCAAGAACACCGAGGCGGCGGCCAAGTTCCTGGAGTTCCTGGTCAGTGAGGAGCAGCAGCAGACCTACTGCGAGGCGACCGGTGAGCTGCCGACGCTGAAGTCCCTCACCACCGCCGACCTGAAGTTCCAGACGCGGCCGGACCTGATGAGGACCTTCGTGGAGCAGGCGACCACGATCACCCCGGAGCAGGTCAAGCAGGTCACCGTGCCGCAGTTCGCCAAGATCAACGCGGCGCTGCAGAGCGAGCTCGAGAAGGCCTTCCTGGGTGGGGCGTCAGCGGAGGACACCCTGACCGCGCTCGCGACGGCGGTGCAGAAGGCCGGGGCGTGACCGCGGTCTCCGCGCTGCCGACGACGTCGGCGAGCGGGACGCGCCCGCCGGGTTCCGGCCCGGCGCGGCGCCGACGTCGCCGCTGGGACCGGTCCGCGATCGGCTTCCTCTCCCCCGCGCTGGTGCTGGCCGTCGGGTTCTTGATCATCCCGATGGCGGCCGCGTTCGTGTACTCGACGGCCAAGATCGCCCCGCTCAGCGGCAAGATCACCTGGGTCGGGATCGCCAACTACGCCACGATGTTCACGGACCCGACCTTCTACCGGTCCTTGATCAACACTGCCCTCTTCATCGTGCTGACCGTCCCGCTGAGCATGGCGGTCGGCTTGGCCCTGGCCGTGCTGATGAACTCGGTGCTGCCGGGCCGCCAGGTGGTCCGGACCCTGATCTACCTACCGCTGGTCATCTCCGGCGTCGCCGTCGGCCTGATCGGCACCTTCTTGTTCAACGAGACGGTCGGGGTCTTCAACGGCTTGGCCACCTCGCTCGGGTTGCCGAACGTCAACTGGCAGTCCGGCGGTGCCGCGGCTTTCCTGTCCCTGGTGCTGATCACGTTGTGGATCCGGGTCGGGTTCACCATGATCATCTACCTGGCCGGGCTGCAGGCCGTGCCCGTCGAGCTGTACGAGGCCGCGCAGGTCGAGGGCGCCAACGGTTGGCAGCGGTTCCGGTTCATCACCTTCCCGCTGCTCGGCCCGTCGACGTTCTTCCTGCTCGTGATGAACGTCATCTACTCGTTCCAGGTCTTCGACACCGTCTTCGTGCTGACCAACGGCGGCCCGGGCAACGCGACCGAGGTGCTGGGCACGTACGCGTACAAGACGGCCTTCGGCGCCACCCGCGACCAGGGTTACGGTGCCGCGATCGGCGTGGTGATCTTCTTCCTCACGTTGATCTTCACCGTGGTGCAGTGGCGCACCAACCGCAACCGGGACGAGGCAGCCTGATGGCCATCACCGCACCCCGCCCGCTGGTGCCGACCCGGGTCGAGACCCGGTCTCGCCGCACCCCCGGCGGACACCGTCGCCGGTCCTCCCTCGGCCTCGTCGTCCGGATCGTCCTGGCCGCCGTCACCGCGATCGTGATGGCGTTCCCGCTCTGGGTGATGCTGACCACCGCCTTCTCGGGCCAGCAGACCTTCGACGCCAACGTCAGCGTCATCCCGACCCGGTTTTCGCTCGACAACTTCACCCGGGTGTTCGACGCCTGGCCGGTCGGCACCTGGTTCGGCAACTCGGTCGTGATCACCGCGATCACGACGATCCTCACCGTGGTGGTCAGCGTGCTGGCCGGCTACGCCTTCGCCAAGCTGGTCTTCCCGGCCAAGAACGTGCTGTTCCTGCTGCTGCTCGCCACGATGATGATCCCCACCCAGGCGATCTTGGTGCCGCAGTTCAGGATCGTGAACGGGCTCGGACTGGTCGGCACCTTCTGGGCGGTGATCCTGCCCGGGGCGGCGGCGACGTTCGGGATCTTCCTGGCCCGCCAGTTCATGCTCGCCATCCCCAACGAGATCATCGAGGCCGGCAAGATCGACGGAGCCGGCAGCCTGCGGATCTTCTGGAGCATCGTGCTGCCCCTGTGCAAGCCGCTGCTCGCCGTGCTGACGCTGTTGACCGTGATGTACCAGTGGAACGACTTCCTCTGGCCGCTGATCGCCTTGAAAGACCCGACGCTCTACACGCTGCCGATCGGGCTGCAGTTCCTGCAGGGCCAGTACCAGGCTGACTACGGCGCCCTGATGGCGATGACCCTGATCGCCGTCGTCCCCCTGGTGGTGCTGTTCCTGGCGTTCCAACGCTTCTTCGTCCAGGGCCTGGCCACCACCGGCATCCGCTGACGGGCTGCGGTCAGCGCAGCCCGCCCGGGCGCTCGTCGTCGCGGTCGGCCATCCGTCGCGACCGCGGCCGCTTGGCGTAGAACTTGTGCCGGTGACCCTGGCCCCACAGCACGGCGCGGTGCTCACGGTCCAGCTCGCCGTTGGCGATCAGCTGTTGCTGGCGCGGTCGACCCTGCTCGGCGAGCGTCCGCATCAGGTCGACGCCGGCCTGCTGGGAGGCGAGGACCTCGTCGACGAGCTGCTCGTCGACGTCGATGCCGTACGCCTCGGCGAACACCGCCATCCGGTGCCGGCGACGGGGTTTCACCGGCATCCCCAGCACCCACTGCCAGTAGCTGCGGTCGCGAAACGGCACCAGGTAGTGCAGCGCGTAGGCGATGTCGGTACGCCGGGTGCCGATGGTCGCGTACTCCCAGTCGATCAGTCCGACCAGACTGCCGTCGCGCCAGACCAGGTTCCACGGGCCCACGTCGCCGTGGCAGACCAGGTGGTCAGCGCCGTCGCCGGTACCGCGCTGGCCGTCGAACCAGACCGGCTCGACCTCGGGCCGCCACGCCGCCACCACGTCGTGGTAGCGCCGCAGCAGCTGCGCGACCGCGGCCACCGCCTCGTCGCTCGCCACCAGCTGGCACGCCGCGTCGCCGCCGACACCCTCGATGTAGCCGACGTCGTCCCACTCCCGGTCGGTCCCGTCCTCCTCGAGCGCGACCGGGACCGGAGACTCGGGAAAGCCCGCCTCGGCGAGATAGCCGAGCAGCGCGTGCACCGAGACCGACCACGGTTGGCGGGGGTGCCGGACGACGTCGCCGATCCGCAGCACGGGGCGGTCGGCCCGGTCCTGCAGCACCTCGCTGTCCGCGGGGACGGGGTCGGCGCTCACGGCCGGGTCCAGAGGGTGAGGAGCACGCGCGGAGCATACCGACTACGGCGGCGCACTACCGTGGGACGCGTGACTGACATCGACAACTCCGACCAGGTGGCCGAACGCGCGCACCTGTTGCCTGAGGAACTAGCGGCCGGCAGTGACGACCCGACCGCCCAGGCCGAGGTGATCCTCGCCGAGTCCGAGCGACGGACCCTCGAGCCGGAGGCGACCCAGCAGGAGTCGGTGCAGAGCGACCAGAGCACCTCCGAGGACCGGACCGTCGCCGACCACGCCTAGCGGTCCGTTCCCGAGCTTGTCGAAGGGCGCGTACTCCCCAGCAGGGGGTCTTGGGCTACGTCAGCAGCGCGCGGTCTTGAGCTACGCGTCCCGAGCTTGTCGAGGGCCTCGAAGAGGTTGCCCTTCGTCCAGCAAGAGGAGGCAGCGCAACCCCTTCGGGGCCTTCGACAAGCTCAGGGCGCGTACTCCCCAGCAGCGCGCGGTCTTGGGCTATGCGTACTCCCTCAGCAGCGCGCAGTCTTGAGCTACGCGTCCCGAGCTCGTCGAGAGGCGCGTGCTTCAGTCCGGCCCCGTCAGCTGAGCTGGTCGGCCAGGGCGGCCAGCCACTGCGCGACTCCCGCGGGTCCGTCCACCACCAGGTCGGCGCGCTCCCGCAGCGCGTCTTCTTCGGCCGAGGCCGAGCAGACCAGCAGCCCCGGGGTGCCCTCGGCGCGCAGCCCGGTGACCGCCTCGAACGCGGGCAGGTCGCCCAGGTCGTCGCCGCCGAAGACCACCACCCGCGCCCCGGTCTCGGCCACCAGCGACCGTAACGCAACCCCCTTGTCGGTACCGGCGGCCCGGATCTCGATCACGTAGCGGCCGGGCTCCAGCTGCAGGTCGTGCCGGTCGGCGAGGGTGCGCAGCGGACCGAGCAGCCGGGCGAAGGCGCCCGCCGGGTCGGGCAGCTGGCGGGTGTGGATACCCAGTGCGCGGCCCTTGTGCTCCACGTGTGCGCCGGACAGGTCGAGCGCAGCCAACAGCTCCGGCAGCTCCGCACCGGCGGCGGTGACCGCCGCCGGCTCGGGCGGGATGTCGTAGGAGTCGTCAGCGGCGTTCCAGCGCTCGACGCCGTACTGGCCGAGCACCACCAGTGAGCCGAGCCCGGCGTGACCGGCGAACCCGCCCAACCGGACGGCCGTCCGTGCCGGTCGGCCGGTGATCACCGCGACGGTCCCGATCAGCTCACCGACCCGGGCCAGCGCGGCGATCGCGGCCGGGTGCGCGACGGCCTGCTCGGGATCGTCGATGATCGGCGCGAGCGTGCCGTCGAAGTCGAGAGCGAGCAGGGTGCCGCGCGGGTCGGCGAGGACCGCGCGCAGCCCGGCCGCCCCTGACTCGGTCTGGGGAAGGTCGACGGTCATGGGCTGAGCCTGTCAGACCGGGACAGGTCCGGGCAGCCCAGGCCGGATCGGTCCTCTGTCGGCGGCAGCGGTTAGGGTTTCGAGGACCGCCACCCAGAAACACGAGGCTCATGAGCTCGCCAGATCCGACCGTCCCCCGCTCGACCGCCTCGTTCGTCGTGGTGGCCAACCGGCTGCCCGTCGACCGGGTGGAGCACCCCGACGGCAGCGTCGACTGGCGTACGTCCCCCGGCGGCCTGGTGACCGCGTTCGAGCCGGTGATGCGCCGGCACGACGGGGCCTGGGTGGGCTGGCACGGCGCGCCGGACGAGCAGCTCGCCCCGTTCGAGAACGACGGCCTGCAGCTCGTCCCGGTGCCGCTGTCGGCGAGCGAGGTCGAGGAGTACTACGAAGGCTTCTCCAACGCCACCCTGTGGCCGCTCTACCACGACGTGATCGCCACCCCGGAGTTCCACCGCGAGTGGTGGGACGCGTACGTGGTGGTCAACCAGCGCTTCGCCGACGCCACCGCCGCGGTGGCGGAGCAGGGCGCCGTGGTGTGGGTGCAGGACTACCAGCTGCAGCTGGTGCCGGCGATGCTGCGCTCTCAGCGGCCGGACCTGCGGATCGGCTTCTTCCTGCACATCCCGTTCCCGCCCACCGAGCTCTTCCAGCAGCTGCCGTGGCGCGACAAGATCCTCGAGGGCCTGCTCGGCGCCGACCTGGTCGGCTTCCAGGTCTCCGGCGGCGCCCAGAACTTCCTGCGGCTGGTCCGTGCCCGGCTGCGCCAGGAGACCTACCGCGACGAGATCCGGACCGCCGACGGGCGCACCGTCGTGGCCCGCTCGTATCCGATCTCGATCGACACCGCAGGCCTGGCCGAGCTGGCGGCGGCCCCCGCGACCGCGGAACGGGCGACAGAGGTCCGGCGCGACCTCGGCAACCCGAAGGTGCTCTTCCTCGGCGTCGACCGGCTGGACTACACCAAGGGGCTGCTGGCCCGGTTGCGCGCCTTTGGCGAGCTGATCGACGACGGCGCGGTCGCGCTGGACGAGGTGGCCTTCGTGCAGGTCGCGACGCCGTCGCGGGAACGCGTCGAGGAGTACCGTCAGCTGCGCGACGACCTGGACCGGCTGGTCGGCCGGATCAACGGCGACATCGGCCGGATCGGCCGGCCGCCGATCACCTATCTGCACTCCTCCTATCCGCGGCAGGAGATGGCGGCGCTCTACCGCGCGGCGGACGTGATGGTCGTGACGCCGCTCCGGGACGGGATGAACCTGGTGGCCAAGGAGTACGTCGCCTGCCGCCAGGCCGACGACGGAGCGCTCGTGCTGAGCGAGTTCGCGGGCGCGGCGCGGGAGCTGCGGCAGGCGTACCTGGTCAACCCGTACGACATCAACGGGATGAAGGACAAGCTCGTCGAGGCGATGCAGGACTCGGCCCGCAACAAGGCGCGGCGGATGCGGGTGATGCGACGCCAGGTGGCCGAGCACGACATCGACCACTGGGCGAGCGCGTTCCTCGACGACCTCGCCCGGGCCCGCCCCCAGACCCCCTGAGGGGTAGCGCCGGGGCGAGACCCGGGTCGCCGCCGACCGCCCGCGCGGTCGGCGCTCGTGGAAGCTCCAGAGGCGCTACTGTCCTGGTCAACACCCGTCGCGGGGCCAGGCAGGCCTCGCGACGTTCGGAGGAAAGGCACGTCCCCCCAATGAGCCTGCGCTCCCCCGTGCGCGCGCGACGAACCCGGCTGCTCGCCGTGGTCTCGGCCGCCACCCTCACCCTCGGCCTCGTCCCGGCGGCGCTGTCACCGGGCGTCGCGCACGCCGAGACCGGCGGTGGGCTCCCCGTCCGTGCCCGGGCCCAGATCGAGGCGCTCGCCGCCGCCAAGGCCGCCCGCACCCCCGCCGAGAACAAGCTCGACAGCGCACTGCTGACCGCAGTCCAGCTGAGGGCTGGTCGTACGCTGCCCGGCGGCGTGGCCGTCGCTCCGCCGTTGACGCTGGACCGCGCCGGTCGTACCACGGTCGACATCCGGGGGACGGTGACGGCGGACCTGGTCGGCAGGGTCACGTCCCTCGGCGGCGTCATCCGCCACAGCTCGGTGGCGGACGGGGTGATCCGCGCCGATCTGCCGCTGGTGGCTGCGACCACGCTGAGCCAGTCGTCGCAGGTGCGCCGGATCTCCTCCGTGGCCGCGGGCGCCCAGTCACGTCGGGTGGGCGACCCTGTTCCGCTCGACAAGCGCCAGCGCGACGCCGTCCTGCAGCAGCGGCTGGCCGGAGCGGTGGCGGTCCCGAACGCGACGAGCCGCCGGTCGAGCACTGCCGCCACCCCGCAAGGATCGGTGGTGTCCGAGGGCGACCGGACGCACGGCGCCGACGTCGCCCGCGCGCGGCGGCACGTCTCGGGCGTCGGGGTCACCGTCGGGGTGCTGTCCGACGGTGTCGACTCCCTCTCCACCTCGATCGCGACCGGCGACCTGCCGGCCGGCACCCGGGCTCTCCCCGGCACCGCCGGCGCCGGTGACGAGGGCACCGCGATGCTCGAGATCGTGCACGACGTCGCACCCAAGGCGAGGTTGCTCTTCGCCACCGCCACCGACGGAGCTGACCGCTTCGCCGCGAACATCCGGGCACTGCGGGCCGCCGGGGCCGACGTCATCGTCGACGACTTCCTGTACTTTGCCGAGTCGCCTTTCCAGGACGGCCCGATCGCCCGAGCCGTGCTCGACGTCACCCACGACGGCGCCCTCTACCTGAGCTCGGCCGGGAACGACGGGAACCTCGACGACCAGACGTCCGGCACCTACGAGGGCGACTTCCGGTCGTCTGGACAGCCGCTGGGCGCCGAAGCCGGTATCGCCCACGACTTCGACCCGGGCCGCGGCGTCCAGCTGGTCGACCCGCTGTCACCCGCGTCGACCGGTGTGCCGGTGGTGCTCTGGTGGGCCGACCCGCTCGGCCGCGCCCGCGACGACTACGACGTCTACGCGGTCGACCCGGCCGGCGACGTCGTCGACTTTTCCAACGCCCGCCAGGACGGCGACGACGACCCGACCGAGATTCTCTTGAACCCCCTGGTTGAGGGCGGGACCCGGCTGGTGGTGGTGAAGTACGCCGGCGCGGACCGCTACTTCCAGCTCTCGGCGCTCCGCGGCCGCTTCGTCGGCGACGGCACCGTGAAGGCGTACGCCACCGCAGGCGCGACGCGCGGTCACGCGACGGTGCCGGCCGCGCTGGGCGTGGCGGCCGTCCCGGCAGCGGCCCCGCTGCCCGTCGAGCTCGAGCCTGGCGACCCCGCGTCGCCGGCCGGGCCCTACCCCGGCCGGTACACCCGCGCCCAGCTCTCCGAGCGCTTCACCTCCGACGGGCCCCGACGGATCTTCTTCTCCCCGACCGGCCGGCCGCTGACGCCGGGCAACCTCAGCTCCACCGGCGGAGTGCTGCGCCGGACCCCACGGCTCACGGCCGCGGACGGGGTGCAGACCTCCGTCCCGGGCTTCGCACCGTTCTTCGGCACGTCGGCGGCGGCGCCGCACGCGGCCGCGCTGGCGGCCCTCGCGCTCTCCGGCCATCCCGGGCTGAGACCGGCCGCCATCCGCCGCGCGCTGGCCCGCAGCACCCTCGACCTGGAACGCCGCGGCCCCGACCGCGACACCGGCGTCGGCGTCGTGGACGCCCCGACCCTGCTGCGGACCGTCCGGGCGACCGGACAGCCGTACGCCGAGGCGGCCGCCCCCGTCGTGGTCACCTCGACCGACGGCGACGCCTACCTCGAGTCAGGCGAGTGGGCCCGGGTGTCGGTTCCGGTGAGCAACACCGGCGACGTCACTGCCACCTACGTCCGGGTCAGGCTCACCAGCCCCACGGCCGGGGTGCGGGTTGGGCCGTCGGTCCGACGCTTGGACAACGTCGGCGTGGGCCGCTCCGCGTCGCGGACCTTCACCGTACGGGCGCCGGCCTCGCTGCCGGCCGGGTCACACGTCGCGCTGACCGCTCGGGTGGCGTTCCGGGGCGGGTTCAGCCCGCAGGTCGCGCACTCGGTGCTGCTCGTCGGCGAACCGTCGAGGACCATGGTCACCAGCACGTACGCGGGACCGCCGGCCGACATCCCCGACATCGACCCCGCGGGCACGAGCGTGCCGATCGAGGTACGCGGCGTGGGACCGGTCAGCGACCTCACCTTCTCGATCGACGGGTCCGCCTGCAGCACCGACCCGGGCAGCCCCACGGTCGGTATCGACCACACCTACGACGCCGACCTGGCTGGCACCCTGACCGCTCCCGACGGTACCGCCGTCCGCGTGTTCAACCGGGTCGGCGCTCAGGGACGCAACTTCTGCCAGACGGTGTTCAGCGACGCCGCGTCGCGGCCGATCCAGGCCGTGCTGGCCGAGGAGGCGCCGTTCACGGGCAGCTGGCGGCCGACCGAACCACTGTCGGCCTTCGACGGCCGGTCCGCCGACGGGACCTGGCGCTTCTCGGTGAGCGACGCCGCCCCGGCCGACGTGGGCTCGATCCGCGCCGTCTCGCTGCACGTCCGGGGGTTCGCGGCGCCGAGGCGCTGAGCGGGCGCGGTGTTGCGGCCAGTCAGGCTGGCCGGAGGTTGCTCCCCCGACTGGACTCGAACCAGTAACCTGCCGGTTAACAGCCGGCTGCTCTGCCAATTGAGCTACAGGGGATCGCGCCGAGGCGCGGATGAAAACATTACCAGCCGATCGGCTGGTGCCCTACCGGGACCAGGCGTCAGCGGAGGTCGTACTCGGCCCGGGTCTCGGCCAGCGCCAGGTCGACCGCATCGGCGATGCCCGGGGTGGCCAGGCTGAGTCCGCGAGTCAGCCGGGTGTGCCAGGAGATGGTGCCGGCGGCACCCAGGTCACGGCGGGCGCTGACCAGGACTCCGCGGTCGCCGGCGAGCGAGACGTACCGCTTGACCACGATGGTCGCTTCGACCCGCTCGCGGAACAGCTCCGGCAACCGGCCGGGGTCGTCGGCCTGGACCGCACCGCGGTGACCGTCGAGCAGCGCCCAGCTCAGCTGGCGCAGCTCGGCGTTCCAGCCGCCGTGCTCGATCACGTGCCAGCCGACGTGACCCCAGCCCGACGCGCCGCCGGCCGACAGCACGCTGGGGCTGCCGATGCAGAACTGGTCTTCGCCGTCTCGGGGCCGGACCGGCGCCCAGGCCAGGACGCGCGCCGACCGTCCCGGTTCGGCGCTCAGCGAGTCGACCCAGGAGTCGTAGGCCGGCCGGGGCAGCCCGCGCGCGCGCGAGAAACGGGAGGTCAGCGCAGGTCCAGGCACACCTCCAGTGTCTCTTGCCGGCACAGGACGCGGAGCCGCTCGAGCCCGCACTCCTCCAGCCGCCGTACCCGGGCCACCGACACCGACAGCCGGCGCGACGTGTCGGCCAGGCTGCAGACGCCGGCCTTGGTGAAGCCGAGCCGCAGCTCAAGGACCTGGCGTTCCGGCCATTCCAGCCGGCTCAGCAGCACCCGGACGTCCTCGGAGTCCGAGACCGGCTCGGCCGTCGGCGCCGCCCACGACCGTTCGACGTCGAGGCCGTCGAGCGGCTCCGGTGCGCGGTGGGCCAGCAGCGCCGCGGTCCACCGTTCCGGTCGGCCGAGCGCCGCGGCCACCTCCGCTACCGTCGGGTTCCGGCCGAGGCGCTGACCGAGCTCGACCTCGACGCCGCGGGCCGCCCGCAGCTGCTCCGCCCGGCTGGCCGGCAGGTTGAGGGCGCCCAGCCGACGGGCGCTCGCCGACCCCACGTACGCGCGGATCCACACCAGCGCGTACGTGGCGAACGCCAGCCCGCGGCGGTGGTCGAACCTCATGATCGCGATCATCAGGCCCAGGCACCCCTCCTGGAACAGGTCGGCCTCGCTGAGCCGGGTCCGGTTCGCGTACTGGCGGGCGACCATGGCCACGAGCCGCAGGTTGGCCCGGACGAACCGCTGCCACGCGCGTTCGCCCCGCTCCTCCAGGGCCCGCAGCTCCTCGGCCGTCGCCGTGGGACAGCCTTGCCGCCGGGCTTCTCGGGCCAGGACGCCCACCTCGATTTGACCGGCCAGCTGCACCACCTCCTCGGGGGTGAGCAGCGGTTCGGCGGTCAGGGCGGGGGCGTACGCGGGCATGTCTCCAGCCTCTGACGCGATCGCCCCTCGTAGGGCCGATCCGCCTCGGCTGTGGATGACCGTCAAGCACGCGGAAGGCTGTGGACAGCGCACTCTCGTCGGTAGGACGAAGCGCAACCCCTTCGGGCCCTCGACAAGCTCGGGACGCGTTAACCGGGCAACGCGCCCTGAGCAAGAGGGCGAGGGTGGCGCCATGGGAGCCGAAGATGCGCGGGCGCCGCCGGTCGGCACGGTGAGTCCGAAGGGCTCACCGGTTGGCCGTTCCTTGCCGACAGTGCCGAGGAAGCCGCTGACGGATGCTCCCGCTCCGACGTTTTCAGGCCTGTGAGCCTGGAAATGGCGATCTGCGGAGCATCGGTCAGCGGTCACGGCACACACACCCGCGTCGGTCACGAGATTTTTCGTTCACCCGTAGAGGCGGACCGAGTCCACCTTTCCGGCGCAACTGTCCATCTTCGTGTCAGCAAAGGAGCGTCTGCGGCACGTAGTGGATCCCGAAGATGCGCGCGGTCTCAGCCACCCGCGCCCTGAGCTTGGTCGTTGGCCTCGAAGAGGTTGCGCTGACTGTTCGGACGAGCTGGCGCAACCCCTTCGGGGCCCTCGACAAGCTCGGGACGCGTTACCCGGGCAACGCGCCCTGAGTCCGCCTACCCTGCGGGTCAGTCCAGGGCGCCGAGGCTGCGGGACTGCAGCTTTTTCCGGCGGGCCTCGAGCACGACCAGCTCGGAGAACATCTGGTTGTACTTCTGCTGGGCCTCGACCGGGTTGGTGCGCTGCAGCTTGGACTTGAGCTCGGCGATGGCCCGCATCACCGTCAGCAGCTGCAGGCCGGCGGAGTGCGCGACCACGAAGCGGGAGGTCACCGCCCCCTGCACGGGCAACGGCTCCACGGCCAGCGACACGATCAACGACGTGAGCTGCTCGTGCTCGGCGGCGGCGGTGATCCGGTGCACCCAGTCCTCGGTCCCGCCGTCCTCGGTGGCGGCCTTCTCGACCGCGGTGAAGACCGCCGCGTACGCAGGGTGGGTGAAGTCGCTGCTGCTGATGCCGTCCCAGCCCGGCCGGAACAGGTCCGGGGCCTGGATCAACAGCTTGGCCGTCTCCCGTTCCGTGGCCAGCAGCCGGTCGTGCGGGTCCGGTAGCACCGCACGGGCGGGACGCTGCTCGGTCGGCTCCGGGACCGGCTCGGCGGCCCTCCGGCTGGAACGGCTGGCGGCCCGCAGCACCTCGGTCCGGATCTCCTCGAAGTCCTCGTTGCCGAGCAGCTTGGCCAGCTCGCGCACGTACCGCTCGACCATCACCTTGTCGCGGATGCTCGCCACCAGCGGGGCAGCCTCCCGCAGCGCCGACAACCGGCCGTCAGCCCGGTCGAGGTCGTGCTTGGACAAGACGTTGGTCATCACGAACCGGTACAGCGGCACCCGCCGGCCGACCAGCTCGCGGACGGCGGCGTCGCCGTGCTGCAACCGCAGGTCGCAGGGGTCGAGGCCGGTCGGCTCGATGGCCACGTAGGTCTGGGCGACGAAGTTCTGGTCACCGGAGAACACCTTGAGCGCGGCCGCCTGGCCGGCCGCGTCCCCGTCGAAGGTGAAGATCACCTCGCCGCGGAAGGCGTCGTGGTCGCCCATCAGCCGCCGGAGCAGCTTGGCGTGGTCGTCGCCGAACGCCGTGCCGCAGGAGGCGACCGCGGTGTCCACGCCGGCGAGGTGCGCCGCCATCACGTCGGTGTAGCCCTCGACGACCACGGCCTGGCTCTTGCGACCAATCGGCTGCCGGGCCAGGTCGAGCCCGTAGAGGACGTGAGACTTCTTGTAGAGCGGGGTCTCCGGGGTGTTCAGGTACTTGGCCGGCATCCGGTCGTCGTCGAACAGCCGCCGGGCGCCGAAGCCGATCACCTGACGGCCGGAGTCGCGGATCGGCCACAGCAGCCGGCTCTGGAAGAAGTCGTAGCCCGACTCGCGGACGAGCCCGCCCGCCACCAGCTCGCGGTCGGTGAAGCCGCGGCCGCGCAGGTGGGCCGACAGCACCCGGCCGCCCCGCGGCGCGAAACCGACGCCGAACAGCTCCGCGGCCGCACGGTCGAAGCCGCGTTCGGCCAGGAACTGCCGGCCCACCAGGGCGTCAGGGCTGGCCAGCTGCTCGGCGTAGAACTCGGCGGCGGCGAGGTGGGCCTCCATCAGCCGTAGCCGCATCCCCGGCTCGGGCCGGGGGCCGGAGTCGTCGGTGTAGCGGAGCTGGATGCCGACCTGGTCGGCCAGCCGCTCGACCGTCTCGGCAAAGCTCAGGTTGTCGACCCGCTGCACGAAGCTGATGACGTCGCCGCCCTCGCCGCACCCGAAGCAGTAGTAGAAGCCGCGGGACGGGGTGACCTGGAAGCTCGGCGTCTTCTCGTCGTGGAACGGGCACAGGCCTTTGAGCGACCCGCCGCCGGCGTTCCGCAGCGCCACGTACGCGCCGACGACCTGTTCGATCTTGGCCCGCTCACGGACGGCGACGACGTCGTCGTCGTTGATCCGGCCCGCCACGCCGCTGAGTTTACGCCGCTCCGCCGACCGGGCCCGCCGCCTACGCTGGGGTTGTGGACAACCTGCCTCCGACGACCACGAACCCCCGGACCGTGCCCTGGCTGGTCTTCGACGGGGACTGCGCGTTCTGTACGACGAGCGCCCAGTGGGTCGCTGGCCGGCTGCACCGGCCAGGCGGTCCGGACGCCCACCTGGTGCCCTGGCAGTTCACCGACCTGGCCGCCCTCGGTGCGACCGCGGAACGGGCGCAGACCGAGGTGCTGTGGGTGACGCCGGACGGCGCCGTCAGCGGTGGAGCAGCGGCGTTCGCGGCGTGGCTGCGCTTCCGCGGCGGGCCGTACGGCCTGGTCGGTCAGGCGATGACCGCCCCGGGCGTCCGGTCGCTAGCCGCGCTGGTCTACCGGTTCGTCGCCCGGCACCGCGACCAGATGCCCGGCGGGACGCCCGCCTGCGCGCTGACGCCGCCGGGCTCGCACCCCGCTACCCCACGGCACTAGCCGCTCCAGCGGCGCGAAGGCCAGCCAGCAGACCAGGGTCGGCGCGAAGTGGATGTACAGGATCGCGAGGGTGAAGACGTGGAAGCCCATCCAGAACAGGGCGGCCGCGAGCAGGGCTCGGCCGCGGAGCCACAGCACCACCCACGACGTCAGCTCGGCGGCGAAGGCGAACCACTGCATGACGTGCAAGAGGCCTGGGAAGGGCAGCAGGAACTGGCCGAGCCCATGCGGCCGGCGGACGATCGCCCAGGTGAGGATGAAGCTCTCCGGCCACGAGGTCAGGCTCCAGCCGCCGCTGCGGATCTTGGTCAGCGCCGACAGGAAATAGGTGCTCATCACCGCGATCTGGACGACCTTGAGCACCCAGCCGGCCTGGGCGGACGCGTCCCGGCTGCGCCAGCGGTCCCGGACCGGACCGACGGTGGGCAGCAGCCAGAGCGCGATCACCAGCGCCATGTGGTCGTGGTCGACCTTGCCGTAGCTCATCCCGATCGCCGTCCACCACGTGAACGCGGCCGCGACCACCCAGCCCGCCAGCCGAGGCAGCCGGTTGGCGGCGGCGACCAGCGACCCGACCACCAGCACCACGTACAGCGTGACGGTGAGCGGCACGCTCGGTGGCGGCAGCGCGAAGAGCCGTTCGACCGTCAGCGGGGCGTAGAGCTCGGGGTGGCGGCTGAGCGGGATCGGGTCCCGGACGAAGGCGTTGATGTCGAGCACGACGAACAGGTAGACCGCCGTCCGGAACACGGCGAGGCGCGCCTCGGGCATCACCGGGGCGAACCAGCCGACGATGCGCGCGCCCGTCGACGGGCTCTGCGAACGTGAGGGCAGCAGGGTGCTCACCGGGGCACCGTCCAGGTGGCCAGCTCGTGCAGCTCGGTCGCGCCTCGGCGCCCCTGCACCAGCTGGGTCTCGTCCTGGACGAGCCAGACCCGCTGCAGGGCGGGCTCGTCTCGGTGCCGAGACGTCCAGCCGTCGGTGATGGACTGGAGCAACGACGGGTCGGCCTCGATGGCGGGGATCCGCGCCTCGACCTCGGCGCGGCCGATCCCGACCGAACCGTCCCGCAGCGGCAGGTCGATCCGGCGACCGTCGGCCAGCAGCCCCTCGACCCGGGTGATCACCACGGTGTCGTTGGCGGGCGGGGAGAACGCGTACTGCGACATCGGTCCGAACGGCCAGACGTCGTCGCTCATCCGCAACGAGCCGTTCAGCAACAGCCCCGCCACGACCAGGGTGAGGGCCACCCGCCAGACCAGCCCGGCCCGGCTGATCGGCCGGATGCGGACCTCAGACACTCGTCTCCGCCGCCAGCAGGGCCGTGATCAGCGGTCGCAGCAACCGCCCGTTGGGGACCGGCCGGGTGATGTCGCAGATCAGGATGCAGGCGCTGCGGCGGCCGCGGCCGTACGCCAGGTCGACCTCGCGCACCGGGCCGGCCAGCGTGCTGCTCACCGGGTCATCGTACGGCCGTCCGCCGAGACCGCTGGGCAACATCGAGTAGAGGACGGCCGCATAGTCGCGGCCGTTCTCTACTCGATATCGACCTCAGCTGCAGGACGGAGCCGGTAGGTCCTCGCGTACCGCGGCGGCGTCGGCGGGGTAGATCTGGGTGATGGCCAATACGGCGGGCACGGCGTCCGGGTCGCCGGTCCGGTAGAAGTTCCGGACGTAGTGCGGGGCCACCTCGGTGAACGACTGCCCGGCCGTCCAGGTGTGGCGCTCGCGGCAACCGACCTGCTGGACGATGGTGCCGGAGACCACCGTCGCCACGACGATCCCCGGGTGCTGGTGCCAGCCGGAGTACGCGCCGGCGCCGTAGGTGAGGGTGAAGCTACGCACCTTGGTCGCGCCCTGGGTCCTGAGCGTGACACCGTCCTGAGCGGCTGTGGTCGGGCCGGCGAGGGTGCCGGTCGTGTCGTTCGTCGGCGTAGTGCCTTTGCCGGGCGTCGCTGTCGCGCTCGAGCCGGCCAGTCCGCAGAACAGCAGCGCACTGGCGATGGCGAGGGCCAGAACTCTTCTCACGATCACTCCTCGGTGTCGGGGGACATGAATACCGAGGCTCACTATCGTGCGGCCGGGGCCGACCCGCCAGAGGTTCGCACGCAGGAAATAGCGCCCCCGCTCAGTCGACCGCGTCCAGCCGGTAGAGCACCGCATGGTCGGGGTCGACGCTGGCGGCGGTCAGCCCGGCCGAGGCGAGCACGGCCCCGTTCAGCACGACCCCCGACCGCGGACCGTCGGCGTCCCACCAGGCGGGCGGGTGGAGTCCGCTCGGGGTCGCCCCCACGTCCAGCGGGACGACCCGGTAGCGCCGCGTCGGGTCCAGCCCCGGGAACCGCAACCGGCCGAGCGAGGCGACCGCGGACCGCGCCACCGAGGCGAAGGCAAAGATGGCGGCCGATCGGTCAGGCGCCACCACGCCGTTCGCGATCAGGGCGTCGTCGGGGAAGTCGAGCCGAACCACGTCAGCGCCGAGCAGCAGCTGTCGGTTCCCCCGGTAGAAGGCGATCCACTCCCCCAGCTCCGTCAGCTCCTCGGGACTCGCCTGGGCCAGGTCCCACTCGATGCCCAGGTGGCCGAAGACGGCCGTCGCCGCGCGGAAGGAAAGGTCGTGCACCCGACCGGTGGTGTGGGAGCGGCCGGACGCGATGTGGGCGCCCATCATCTCCGGCGGGATCAGCTGGGTCGTCCAGCGGTGCATCTCCTGCCGTTCCAGCGGGTCGATGCAGTCCGACACCCAGACCCGTTCGGTCCGCTGCAGCACCTCAAGGTCGACCCGGGCGCCGCCGGAGGAGCAGGACTCGATCTCGAGGCCGGGGTGAGCCGCCTTGATCTCGTCCAGCAGCCGGTAGAAGGCCAGCGTCTGCTCGTGCACGCCCGGCCGGCCGCTCGGCGCCGTACCGGCGTCGATCAGGTCGCGGTTGTGGTCCCACTTGATGTAGCCGATGGCGTACTCGTCGAGGATGGCCAGGATGGCGTCGCGGATGTAGACGTAGCACTCGGGGATGCCGAGGTTGATCACCTGCTGCTGACGGGACTCGACCGGCCACCGGTCGCCGGTGGCCATGATCCACTCCGGATGGGCGCGGGCCACGTCGGAGTCGGGGTTGACCATCTCGGGCTCGAACCAGAGCCCGAACTCCATCCCGAGCTCGCGCACCCGGTCGATGAGCGGGTGCAGGCCCTCGGGCCACACGTCGGGCGACACGGTCCAGTCGCCCAGCCCGGCGAGGTCGTTGCGCCGGGCCCCGAACCAGCCGTCGTCGAGGACGTAGCGCTCGACACCGAGCACGGCGGCTCGTTCGGCCAGGTCCAGCAGCCGTTCGAGGTCGTGGTCGAAGTACACCGCCTCCCAGACGTTCAGGGTGACCGGGCGGTCGCGGTCAGGGTGCTGCGGCCGCGAGCGCAGGTAACGGTGGAAGCGGTGGGCGACCTCGTCCAGCCCGCGCCCGTACGAGCCGTACAGCCACGGCGAGGTGTAGGACTCCCCGGGGGCCAGGCGCACCTCACCGGGCAGCAGCAGCTCGCCGCCGCCGATCAGCTGGTGGCCGGTGAAGACCCGCTCGGCGTAGTGGGTGTGGTTGCCGCTCCACGCGGTGTGCACCGCCCAGATCTCGCCCTCGGCGAAGCCGAAGCCGGGTGTGCCCAGGTGCAGCACGGTCGCGGCGTCCGGTCCGGTCCGGCCCTTGCGGCCCTCGCGGACGTGCTGGCCGACGGTGAGCGGGCTGCGGTGCGGCGTCCGCTCCTTGCCCCAGCGCCCCGCGAAGTCGAGGATCTCGCGCGCGACGGTCGGCACCGGGTACGCCAGTACGAGGTCGTCGAGCTGGTACGCGTCCGCGCCGGTGTTGGTGACCCGAGCCCGGCTGCGCAGCAGTCCGCCCGCGGTGAGCTCGACGGTGAGAGTCAACGCCAGACCGGCGGCGGTGTCCTCCGCGTCGACCTCGACCGCGGCCGTACTCGCCTCGACCAGAGTGGGGCCGTCGGCGGCGCCCTCGACCGCGTTCCCTTCCAGCCGGACCGCGGTGGAGGTGAAGCGGGGCGACCAGTCAGCGCCGCCGCGGGAGCCGCTCAGTCCCGGTCGCCCGACCCAGCCGGTCCAGTGCTCGGGCAGCAGCGCCACCCGGATGGTCTCGTCCACCTGGTTGTTGTCGGCGTGGGTGTAGCCGCCCTGGACCAGGGCGACGACCTCGTCGAGGCTCTGCACCCCGAGGTCCGGCCCCCAGTGGGCGAGGGCCGGCAACCGGCCGTCGGCGACGTCCAGGACGGCGCACACCCCTTCCGCGCGCAGCACGACGTACACGTTGGCGGGGTTGGCCACGATGCCTCTTCTTCGAGCTAGTTTGTTGTGGATCCGGGTTCTTCGAGCTGGACGGCCCTCGCGGACCGAGAACGCCTCAGCCTACCGAGCGCTGGACCTCGGCTCACGGAGGCCGTGCTCGCCACCGATCCCGGGCGGCAGCCGGTCCGCGGGCCAGTCGAGGTGGTGCACGGCCATGTCGAAGGCGTAGCGGTCGGTCATCCCGGCGACGTAGGTGACCGCCGCCCGGACCGGGTCGTCGGCTGCGGTCGGCCCTTCGGTCAGCGGCAGCGTCTCGGGCTGGCTGACGTAGAACTCGACCAGGGCCCGCAGCACCTCGACGACGGCCTGCGACTGGGCAAGGGACTCCGGGCGGACGTAGATCCGCTCGTAGTTGAAGGCACGCAGGACGCCGAGCGCGGACGCCTGCGCTGCGGGCATGCCGACCTCGCCGTGTTCGGCGATCCCGCGGACCACCGCGCGGACGAAGGTGCCCAGCTGCTCGCGCCGGTTGCGTCCGGCGACCTCGGCGACCTCGGCGGGCAGGTCACCGGCGGCGACGATGCCGGCGTGCACGGCGTCCTCGAGGTCGTGGGCGCAGTAGGCGATCCGGTCGGCCCAGCTGACGATCTCGCCCTCCACCGTCCGCGGCGCCGGCCGCGACCAGGAGTGGTTGCGGATGCCGTCGAGGGTCTCGGCGCACAGGTTGAGCCCGGTCAGCACGACGTCGGCCCCCCAGGGTCCGTGGTCGTAGCCCTCGGGCAGGAAGGTGTCGAACGCGTCCTCGCTGGCGTGCCCGCCGGGGCCGTGGCCGCAGTCGTGGCCGAGCGCGATCGCCTCGGTCAGGCTGACGTTCACCCCGGCCCCCCGGGCGATGGAGGTGGCGACCTGGGCGACCTCGAGGGCGTGGGTGAGCCGGGTTCGCTGGTGGTCGCTGGGATAGACGACGACCTGGGTCTTGCCCGCCAGCCGGCGGAAGGCCGTCGAGTGCACGATCCGGTCCCGGTCCCGCTCGAAGCAGGTCCGTTCCACGTCGGGGGCCTCGGGCACCGCGCGGTGCCCGGCGCCGCGGGCCAGGGTCGCACCCGGCCGCAGCAGCTCGTGCTCGCGCTGCTCCCGCAGCTCGCGGCCCACCAGCGGCCCCGGACCGACCTCGGCCCGCGAGCCCGCGTGGGCGCGCACCAGGTCGCCGTCGCCGTACCCGGTCATGGTGCCGGCCCAGGCTCGGGCTCGCGGTGACGGCCCCCCGGCGCCCTCAGCCACCCGAGACGCCCAGCTCGGCGTCCGCCAGGTCGAGGTCGGCGCCGGAGGTGTCCTCGAGCCAGTGCTCGGGCAGCGACACCTTGTCCTTGGGGGCGCCCTGGCGGCCGCGCGGGCTGCCGAGCTCAGACACCGGGTAGGGAGCGCTCGGGTCGAGCCGGGCGAGCTGGGCGTCCAGGTCGGCGAGGGAGCTGATCAGGCCCAGGCCGCGGCGGATCTCGCTACCCACCGGGAAACCCTTCAGGTACCAGGCCATGTGCTTGCGGAGCTCAGTGCAGCCGTACCGCTCGTCGCTCAGTCCGACCAACAGCTCGGCGTGCCGACGGATCATCGCCGCCACCTCGCCGAGGTCCGGGAGCGTCCGGGTCGCCCGGCCCGCGAAGGCGTCGGCCAGGTCGCGGAACAGCCACGGCCGGCCGAGGCAGCCGCGGCCGACCACGACGCCGTCAGCTCCGGTCTCGGCCACCATCGCCAACGCGTCGGACGCCTCCCAGATGTCGCCGTTGCCGAGCACCGGGATCGAGACGTGCGCCTTGAGGGCAGCGATGGCCGTCCAGTCGGCGACGCCCGAATAGGCCTGCTGGGCCGTGCGGCCGTGCAGGGCGATCGCCGCAATCCCTGCCTGCTCAGCGATCCGGCCCGCATCGAGGTAGGTCTGATGATCATCATCGATCCCGATCCGGGTCTTGATCGTCACCGGGACGCCGTACGGGCTCGCGGCCGCGACCGTCGCGTCCAAGATCATCTTCAGCCGGTCCCGCTTGTACGGCAGGGCTGCGCCGCCGCCCTTGCGCGTCACCTTGGGCACCGGGCAGCCGAAGTTGAGGTCCACGTGCCCGACCCCGTGCTCGGTGATCAAGATCTCCGTGGCCTGGGCCATGATCATCGGGTGCACCCCGTACAGCTGCACCGACCGGACCCTCTCACCCGGGTCGAACTGCAGCATCTGCAGGGTTTTCCGGTCCCGCGCGACCACGCCGCGGCTGGTGATCATCTCGCAGACGTACAGTCCGGCGCCCTGCTCCCGGCACAGCTGCCGGTACGCCGCGTTGGTCACGCCAGCCATCGGGGCGAGCACCACCGGTGTCGGCACCTCGATCCGGCCGATCCTCAGACCCGTCGGAGGTCCAGGAAGCGCAACCTCTGACGAGGCCTTCGACAAGCTCAGGACGCGTGATGCGGTCAGCATCCGAGGAGCCGGGCCCCGAGGTAGGCCTCCACCTGGCTGAGCGAGACGCGTTCCTGCGACATGCTGTCGCGCTCGCGGACGGTGACGGCGTCGTCCTCGAGGGTCTCGAAGTCGACGGTCAGGCAGTACGGGGTGCCGATCTCGTCCTGGCGACGGTAGCGGCGACCGATCGCCTGGGCGTCGTCGAAGTCGACGTTCCAGTGTTGGCGCAGGGCGGTGGCCAGGCCGCGGGCCTTCGGCGACAGCGCCTCGTTACGAGACAGCGGCAACACGGCGACCTTGACCGGCGCGAGCCGCGGGTCGAGCTTGAGCACGGTCCGCTTGTCGACCCCGCCCTTGGTGTTGGGGGCCTCGTCCTCGGTGTAGGCCTCGATCAGGAAGGCCATCAGCGACCGGGTCAGACCGGCGGCCGGCTCGATCACGTACGGCAGGTAGCGCTCGCCGCTCGCCTGGTCGAAGTAGGACAGGTCGGTGCCCGAGTGCTCGCTGTGGGTCCGGAGGTCGAAGTCGGTCCGGTTGGCGACGCCTTCCAGCTCACCCCACTCGCTACCGGCGAAACCGAACCGGTACTCGATGTCCACGGTCCGCTTGGAGTAGTGCGAGAGCTTTTCCTGCGGGTGCTCGAAGTGCCGCAGGTTGTCTGCGGCAATGCCGAGCCCGGTGTACCAGCGGGTCCGCTCGTCGATCCAGAGCTGGTGCCACTCCTCGTCGGTGCCCGGCACCACGAAGAACTCCATCTCCATCTGCTCGAACTCGCGGGTACGGAAGATGAAGTTGCCGGGGGTGATCTCGTTGCGGAACGACTTGCCGACCTGGCCGATGCCGAACGGCGGCTTCTTGCGGCTGGTCTGCACGACGTTCGCGAAGTTGACGAAGATGCCCTGCGCGGTCTCGGGCCGCAGGTAGTGCCGGCCCGACTCGTCCTCGACCACGCCGAGGTAGGTCGAGAGCAGGCCGTTGAACATCCGCGGCTCGGTGTACTGGCCGCGGGTGCCGCAGTGCGGGCAGGGGACCTCGGTCAGCGCCACCGCGTCGGGGTCGGGCAGCCCCTTGCGCTCGGCGTACTCCTCCTGCAGGTGGTCGGCGCGGAAGCGCTTGTGACAGCTCAGGCACTCCACCAGCGGGTCGACGAACGCCTTGAGGTGGCCCGAGGCCGCCCAGACCGGCGTCGGCAGGATGACCGAGGAGTCGAGGCCGACGACGTCGTCGCGGCTCGTGACCATCGAGCGCCACCACTGACGCTTGATGTTCTCCTTCAGCTCGACCCCGAGCGGCCCGTAGTCCCAGGCGGAACGCGTGCCCCCGTAGATCTCCCCGGACGGAAACACGAAGCCCCGTCGCTTGCACAGGCTGATGACGCTGTCGAGACGGTTCTGGGCGGTACTGGTCGGGGCCACGGTTTGACTACTCCAAGCTGCATGACGGGCGCGCCGATCCCCGGCTGGGATGGCGGAGGTGTCGCCTCCTGGACGCGGAGACAGCCACCCCAGCCTAACGAGTCCCGGCCGATCACCTCACGTGAGCGCGGCCCGGGCGGACCGGCTCAGCCCGCCTTGGTCTGCCGCTGCCACTCGGCGGCGATCTGGTCGAGGGCGTCGTGGTCGAGGCTCATCCCGGCGAAGTTGGCCAGGGTGCTCATCGGCATCGTGCCGATCACCTCGAGCAGCTCGTCCTCGAGCACGGTCGCGGGCTGGCCGTCCTTGACCTGGCGCTCGACCAGGTCACGTCCGACCGGATCGCTCATCCACTCCTGCAGTGTCGAGTCGCGGCTGAGGGGCTCGGCCAGCCGCGGCGCGGCGACGTAGACGGTCGCGGTGAGCGGCAGGTCCCGCGAGCTCGACCCGACCTCCACCCGGAAGTCACCCTCCTCAACGGCCCAGCGACCGTGCCGGATCGACCAGAAGGCGAACGCACGCTGGTCGAGCTCGATGCTCACCCGCTGCGAGGCCCCAGCCTCCAGCGTGACCTTGGCGAAGCCTTTGAGCTCGCGGACGGGGCGGGCGACGCTGGACTCGACGTCGGAGACGTAGAGCTGCACGACCTCGGCCCCGGCCCGGTCGCCGGTGTTCGTGACGGTCACCGTGACCGTGGCCGCCAGGGTCCCCTCGGCGACCGACCCGCGGCTGCTGACCGTCAGGTCCGCCATCGCAAAGGTGGTGTAGGACAGCCCGAACCCGAACGGGAACGCGACGTCCTGCGCGGACTGGTCGTAGCCGCGGTAGCCGATGAACAGCCCCTCGCCGTAGTGGACGACCTGGGAGTCGCCCGGGAAGTTCAGATATGAGGAGTTGTCCTCGAGCCGGTGCGGGATGGTCTCGGCGAGCCGGCCGGAGGGGTTCACCGCGCCGCTGAGCACGTCGACGATCCCGCCGCCGGCGGCCTGGCCGCCGAGCCAGGCCTCCACCAGGGCCCTCGCGTGCGGCGTGACCTCCCCGAGCACCACCGACGAGCCGTTGACCAGGACGACAGCGACGTTGGGGTTCACGGCCGCGACCGCGGCCAGCAAGGATCGCTGGTCAGCCGGCAGGTCGAGGTGCGTCCGGTCGAAGCCCTCGGACTCGTCCGCCCCCGGCAGCCCGATCACCACCACGACCGTGTCAGCGGCGCCGGCCACCCGTTCCGCCTCGGCGACCAGCCCAGTCTCGACCTCAGCGTCGTCGCCGGGCTCACCGACGGTGTAGCCGGGCGCGAAGGGTACGTCGCCGTAGACCGCCCGCAGCTCGTCCAGCAGGGCGTCCAGGCGGGTCGGGGTGACCTGCGAGGAGCCGGCGCCCTGGTAGCGCGGGGTGCGGGCGAACTCGCCGACGACCGCAACCGACCCTGTCGCGGGCAGCGGTAGCAGGCCGTCGTTCTTCAGCAGCACCACCGACGCGGCGGCCGCCTCGCGGGCCAGTGCGTGGTGGGCGTCGGGGTCGTACGACTCGTCCAGCTCGAGCACGGGCATGCCCTTGGCCACCAGCTCCAGCACCGTCCGGACCCGCTGGTCCAGCACCGCCAGCGGCACCTCGCCGGCCTCGACGGCCGCGATCACCTGCTCGGGGCTGCGGCCCAGCGCGGGCGGCATCTCCAGGTCCGTACCCGCCAGCAGTGCGGGCACCCGGTGGTAGACCGCGCCCCAGTCCGACACGACCAGGCCCTCGAAGCCGAACTCGTCGCGCAGCACCGTCTGGAGCAGCCACGGGTTCTCCGAGGCCGACTGCCCGTTGACCTTGTTGTAGGAGCACATGATCGTCCACGGCTGCTCAGCGCGCACGACCCGTTCGAAGGCGGGCAGGTAGATCTCGCGCAGGGTCCGCTCGTCGACCCGGGCGTCGACGCGGAGCCGGTCGGTCTCCTGGTTGTTGGCGGCGTAGTGCTTGACCGAGGTCCCGACGCCGCGTGACTGGATGCCGTGCACGATCCCGACGGCGAGCTCGCCGGCCAGGAAGGGGTCCTCGGAGAAGTACTCGAAGTTGCGACCGCAGAGCGGGGACCGCTTCATGTTGATGCCCGGGCCGAGGATCACCGACAGGTTGCACGCCCGGGCCTCCTGGGCCAGCGCCTCACCGATCCGCGTCAGCAGCGCCGGGTCCCAGGCCGAGGCGATCGCCGAGGCCGTCGGGAAGCAGGTCGCCGGCAACGACCCGCCCAGCCCGAGGTGGTCGCTGTCGCCCGGTTGGGCGCGCAGGCCGTGCGGACCGTCGGAGACCATGATCCTGGGGATCCCCAGCCGTTCCACCGGCGCGGTGTACCAGAAGGCGGAACCGCTGGTCAGCGACGCCTTCTCCGCCAGTGTCAGCTCGGTCAGCAGTCGGTCGATGTCAAGCATCGCGTCCCCTCAGGTCAGGTTCAAGCAGGAGGTCGACGCCGAGCGCAAGGTCGGCATCGACTTCATCCCACCGTAGGGGTTTTCGCGTTCTGGCTCTAGTGGCGCGCTGTCTCACCAGCCCGGCGCAGGCGCCCCGCGGGCCCAGTTCTCCCCCACCAGCTCGGGACTCTCGTACGCCGAGGGCTCATCGACCGCGAGCGAGAGCAGCGGCACCACCACCGACTTGGACTCGATCCCGCTGAGCGCCCGCCGGTATGACCCCACGTCGGCCCAGCGGGTGGTGATGGTCCACAGCTCCGGCTCGTCGAGGTTGCGCCCGAAGTCCAGCGACAGCAGACCATCCCGGCGCCGGAGCACGGCGATCGCCGCCTCAGCCTGGTCTCGGAAGCGGTCCTCCGCCTCCGGAGGGACGCGGAACCTGCTGAGCACGATCACGAGGTCAGTATCGCTTGCTCGTAGGAAACGCGCCCTGAGCTTGTCGAAGGCCTCGAAGAGGTTGCGGGGTTCCGTCAGCAAGAGCCAGCGCAACCCCTTCGGGGCCCTCGACAGGCTCGGGAGGCGTTCGTGGGGTCGGGCGGGAAGACATAGTCTCAGGCACTTCTCAACCTCGCGACACACGGACGACATCTGGCGCCCTTAGCGTTCTGCCACGAGCCGACCTGTCGGACGCAGCTGAGCTCACGCACCCACCATCTCGACCAGCCCGGCAGGAGGACCGATGATCGAGCACGTCGACCCCTTCGTCGGAACCTCTGCGACCGATCTGCCGCCTCAGACCGGGCTCGCCGCGACCTGGTGGTGGCCCAAGCCGCAGGTCGGCAACACCCATCCCGGGGCCACCTACCCCTTCGGCATGGTTTCGGCCTGCGCCTACTCCGGCGCCTACCCGACCGGCTACGGCCTGTACGAGCTGAACACCGAGGGCGTCCCGCCGCAGCTGCACGACCGCCAGCTCGCGTCCGGCTTCACCCACTTCCAGCAGTCGGGCACCGGCGCGATCCGCAAGTACTACAACTACTTCCGCGTCACCCCGATGATCGAGCCGCTCGACAGTCTCGGCCAGCAGTGGGACCTGCGCGACGAGCGGGCCGAGCCCGGCTACTACGCCGCCACCCTCAGCTCCGGCATCCGGGCCGAGCTGACGGTCGGACCCAAGAGCGCGGTGCACCGCTACACCTTCCCCGCCCACAAGGACGCGCGGCTGGTGATCGACTTCTCCGCCGGCGGGCTCGGCATCCCGTACGGGACCACGGTGCCGCTGCGCGCTCACCTCGAGGCGCTCGCCCCCGGGGTCGCCCAGGCCGAGATCGTGGTCGAGGGAGCCCCACTGGCGGTGCACCTCGAGTGCGACGTCGGCGACTGGCGCCAGCTGCTCTGGTACGACCGGCGGCTGATGCCCGGCGGTACCCGACTGGACTTTGACCGGATCCGGCCGACCACGCTGCGTCCCTTCGGGCTGATGTGGCGCGGCAAGGCCGAGCCGGGCCGGGTGATCGAGCTGCGGTTCGGCTTCTCGTTGCGCGGCGTCGAGCAGGCCAAGGCCAACCTGGTCGCCGACTGCGGGGCCACCGCCACGACCGCGAACCTGCCGACCGTCGTCGGAGCCGCCCTCACGGGGACCGCCGTCACCTCGACCTCGTTCGACGCCCGGCACGCCGAGACCTCGGCTCGTTGGCGCCAGCACCTGAGCAAGATCCGCGTGGAGACCCCGTCGGTCGACCGGCAACGGGTGTTCGCCACCGCGCTGTACCACTCCCTGATCAAGCCGTGCTTCGCCGCCGACGAGAGCCCGTTCTGGCCGACCGACGGGTCGTTCGTCTTCGACCTCTGCACGATGTGGGACATCTACCGCACCCAGCTGCCGCTGATCACCGCGCTGTTCCCCGAGCGAGCGGTCGAGCTCGCGAACGCTCTGCTCAACGTCAGCGAGGAGGAGGGCAACCTGCCGATCGGCTACCGGATGGCCAAGGGCGCCGACCGCTTCTCCCGCCAGGGCAGCGCCTTGGCTCAGACGTTCCTGGCCGACCTCTGTCAGCTCGGGGTCACCGAGGTCGACTGGGACTGGGCGCTGGTGCACATGGACCTCGATCTCCGCCGTGGGTACGGCGAGGAGTACCTGCTACGCGGCGTCGCCCACCCGGTCACCCACACCCTCGACCTGGCCTTCGGCTACCACTGCACCGCGCTGGTCGCCCGTTACGTCGGCGACCTGCAGCTCGCCACCCAGTGCGAGGCGCTCGCCACCCAGTGGCGGAACGCGTTCGACGCCGAGTCGGGGCTGCTGGTCGACTCCTCCTTCTACGAGGGCGGCAAGTGGAACTACTCGTTCCGGGTGCTCCACGACATGCAGGCCCGGGTCGACCTCGCCGGTGGCGACGACGCGTTCCTCGCGCTGCTCGACGCGTTTTTCGGCTACGGCGCGGAGCCGGTGCAGCAGGTGGGCGTCCGACCCAGCGTGGCCGAGCTGCTCGCCGGCTACGGGCTGAACCGCTTCGAGGGTCTCAACAACGAACCCGACATGGAGGTCCCCTGGGCCTACCACTACGTCGGCCGGCCCGACCGCACCGCCGAGGTGGTGCACGCCGCCGTCCACGGCCAGTTCGGCCTGGGACGCGGCGGGCTACCCGGCAACGACGACTCCGGGGGCTTGAGCTCCTGGTACGTCTGGGCCTCGCTCGGGCTGTTCCCGATCGCCGGCCAGTCGCTCTACCTGGTCAACGCCCCCTCGTTCTCCGAGGCCCGGATGGACCTCGGAGGCGAAGAGCTGGCGATCGAGACCAGCGGCTTCGTCGAGCCGCACGCGGGCGGCCCGGTGCAGTACGTCCAGTCGGTCACCTTCAACGGCACGCCCGTGACGCAGAGCTGGATCAGTGCCCGCGAGCTGCACCGCGGCGGCCGGCTGCTGATCGACCTCGGCCCGGAGCCGTCCGGCTGGGGCACCACCACCCGGCCGCCGTCGGTCAGCCCGCCTGACCCGATCCCCTCCCCCTCCCCCTCCCCCTCCCCACCAGCGTGAGCCACCACCCGACCCCCGCCCGGTCAGACCGACCGGGCCAGCAGAAAGGCCGGAGCATGAACCGACGAGGACGTCACGTCCCCCAGCCCCGCCGCCGACTCGTGATCGTGGTCCGGGCGGACCCGGTGATCTGCGGGCACTCCGGTGAGGCCCGCAACCTCGCCGAGGCCGCCCTGGAGCGCGGCTTCACCGAGGTGCGGATCGTGACCTGGCCGCTCGACCGGCTGGTCGAGACCGGCCTGCCGCTGAAGCCGCTGGACGGGGTGACCCCGTACAGCGTGGGCATCGAGGTGGAACGGCCCGCGCCGGTCGGGGACTACAAGGTGCCCGACGGCCGCTATCTGGCGGGCCTGATCGGCCGGTTGGTGGAGCTCTTCACCGACGGCGTGCCGACGGTCTGCATGTCGCTCTACCTGAGTCCGCACACCATCGCGGTCTCGGACGCGGTCCGGGTCGCCCGCGCGACCGGTCTGCCGGTCAACGTGACCACCATCGCCGAAGCGGTCGGCTCCGACGTGACCAACGTCGTCCGCCACTGTGCCGACGAGGGCCGCTTCGGGGCGGCCGCGCACGTCCTCACCGCCTACCTCGGCAGCGACGTGCCGGTCGCGGTATCGGAGTACACCCGCCAGCTGATCATCTCTTCGGCTGAGGAGCTCGACGCCATCCACGGCACCCGCTTCGCCGCCGAGTGCCGCAAGCGGGTGCAGATCTCCTACCCGGCGATCAACACCGCCGACTACCTGACGCTGGACCTCGACCGGTTTGCCGCCACCCTGGAGCACCGCGGGCTGCACCGCAACGGCTACGTGTTGTTCCTGTCGCGGCTGGCGAACGCCAAGGGCGTGGACGAGCTGATCGCCGGCTTCGCCACCAGCGAGCGGGCCGCCGGGCTGACCCTGGTCATCGCCGGCAACGGACCCGAGGCGGGACACCTCCGCCGGGTGGCCGCCGCCTCGTCGGTCGCATCTCGGATCGTCTTCCTCGACGACGTCGACGACGAGGAGAAGCCGTACCTGATGGCCGGCAGCGCTGCCTTCGTGCTGCCGAGCAAGCCGCGGCCCGAGTTCGTCGAGACCTTCGGGATCGCCCTGGTGGAAAAGATGCTGGCCGGCGGCGGTCCGCTGATCACCACCGACACCGGCGGCATCGGCGAGGCCGTTGGCGACACCGCCCTGATCGTGCCCGTCGAGGACCCGGCCGCGATCGCCGCCGCCCTGGACGAGGCCCTCAGCCTGCCCGAGCACGAGCGGGAGGCGATGGAGCTGCGGGCCCGCGAGCACGCGCTGCAGTTCGACCGCGGCCGCGTCTTCGACCGGCTGATCGCCCGGCTCAGCCCCGAGACCGCGGCGGTGGGCGCGCTGAGCACGCTCTAGAGCCGGATCGCGCGCCTCCGTCGAAAGGAGGAGCCGGTGAACACGCTTT
>NZ_CAXTHG010000037.1:0-42182 GCF_964244005.1 uncultured Friedmanniella sp. | reverse complement strand
TGTAGATGCCGTTGCGCTCGGTGAAGATGAAGCGCTTCATCTTGGGGTTCCAGCGGCGGGTCTGGTGCCCGAAGTGGACGCCGCTCTCGAGGAGCTGGCGCGTGGTGACGACGGCCATGGCCGTATTCCTTCCCTGCCGGCCCTCACGGAGGCGCCGGCGTGCGGTTGTGTCCGGCTCCGAGCTGTTCGGAGCCGCCTGACGTCCGCGCGACACCAGCTCGAACACGATCGAGACCGGGGGTGTCGCCCGGCGTTGACGCCGGCGAGCGGACATGCGAAGTCAACCCTGGTGGGTTGCTGGGCTCATGTTACACCGGCGCAACGGGCGGGTTCGCGCCCGAACGGACCGCCGCGCCCTGAGCGAGCGCGCGTCTTCGCCGCCTGCTGGTGGCCGAAGATGTGTGCAGGCACGGGCACACGCGCCCTGAGCTTGTCGAAGGCCTCGAAGAGGTTGCGCTCATCGTCGGGGAGAGTCCTCGCAACCCCTTCGGAGACCTCGACAGGCTCGGGGCGCGTATGGCTGAGCTCTTACTCAGAACGCGTGTGGCTCAAGAGCCGGGATCGCCCGCCGGCAGCGGGATGGCCGTCTCCTGACCGGACGGGGCGCCGAACTGCGGGGTGCCGTCGTCGGCGAAGGTGAGCGGCTGGACGTAGACCTCGCGGTCGTCGCCGCAGCTGCCTTCCGGGGTCGTCACGGCGTGGTAGGCGAACCAGGTCTGGCTGCCGTCGGGTGAGGTGAAGAAGCTGTTGTGCCCGGTGCCGTACTCACCGCTCGCCTCGCTGCCGGCGAAGACCGGTTCGGGCGACTTGGCCCAGGTCTTCGGGTCCAGCAGGTTGGCTGACGCGTCGGCGGTCAGCAGCCCGAGGGCGTAGTCGGGCGTCCAGCAGCCCGAGCCGGAGTAGCTGAGGAAGACCTTGCCGTCGCGGACCAGCGCCGCCGGACCCTCGTTGACCAGCACCCCGACCGTGCCCGACTTGGTCTCCCAGTCGAGCTCGGGCTTCGAGACCAGCACCGCCTTGCCCTTGGTGGTCGTCGGCGTGGCCAGCTCGGCGAGGTACAGGTCCTGCTGACCGTTGTTGGCCCCGGGCCAGCCCGACCAGGAGACGTAGGAGCGACCGTCCGGCACCGCGAACACCGTCGAGTCGATCGCCCACCGGTCACCCGGCAGCCGCAGCCGGCCCGCGAACGTGTACGGGCCGTCGATGTCTGAGGACTCGAGCACGTACGAGCGGTGGTGCTCGTTGTCCCCGTCGTCGGCGGCGACGTAGACGTACCAGCGGCCGTCGATCTGGTGCAGCTCGGGCGCCCACCACTCACAGCACGGCGATCCGTCGTCGCCACCGGTGAAGATCGTCTTCGCCGGGGCTGACGCGAGCGTGGTCAGCGAGGTCGACGAGCGCAGCGTGACGCCCTGGCCGCTGGTCGAGGACTGCACGTAGTAGTAGCGGCCGTCGACCACGGTCAGGAACGGGTCGGCCCCCTGACCGAGGACCGGGTTGGTGAAGGAGGCCCCGGCCGCCGAGGAGGCGGGGGCCGCGACCGGAGGCTCACCGGAGGGCGACGGGCCCGACGAACAGCCGGCCAGCAGCAGTCCGAGGGCGAGGACGACCACCGCGACGAGTCGCCTCACCCCTTGAGGCCGCTGCGGGAGACGCCCTCGACGATCGAGCGCTGGGCCAGGATGAACAGCACGATCGCCGGGATGCTGGCGATCGCCGCACCGGCCATCACCACCGGGTAGTTGATCGTGAAGGCACCCTGCAGGATCGACAGCCCGGCCGGCAGGGTCAGGTTGCTCGGGCTGAACAGCACGAACACCGGCCAGAGGAAGTCGTTGTAGTTGGTCAGGAAGGACAGCACCAGCAGCGTCGCCAGCCCAGGTTTGGACAGCGGGATCACCACCCTGATGAACGTGGACCACAGGCCGGCGCCGTCGATCGCGGCCGCTTCCTCCAGCTCGATCGGCAGCGACAGGAAGAACTGGCGCAGGAAGAACACCCCGAAGGCGCTGCCGGCGCCCGGCACGATCACCGCCCACAACGTGTCGAGCCAGCCGAGGGAGTTGACGATGATGTAGTTCGGGATCAGGAAGAGGAACCCCGGGATGAACAGCGTGCCGATGATGGCCGCGAAGACCACCTTCTTGCCCGGGAAGTCCAGCCGGGCCAGTGCGTACGCGGCGAGAGCGGCCGTGGCGGTCACGAGCACGGCGTTCGCAGCCCCCGCCACCAGGCTGTTGATGAACCACCGGATCACCGGGGTCTCGCTCGAGGTGTTGAGCAGCGGCGTGTAACCCGCGGTGGTCGCCGGGTCGGGGATCCAGCGCGGCGGGATCGCCGTCGCGCCGTCCGGGGTCTTGAACGAGGTCAGGAACATCCACACCAGCGGGCCCAGGAAGACCAGGGTCAAGATCCCCAGGGTCAGGGCGAAGAGGAGCTTGGTCATCGGGGTGCCGTTCCGGCCGCCGCGACCGCGCTTGGAGACGGGCGCGGCGGAGGTGGTGGCCGGGGTCGAACCGGCGGAGACCGCGGTGCTCATCAGCTGTCCCGCCTCTGCAGCACGCGGAAGTTGATCACGCTGATGATCAACAGGATCACCGCGAGCACGTAGCTCATGGCGGCGGCGGAGCCCATCCGGAAGCTCCGCAGACCCTCGTCGGCGATGTAGCCGATCACGGTCCGCGTCGCCGTCCCCGGGGCGCCCTTGGTCAAGATGTAGGACTGCCCGAACATGTTCGCCGACGCCAGGATCGTGGTGGTGATGACGAACACGGCTACCGGGCTGAGACCGGGCAGGGTCACGTTGCGGAACTGCTGCCAGCGGTTCGCCCCGTCCATGTCGGCGGCCTCGTACAGCTCGGGGGAGATGTCGGTCAGGCCGGCGAGGTAGATCAGCGCGTTGAAGCCGAGGGTCCACCAGACCGTCATCCCGACGAGGCTGATCCAGGCCCACGGCAGGTCGGTCGTCCACGGGATGGTGCGGCCGAGGAAGTAGTTCACGACGCCGATGTTGGGGTCGAGCATGTAGCGGAAGAGCAGCCCGATGACGGCGACACCCAGCACGTACGGCAGGAAGAACACCGCCCGGAAGAAGGTGCGCCCCGGGAACGACCGGTTGAGCAGCAGCGAGATCCCCAGCGGAAGCACCACCAGGCACGGCACGCTGAACAGCACGAAGATGCCCGTGGCCTTCATGGACTGCCAGAAGTCCCCGAAGTCACGCGAGCTCGGCGTGAACAGGTCGACGTAGTTCTGGAGCCCGACCCACGGCTTGTCGAAGAGCGCGAAGTCGTAGTCGTGCAGGCTGATCCAGATCCCGAAGACCGCCGGCGCGGCGATGAAGCCGAGGAACAGCACGAGGTACGGCGCCAAGAAGAGGTAGGCGACCAGCCCCTCCTGCCGCCGCGCGGGCGTACGTCGCGTAGCCCCGCGGGCCGCCGCCACCGCGACGACTTGCGGGTCAGACTGGATGGCCATGCCTAGCCGCCGTACTTCTTCTGGTTGGACTGCAGGATCTGGGTCGCCTTCGCCGCACCCGCGGCGAGTGCGGCTTGCGGCGTGGCCTTGAGCAGCACCGCGGAGTTGACGGCGGTGTACAGCTCGGCGAGCGCGTCACCGATGCCCGGCACGGCCGGCGGGAAGTGCACGTACTCGGCCTCGGGGGCCAGGGAGTACTCCTCCTTCAGGGCCTTGAACTCCGGACTCTCGGCGACGCTCTTCTTGGCCGGGATCTTGCCGCTGGTGGCCCACTCGGCCGACCGCTGGCTGACCCAGTTGATGAAGTAGCGGGAGGCGTCCAGCTTGTTCTGGTCGGGCTTGATCTGGCGCAGCTGGACGAACTGGTGCGAGTTGCCCCAGACGCCCTTCTCGCTGCCGATCTGCGGCACGGGCGCGACACCCCACTCGATCGTGCTCTGGGCCTTGAGGTCGTTGATCTGCCAGATGCCGTTCCAGTTGAACGCGTTCTTGCTGTTCTTGAGCGCGATGTAGTCCGCGTCCTGGCCGACGTTCTTGGGGCTGTAGCCCTTGTTGATCATGTCGACCAGCCACTGCAGCGCCTGGATCGAGCCGTCGGCGTCGAACGTCGCCTTGGACAGGTCCTCGCTGAAGGGCTCGGCGCCGTACTGCCACATCAGGGACTGGAACGTGAACCCGCCGGTGAACTGGAACGGGGAGACCCAGAAGCCCTGGATGCCCTTGCCCTTCATCTGCTCCAGGGCGGCTTCGTAGTCGTCCTTGGTCGTCGGCGGCTTCTCGGGGTCGAGTCCGGCCTTGCTGACCACGTCCTTGTTCCAGTAGAAGGCGAGCGGGTGGATGTCCAGCGGGATGCCGAAGCGCTGGCCCTTGTAGACCCCGCCCTGCCAGACGGCCGGGGAGAAGTCGGACTCCTGCAGCTTCAGGGCGGTCGCGACCTGGTCGATCGGCGCGATGATGTTGCGGGCCGCGTTGGTGGGGATGTCGTCGATGTGCAGACAGCCGACGTCGGGGCCCTTGCCGGTGGTGACGGCGGCGGGCAGCTTCTGGAACAGGTCCGCCCACTGGTAGATGTTCATCGTCACCTTGACGTTCGTCGCCTGGGCGTTGAACTCGCTGACGATCTTCTTGATCACGTCGCCGTCGCCGCCGGTGAAGCCGTTCCAGAACGCCAGCTCGACGGCCGGGCCGGTGTACTCGGTCCCGCCGGAGCCGGTGTCGGGGGCCTCGGCTTGGCCGGCGCCGACCTTGGTGCCGCCGCCGCAGGCGGTCAGAGCCAGCCCGGTCCCGGCCAGGCCGGTCAGGGCCATGAAGGATCGCCGGGTCAGGGCGCTGGAAGACGTCGTCGTCATCTCGACTCGCTTTCTGGGAGAGATCGGTGTTCAGCCTGCCGCGACCTTACAACGATGAAAGAAAATGCGCCACGCACCCCCCGTACGGCCTGCCGGACACGGCCCGGCCACCGCCAGCGCTGCTACGGTGCTCGCGTGAGCCCAGGGCGCCCGCCGACGCGGCTGAAAGACGTCGCTGACCGCGCCGGGGTCTCGGTGAAGACGGTCTCGAACGTGGTCAACGACTTCCCCTACGTCCGCGACTCGACCCGGGCCCGGGTGCAGAGCGTGCTGGACGAGCTCGGCTACCAGCCCAACCTCAGCGCCCGGCACCTGCGCAGCGGTCGGACCGGGGTGATCGCCCTGGCCGTGCCCGAGCTGGACGCGCCCTACTTCTCCGAGCTGGCCTCCCACGTCGTCCGGGCGGCGATCGAGGTGGGCTGGACTGTGCTGATCGACGAGACCGGCGGTGACCGCGACCGTGAACGGGCCGTGGTCGCAGGCATCCGGGGATCAATGATCGACGGCGCGCTGCTCAGCCCGCTCGCCCTGCACGAGTCCGACCTCGACCAGGGCGCGTCCGCCGTCCCGCTGGTGCTGCTCGGGGAACGGTTCGGCTCGGGCTCGGCCGACCACGTCGCCATCGACAACGAGACCGCCGCCCGTGAGCTCACCGAACACCTGATCGCCCGCGGCCGGACCAGGATCGCGGTGGTCGGATCGCAGGGACCGCCGTACGGGCACACCGCCCGACTCCGCCTCGCGGGCTACCGGACGGCCCTGACTGAGGCCGGGCTGACGTACGACCCGAGCCTGGTGGTGCCGGTGAGGCAGTGGCGGCGACCGGCCGGAGCCGAGGCGGCCCGGACGCTCCTGGACCGGCCCGACCGGCCGGACGCGATCTTCTGCCTGAACGACCTGCTGGCCCTGGGGGTGCTGCGCACGCTGGCTGACGAGGGCGTCGTCGTCCCCGACGACATCGCCGTCGCCGGCTTCGACGACATCGAGGAAAGTCGCTACCACCGGCCTGAGCTCACCACGGTCGCGCCCGACAAGGCCGAGATCGCGCGGCAGGCGGTGGCGCGGCTGGCGGCTCGGCTGCGACCAGGTCCGCAGGCCCCCGCCGAGGAGGTCACCGTGGCCCACCAGCTGCTGGTCCGGGGCAGCAGCGGCGGCTGAGCCCGCGCCCTGCCCTGGGTCACTGCGGCAACTGCGCCCTTCTTTACATCGTTGCAAGAGCCGGGGTATAACGAGGAGGCCGTTCCGTCACCGACGACAGGATCCTGATGCGCCCACGCCCGAGACGTCCTGCGCCGCCCGTTCGACGATTCGCCGACCGCAGGACCCCACGGGCTACGTCCCCACGGCGAGCCGCGGCCGCCGCCGTCGGCGTGCTGGGGCTGCTCGGGGCCACCCTCGCGGCCCCCGCCTCAGCAGGGCCGACGCCCCCCGCCGACGCGCGGGCGGCGGTGGTGCGAGCGCCGTACACCAACCCGATCTCGCGCTCTTTCGCCGACACCTTCGCCGACCCGTCGCTGGTCCGCGGGCTGGACGGCGCCTGGTACGCCTACGGCACCTCCGACCCGCTGTACGAGTTCGCGTACACCAGCAGGATCCCGGTTGCGCGCTCCACCGACCTCGTGCACTGGACCCACGAGGAGGACGCCTTCACCCTCGGCAACGTTCCGTCGTGGGCCGACGTGGACGCCTCGCTGTGGGCCCCGGACGTCCGCTACGTCGACGGCGAGTACCGGATGTACTACGTCGTCACCGCTACCCTCCTCACCCCCGAGCGGAACGACAGCGCGATCGGGATGGCCACCGCACCCACCCCGACCGGACCGTGGACCGACAGCGGCGCGCCGGTGGTCAGCCCGCGTCGCGGCCCCAGCGGCGCGGACAGCGATCTCTGGACCTTCGACCCGGCAGCCGTGACCGACACCGGCGGCAGCCAGTGGCTGTTCTACGGCTCCTACTACGGCGGCATCTCCGCGGTTCGGCTGAGCGCGGACGGCCGCGAGGCCGTGGGCACACCGACCCAGGTGGCGATCAGCGACAAGTTCGAGGGCGCCTACCCCGTGCACCGCGGCGGCTGGTGGTACCTGTTCGCCTCGACCGCCAACTGCTGCGCCGGCCCGACGACCGGCTACAGCGTCCAGGTCGGCCGCTCGCGCTCGGTGACCGGCCCCTACGTCGACGCCCAGGGGGTCGCGCTCACCGCCTCCCGCGCCGGCGGCACCCCGACGCTGGTCCAGAACGGGAACGCGTGGGTCGGTACCGGCCACAACGCGGTGGTCAGCGACCGCGCCGGCCAGGACTGGATCGTCTACCACGGCATCGACCGGGCCGACCCGTACCTCAACGACACCGACGGCATCAACGAGCGGCCGATGCTGATGGACCGGCTCGACTGGGTGAACGGATGGCCGGCAGTCCGCGCCGGCCGTGGCCCGAGCGAGCGGCAGCAGCGCGGACCCGCCACCGACGGCGCGAGCGTCACCGACCTCAGCGCCGGTATCCCCCGCTCCTACGCCACCACCGGCCGCTGGGCCACAGCGACCGACGACCAGTCCGGAGCGCTGGCCCGGTCGGTCACCGCCGGCACCCTGACGTCGACCGGTCCGGCGAAGGCGAGCGTGCGGGTCGAGGCCGACCTGCGTTCGGCCGGCGCCCGCTACGGGGTGCAGGCCACCGTCGGCGGCACCCGGGTCCGGGCGGTGGTCGACCCCCGTCGTCACCGGCTGACCCTCAGCCAGACCCGACGCGGCCACGTGCTGACCTCGACCACGCGACCGCTGCCGGCCGGTACTGCCAGCAGCTGGCACGCGCTCTCTCTCGAGGTGCGCGCTGGTCGCGCCGTCGCGGAGGTTTCCGCGGCCCGGTTGGGTGACCCAGTGGCCGTCACGAAGACGTCACTACGCGGCGCGACCGGTTCCGTCCGTTCCGGTGGGGCGTACGCAGCGGGAGCGGGGGTGGAGGTCGACAACCTGAGCGCCCTGCCCGCGGCCACCCCCGTCCGGCACCTCGTCGGTGATCGGGTGCCGCACCGGCTGGACCGTGCGGCGAGCGATGAGTTCAGCGGCGACACCGTCGGCGCAGGCTGGAGCTGGGTGCGCGAGGACGCGGCGGCTACGGTGACCAACGGCAGGCTCCGCTGGCCCACCGAGGCGGCCGACCTCACCGGGGACGGCAACAACGCCGGTGTCCTGCTGCGCTCCCCCGGCGCGGGCGCGTGGACCGTCCAGACCAAGGTGACGACCGACCTGGGGGTCGACACGGTCCGTAACTACTCCCAGGCCGGGCTGATCGCCTACGTCGACGACGACGAGTTCGCCCGGCTGTCGACGGTGGCCATCGAGCGGACCCGGCAGACCGAGTTCGGCCACGAGATGCCGTACGCCGGCCGGCTGTCCTACGGCGGCACGATCGTCGGCCCACCGGCCGCCACCACCTGGCTGCGCCTCACGCACATGGTCGACCCGGCCAACGGGGAGCACGAGCTGCGCGCCTGGAGCAGCCGGAACGGCCGGACCTGGGTCAAGGGCGGCGTCTGGACCCTGCCAGCCGGCGCTGACGTCCGAGTCGGGCTCGTCTCCCACGGCGGGGCCGGGGCGACGGCCCGCTTCGACTACCTCCGCCTCTACCGGTGACCGGCCCGAACGGGCGTCGGTCCGACGGGAACAGGAGCCGCCGCCGCTACCGCAACCCGGTCTACGACGGCTACTTCGCCGATCCGTTCGTGTTGCGCTGGGAGGACCGCTACCTCGCCTACGGCACCGGTGACCAGGTGGACGGACGTGCGTTCCGGGTCCTGTCGTCCTCCGACCTCGTCAGCTGGACGTCGGTGGGTGGGTCGCTCGAGCTGCCCCCGGCCGAGCTGGGCAGCGACTACTGGGCGCCGGAAGTGGTGCACGCCGACCGAGGCTGGTGGATGTACTACTCGGTCGGGCACGGGGACCGGGGTCACCAGCTCCGGGTGGCGCGGGCCGAGGGGCCGCTGGGGCCGTTCCGTGACACCGGCGTCAACCTGACCCCGGACGAGACGTTCGCGATCGACCCGCACCCGTTCCGCGACCTCGACGGCCGCTGGTACCTCTACTACGCCCGCGACGTGCTGGACGGCGAACGGGTCGGCACCCAGCTGGCGGTGGCGCCGCTGGCTACGATGACCTCGTGGGCCGGGCCTCCGCGACCCGTGCTCGCCCCCAGCGCCGACTGGCAGATCTTCGAGCGGCAACGGGCGATCTACGACCGCGTCGTGGACTGGCACACGCTGGAGGGGCCGACGGTCCGCGAGCACGACGGCGTCTACTACTGCCTCTACTCCGGCGGGTCCTACCTCGGTGAGGGCTACGGCGTGGGCTGGGCCCGGGCGGACCACCCGCTCGGACCCTGGACCGAGACCGTCGGCGCTCCGCGGCTGCTGGCCACGGTGCCCGGCCACGTCCGCGGGCCGGGGCACAACAGCGTGGTGACGACCTTCGGCGGCACCGACGTGCTCGTGTACCACGCCTGGGACGAGGCGATGTCGCGACGCTGGATGTGCATTGACGCGCTGTCTTGGTCCGACGCCGGACCGACCACCCGTGGACCGACCTGGACCGAGCAGCAGCGCCCCAGCTGAGACCGGTCGCGGGGCCTGGAGCGGTCCGGGGTTGTCCACAGCCAGCGAGCTGCGCGTGCGTCGTCCACAGGCCGAGGCGGAAGCGGCACACCGGGCCCCGACGTCCGGAGACTCTCAGCCGTGAGACGTTCCTCCTCCGGCGGCTGGCTCTGCCTGCTCGCCTTCGCACTGGTGCTGGCGGCGCTGCTGGCGGCCGCGACGCCGGCCTCGGCGGCGCCGACGCTGCCTCGGGGCCGCTGGCCGCTGCCGGGGTCGCCGCAGGTGCTGCGCGGCTTCGAGCCGCCCCGCACCCGCTACGGACCGGGGCACCGCGGCGTCGACCTGGCCGCGGCCCGCGGCACTCCGGTGCTGGCGGCCGCGGCCGGCACGGTGAGCTTCGCCGGTCTCGTCGCGGGCCGGGGCGTGGTCGTGGTCGACCACGGCGCGGTGCGCACGACGTACGAGCCGGTGGCCGCGCAGGTCGGGGTGGGTCAACGGGTGGGCGCCGGCGACCCGCTCGGCGTGCTCGGCGCCGGCGGGCACTGCGCTCGCAGCTGCCTGCACTGGGGGCTCCGCGCGGGTGAGGACTACCTCGACCCGCTGCTGCTGGTCGGCGCGGGCGGCGGGGTCCGGCTGCTGGCGGCCGCCGACCGCGCGGCGGTGCAGCGCGAGGCGGCGGAACGGGCCCGGTTGGCGGCCGCGGCCACCGCCGGGCTGGGCGCCGGCTGGGTGATGGGCCCCGGCGGCCGGCACGGCTTCGAGGATCCCGTGCCGGGTCCGATCACGTCCGCGTTCGGACTCCGCCTGCATCCGGTGCTGCACGTCTGGAAGCTGCACGACGGCACCGACCTCGGGGCGGCCTGCGGGACACCCATCCGCGCTCCCGCCGCGGGTCGGGTGACCGGCGAGACCCGCAGCGCCGGTTACGGGAACCGGCTCTTCCTCGACCACGGCCGGGTCGACGGCCGTCAGGTCGTCACGGGGTACAACCACGCCGCGGGCTACGTCGTCCGTCCCGGACAGCGCCTCGCCAAGGGCGAGCTGCTCGGCTACGTGGGCCAGACCGGCTACGCCACCGGCTGCCACCTGCACCTGATGGTCTGGCTCGACGGCGGCCTGACCAACCCGATGACCTGGTTCTCACCGTGAGGACCTCAGGCGCGGGGGTGGGCCTGCTGGTAGGCCTGACGCAGTCGCTCGTCGGTGACGTGGGTGTAGATCTGGGTGGTCGCGAGCGAGGCGTGGCCGAGCATCTCCTGCACGCTGCGCAGGTCGGCGCCGCCTTCGAGCAGGTGGGTGGCCATGGCGTGCCGCAGTCCGTGCGGGCCGAGGTCGGGCGCCCCGTCCACGCGGCCGAGTGCTCGATGCACGACGCGGCGGACCACCCGCTGGTCGATCCGCAGTCCGCGGGCCCCGAGGAAGACGGCGGGACCCGAGCCGGCCACCGCGACCGTTGGGCGACCGTCGGTCAGCCAGGCGTCGACGGCCCGGAACGCCGGGGCTCCGGCCGGTACGGACCGTTCCTTCCGGCCCTTGCCCAGCACCCGCAGCAAACGACGCTCGCCGTCGATGTCGTCGACGTCCAGACCGCAGAGCTCGGCGACCCGGATGCCGGTGGCGTAGAGGGTCTCGAGCATCGCGACGTCCCGCAGCCCCAACGCCGCCGACGCCGGCGACCCGTCCGCGGTCCCGCCCCCGGCGACGTCCAGCATCTGCACCGCCTCGTGCTGCCCGAGCGTCGGCGGCAGGGCGCGGGCCGACCGAGGCGAACGCAGGCTGCGGGCGGGGTCGGTCGGCACCCGACCGGACCGGGCGGCCCAGTCGAAGAACACCCGCGCCGCTGCCGACCGGCGTTGCAGGGTGGCCCGGGACTGGCCGCGGGTCTGCTCGTGAGCCAGCCAGCTGCGCAGCGATCGGACGGTGACCTCCTCCAACGAGGTCAGGCCGAGCCGCTGCAGGTGCTGGAGCAGACCGGACACGTCGGAGCAGTAGGCCCGGACGGTGTGCGGTGACAGGTCACGCTGCAGCGCGAGGTGCCGGGCGTAGTCCGCCAGCGGAGCGGCGAACGGACCGTCCGCGGCGTCGTCCGGGTCGGTATCCACCCTCCCAGGCTGACCGCTGGGCGCTCGATCCCGGCGCTGCCACTCCGCGCTACCGTGATCTCTGTGACAACCAGAGTGACCACCGGTGGCCAGGTCCTGCCCATCACGCGGTGGGGGACGCCCGTGATGCACGGCCGCACTCGGCCCGTGACCGAGTTCGACGAGACCCTGCAGTCGCTGGTGGACGACATGTTCGCCACCATGTACGCCGCGGAGGGCGTCGGGCTCGCCGCGACCCAGGTCGGGGTCGATCTGGCGGTCTTCGTCTTCGACTGCCCCGACGACGACCAGGTCCGGCACTCCGGGGTCGTCTGCAACCCGGTGGTCGAGCTGCCGGAGGGCAAGGAGCGTCATCTGGAGACGATCGACGAAGGTTGTCTGTCGCTGCCGGGTGCTTACATCGAGCTCGCCCGGCCCGACTTCGCGGTCTGTCGCGGCCAGGACGCCCTCGGCGAGCCGGTGGAGGTGCAGGGGACAGGCCTGCTCGCGCGCTGCCTCCAGCACGAGACCGACCACCTGAACGGCACCGTCTTCGGCGACCGGCTGTCTGGGCGCGCCCGCAAGAAGCTGTACGCGCTGCACCAAGACCTCGCCGACTGCTACCCCGACGACTGGCCCGTCTCGCCGCGGTCGGCCGAGCTCGACGACGAGGACTGACTCGACGACGAGGACTGGCTCGACGACGAGGACTGGCTCGACGACGAGGACTGGGCAGCGACCGTTGCGGCGGGTCCGAGGGCGTAGCAGGCGATCGCCGTCGCGGCCGCGACGTTGAGGGAGTCGATGCCCGCCGCCATCGGGATCCGGGCGCGGACCGTCGCGCCTGAGGACCAGCGTGGCGACAGTCCTGCTCCCTCGGTGCCCGCCAGCACTGCCACCTTGCGGGGACGCGCGACCAGGTCGGCGGCCACCTCGGCGAGGTCGACGGCGCCGTCGGCCAAGGTGAGGGCCACGGTGGTGAAGCCGGCCGCACGCAGCAGGTCGGGAGCGGCGCGCCAGTCGGCCAGCCGGGCCCAGGGCAGCGAGAACACTGATCCCATGCTGACCTTGATCGACCGCCGGTAGAGCGGGTCCGCGGCCCGGGGGGACAGCAGCACGCCGTCCCAGCCCAGACCCGCCGCGTTGCGCAGCACGGCTCCGACATTGGTGTGGTCGACGATGTCCTCGCACACCACCAGCCGGGTCAGCGCCAGCAGCTCCGGCACGGCGTGCCGAGCCTCTCGGTGCAGCGAGGCGAGGGCGCCGCGGTGGACGTGGAAGCCGGTGACCTGCTCGGCGAGCTCCTCGGTCACCAGGTAGACCGGGACGTCTGGCCAGCGACGCAGCACGTCGTCCAGCCCGGCCAGCCAGCGTGCGGCGAGCAGGAAGGAGCGCGGCCGGTAACCAGCCTCCACCGCCCGCCGGATCACCTTCTCGCCCTCGGCGATGAACAAGCCCTGCTCGGACTCCAGCGACCGGCGCAGCGAGGTCTCGCGCAACCGGACGTAGTCCGACAACCGATGGTCGTCGGCCTGCTCCACGCGCGTCGGCGGTCGGGTGGGGCCGGCCGGCGGTTCCGGAGGAGGCACGCCACCATCATCACGCACGGCCGCAGCGCCCACACTTCCGTCAAGCACACAGGCTTGCGCTCGCCTAGATCAAGCCTCTAGGCTTGACGAATGTTCGTACTGACGGTTGACCAGGTCGCCTCACGGCGTCGGCCGGACCTCGTCGACCAGGCGTTGACCTCGCTGGCCGACGTGGCGGCGGCGGTCCCCTTCACCCGGACGCTCGGCGACGAGTTCCAGGGTGCCGTCCAGGAGGAATCGTCAGTGTTGGCTGCCATCCTCATCCTCATGCGTTCGCGACAGTGGCACCTCGGCCTCGGGATCGGTCCCGTCGAACGGCCGCTGCCCACCGACTCCCGGTCCGCCCGCGGCCCCGCCTTCGTCGCCGCCCGGTCCGCGGTCGAGCAGGCCAAGCGCGAGCCCAGCCATCTCGCCGTCGTGTCGGCGGCCCCGACCGCGACCGAGGCCGAGGACGCCGCTGTGGTGCTCCGACTGCTGCTCGCGGCGCACGAGCGACGCAGCGCGCAGGGTTGGGAGGCGGTGGACGCCATGCGCGCCGCGACGAGCCAGGCCGAGGTGGCGACCGCTCTGGGCATCAGCCGACAGGCGGTCGGTCAGCGGCTACGCGCGGCGGCGTGGGCCCTGGAGGAGCAGACGCTGCCCGTGCTGACCCGGCTGCTGGGTCGCGCCGACGATGCCGCGACGACTCCGGCGGTCACCCGATGACGCTTCTGCCGGGCCTGGCCTGCGCTGTGTGGTTGCTGCTCAGCCTCGCGAGCGTCTGGGTCTGGACGGCCGCCGACCGACCGCGGACGCCGCTGACGCGCACCCGGGTGCTGATCGGGGTCGTGGCGGTCGAGGTCGCCGCCACCGCCGCCGTCGGCTGGCTGGCCGCGAGCGGCCCGGCGCTGACGGCGCCCTGGTCGTGGACCGCAGTCGGGCTCGCCGGGCTCGCTGCGGTGCTCTGCGGTGGAGCGGTCACCTCGTCGGTGCTCGCGCTGGCCGACGCTTCGTCGCGGGCGCAAGGCCCGCGGGTGCAGCGGACGGTGCTGCGCGGCGGAACCTGGATCGGGGCCCTCGAACGACTGGTGATGACGGCCACCGTCACGGCGGGCTGGCCGGAGGGAATGGCCGCCATCGTGGCCGTGAAGGCCTTCGCGCGCTATCCCGAGCTGAAGGCCGGACAGAACAGCGGAGCCATCGAACGCTTCATCATCGGGACGTTCACCAGCCTCGGCTGGGCCGCGGCCTGCGCCGGTCTCGCCCTCGTGCTGACCCGTCCGTAGAGTGCCGGAGTGACTCCGCCCGTTCTCGGCCGCCTCCCCTGGCAGCCGGCTCTCCAGCACCCTGAGCTGCTCGCCGACCCGGTCGCCGCCGCCCTCGCCCACCTCGACCTGGAGTGCTTCGTCGCCCCGATCGACGCGGCGTTGGCTGACACCGCTGCGTTCTGTGCGGCGTACGACGTACCGCTGGAGGTCTCGGCCAACTGTGTCGTGGTGGCCGGCCGACGTGGCGAGACGACCACCACCGCCGCCTGCCTGGTGCTGGCCACCGACCGCGCGGACATCAACAAGACGGTCCGGCGCCACCTGGACGTGCGAAAGATCTCCTTCGCCAGCATGGCCGACGCGGTCGCGCAGACCGGGATGGCGTACGGCGGGATCACCCCGGTGGGGCTGCCCGCCGGCTGGCCGCTGCTGGTCGACGACGCCGTCGGCGCCACCCCGTGGGTCGTGGTCGGCAGCGGGAGCCGCGGCAGCAAGCTGCTCGTCGCCGGAACCGACTGCGGCCGGCTGCCCGGGGCCGAGGTGCTCGAGCTGAGGCAGCCGCCATCAGTCCTGCTGCGGTAGGTGAACCCCCCCGATCGAGGGTCGGCTGACGCTGGCCCGACCCGCGAGCCCTCCACCGTCCCCACCGCACTGCGGCATCCCGACAAGCTCGTGTCGTGGTCGCCGACGGTCCGGACACTCCGAGGAGCCGGCCGGGGGCACTACCACTGGGCGGGCTACCGCTGGACGGGCTCCGCGTAGTCAGGCCCAACCGGTGCCCCAGCCCCGTTCGACCCAGCCCCGTTCGACCCAGGCCCGTTCGACCCAGCCGCGTTCGACCCAGGCCCGTTCGACCCAGCCGCGTTTAACTCAGCCCCGCTGGTGGCCGGTTCGCTGCTCGGTGCGCCGGCTGGGCCCGTCTCCAGCGCCGCTGGCGTGTACGTGGTGGGCTTCTCCAGCTGCTGGGCGGCGGCGATCGCCTCCTGGATGGTGCGCTCGGCGGCGGCAGCCTCGACGGCGTTCTGCGCGGAGATCTCGCCCTGGACGTCGATCTTCGGCGGAGCCGCGAAGTCGCCCTTGGCCTGCGCCGGGATGCCGGAGGTGATCGAACCGACCGCGCTGCCCAGACCCTCGAGCGCCTTGTTCAACTCGGACGGCACGATCCAGACCTTGTTGGCGTCGCCCTTGGCGAGCGCCGGCAGCATCTGCATGTACTGGTAGGCGAGCAGCGCCTGGTCGGGCTGACCGGCGTGGATGGCGCCGAAGACGGTGCTGATGGCCTGCGCCTCACCCTCAGCCCGCAGCATCTGCGCCTGCCGGTCGGCCTGGGCGCGCAGCACGGCGGCCTCGCGGTCACCCTGGGCTCGCAGGATCGCGGACTCCTTCTCACCGCCGGCGGACAGGATCTGGGACTGCCGCTGGCCCTCGGCGATCAGGATCGAGGCCCGCTTGTCACGCTCGGCGCGAGCGCCCTTCTCCATCGCGTCGCGGATGGTGGCCGGCGGCTCGATGGCTCGCAGCTCGACCCGGTTGACCTTGATGCCCCACTTGCCGGTCGCCTCGTCCAGCACGATCCGGAGCTTCTGGTTGATCTCTTCGCGGCTGGTCAGCGTCTGCTCGAGGTCGAGCCCACCGATGATGTTGCGCAGCGTGGTCATGGTCAGCTGCTCGATGGCCTTGATGTAGTCCTGCGCCTCGTAGGCGGCCCGGACCGGGTCGATGATCTGGAAGTAGATGACCGAGTCGATGCTGACCATCAGGTTGTCCTCGGTGATGACCCCTTGCGGCGGGAACGGGACGACGTTCTCCCGCATGTCGAGGTTGTGCCGCACCTTGTCCAGCACCGGCACCAGCAGGTGCGGCCCCGGCTCAAGGGTGCGGTTGAACTTTCCGAGCCGTTCGACGATGGCCACGCGCTGTTGGCGCACGACGCGCACGGCGTTGCTCAGGAACGCGATCAGCGCCACGACGACGGCGATCAGGACGATCAAGCTGGCGGTATCCACTCCTCCAGTGTGCCCCGTGATCAGGGCAATCGGTCGGAACCGTCCTGCAGCAGTTGGCTAGGGAAGCTGGCCGTACTTGGGATAGACGACCGCGATGGCTCCGTCGATCTCGTAGACCTCGATGTCGGTGCCGGCGTCGATCACCACGTCGGTCGAGTACGGCCGTGCCGACCAGCTCTGGCCGTCGACCTTGATCTCGCCGCCGGAACGGTCGATCTGAGACAGGGCGACGCCTGAGCTGCCGACCATCTTCGCGGTCGAGGAGCGGTAGCCGGGCATGTTCTTGACCTTGGCGAGCAGTGAGGGCCGGAGCAGCGACAGCATGCCCACACTGACCCCGGCCGCGGTCAGCACCTGCAGCCACCACAGGTCAGGCGCGGCGACGGCGACGAGGCTGCCGGCCAACGCGCCGACCGCGAGCATGATCAGCACGAGGTCCAGCGACACGATCTCCGCGACGGCCAGCAGGAAGGCGAGGCTCAGCCAGATCGCCCAGGCGTGGTCGCCCAGCCAGTCGGTCAAGTTCACCTCCATGGTGCCCCCCGGGCCTCGTGGGACGTCGTAGGGACGGTCCGGTGCGGCGCATCGAGCCTGTTCCCCATGGTGCCAGACCGACGAAGCGCCGGCGCGACCGAACGCGAGGCCGGCTCAGACCGCACGGGCGCTCCAGCGGCCGTCGGTCTCGGTCAGGGTCAGCGGCAGGCCGAAGGTCGTGGTGAGGTTTGCTGCGGTGAGCGTGCTGCGCAGCGGCCCGGCCGCCACCACCCGGCCGCCCTGCAGCAGCAGCGCGTGCGTGATCCCGACGGGGATCTCCTCCACGTGGTGGGTGACCAGCACCGAGGCGGGCGCGTACGGGTCGCGGGCCAGCTCGCTCAGCGTCCGCACGAGCGACTCCCGGCCAGAAAGGTCGAGCCCGGCCGCCGGCTCGTCCAGCAACAGCAGCTCCGGGTCGGTCATCAACGCCCGGGCGATCTGCACCCGCTTGCGTTCGCCCTCGCTCAGGGTACCGAAGGTGCGGTCGGCGAGGTGGTCGATCCGCAGCGACGTCAACAGCTCGGCGGCGCGGGCGTGGTCGAGGTCGTCGTAGACCTCGCGCCAGCGACCCAGCACGGCGTACGAGGCGGACACGACCACGTCGTGCACCCGCTCACCGCGCGGGATCCGCTCGGCCAGCGCCGCCGAGGTCAGCCCGATCCGGGGCCGCAGGTCGAAGACGTCGACCGTGCCCAGCACCTCACCGAGCAGTCCGACGACCCCGCTGGAGGGGTGAATCTGGGCCGCGAGCAGCTGCAGCAGGGTGGTCTTGCCGGCCCCGTTCGGGCCGATCACCACCCAGCGCTCGGACTCGTCGACGCTCCAGTCGACGTCGTCGAGCAGGGTCGCGCCACCGCGGACGATGCTGACGCCGGCCAGGTCCACGACTGCTGCCATGCCGGCCAACCTATCCTCCGGCCCGGCTGATCCTCTGGACGGCGCCCCCTATCGTGGTCGGGTGCAGGCGCTCCCCTCGTTGCGGATGACGGCGAACCTGAACGCGGTCCTGCGCTTCCGGTTGAGCCCGGCCCGGGCGGCCGCGGCGGTCGTGGGTCATGACGTCGCCCACCACGTCGTCGATCCCGAGAACCTGCTGGACCTCGACCCGCTGAACGCGACCGCGCTGACCGACGCCCTGCCCGCCCTCGCCGCCCACGAGCACGAGATGTGGCTGCTGGTGCTGCCGCAGCCCGGCTCGCTCGGGGCCCTGCGCGGACCGGTCGCGCTCAACCGCGCCGCCCTGGAGGTGGGTGAGGCGGTGGTCGCGAGCAGCGGCGGTCTCGCCCTGGTGCCGCACCCGGTCGGCCGCGGCGTGCAGTGGCGCGTCCACGCCGCCGAACGGCCCTTCACCCCGCCGACCTCCTACGACGCCGAGCGGGCGCTGAACGAGACGGTGCTGAGCGCGGCCGCCACCCTGGCCCGGCTCGACGTGGCGGCCGGCAGCCGGCCGCGGTCGGACCCGCCGGCCGACCTCGCGCCCGGCTACAGCTCGCGCCAGCGGTTGGCCGCCGACCGGGCGGCGCGGCTGCTGCTGGCGTGCGAGACCGCGCTGGACTCCGACGGTGCCGCGGTCAGCGCGTACGAGGCAGAAGTCCGCGCCCAAGAGCTCCGGCGGCTGCACCGCGCCGCCGCCGACGCGCTCTGCGCAGCCGCCAGCTGGATCGGTTGACGACGAAGGTCGGCGTCCGACCAGCGAGAACTGTCACCGGCGGTCCGTAGGGTGGACCGCATGCACGACGCTCCTTCCCCCCTGGGCACTCTCTACGCGATCGGCGGCGCCGAGGCGAAGCTCCGCCGTCGTAGCGTGCTGCGCTCGTTCGTCGCGGCGGCCGGCGGCGGCAGCGCCCGGATCGCTGTGGTGCCTACGGCCTCCTCCCTCGGTCCCGAGGTGATCGAGGTCTACCGGGCCGTCTTCACCAGCCTGGGGGCGGCCGAGGTGGTCCCGCTCCGGCCGCAGAGCCGGGCCGAGGCGCAGGACTCCGAGCTCGCCGCCCGGTTGGCCGACGTGGACGCCGTCTTCATGACCGGCGGCAACCAGCTCAAGCTCAGCTCATTCATCACCGGCACCACCTTCGGTGACGCGGTGATCGCCGCCTACCAGCGCGGCGCGGTCGTGGGCGGCACGTCAGCCGGGGCCAGCATCCTCGCCGAGCACATGATCGCCTTCGGCGTCGGCGGGTCGACCCCCCGGCAGCGGATGAGCCAGCTGTCGGTCGGGCTCGGCCTGATCCGGGGCGTCGTCATCGACCAGCACTTCGAGCAGCGCAACCGCTACGGCCGGCTGCTCTCCCTCGTGGCCCAGTCACCGTCGCTGCTCGGGATGGGCGTGGACGAGGACACCGCCGCCGTCGTCCGCAGCGGCCACCAGCTCGAGGTGGTCGGCCGCGGCGCCGTCACCCTGGTCGACGGCCGCGGACTGGTCTCGAACGCCTTCAGCGCGCAGCGGACCGCGCCGCTGCTGATGTCGGGTGCTGTGCTGCACGTGCTGCCCGCCGGCAGCGTCTTCGACCTGAGCACGCGGACGCTGGTCGCCCACGCCGTCCCGGTCGCCGACGCCGAGGTCGAGGAGACCCGGGCGGCCGAGGCGGACCTGCGCCGGCTTGCGCTCGACATCGCCGCCGAAGGCCTTTCGCCGACCACCTACGCCCGGCACCTGCGCCGCGGCAGCCGCAGCTAGCCCTCAGACCGGCGCGTCGGCGAAGTCGGCCTCGACGATCTCCCGGTCCCAGTGGTAGGCCGCGGTGTAGGCCGTCCGGAGCAGCTCGACCGTCCACTCCACCCGGCCGGGCGGCTCGGCCGCCATCGGGCAGCACCGTCTGGTACGGCTGCCCCGCCAGCGGCGGGGTGACGAAGGCGGTCGCGTGGAACCACCGCTGCGTCCAGGCGGAGTCGGTGATCGCGGCCCACACCTGGTCGGTGAGGCGGCGAGGTAGATCTATGCTTCGTCACCCCGTACCGGCTCATGCCTGGCTCGACGGCACCCAGCTCTAGCCGTCGAGGGAGAAGAGCGCGTCGAGCACGGCCCGGCGGGTGGGGTCGGTCAGCGCCCGGAAGACGGCATCGTCGTCGCTGTCTAGGGTCAGAGGTGACCTCTTGGTCACCTGTCGAGGCGCCGGTGCCGGCTGAGCAGGAGGAGTGAAAGGATCAAGCCAGCCGACCCGCGAGGAGCCATCCCTGTGAACGATCTCGCCACCCCTGTGCCCAAACCGGACCTCCGGATCGTCTCCAGCCGGGTGTACCGCGGGCCGAACGTGTGGCACTACGAGCAGGCGATCCACCTGGTGGTGGACCTGGGCGTGCTGGAGGAGCTCCCGACCAACCTGCTGCCGGGATTCGCCGACGCGCTGGTCGAGCGGCTGCCCGGGCTGGCGGGCCACAGCTGCAGCCGAGGCCGTCGTGGCGGCTTCGTCGAGCGGCTGCACGAGGGCACCTGGCTCGGTCACGTGGCCGAGCACATCGCGCTGCAGCTGCAGCAAGCCGTCGGCCACGACATGCGGCGCGGCAAGACGCGCCAGGTCACCGGTGAGCACAGCCAGTACAACGTCATCTACGCCTACTACGACGAGTCGGTCGGGCTGGCTGCGGGTGAGCTCGCGGTCGCCCTGGTCAACGACCTGGTCGCCCCCGATCCTGGGTTCGACTTCGCCGCCGAGCTCGAGCGCTTCATCGTGCGCGGCGAGCGGACGGCGTTCGGCCCGTCCACCCAGGCCATCGTCGACGAGGCGGTGAGCCGGGACATCCCGTGGCTGCGGCTCAACACCTCTTCCCTCGTACAGCTCGGCCAGGGCGTGCACCAGCAGCGGATCCGAGCCACCATGACCTCCAAGACGTCGTCGGTGGCGGTGGACATCGCCAGCAACAAGGAGCTGACCCTCACCTTGCTGGCCGCGGCCGGGCTGCCGGTGCCGCGCTCGAAGGCCATCCGGACGGTCGATGAGGCGGTCCGGCTCGCCAGCCGGACCGGCTTCCCGGTGGTGCTCAAGCCGCTGGACGGCAACCACGGCCGCGGCGTGATGCTCGACCTCGGCGACGAGGACGCGGTGCGCGCGGCGTTCCCGACCGCGTACGAGGAGTCCCGCGGCGGGTGGGTGATCGTCGAGAGCTTCATCACCGGCCGCGACTACCGCTGCCTGGTGATCGGCGGCAAGATCGCCGCCATCGCCGAGCGGGTGCCGGCGCACGTGGTCGGCGACGGGATCGCGACGGTCGCCGAGCTGGTCGAGCGGACCAACGCCGACCCCCGGCGCGGGGTCGGCCACGAGAAGGTGCTGACCCGGATCAAGGTCGACGCGGCCGCGGTCGCGCTGCTGACCGAGCAGGGGCTGGGGCTGGATGACGTGCCGGCGGCGGACCAGACCGTCCAGCTCACGCTCACCGGCAACATGTCCACCGGCGGCATCTCGATCGACCGGACGTTCGAGGCCCACCCCGAGAACGTCGAGATCGCCGAGGAGGCCGCTCGGGTGGTCGGGCTCGACATCGCCGGGATCGACTTCATCGCCCCCGACATCACCCAGCCGGTCCGCGAGACCGGCGGCGCGATCTGCGAGGTGAACGCGGCGCCCGGCTTCCGGATGCACACCCACCCGACCGAGGGTGATCCGCAGTACGTGGCCAAGCCGGTGATCGACATGCTGTTCCCGCCGGGGACGCCGAGCCGGATACCGATCGTCGCGGTGACCGGGACGAACGGCAAGACCACGACCTCACGGATGATCGCGCACATCTTCAAGGGGATCGGGCGCAAGGTCGGGATGACGTCCACCGACGGTGTCGTCGTGGACGAGCGGCTGCTGATCCGCTCCGACGCCTCGGGGCCGCGGTCGGCCAAGATGGTGCTGCAGAACCCGCGGGTCGACTTCGCGGTCTTCGAGGTCGCTCGCGGCGGCATCCTGCGCGAGGGTCTGGGCTATGAGCGCAACGACGTCGGCGTGGTCCTCAACGTGCAGCCCGACCACCTCGGGCTGCGCGGGATCGACACCATCGAGCAGCTGGCCGAGGTCAAGGCCGTCGTGGTCGAGGCGGTGCCACGCAACGGGTTCGCCGTGCTCAACGCCGACGACCCGCTGGTCCGAAGGATGCAGAGGCGCTGCTCGGGCCGGGTCGTCTGGTTCACCATGGCCGAGCCGGGCAGCGAGGTCCGGGACTCGGTCGAGGACCACTGCCGCCGCGGCGGCCGAGCGGTGGTGCTGGAGCACAGCGACCTCGGCGACATGATCATCGTGCTCGAGGGCAAGCGTTCGATGCAGCTCGCCTGGACCCATCTCCTGCCGGCCACGTTCGGCGGCCGCGCCACGATGAACGTCCAGAACGCGATGGCTGCGGCCGCCGCCGCGTTCGCCGCCGGTGCCTCGCTGCACGACATCCGGCAGGGGCTGCGGACCTTCTCCACCACCTACTACCTGTCGCCCGGCCGGCTGAACGAGGTGACCGTCGAGGGCCGGACCGTGATCGTGGACTACTGCCACAACGCCCCCGGGATGCGGATGCTCGGCGACTTCGTCGACAAGACCGCCGACCAGCTCGCCGCCGCGAGCAGTCTCGGCCGGGTCTCCCGGATCGGCGTGGTCTCCACGGCCGGCGACCGGCGCGACGACGACATGCGCGAGCTCGGCCACATCGCGGCGCAGCACTTCGACGTGGTGGTGGTCCGCGAGGACGCCCAGCTACGCGGTCGCGTCCGCGGTGAGGTGGCCGGGCTGATCGCCGAGGGCGCCCGGACTGCGATGGCCGAAGGCGCCCGTTGCCGCCAGCTCGAGACCGTCCTCGACGAGATCGACGCCACCCGGCACGCCATCGCCCGCTCGAACTCGGGCGACCTGATCGTGATCTGCGTCGACCAGCACGCCGTCGTGATGTCGGAGCTCGAGTCCTACGGACACCAGGCCCAGCCCGGTGTCAGTCGCGAGAGCCAAGACGGCAGTCATTCCGTCGCCGACCCGGACTACGTCCCCACCGGGCACTGACCCCAGCCCTCGCGGAGCCCGGCCCCCGGGGCTCGGTGGTCATCGGTGGTCATCGGTGGTCATCGGTGGTCATCGGCGGAGCCTCGACCCCCACTTCACACCCCGACGGGCGTTCTTGCGCCCTCGAGAAGGGGCGCAACGAAGGCCGTGAGGGTGTGAAGTGACCGGGCGGGCGGTAGCCCGGCGCGCGAGTTGGGGGATGGGGTGGCGCGGCTAGCGGTCTAACGGCCGGGCCAGGAGCCCGTCAGCTTTTCGAAGGTCTTGGCGCCGCCGCGGTCGATCAGGGCCTTGACCACGGCGAAGATGGCGCCCTGGATACAGGCGGCCAACAGCACGCTGCCGAGGGAGTGCTCCGGCTCCATGGCGTCGGGAGCGTCGTCGTCGTGGCCCACCCGGCGCCAGATCTGCTTGAAGATCGCGCCAGCCAGCGAGCCGGCCGCGAGGCCGGTCAGCATCCCGACCGGACGGTACGCCAGCTGGGCGGTCTTGGTGCTCACGATGCCCGCGCCTTCCGGACGACGAGCAGGACCACCAGCAGCACCGGCGCGGCCGCCAGCGCGATCTGCACGTTGCGGGGCAGTCCCTTCACCCGGACGACCTGCTCCTGGGCGGTGACCTTGCCCTCGGCGACCTTCTGCTGGGCCGTCGCCTTCACCTCGGCGACCTTGGCCTGCGCGGTCGCCTTGACGTCGTCGACCTTGTGCTGGGCTTGGGCCTTGACGTCCACCTTGTCGGCGAGCGCGTCGACCGACTCGGCCAGGCGGGCGCGGGTGGCGGCGATGTCGGCCTCGATCTCCTCGGGCGTGGCGTCGGCCCCGGGGGCCGGCTGCACGGGCTCGGTCATCGCTGGATCGTCTCCTTGATCTCGGCGACGTCGGTCTTGACGCTCGCCACGGCTCGGGTGGGTACGGGCGGCGCTGCCTCGGTGACCTTCTTCTTTCCTACCAGGGCGGCGACCCCGGCGACCAGCAGCACGACCACGCCGACGATCAGCGCGGCGAGCCAGCCGGGCAGCACCAAGGCGAGGGCGAGCACCGCCGCGGCCAGCAGGACACCGACCGCGTACAGCGCGAGGACGCCAGCGGCGCCGAACGCGCCCACGCCGACGCCGGCCTTCTTCGCCTTGGCGGCGACCTCGGCCTGCGCGAGCCGCATCTCGTCCCGGACGAGCCGGGTGAGGTCGGCCGAGACCGAGCTGACCAGGTCGCCGAGCGACTGGTTCGGCGAGCCGGCCGGGGCGCCGAGGGCGGTGGCGCCCGTGGTGGGTTCGGGTGGGGTGGTGGTCATGCGGTTCTCCTTCGGCGCCGCACGTGCGGCGCTGTTCGCAAGGTCAGTGCTTCTTCTTCTGCTTGCCGGCAGACCCGTCCTCGGGCTCGGGAACGGAGTCGGCCTTGACCGCGTCCCGCTGTCCGATGGGCTGCGCCGGGCCCTTGGTGGTGTCGGCGACGGTCTGCTGCTCGGACTCGGCGTTGATCTCGGCGCCGAGCAGGATCGCGTAGGACGTGATGAACAGCCACAGCAGCAAGATCACGATGCCCGCGAGGGCGCCGTAGGTCTTGGCGTAGCTGCTGAAGTTCGAGACGTAGAGCGAGAACCCGACCGACGCCACGATCCACAGCACGGTCGCGATGACGGCTCCGACGGAGACCCACCGCAGCTTGGGGGCGTCCCGGTCCGGCGCCACCCGGTAGAGCACGGCCAGCGCGACGCTGATCACCACCACGATCAGCAACCAGCGGACGACCTGGATCACGATGGTCACCAGCGTGCTCGTCCCCAGGAAGCCGAGCACGGCGGGCAGGACGGCGACCAGGGCCACGACGAGCAGCAGGAAGACGATGGCGCCCAGCGTCAGGGCCAAGGCGATGGCCCGCTTCTTGATAAAGCCGCGGTTCTCTTCCTCGTCGTAGGCGGTGTTGATGGCCGTCATCAGGTTGCCCATGCCGCCGGAGGCGCTGAACAGTGCGAGCAAGATGGCGACCACGGCCCCGAAGCCGGCCTTGCCGTTGCCGGCGGTCATCGCGATCTGGTCGGCAATGGTCTGCTTGATGTTCTCCGGGATCGCGGAGCCCAGCGCGTCGATCTGCTTGGTGATCTGGGTCGGGTCGGCAAAGAACCCGTACAGCAGCACGGCCGCGATCAGCGCGGGAAAGATCGCGAGGAACGCGTAGTAGGCCATGCCGGCGGCCAGCAGCGGCACGTTGTCGACCTTGGCCTCGGCCCAGCCGCGCTTGGCGATCTGCAACCAGCCCTTGGCCGGTACCTGGGTGGGCTTCTCCGCCGTGCCGCCGGGGACTCCGGCCGCCTGCTTGTCGTTCTGGGTGGCAGCTTGTGTCATGCGTCAACTTCCTGGCTGAGGAACGCCGTGCCCGGCAGTGGTCCTGACAGGCCTTTACAGCGTAAACCACGGCTACCGGTCACCGGGCTGATGCCGGCAGGTGTCGCTGGCCGTCTGCCCGGATCCGATATCCGCATCTAAGGAGGCTCAAACGGGGTAAGAGAGCAGACGCACGATCGTCACATCCCGCTCGAGAGGAACACCCGATGGACATCTTCGAACGCATCCGTTACGCCCGCGACCAGGCCCTGGCGGCCGAACGGACCGAGCGGAAGCGGCTCGCCGAGGCCGACAACGCCGACCTGCAGCGGGCCGCCTCGGTCCGGCTCGCGACGCGGCAGGCTGTCCGCGAGGCGCTGGACGACGTCCTCGACGAGTCATCAGACCCCGAGGCGGAGCTCGACGGCGACGCCGCCGGCGCCTGACTCCTTCGTTCCCTGAGCCCGAGCCGGCTCAGGGGACTCATTCGGCTCAGGAGGCGGCGGCCCGGACCTTCGCGCGCAAGGTGTCGGCACCGTCCTGAGTGGCGCCGGCGGCCAGCAGCCACTCATCCACCGGGCGCCGGTCCTGGTGCGTCATCAGCGCGACGACGTCACCGTGCCTGGCCTGGCCGACCAGCGACCGCAGGCAGGTCAGCTCGTCGGCATGCTCGACCAGCGTCGCCATCCCGGCGTGCGCGGCGCCACGGCTGATCAGCGCACCCATCTCTTCCGGCGGTCGTCCGCGCAGGTACTCACTCTTACGCGCGACCTCGACCACGTCGGCGCCCATCGCGGCCAGCTCGCCGAGCCGGACGAACACGTCGTCGCCGCGGTCCCCGGCCGTACCGACGCCCAGCAGCAGGCGTCCGGCCGGCGACCGCAGACCCTGCAGCACCTCCAGCAGCGCGGCCAGTCCGGCCTCGTTGTGCGCCAGGTCGATCACGACGCTCACCGCTTCCCCGGCTCCGGCGGCCCCGCCGACGGGCAGCGTCCAGATGTTCATCCGGCCGGGGTTGTCCTCCCCGGGCAGGAACGAGGTGAGCCCGTCGGCCACCTCGGCCGCGGTGAAGCCCAGCGCCAGCGCTGCCGACGTCACGGCCAGCACGTTCTCGACGTTCACCCGGCTCAACCCGGCCAGGGTCATCGGGACGTCGGCCACCTCGACGACCGGCAGCGGGTCGGCGCCGGCTCGCAGCACGGTCACCCGGCCGTCGAGCACGGTGGTCACCCGGCCGCCGGCGTCGAGGACGGTCCGCCCGGACGGGGAGTCGGGGTCGCGGCTGAACACCCAGATCTGGGCGGGGGTACCGAGACGCATCGCGAAGGTGCGGGGGTCGTCGGCGTTCAGCACGCACCAACCGGTCGGCTTGGTGATCTTGGTGATCACCGCCTTGACCTCGGCCAGCTGGTCGAGGGTCTCGATCCCGTCCACCCCGAGGTGGTCGGCGCTGATGTTGGTGACCACGGACACGTCGTTCCAGGCGACGCCCACCCCGCGCCGCAGGATGCCGCCGCGGGCGGTCTCGGTCACCGCCAGCTGCACGCCCGGGTGCTGCAGGACCTGGGCCGCCCCGCTGGGGCCGGAATAGTCACCGGGCTCGACCAGCTGGCCGTCGAGGTAGACCCCGTCGGTGCTGGACCAGCCGACCAGCCGGCCGGCACGGCGGGCCACGTGACCGAGCATCCGCGACGTGGTCGTCTTGCCGTTCGTGCCGGTCACCGCCGCGACCGGGACGCGAGGCCGGATCAGCGCGGGCTCACGACCGAGCGGCGCGGTCCGGACCCGCTCCCCCGCCGTCGCGACCACGGCGGCCAGCTCGGCGGCCCTCACGTCGCCGGTAGAGCCTTGACCGGCCAGCGCGTCCAGCACCTCGACGACCGCCTCGCCGAGCGCCTCGGCCCGGCCGGAGTGCCGCCACGGGAACGCCACCACCAGCTCGGCGGTCGAGGAGCCGGGCCGTGAGCGTACGGCCAGTCGGGACACCCCGGCGGCTGCGGCCAGCCGCCGGACCAGCCGACCGACCCAGCGCGCCGCGAAGCGCTGCCGGAACGAGGACGCGGGCGGTCCCGGTCGAGCGCCGCCGAGGCCGAGGCCGGCCGCCAGCTCCTGCGCCCGGTCCGTCGGCAGCCCGAGCAACGCGCTGATGTCCAGCGTCAGCTTCATCGCCGGCCGCGGGAAGTACAGGTTGGGCCCGGTCAGCAGCCTCAGCTCCACGAGCGAGGTCGGAGGCGGACCCTCGGTCACCGACACCGGCGGAGACACTGGTCGGGGACTGCTCAGGCGCCGGTGGAGTGCAGGCCGCCGTCGACGTGCACCATCTCACCGGTCGTCTTGGGGAACCAGTCACTGAGCAGGGCCACCACCGCCTTGGCGGTCGGCTCCATGTCGCGCGGGTCCCAGCCCAGCGGCGCCCGGGAGCCCCAGACCTCGTTGAACGTGTCGGCCCCGCCGATCGCCCGCTTGGCCAACGTCTCGAGCGGTCCGGCGGCCACCAGGTTCACCCGGACGCCCTCGGGCCCGAGATAGCGGGCGAGGTAGCGGCTGGTGCTCTCCAGCGCCGACTTCGACACTCCCATCCAGTCGTAGACGGGCCAGGACACCTGCGCGTCGAAGGTCAGCCCGACCACCGACGACGACGGCGCCAGCAGGGGCTTGCAGGCCATCGTGAGTGAGGCGAGGGAGTAGGCCGAGACCTGCAGCGCGGTGGCCACGTCCGACCAGGGGGTGGAGAGGAACTTGCCGCCGAGCGCGGTCTCGGGGTTGGCGAAGGCGAGGGAGTGGACCAGTCCGTCGAGGTGGTCCACGTGCTGGCCGAGCGTCTCGGCCAGGCCGCTCAGGTGGTCGGTGTTGGTGACGTCGACCTCGAGCAGCGGCGGGACGGGGTCGAGCTTCTTGATCACCCGGCGGGTCAGGCTCATCGCCCGACCGAAGTTGGAGACCACCACGGTCGCCCCCTCGGCCTGCGCGACCCGGGCGACGTGGAACGCGATCGAGGTGTCGAGGGTGACCCCGGCGACGAGGATGGTCTTGCCTTCGAGGATTCCCACTGCGTGCTCCTGTGATCGGGTCGGTCTGCCGCGGCCGTACGGATGGCTGAGGCGGCGGTCAGTGTCCCATGCCCAGTCCGCCGTCGACCGGGAGCAGGGCGCCGGTGATGTAGCCGGCGGCGTCGGAGGCGAGGAACTCCACGGCCCCGGCCACGTCGGCTACCGCCCCGAGCCGGCCCAGCGGGATCGAGGCGGCGTACCGTTTGACCGTCTCCTCAGCCAGCTCGGCGGTCATGTCGGTCTCGATGAAGCCGGGAGCGAGCACGTTCGCCGTGATGCCCCGCGACCCGAGCTCGCGGGCGAGTGAGCGGGCCATCCCGACCAGCCCGGCCTTCGACGCGGCGTAGTTGACCTGACCGGCGGAGCCGAGCTGGCCGACGACGGAGGAGATGAAGATCAGTCGTCCGAAGCGGGCCTTGACCATCGGTCGGACGGCCCGTCGAGCCACCCGGAAGGCGCCGGTCAGGTTGGTGGCCAGCACCGCGTCCCAGTCGTCATCCGACATCCGCATCACCAGCGTGTCCCGGGTGATGCCGGCGTTGGCCACCAGCACCTCGACCGGACCCAGCGCTGCCTCGACCTCACGGTACGCCGCGTCGACCTGCTCCGGGTCGGTCACGTCGCAACGCACGCCCAGCACGCCGTCCGGGACCCCGCCGCTGCGGTAGGTCGCGGCCACCCGGTGGCCGGCCCGCGCCAGTCGGTCGGAGACCCCGGCACCGATGCCCTTGCTGCCCCCCGTGACCAGCACGGTCCGGGGGGTCGGGGCGGGCGGCACAGCGGGCAGATCGGTCGTCACGGCCCTCACGTTAGTGGTCACGGCTGACGGTGTTGTGCCAGGCGTACCCTGGCGCGGTGGTAGACCCGACGCGCGGCCCCGATGAGGATCCTCGGGACCGTGAGCAGCCTGGATCGTCCTCCTCCCGCGGCTCACGGGCGGTGATCACGAACGCTCGCTCAGCGACCAGCGCCGAGATGAGCCAGCGGATACGCCGCTACACGATCACCATGGCCTTCCGGATGGCCTGCTTCCTCAGCATGCTGTTCGTGCACGGGTGGTTCCGCTGGGCGCTGCTGGCCTTTGCGGTCTTCCTCCCCTACATCGCGGTGGTGCTGGCCAACCAGTCCGACCAGCGCACCAAGAACCACACCGTCGAGCCCGGCGCCCCGGCCGACGCGCCGCAGCTCACCACCGGCGAGCCGGTCGACCTCATCCCCGGCGAGATCATCGAGGGCACCGTCGTCACCGAGCCCGACGGCGACGAGGAGCCCGAGGGCCGCGTTGCCTGACCCGGACCAGACCGCACCTCGGCACGGCGTCGACCCGCTGCCGACCGGTCCCGACGGACTCGTCTGCTCGGCCAAGGGCTGCCGGACGGACGCGACGACGGACCTGCAGTGGAACAACCCCACCATCCACACCGCCGACCGGCGCAAGCACTGGCTGGCCTGCGACGAGCACCGCGGCTCGTTGAGCAGCTTCCTGTCCGCCCGCGGCTTCCTGCGCGAGACCGCGAACCTGCCGGCGTAGCGAGCGGGGCGGCTGACCCCGGGTAGCGCTGCGGGTCAGCAAGGCCGATCGCAACCTCTTCGAGGCCCTCGACACGCTCGGGACGCGTCAGCCGCCGATGGCGGACATGGGCCGGTCGGGCTGCAGGAACGACGGGTCGTCGATGCCGTGCCCGGCCTGCTTGCCCCGCAGGGCGGTGATCCAGATGTCGGCGAGGTCGCCGTCGCTGGCCCCGGCGCGCATGACCCCGCGCAGGTCGGTCTCGGACTGGGAGAACAGGCAGGTACGCACCTGGCCGTCCGCGGTGAGCCGGACCCGGTCGCAGCTGCCGCAGAACGGCTTGGTCACGGCCGCGATGATGCCGACGGTGTGGGAGGTCCCGGCCACCCGGAACAGCTCGGCGGGCGCACTGCCCCGGGCGAGGGCGTCCGCGGGGTCCTCCACCAGCCGGTGGTGCGCATCGAGGCGGGCCCAGATCTCCGCCGCCGTGATCATGGTGCGGCGCTGCCACGCGTGCTGGGCGTCCAGCGGCATCTGCTCGATGAAGCGCAGCTGGACCCCCTCGGCCATGGCCCATTCCAACAGGGGCACGGCTTCGTGGTCGTTGACGCCGCGCAGCAGCACCGTGTTGATCTTGACCGGGTCCAGTCCGGCCTCGCGGGCGGCGCGCACGCCGGCCAGGACGTCGGCCAGCCGGCGACGCCGGCTCAGCTGCACGAACGTCTCGGCCTGCAAGGTGTCCAAGGAGATGTTGATCCGGTCGAGCCCCGCAGCCGCGAGTCCTTCGGCGCGCGCGGCCAGCCCGATCCCGTTCGTGGTCAGGGCGAGCACCGGGCGCGGGCTGAGCGCGGCCAGCTCGGTGACCAGCCCTTCGAGGTTCCGCCGCAGCAGCGGTTCGCCGCCGGTCAACCGCACGGTGGTGATGCCGAGCCGTTCGACCCCCACCCGGACCAGCCGGACCACCTCGTCGTCGGCGAGCAGCTGGGCTGAGGGCATCCAGTCCAGACCCTCGGCCGGCATGCAGTAGGTACAGCGCAGGTTGCACTTGTCGGTCAGCGAGAGCCGCAGATCAGTGGCGACGCGACCGAAGCGGTCGGCCAGCGGGCCGCGCCCCGAGCCGGTCGTGGGGCGCCGCAGCACGGGCATCCCCAGCAGAGTGGTCACCCGTTCAGTCTAGGGGTCAGCGTCTGAGCCCTTCCCGGAACGCACAGCCGGCTCTGGCCGCCCTGCGGCGGCACCCGGACGCTGCCCGGATCTGACCCGGGTCAGGGCCCGGATCGGCCCGGGTCCGTTGGACGCAAAGGTCCTGGGACCAACGGTCCGGGCGGCCGGGCGAGGACAGGACTTTCGCCCGCGGGGGTCGGTTCTTTCTCCCCTGCAAGCCCGAGCCGGGTCTCGACAGTATTGAGGTATCAGCTTCCAGCGCCTCCCCGGCGCTGATCTCCGCAGGCCGGTCGACGGCCACACCGCACACCCCCCTCAAGCGCTGTCGCACGCCTACAAGGAGTTCGCCATGTCTCGCAACGCCACTCGCACCGCCACTTCCCCGGCTTCCCCCACCTCCCCCGAGAAGGCCACCATGACCGCGTTCCGCCGCTCCGCCAAGATCCTCGTCACCGCCGCCCTGGCCCTCGCCGCCGGCGCCGCACCGCTCCTGGTCCCCGGCCAGGCCGCCGCTGACACCCCCCTGGTGGTCGACGGCTTCGACCGCACCGTCGCCTCCGGCTGGGGCACGGCGAGCACGGGTGGCGCCTGGACCGTCCCGGCCTACACCACGATGTCGGTCGCCAACAGTGAGGCCAAGGTGTCCGGGGTCGTCGCCGGCCGCACCTTCCGCGCCTACCAGGCCGCGGTCTCCGCCGAGGACGCGGAGGTTCGGGTCGACTTCACCCTCCCGGTGGCCAAGGACTTCCAGTACACGATCGAGTCCCGCAAGCAGGCTGACGGCTCCTCCTACGTGGCGCGGATCCGGATCGACAGCACCGGCAAGCTCTCGCTGGAGCTGCTGCGCAACTCCGCGGGCACCCTGTCCCTGCTCAAGGGCTCCTACATGGACGCCGTTCCGGTGGCCGTCGGCCAGAAGCTGACCATGAAGATCTCGACGAAGGGCGACTCGCCGGTGGTCGTGCAGGGCAAGGTCTACGCGACCGGCGCCGCCGAGCCGTCCTGGCAGACCACGGCGCTCGACAGCGCGGCCAACGCCGTCAAGGTGCCCGGCTACACCGGCCTCACCTTCTACAACGGCCCGTCCAACCCGACGGTCGAGGTCACCACCCAGAACTTCACCACCACCGACGTCACCGCGGCCGCCACCGACCCGGGCACCGGCACCGGTGACGGCGGTAGCACCACCGAGCTGAACGTCCCGCACGGCGCCGGCGCCGTCGGCAGCGCCACCTACCCGGCCCCCGCCAACGCGCTCTACGTCTCCCCCACCGGCAGCGACACCGGGACCGGCACCATCACCAGCCCTTTCAAGACCCTCACCAAGGCGCTGGCCAAGAACACCAACGGCCAGACGATCGTCCTGCGGGCCGGCACCTACCACGAGCAGGTCGTCGTGCCGCCGAACCACGCGGCCACCATCCAGCCCTACCCGAACGAGGCCGTCTGGTTCGACGGCACCAAGGTCCTCGACGGCTTCACCGCCTCCAGCGGCGCCTGGTCCGCCAACTACGACCTGAAGCTCGACTCGGGCCCGACCTACACCCAGGGCGCCCCGGACGGCACCGCCGCCGGCTGGCAGTTCATCAACCCGGCCTACCCGATGGCGTCACACCCCGACATGATCTTCCTCAACAACACCGAGCAGAAGGAGGTCGCCAGCCGCAGCCTGGTCGTCCCCGGCACCTTCTACGTCGACGACGCCAACAGCAAGCTCTACCTGGGCAGCGACCCGACCGGCAAGACGGTCCGCGCCTCCGACCTGCAGTGGGCCTTCTCGCTCCGCGCTCCCGGCACCGTGCTCCGCGGGTTCGGCGTCCGCCGCTTCGCTGACTCGGTCTACCAGCAGGGCGCCATCACCAGCTACTACGAGAACCAGACCCTCGACAACATGACCATCCTGGACAGCGCGACCGCCGGCCTCGGCTTCTTCAAGCCGAACACGACCATCAAGAACACCACGGTCGACGGCAGCGGCCAGATCGGCATCCAGGCCAGCAAGGCCGACAACCTGACCATCAACAACGTCTCGGTCACCGACAGCAACGACGAGCACTTCAACCCGGGCCCCTCGGCTGGCGGCGTCAAGATCACCACCACCCGCAACGTCGTCTTCTCCAACAGCGAGATCCGCCGCTCGGTCGGCAACCAGTTCTGGGCCGACGAGTCCGCCTACAACATCACCGTCGCCAACAACGAGATCATGGACGGCGACCGCTACGGGATCTTCGTGGAGATCTCCTCCACCGCCTCCATCGTCAACAACATCGTCGCCAACAACGCCTACGACGGCATCATGATCGCCGACACCGACAAGGTGAACATCTGGAACAACACCATCGTCAACAACCGCCGCGCCGTGGCCATGGCCCAGGACTCCCGCCGCATCCAGCAGCTGAGCGTCGCCGGCCACGACCCCCGCCGGACCCAGCCCGACCTGACGATGCCCTGGGTGATCGGCAACTCCACGATCGTCAACAACATCATGGCCGCCGGCCCCGACGCCACCGCCGTCCTCGCCGTCGAGTCCTACGAGCTGGCCTTCAACGCCAACGACCTCAACATCGCCTCCAACGGCAACGTCTACTCCCAGCCGGCTCTCGGCATCCCGAACTCCGCCGCCGTCTGGGCCCGCAAGAGCGCTCAGCCCTACGCCTTCGTCCTGCTGGACGACTTCCGCGGGGCCACCGGCCAGGAGTCGACCAGCATCAACCCGCTGATGACCAGCCCGGTCGACAGCACCTACGCCCCCAAGAGCTCGATCGCCGCCAAGGCCGCCACCGTCGCCATGGCCGCCCCGGCCGACATCGCCGCCAAGGCCGGTCAGCCCACCGGAGTCAAGAACCTGGGCGCCTGGGCCCGCGCCGCCCAGAGCTGACCCACCGGGGGCCCACCGGCCCCCACCCGCACGGCCAGCCCGACTCCGGTACCGAGGGAACCTCCCCCGGTGCCGGAGTCGTCTGCGTGGTGGGAGCGGCGCCCGACCCCCCACCGCCCGGCGCGGAACGCACGCCCGGGAGCACGCCGTCGAGCCCCTCGGCGGAAGGCCCCGTTGAAGGCGATTCAGCCCACACAGGAAATCGGCAACAATCGGTACGAAAAATTGGCGGCGGTTGGAATTAGGACATATCCTCAGCCCAGGATGAGCTCCCCCGATAGCACCACAGGTATCGGCACGCTCGCTGCCGGGGGCCAGCCAGACTTGCCGCATCTGCCGATCGAGACCTTGATCGCGCAGCTGGTGGACCACGCCTCCGAGGTGGCCGAGTCCCACCACCGCTTGCGTCGCTTCCACGAGGCGTACGGGCAGATCGTCGGCGAGCTCGTCCTGAGCACCCTGCTGCAACGGATCGTCGACGTCTCCCGCGACGTGGTCGGCGCCCGGTACGCCGCCCTGGGCGTGGTGGGTGCGGACGGCCACTTCGACACCTTCCTGCACAGCGGGGTGGACGCCGAGACGGCCGCCGAGATCGGCGAGCTGCCCAAGGGACGCGGCGTGCTCGGCATGATGATCGACCACCCCACTACCACCCGGCGGACCAGCATCACCTCGGACCCGCACTCCTGCGGCCTGCCCGAGGGGCATCCGCCGATGACCAGCTTCCTCGGCGTGCCGATCTTCGAGCGCGACCGGCTCTACGCCGTCCTCTACCTCACCGACCAGGTCTCGGGCCGCCCGTTCACCGCCGCGGACGAAGAGCTGGCCGAGGCGTTGGTGGCGACGGCGAGCATCGCGATCGGGAACGCCCAGCTCTACGAGGAGTCCCGCCGTCGCCAGGAGTGGCTGCGGGCCGCGGCCCGGCTGAGCCGGGACCTGCTGGGCAGCGAGAAGGACGTGATGACGGTGCTGGAGCGCACCGCCGCCATCGTGCACGAGCTGCTCCACGCCGACACGGTGGCGGTGCTGGTCCCGGACGAGGTCGACACCAGCCTGGCCATCGTGGCGGCCGACGGCAGCGGCAGCCGGGACCTGCTCGGGCTGCGGCTGCCCACCCGCAACAGCATCGCCTGGCGGGCGATGGAGCTGGGCCACGGTCTGCACGAGGACATGGAACGGGTACCGGAGGGACCCGAGGCCGAGCTGCGGATGCTGGTGCCGATGGGGGCGATGCTCATCCTGCCGCTGCGCGGAGAGAACCACTGCCACGGAGCGATCCTCACCATCCGCCGCCCCGGGGTCAGCCCGTTCACCCAGGCGGACCTGGACATGGCCGAGACCTTCGCCGGCCAGGTGGCGGTGGCGATCCAGCTGGTGGAGGCCCGCGCCGACCAGCAGCGGCTGAGCGGCATGGAGCAGCGCGACCAGATCGCCCGGGAGCTCAACGAGCACGTGGTCCAGCGGCTGTTCGCGATCGGGCTGAGCGTCGAGGCCATCGCGCAGCGCGTGCTCAAGGAGCCGGTCCGGCTGCGGCTGTTGCAGAACGTCGAGGACATCGACGAGACGGTGCGGCAGATCCGGTCCTCGATCTTCAGCCTGGTGCCCCCCGGGCCGGTGATGCGCACCCTGCAGGAGGTGGTGCTCGGCGTGGTCGAGGACGTCGCCCCGGTGCTCGACCTCGACCTGGACCTGGACCTGGACGGACCACTCGACCTCCCGGCGACCGCCGATCTCTCCGGTGACGTCGAGGCCGTGCTGCGCGAGTCCCTCACCAACGTTCGCAAGTACGCCCGGGCCACGCAGGTCCAGGTCCGGGTGGTCACCGACGGCTGTCTGTTGGAGATCACGGTTGCCGACAACGGGATCGGCATGCAAGACAGCGCACGACGAAGCGGCTTGGACAATCTGAGCCGCAGGGCGGAGCGGTACGGGGGTCGACTCAGCATCGACAACAAACCGAAAGGCCTGACCCTCTCATGGGCGATTCCTCTGTGACCACCACCGACGCGGACGGCACCACCGAACACACCGACATCCGCGTCTTCCTGATGGACGACCACGAGCTCGTGCGCCGCGGGTTGGTCGACCTGCTGAAGTCCGAGCCGAACATCACCGTGGTGGGTGAAGCCGGCACCGCCGCCGAGGCGCTGCGTCGGATCCCGAGCACCCATCCTGACGTCGCCCTGCTCGACGGGCGGCTCCCCGACGGCAGCGGGATCGACGTCTGCCGCGAGATCCGGTCGAGCAACCCGGAGATCCGCTGCGTGATCCTCACGTCCTTCGACGACGACGAGGCTCTCTTCTCCGCCATCATGGCGGGCGCCTCGGGCTACCTGCTGAAGGAGGTGGGCGGCTCGAGCCTGGTCGCCGGGATCCGGCAGGTCGCCGAGGGTCGTTCGCTGATCGACCCCGCCGTCACCCAGAAGCTGCTGGACCGGCTCCGCAACCCGATCCGTGAGGTGTCCAAGCTCGACGCTCTCACCCCGCGGGAACGGGAGATCCTCGACCTGATCACCGACGGCTACACCAACCGGCAGATCGGCGACAAGCTCTTCCTCGCCGAGAAGACGGTGAAGAACTACGTCTCGATCCTGCTGACCAAGCTGGGCATGCAGCGTCGGACCCAGGCCGCCGTCTACGGAGCCTCGGTCCGTACGGGCGGCTGACCCGTTCCCCGGCTTGGCCGAAGGGCCTGAGCCTGTCGACGTCGCGTCGACAGGCTCGGGCCGCAGAGGTCAGGCCTCCTCGGGCTCCTCAGCCGGTGCGGCGGCGGCGCGGTCGGCGAGCACCCTGGCGCGCTGCCCGATGAGGTAGTAGGCCGCCGCGACGGCTGAGGTCAGCGCGACCGCCCGCATCCACGGCTTGTTCAGCACGTCACCGCTCAGCGCGTCGATCGAGTAGCGGCCGGGACCGCCGACCGCGACCGCCGCACCGACCAGCCCGTACGTGGCCGGCAGCTCGTAGCCGCCGCCCATGTTGAAGAACCCGTTCGGCCCGTGGGTCGAGCTCGCCACGATCATGTTGCCCGCCAACGCAGCACCGGCCGGCCCGGCGGCCAGACCCAGCGCCAGCAGGGCGCCGCCGCCCGCCTCGCATAGGCCTGCGAGCTGGGCGTTGCGTTCACCGGGGACGAAGCCGGCGGAGTCGAAGAACGCGCCGGTGCCCTTGATGCCGCCGCCACCGAAGGAACCGAACAGCTTCTGGGCTCCGTGAGCGGCGCACGCGGCGCCCACCCCGAGCCGGATGATCAGCAGACCGACGTCACTTGCTTTACCCATGGGAGGTCCTCCTCGTCGTGCTTCGTCTTCGCCGTCGCCGACGGCGTCGTCGTTCGCCCGAGGCTAGCCGAGCAGGGCTCAGGCCTCCGCGGCCGGGGTCAACACCCGCTCGGGGTGGGAGTAGACGTTCATCGTCTGGCCCCGGACGAAGCCGACCAGCGTCAGCCCCGCCTCTTCGGCGAGCTCGGCGGCGAGCGAGCTGGGCGCCGAGACGGCCACCATCATCGAGATCCCCGCCAGCACGGCCTTCTGGGTCAGCTCGAACGAGGCGCGGCCCGAGACCACCAGGATGAACTGGCCGAGCGGCAGCATCTGCTGCCGGATGGCCCAGCCGACGACCTTGTCGACCGCATTGTGCCGACCGACGTCCTCGCGTACGCAGACCAGGACCCCGTCCGGGGTCATCAGGCCGGCGGCGTGCAGACCGCCGGTCTTCGCGAAGGTGCGCTGCTGCTCCCGCAGCCGGTCCGGTGCGGCCGAGATCAGCTCGACCGGGATCCGTAGCCCGGCCTCCAGCGGGTGGCTGGTCTGGCGGACGACCTGGTCGATGCTGGTGGTGCCGCAGACCCCGCAGGCACTGGTGGTCACGACGTTGCGTCGCAGGTCGGCCGACGGCGGCGTCACGCCGGAGGCCAGGGTGACGTCCAGCACGTTGTAGGTGTTCAGCCCGTCCGGACCCTCGCCCTCGCAGTACCGGGCTCCGACGATGTCCTCGACGTCGGCCACGATGCCCTCGCTGTGCAGCAGGCCGTGCACCAGGTCGACGTCGTCGCCCGGCGTCCGCATGGTGACGACGAACGGCTCGCCGCCGAGCCGGATCTCCAGCGGTTCCTCGACCGCGAGCGTGTCACTGCGGCGTACGGCCTGGTCAGGCCCCAGCCGGAGAACCGGGTGCAGCCGGGTGACACGTCCCATGCCATCATCCTGACATGGACCTCCCCACCTGGCTGGCAGCCGTGGCGCGGGAGCTGGGCGTCGAGGACGTCCAGCTCGACGAGCCGGCCGTGGCGACCCTGCTGGCCCTGGCCGGCGACGCGGCGCACGGGGTCGAACGGGTGGCGGCTCCGCTGACGACGTTCCTGGCGGGCGTGGCCGTGGGTCGCGGCGCTGAGCTTGCCGCCACGGCCGCAGGTGTGGTCGCGCTGCTGGACGAACCGGCCTGAGCAGGAGGCGGGGCGTGGGCCCGGCGGTTAGCCTGGTCTCGTGCGTCGCCTGTGGGTCCGCTGGACCTGTCTGATCCTCTTCGTGGCCGTCCTGGGCACGGCGTTTGTCAACCTCGGGGACTGGCAGCTGCGGCGGCTGGACCAACGCCAGCAGCGCAACGTCTCGACCGTCACCAACGAGCGGAACCCGGTGATCGGCTTCGACCAGGTGTTCACCCACCCCATCGGGGATCCTGACCAATGGCAGCGGGTACAGGCCACGGGCACCTTCGATGCCGACCACCAGTATCTGCTGCGCTACCGCAGCAACGGTGGCGCCGACGGCTATGAGGTGGTCACCCCGCTGCGCACGTCGGTCGGCAACGTCCTGGTCGACCGGGGCTTCGTGAAGCTCGACCAGGGCCAGCCCATCCCCGCCGCGGCCCCCGCCCCGCCGACCGGCACGGTCACCGTGGTCGGTCACGTCCGCCGCAACGAGCGCGGACGTTCGTCGGCGACGCAACCGGTCGACGGCCAGATGCGGCTGATCAGCTCCGACGCGATCGGGCCGACCCTGCCGTACCCGGTGGTCAACGGCTACATCGGCCTGCTCACCGTCGACCCGCTCCAGACCGGCGGCTTCGTCCCTGTCGTGCTGCCGGAGATCTCCGACGGCCCGCACTTCTGGTACGCGGTGCAGTGGTTCATGTTCGCCGGCATCGGGCTGGCCGGGGTCGTGGTGTTCATCCGCGGAGACCTGCGGGCCCGCAAGGAGGAGCAGGAGGCGGCCGCGACGCCGGTCGTCCCGGCCGAGCCCGTGTCCGCCGGCCCCTGACCCACCTGGGCTGGTGTGTCAGGATCACGGCATGGATCTGGGTCTGCAGGACCGCGTGTTCGTGGTCACCGCCGCCAGCAGCGGTCTCGGCCGGGCCACCGCGGTCGCCCTGGTCGGTGAGGGGGCTCGCGTCGTGCTGGTGGCGCGTCGCGCCGACGTGCTGGCCGAAGCCGCCGCTGAGCTCAACCCGCCGGACGGCCTTCGCGCCGTGACCCTGACCGCCGACGTTGCCGAACCCACGACCGCAGCAGCAGCCAGCACGGCCGCGTTGGAGTCCTTCGGCCGACTCGACGGGGCGCTGGTCAGCGTCGGCGGTCCGCCGGCCGGCAGCGCCCTCGGGACGACCGAGGAGCAGTGGCGGGGGGCCTTCGAGTCGGTCTTCCTGCCGGCGCTCCGGGTCACCCGCGCCGTGGTCGAGCACGGGACCGCCGCCGACCTGGCGATCGGCTGGGTCCTGTCCACCTCGGTGAAGTCGCCGGTCGGCGGTCTGGCCGCCTCCAACGGACTTCGGCCGGGCCTCGGGCTGCTGGTCAAGCAGCTGGCCGATGAGCTGGGGCCGGACGGCACCCGGGTGGTCGGGCTGATGCCGGGCCGGGTGGACACCGACCGCGTCCGACACCTCGACTCGCTGCGCGACGACCCGGCCGCCGCCCGAGCGGCCGCCGAGGCCACCATCCCGCTGCGCCGGTCCGGCCGGCCGGAGGAGTTCGGCCGGGTCGCGGCCTTCGTCCTGTCCCCGGCGGCCTCCTACCTCACCGGGTGCGTGCTGCCCGTGGAGGGCGGCGCGCTGCGCTCGCTGTGAGTCTCCCAGGGCCCTGGCTGTGAGCCGCCCAAGGCGAACGCGGTGAGCCTCGGCCGGGTGCTGGACCTGCTGTGCTGCCCGGTGTGCCGGCAGCCCTTCACCCCCACCGAGGGCGGCGTGCGGTGCGCGCAGGGCCACACCTTCGACCAGGCCCGGCAGGGCTACCTCAACCTCCTGCAGAGCCGACCGCCGCAGCACGCGGACACCCCGGCTATGGTGGCCGCCCGGGAACGGTTCCTCGGCGGCGGTCACTACCGCGCGATCGCCGACGGGCTGGTCGAGGCCGTCCACGCTGGTCTCCGGGGTGGACGACCGGATCCGCTGGCCCCGCTCAGCGTGCTCGAGGTCGGGGCCGGGACCGGCTACTACCTGCAGACCCTGCTGGACGCACTACCCGGCCGCGGGGTCGCGCTGGACATCTCGGTCGCCGCCGCCCGCCGGGCGGCTCGGACCTCGCCCCGGATCGCGGCCGTGGTCGCCGACACCTGGCAGCCGCTGCCGGTTGCCGACCGGGTCCTCGACGTGCTGACCTGCGTCTTTGCTCCACGGAACCCGGCCGAGTTCGCTCGCGTCCTGCGGCCGGACGGCGTGCTGGCGGTGGTCAGCCCGCTACCGACCCACCTCGCCGGCCTTCGGGAGTCGCTGGGTCTGATGGCGGTGGTGGAGGACAAGCAGGAACGGCTCGGCGCAGCCCTGGCCCCCTGGTTCGACCCCCTCGACGAACGTCGCATCCAGCAACGCGCCGGCTGGCCGGCCGACGTGCTCATCGACCTCGTCGCGATGGGCCCGAACGCGTTCCACGCCGACGCGGACCGGCTCGCCGAGCAGGTGCACCGGCTGCCGGACCCGCTCGAGGTCGAGGTGGCCGTGACCGTCAGAACGTGGCGCCCCAGCGACCGGTGACCGTGTGAGCCGCTCGCAGCAGGCTCACCTGGGTCTCGCGTTCGGCCGCGAGCTGCTCCTCCTCGAACTGGCCGGACGCCCTGGCCAGCAGCTGCTTGGTGGCCTGGCTCACCGCCAGCGGGAGGGCGAGCAGCTCCGCCACCAGGGCGTCGACTCCTGCGTCCAGCGCGTCCGGCTCGGCCCGGCGCGACGCCAGGGACAGCCGGACGGCTTCCTCCGCGCCCACCGGGCGCGCCGTCAGGCAGAGGTCGAGCGCGGTCGGGTAGCCGACGAGCTCGACCAGCCGCATGGTCCCGCCCAGGTCGGGGACCAGACCGAGACGGGACTCCGCGGCCACGAGCGCGACGTCGGCGCTCACGACCCGCAGGTCCGCAGCCAGGGCGAGCTGCAGGCCGGCCCCGATGGCGCGGCCCTGCACCACCGCGACCACGACGGCCGGCAGCCGACGCCAGCCGATGAACGCCTCCTGGAACCGGGCGATCGCCGCCTCGACCTGGCCGTCGGACCCCGCCAGCAGGGCCGGGACCGAGCCCTCGTCGGTCCCGTCGGGTCGCAGCTGCCGCAGGTCGAGCCCCGCGCTGAAGTCGGGACCGGTGGCACGCAGCAGGACGACCTGGCAGCTGTTCGGGATCGTGGCGCACACCTCAGCCAGCGACGCCCAGGTGCTGAAGGTCTGGGCGTTGCGTACCTCCGGCCGGTCGAGCCAGACGGCCGTGACGCGGGCACCAGTCACCACCGTGACCCCGCCGGGCAACCGGCGGGCGCCGGCGCCGTCGGGGCCCAGACCGGCCAACGCGTTCAGGGGCGGCCCTTCGTGCCGGCGAACTTCTTGCTGTCCGCCTTCGTGGTCTCGCCGTCCGACTTCTTGGTCGCCTTCTTGCCTGTCGCCTTCTTACCGGTCGCCTTCTTGCCCGTCGCCTTCTTACCGGTCGCCTTCTTGCCGGTCGCCTTCTTGCCGGTCGCCTTCTTACCTGGGGACGGCTCGGCGGGCGGGGCCGTGCGGTCGGCTGGGCCTGGCCCCGGGGTGGCCGCTGCGGAAGCTTTCCTCGTCGGGGCCGGGCGGGTCGAGGTCGTCGTCGCGGCCGACGCGCTCGCGGTGGCCGCAGCGCCCCGGGTCGGCCCACCTCGGCCGCGCAGCGGCACCCCGGCTTCGGTGATCACCCCGTGCACGAAGCCGAAGGAGCGACCGATGTCCTCGGCGAGGGCACGGATGCTCTCTCCGGCCTGGTAGCGCTCGGCGAGCGACGCGCCGAGCGTGGTCCGGTCGGCTCCGGTGATGCGCGATCCCTTGGTGAGGGTGTCCGACACCGCCGCCTCCTGTGCTGATGACCGCCCTCCCGCATGAGTCAGAGGAGCAAACGGCGCTCGGGCCACCATGATCAACTGACCATGATCATCCGCGCAACCCCCCAGCGGGGTTGACGATCGTCGCCTCTGGCGCAAGTGACACCGCCTCTGGCGCAAGTGACACC
>NZ_CAXTHG010000036.1:0-42371 GCF_964244005.1 uncultured Friedmanniella sp. | reverse complement strand
ACGCCGAGCCAGAGCCGCCACCACCACCCCACCCCGTTCGACACCAGTCACCTAGGCCGTCGCCCGCACCGGGCGCCGGATTGCGCGAACAGGTCGTCGGCGACCGATTCTCAGGCTACGCTCAGTGCGGGCAGACATCGGTGTCATGAGGAGCGAACGCAGTCGACGGAGCACCCGGCGACGACGCGGTCGGCCGACGACGCAGCCCCACACGACCGGTGGAGACGCCGGCCCACAGAGCTGAGAGCACCCACATGACCCTCACCGCACTGCCCGTCCCAGCGGACACGTCGCTGCTCGGTGCCCACGTCCGGGCCGGCGGGACGACCTTCGGTCTCTGGGCGCCGCGGGCGACCAGGGTCGAGCTGGCGCTGGTGGACGAGGACCGCCACCAGACCAACTACGACCTCCTGCTCGGCCCGGACGGTGTCTGGACCACCCACGTCCCCGGCGTCGGCGCGGAACAGCGCTACGGCTACCGGGTGCACGGCGAGTGGAACCCGACCGCCGGCGCCCGCTTCAACCCCGCCAAGCTGCTGCTCGACCCGTACGCCCGGGCGGTCACCGGCGGCGTGGACTACTCCGGGCCGATCCTCGACCACACGCCCGAGTCGAACTACGTCCCCGACACCCTCGACTCCTTCGCCGCCGTCCCGCTGAGCGTCGTGGTGGCCGACACACCACCGCCGCGCCCGATCGCCACCCCGGTCCCGCTGGCCGACTCGGTGATCTATGAGCTGCACGTCAAGGGCTACACCCGGCTGCACCCCGCCGTCCCCGAGCACCTGCGGGGCAGCTACGCCGGGCTCGCGTACCCCGCGGTGGTGCAGCACCTGGTCGACCTGGGCGTCACCGCCGTCGAGCTGCTGCCCGTACACCAGTTCGTCTCCGAGCCGTTCCTGATCGGTCGCGGGCTCTCGAACTTCTGGGGCTACAACACCCTCGGCTACTTCGCCCCGCACTCGGCGTTCGGGTCGGTCGGCACACTCGGCCAGCAGGTGCGCGAGTTCAAGGAGATGGTGTCGACGCTGCACGACGCGGGCATCGAGGTGATCCTCGACGTCGTCTACAACCACACCGGTGAGGGCGGCCACGAGGGCCCGACGCTGGCGTTCCGCGGCCTGGACCACCTCGGCTACTACCGGTTGACCGCCGACCAGCGCAACGACTACGACGTCACCGGCTGCGGTAACTCCGTCGACACCTCCGAGCCCGGCGTGCTGCGGCTGGTGCTGGACTCACTGCGCTACTGGGTCACCGAGATGGGCGTCGACGGCTTCCGCTTCGACCTGGTGACGACCCTGCTGCGCGACGAGCGGCACCACGTCGACCAGGAGCACCCGTTCAAGGTCGCCCTCCGCGAGGACCCGGTGCTGAGCGGGGTCAAGATGATCGCCGAGCCCTGGGACATGGGGCCGTACGGGTACCAGGTGGGCGCCTTCGGCGACGGGTGGAGCGAGTGGAACGACCGGTTCCGCAACTACGTCCGGGACTTCTGGCGCGGCCACACCCACGGGGTCGCCGAGCTGGGCCAACGCCTGGTGGGCTCCCCCGATATCTTCGGCAGCCGGGCGCCGCAGGCCTCGGTCAACTTCGTCACCGCCCACGACGGCTTCACCCTGCGCGACCTGGTCACCTACGACGGCAAGCACAACGACGCCAACGGCGAGGGCAACCGCGACGGTACCGACGACAACCGTTCGTGGAACTGCGGGGTCGAGGGCGAGACCAGCGACGCCCACGTGCTGGCGCTGCGGCACCGGCAGACCCAGAACCTGATGGCGACGCTGCTGCTGTCGGCCGGGGTGCCGATGCTCACCGCCGGCGACGAGATCGGCCGCACCCAGGGCGGCAACAACAACGCCTACTGCCAGGACTCCCCCGTGTCGTGGGTGCACTGGGACACCGCCTCGGAGTGGGCCGACCTGACTGAGCTCAGTCGGCGGCTGCTGCAGCTGCGGGCCGAGCACCCGGTGCTGCGCCGGACGGAGTACCGGCACGGTGCTCAGCTGCTGGACGCCACCGGGGCGCCGAGCGGCCGCAAGAACCTCGCCTGGTTCGGCGGCCACGACGGCGAGATGACCTCCGACGACTGGACGGACGGGACGCGGCGGACGCTCGGGGTCTACCTGGCCGACGACGACCCGGACCGTACCCAGGACGAGGCGTACCTGATCTGGTTCCACGGTGGGTCCGACCCGGTCCAGGTCGACCTGCCGGCGGGTAGCTGGGCGCACACGTACACCGTCGTCGCCCACACCGGCCACGACGGCGAGATGACCACCGACAAGCTGAGCGCCGGCAGTCACCTCGAGCTCCCCGGCCGTACGGTCGTGGTGCTGCAGGTCGACTGAGGGCTGCGTCCCAGGAACGGATGCCTGCGGTGAGCCCGTGGACCGGGCTGCTGACTCACGCGTTGGGTCGAGCGCCGCGCCCCGACCCGCCGACCGCTTCGAACCCCGCCCGGGCCCTGACAACCGTCACTGAGCTCCGCTACTGTCCCCCCAAGCAGCGACCCGGCCCTCCACTCGCTCGTCCCGCTCCTCCGCTCAGTCATCCTGGGCAGAGCCCAGGCGGTCACTTCACACCCTGGAGGGCGACGTTGCGCCCTTTGCCGAGGGCGCACGGACGCCCGTAAGGGTGTGACGTCGGCGATGGAGCCATGACTCCCGGGGTTCGCGGTCAGGAGAGACATGACTGTCACCACCGCACACGTCTCGGTCTCCCTCGACGGCTTCGTCGCCGGACCAGAGCATGGAGCATCCGCCCGGCAAGGGCGGACTTGGCCGGCACCCGTGGGACTTCGATGCGGCCCTGCCCGGCCACGGGGTGGACCAGCGCTGGACCGACCGGTTGCTCCAGCCGCGCAGGGCGTCCGTGATTGGTCGCAACATGTCGGGCCCGGTCCGCGGCAGCTGGTCGTCGATGCCGGCCTGGCAGGGCTGGTGGGCTGACGAGCCCCCGTACCCGCACCGGCCGTCGTCCTGACCCGTCACCCGCACGAGCCGATCCCGACGGTCGGCGGCACCACCTTTCGCTTCGTGACCGACGGCTTGGCCGCACGCTCGAGACACTTCACACCTCTGCGGTGCTCCGTGCGCCCCTTGCCGGAGGCGCAGGAGGGCCCGTGAGTGTGTGAAGTGACCGCCCAGGTTGGGCCCAGGAGGAGGCACCGGAACGACCCCGGGTCGAGCTTGGGCCAGAAACCGGTCGTTAGGGCACGTAGTCGGCTGAAGGTGGGGTGGGCAGATCGGCGGGCAGGGTGGCCAGGCCCATCTCGGCGGGGCTGGCGAGCTGGGGGTGGTGCGGGACGACGCGGACGGTGTAGCCGATGGCGCCGGAACGCTTGGCCTCGACCCAGCCCTCGTAACGGCGGAGACCGTCGCCGAGGTCGGTACCGGTCGGGAACGGGTTGACGTGCGGCTCCCGCAGCTGGTCGTCGGAGTCGAGCCGACCGGTGACCAGCTGGACCTCGATGTCGTTCGGCGTCAGGTCACCGAGCCGGACCAGGGCGCTGACGTGCAGCTTGGCGCCGATCTCGAGCTGGTCGCCGTCCAGGCTCTCGACGTGGTCGACCTTGACGCCAGGCCAGGCGGCCCGGACGCGCCGCTTCCAGCTGGCGAGCCCCTCGGCGTCGGTCCCCCCGTCGACCGCGTGGGCGGAGGCGGCGGCAGGGCCGTAGAGGAGCGTGACGTAGTCGCGCACCATCCGGGTCGCCAGCACCTTGGGCGCGAGCCCGGCGATGGTCTCGCGGATCATCTGGATCCAGCGCTCCGGCAGCCCGCCGGAGGTGTCGTAGAAGCGGGGCACGATCTCGTTCTCGATGATGTCGTACAGCGCCCGCGCCTCGAGGTCGTCGCGCTGGTCGGCGTCGAGCCCTTCGGCGGACGGGATCTCCCAGCCGAACGCCGGGTCGAACCACTCGTCCCACCAGCCGTCGCGGATGGAGAGGTTGGCGGCGCCGTTGAGCGCGGCCTTCATCCCAGAGGTGCCGCAGGCCTCGTACGGGCGCAGCGGGTTGTTCATCCAGACGTCGCAACCGGGATAGAGCGGCTTGGCCATCGAGATGTCGTAGTCGGGCAGAAAGACGATCCGGTGGCGGACGTCCTCGTCGTCGGCGAACTGCACCATCTGCTGGATCAGCGCCTTGCCGCCCTCGTCGGCCGGGTGCGACTTGCCGGCGATGACGATCTGGATCGGCCGCTTCGGATCGGTCAGCAGGGCCTTCAGCCGCTCCGGGTCCCGCAGCATCAGGGTCAGCCGCTTGTACGAGGGCACCCGCCGTGCGAACCCGAACGTGATCACGTCCGGATCGAGCACGCCGTCGACCCAGTCGGCGCTCAGCCCGCGGTTGGCACAGCTCTCGGTGAGCCGGGTCCGGGTCATGCTCACCAGCTCGGCGCGCATCCGGCGCTTGAGTTCCCAGATGGTCTTGCTGTCCACCCGGGCCAGGCCGTTCCAGTCGTAGCCGTCGACCACCGACGGTGCTGTGCTGCCGGTCGGCGCCTCGAGCAGCTCGAGCAGGTCGCGGTGCACCCAGGTGTAGTGGTGGACGCCGTTGGTGATCGAGGTGATCGGCACCTCGGTGGTGTCGAATGACTTCCACAGTCCCTGGAACATCTCCCGCGACACCGCGCCGTGCAGCAGCGAGACGCCGTTGGCGCGTTGCCCGAGCCGAAAGCCCATCACCGCCATGTTGAACATGTTCGGGTCGCCGCCGGGGTAGTCCTCGCTGCCGAGCCCCAGCACCCGGTCCAGCGGGACGCCGAAGCTGGCGAACTGCTCGCTCATCAGCGCGTGCGCGAAGCGGTCGATCCCCGCAGGCACAGGAGTATGGGTGGTGAAGACCGTGCCGGCCCGGCACCGTTCGAGGGCGGTGTCGAAGTCCAGCCCGTCGCTCATGTACTCGCGGATGCGTTCCAGGCCGAGGAACCCCGCGTGTCCCTCGTTGGTGTGGAACACCTCGGGCGCCGCCGCGCCGGTCACCTTGCAGTACGCGCGGATGGCGCGGACGCCGCCGATGCCCAGCAGCACCTCCTGGGCCAGCCGGTGGTCGGTCCCGCCGCCGTAGAGCCGGTCGGTCGTCTCGCGTTCGGGGCCGGCGTTGCTCTCCAGGTCGGAGTCGAGCAGCAGCAGCGGCACCCGGCCCACCTGGGCCAACCAGATCTGGGCGTGCAGGGTCCGGCCGTCCAGCGGCACCTCGATCCGGACCGGGCCGTCCTCGTCGTGCAGCAGGGTCAGCGGCAGCGCGTTCGGGTCGAGCAGCGGGTAGCGCTCCTGCTGCCAGCCGGCAGCGCTGAGGGACTGGCGGAAGTAGCCCTGGCGGTAGAGCAGGCCGACGCCGATGATCGGCACGCCGAGGTCGGAGGCGGTCTTGAGGTGGTCGCCGGCGAGGATGCCGAGGCCGCCGGAGTACTGCGGCAGCACCTCGGTGATGCCGAACTCGGGCGAGAAGTAGCCGATCCCCTTCGGCGCGGTCGGGTTCTCCGCGGCGTAGGAGGAGTACCAGAGGTCGCCGCTCAGGTAGTCGGCCAGGTCGGCCTGGACCACCCGCAGGCTCTTGAGGAACTTCTTGTCCTTGGACAGCATCTGCAGCCGCTCGCCCGGTACGTCGGCCAGCAGCCGGATCGGGTCGCCACCGCTGGCGGCCCACAGCTCCGGATCGACGGAGCGGAAAAGGTCCTCGGTGTCGGAGTGCCAGGCCCAACGCAGGTTGCGGGCGAGGTCCCCCAGAGGCTTGAGCACCTCCGGCAGGACGGGACGGACGGTGAACCGACGGATAGCGCGCACCGGCATAACCTAGCGGTTACCTCCGGAAGTTCGTCGAGGATCCAGCGTCGTCCAGGTGGATGGCTCGCAAGGCCGACGAAGGAGCGATACCGGGGTTGGACGGCGACTGGGGGGAACGTGTTGGCGCGGAGCGCCGCCTCCGGCGGACAGGCGAGGCACCGCCTGGGCGGGGCTGGTCCCGTACGGACTTCCGGAGGTGACCGCTCAGGTCGATCGGCTGCGGCGCGGGACTCCCTACTGACCGACTGTCAGTCCACACCGCTAGGTTTAGGCAGGTGACCAGCCTCAGCGCCGGAGCCTCTGCCCCGACCTCCTCGACCGGTACGCCCTTCGGCCGCATCCCGGTGACCAAGGTGTCGCCGGTGGTCGAAGGTGGCGCCTACCCCGCCAAGGCCGCCGTCGGCGAGCCGATCCCGATCCGCGCCACCGTCTTCCGCGAGGGCCACGACGCCGTGAACGCCACCGTCGTGCTCACCGACCCGACGGGCGCGGAGCGGCGCGAGCCGATGCACCCCAGCACCCCGGCCGGTTTTGACTGGTGGGCGGCCGAGGTGACGCTCGAGACCGAGGGCCGCTGGAGCTTCCGGGTCGAGGGCTGGGACGACCCGTGGGCCACCTGGGTGCACACGGCCGAGATCAAGATCCCGGCCGGCATCGACGTCACCCTGGTCTGCACCGAGGGCAAGGCGCTGTTCGCCACCTCGGCCGCGAGCGCGACGACGGCCGGCGACGAGGCCGCGGCCCGGCTGCTGCGCGAGGCGCACGCCGCGCTCGACTCCGACCAGCAGGTCGAGGACCGGCTCGAGGTGGTCCTCAGCGACGAGGTGCGGGCCGCGATGGCCGCGTACGGTCCGCGGCTGCTCACCTCCCCCAGCCCGGACTACCCGATCTTCGTCGACCGGCGCGCCGCCCTGTACGCGTCGTGGTACGAGTTCTTCCCGCGCTCTCAGGGCGCCCGGTTCGACTCCGACACCCAGCGATGGGTCTCGGGCACCTTCGACTCCTCCTACGAGCGGGTCGAGGCCGCGGCCGCGATGGGCTTCGACGTCATCTACCTGCCGCCGGTGCACCCGATCGGCACCTCGTTCCGCAAGGGGCCGAACAACACGCTGACCCCCGGACCGGCCGACCCGGGCTCGCCCTGGGCGATCGGCAACGTCGAGGGCGGCCACGACGCCATCCACCCCGACCTCGGCGACCTCGAGTCGTTCGACCGCTTCGTGGCCAAGGTGCGCTCGCACGGGATGGAGGTCGCGATGGACTTCGCCCTGCAGGCCTCCCCCGACCACCCGTGGGTGACCGACCACCCGGAGTGGTTCTCCGAGCGGGCCGACGGCTCGATCGCCTACGCGGAGAACCCGCCGAAGAAGTACCAGGACATCTACCCGATCAACTTCGACCGGGACCGGGAGGGCATCTACGCCGAGAGCCTGCGCCTCCTGAGGTTCTGGATGAGCCACGGGGTCCGGATCTTCCGCGTCGACAACCCGCACACCAAGCCGGTGAACTTCTGGGCCTGGCTGCTGGCCGAGGTGCGCCGCACCGACCCAGACGTGTTCTTCCTGGCCGAGGCATTCACCCGACCGGCGATGATGCACGCACTCGGCAAGGCCGGCTTCCAGCAGGGCTACACCTACTTCACCTGGCGCAACGAGAAGTGGGAGATCGAGGAGTACCTGACCGAGCTCAGCACCTCCTCCGACAGCTTCTTCCGGCCCAACTTCTTCGTCAACACCCCCGACATCCTGCCGATGTTCCTGCAGCTGGGCGGCAAGACCGCGTTCACCATCCGGGCAGTCCTGGCCGCGACGCTGGCCCCCACCTGGGGCGTCTACTCCGGCTTCGAGCTCTTCGAGAACGCCCCCCTCGGTCACGGGCGCGAGGAGTACCTGGACTCGGAGAAGTTCCAGTACCGCCCGCGCGACTGGCAGGGCGCCGAGGCCAGCGGGGAGCACCTCAACCTGTTGCTCGGCACGCTCAACGCGATCCGCCGCGAGCACCCGGCGCTGCAGCAGCTGCGCAACCTGCACTTCCACACCGCGGCCAACCCCGAGGTGGTCGTCTACTCCAAGCGAGTCGAGGACGACGTGGTCATCGTGGTCACCAGCGTCGACCCGCTCAACTCCCACGAGAGCGAGATCGTGCTGGACATGGCCGAGCTCGGGCTCGAGACCGCGGACGTCTTCCTGGTCCACGACGAGCTCACCGGGCAGACCTGGCGCTGGGGCCAGCGGGCGTTCGTCCGGCTCACCGTCGACGACCCGGCCCACGTCCTCACCCTGGTCCGACCGGGCACCCGGTACCCGGGCCAGGCCCCACTGGCGAACGACACAGCTCCGACCACCGCCGCGGAGCAGTGACCCCGGTGCCGATCGCCCCCGCACTCGCCCCCGAGGTCGCCGAGCTGCTGCTCGGCCACCTCACCGCCGCCCGCTGGTTCGGCGGCAAGGGTCGCCGCGTCAGCGTCGTCGGAGTGACCCCGCTGCCGTGGTTGACGTCCCTGCCGGACTACCTCGACTCCCCGCACGGCCTCGCCGTCCGGCCCGAGGTGCTCGAGGTGGCCTACTCCGCTCCTGAGGACCCGACCCCCGTGGACGACCCGGACGAGGTCGACGACGACCGCGAGCCGGAGGCGCCCGAGGCACCCGAGGCCGTGGCCCGGACCAGCGGACCCCGCGAGCTCTACCAGCTGGTCCTCGGCTACCGACCCGCGCCGCACCCCGACCTCCAGCACGCCGAGATCGGCCGCTGGAACGACCCCGAGCTCGGGCCGGTCGTGGCCTACGACGCCCTCCAGGACCCGGAGGCGTGCGCGGTGCTGCTGCGGGCGCTGCTGGACGAGCAGGCGCAGCAGACGGCGGAGACCCGGCTGGTCTTCCACCTGAGCGCCGCCCGCGGTTTGAGCCCGGACCTGCCGGCGGCGGTGTTCACCGGCCAGCAGAGCAACACCTCGGTGATGTTCGGCGAGGTCGCGATGCTCAAGGTCTTCCGGCGGCTCGAGCTGGGCCGCAACCTCGACATCGAGGTCCACGACGCCCTGTCGCGTACCGCGATGGCCGACGTAGCCACGCTCTACGGGTGGATCAACGCGACCTGGACCGGCACCCACCCGACCACCGGCCGGGTCGAGACCCTCGACGCCGACCTCGGCATGGTGGTGGAAAAGCTCGCCGAGGCCACCGACGGCTGGGGGCTGGCGCTGGACGCGCTGCGCCAGGGAGAGAGCTTCGCTGGTCCGGCGCACGACCTCGGCCACGCCCTGGCCGAAACCCACACCGCCCTGCGCAGCGCCTTCCCCACCGGCCGACAGTCCGGCGCGGCCGTGGCGACGGTCATGCGGGACCGGCTGACCACTGCCGCTGGCATCGCCCCGGCGCTCGAGCCGTACGTCGCCCCGCTCGGCGAGGTCTTCGACACCGTGGCGGCGTCCGAGCTCGACACCCAGCGGGTGCACGGCGACTTCCACCTCGGCCAGACCCTGCACACCCCGGCCGGCTGGAAGATCATCGACTTCGAGGGCGAGCCGGTCAAGACCCTCGTCGAGCGGGCGGCGCCAGACAGCGTCTGGCGCGACATCGCCGGCATGCTGCGCTCCTTCGACTACGCCGCGGCGAGCGTGCCGGGGCCCGACAGCCGCGACTGGGCGCTGGAGTGCCGCCAGGCGTTCCTCTCCGGTTACGCCGGCGACGGGCTGTCCGCGGCCGACGCGTCGACCCTGCAGGCGTACGAGGCCGACAAGGCGGTGTACGAGGTGGTCTACGAGGTCCGTAACCGGCCCGACTGGGTGTCCATCCCGCTCGGCGCCGTCGCCACGATCACCGCGAGCAGGACCGAGCACGGAGAGCACGACCAGGCGCGGAACGCAGGGCACGACCAGGCGCGGAACGCGACGCACGACCAGGCGCGGAACGCGACGCACGACCAGGCGCGGAACGCGACGACGCGTTCTGGAGCGAGCAACCAGGTGAAGGAGTAGCGGGCTATGGCGTTCGATCTCAGCGGCGGGCTCACCGGATGGGACCTCACCGGTTTCCACGCCGGCCACGACACCGAGTGCTGGCGCCGGCTGGGGGCGCAGGAGACGACGGTCATCGACTCCGAGCGCGGCGAGCTCTTCGGCACCCGCTTCTCGGTCTGGGCCCCGAACGCGCAGACCGTGCGGCTGGTCGGTGACTTCAACTCCTGGAACGGCGACTCCGGCCAGATGCACCTGGTGCCCGGGTCCGGAGTCTGGGCGCTCTTCGTGGAGGGTGTCAGCACCGGTTCGCTGTACAAGTTCGAGGTGCTCGGCGTCGACGGCGTCTGGCGGCTCAAGGCCGACCCGATGGCCCGCTTCTGCGAGGCTGCACCGCACACGGCCTCGATCGTGCACCAGAGCCAGTACACCTGGGGCGACGACGCGTGGCTCTGGTACCGCGGCCAGAAGACCCAGCACGCCGAGCCCGTCAGCATCTATGAGGTGCACCTGGGCTCGTGGCGGCACGGGCTGACCTACACCGAGCTCGCCGAGCAGCTGGTCGAGTACGTCACCTGGCAGGGCTACACCCACGTCGAGCTGATGCCGGTGGCCGAGCACCCGTACGAGGGTTCCTGGGGCTACCACGTCACCGGTTACTTCGCGCCGGCGTCGCGCTTCGGCTCCCCCGATGAGTTCCGGCACCTGGTCGACGCGCTGCACCAGGCCGGCGTCGGCGTGATCGTAGACTGGGTCCCCGGCCACTTCGCCACCGACCCGTGGGCGCTGCAGCGCTTCGACGGCACGGCGCTCTACGAGCACGAGGACCCCAAGCTCGGCTGGCACCCCGACTGGGGCTCCTACATCTTCAACTTCGGCCGCAACGAGGTGCAGAGCTTCCTCATCTCCAACGCCTACTACTGGCTGGAGGAGTTCCACATCGACGGGCTGCGGATCGACGCCGTCGCCTCGATGCTCTACCTGGACTACTCCCGCAACGAGGGTCAGTGGATCCCGAACAGGTACGGCAGCAACGAGAACCTCGAGGCCGTGTCGCTGCTGCAGCGGGTCAACCAGCACAACTACGCCCGCAAGCCGGGGATCATGATGATCGCCGAGGAGTCCACGTCGTGGCCCGGGGTGACCCGAGCGGTCGACGCCGGCGGTCTCGGCTTCGGCTTCAAGTGGAACATGGGCTGGATGAACGACTCGCTGCGCTACATCGGCCGCGAACCGGTCTACCGGCAGTACCACCACCACGAGATGACGTTCGCGATGGCGTACGCCTACTCCGAGAACTTCATCCTGCCGATCAGCCACGACGAGGTCGTCCACGGCAAGGGCTCGATGTTCGAGCGGGTGCCCGAGGACGAGTGGCGTAAGTTCGGCACGCTACGGGCCTTCTACTCCTTCATGTGGTCCCACCCGGGCAAGCAGCTGCTGTTCATGGGCACCGAGTTCGGCCAGCGCCGCGAGTTCTCCGAGCAGCGCAGCCTCGACTGGGACGAGTCGGCCCACTGGGGTCATCGCGGGGTGCAGCGGCTGGTCAAGGACATGAACGCGATCCAACGGGCCAACCCGGCGCTCTACGCAGCTGACAGCGACCCGGCCGGCTTCGCCTGGATCAGCGCCGACGACCAGGGCGGCAACGTCTTCTCGTTCCTGCGCTTCGACGGCCAGGGCCAGATGATCGCCTGCGTCACCAACTTCGCCGCCGATCCCCGGGCCGACTACCGGATCGGGCTCCCGTCCGAAGGCATCTGGGAAGAGATCCTGAACACCGACGCCGCGGAGTACGACGGCTCCGGCACGTTCGGCAACCTCGGCCAGGTCGTAGCCGGCGCCGTGCCCTCCCACGGGTACGCCGCCTCGGCCGCGGTCACCATCCCGCCGCTCGGTTCGGTCTGGCTGCGCTTCCTGCCCGTGACGTCGGAGGAACAGTCCGACAGCGCCTCGGTCGACCGTGGCGTCCGGGCCGCCGCCAAGCAGGCGTCGCCGGCCTGGTCGAAGGTCAAGCCCGCTCCGACGGCCACCGACGACGCCTCCGCCGCGCCGAAGGTCTCACCGAAACCAAAGGCCGACGCCAAGCCCTCGCAACCGGCCGCCACCGCCGGTACGGCGTCGGCCGCCCGACCCGACGCCCGCCTCAAGGGCGCCGCCACCCCGGCGGAAACCCCCTCCGCCCCCGACGAGGCCGCCGCCACCGGAGACCCGCCCCTCACTGCCTAGGCGGGTAGGTACTGCCTGGCGGGTGGGTCAGAACAGGGCGGCCATCAGCTGACGGCGGCCCTTCAGGACGCGGTCGTCGGTGTTGCCGAGGGTCTCGAAAAGCTCGAGCAGGCGCACGCGGGCGGTGTCGCGCTCGGCGCCGGCCCGGGTGCGGACCAGGCCGAGCAGCCGGCCGAAGGCCTCCTCCACCAGGCCGCTGAGCATCTCGACGTCGGCGGCGTCGAGCTGGGCGGCAAGGGCGTCGCTGGACGCGGCCGCGGCGATCGCGGCCTGCGGGTCCAGGGCGGCGGCCCGCGCGAACAGGCCCGCCTGCGCCCTGCCGGCCTTCGCCTCGGCGTCGTTGGGGTCGAGGGCGAGCAGCTGGTCGAACTCCTCGACGGCACCGGCGAAGTCGCCCCGTTCGAGGGCCTCGTCGGCGGCGGCGAAGCGGGGGTCGGCGACCGGCTCGTCGTCCACCTCGCCCGTCGCCGGCCCACCGACGGGCTCAGCCCGGCCGACGATGCCGTTGCTGAGCGCCGCGGCGAGCAGCTGGTCGATCGCGGCCTGCACCTCGGCCTGGGGAAGAACCCCCTGGAACAGCGGCGCCACCCGGCCGCCGATCAGCGCGAGGACCGTCGGTACCGCCTCGAGCTGGAGCGCCTGGACGATGCCGGGCGCGGTGTCGATGTTCAACCGGGCGAGGAGGAACTTGCCGCCGGCGGCGTTGGCGATGGCAGCCAGCGCGTCACTGAGCTGCTGGCCGCTGGCGACCCGCGGTGAGTAGAGCTCCACCACCACGGGGTGCTTGAGCGAACGCCGGATGGTCTCGGCCTCGAAGGTCTGCTCGGTGACCTCGAGCACGTACGAGCTGCCCGAGCCCAGCCGAGCAGCTCCACCGGAACCGCGTCCGGGGACCGCAGGTGGCGTCTTGGCTCGGGCCGCGAGCGCGGACAGGTCGATGGCACCGGCACGGGAAAAGCTGGACGAGCTCATGACTCCATCCTGCCGCACCAGCCCGGCCGTCCCTGACAAGCCCCGTGTGGGCAGAATGGCGGGCATGGCCCACAGTCGCGCCGGACAGCCGGCTCTCCCCGAAGACCTCATCGACGTCGACGCGGTCGTGTCCGCGTACTACGACCTCCTGCCCGACCCGACGAATCCCGACCAGCAGGTCGTCTTCGGCACCTCGGGTCACCGCGGCTCGAGCCTGGACGCGGCGTTCAACGACCCGCACATCGCCGCCACGACCCAGGCGATCGTGGAGTACCGGGCGAGCCAGGGCATCCGCGGTCCGCTCTACCTCGGCAAGGACACCCACGCGTTGTCCGGGCCGGCCTGGCGGACCGCGATCGAGGTGCTGCTCGCCAACGGCGTGATGGTCCGCTGCGAGGGTGACGACGACTACACCCCCACCCCGGCGGTGTCGCGGGCGATCGTGGTGCACAACGCGACCGCCTCCCCCGCCCAGCAGGCGGACGGGATCGTGGTGACGCCCTCGCACAACCCGCCGCGGGACGGCGGCTTCAAGTACAACCCGCCGCACGGCGGTCCGGCCGACTCCGACGCCACCAGCGTGATCGCCGCCCGCGCCAACGCTCTGCTCGCCGACCCGACGGCGATCAAGCGGCGACCGTTCGCGGCGGTCAAGAACGACCTGCACCGGTTCGACTACCTGAGTGCCTACTGCCAGGACCTCGGGAACGCCCTCGACCTCGACGCCGTCCGCGAGGCCGGCGTCCGGATCGGGGCCGACCCGATGGGCGGCGCCGCCGTCCAGTACTGGGGCTACATCGCCGAGCACCTGGGCCTGGACCTGACCGTCGTGAACGACAAGGTCGATCCCCAGTGGGCGTTCATGACCCTCGACACCGACGGCAAGATCCGAATGGACTGCTCGTCACCGAACGCGATGGCCAGCCTGATCGGCAACAAGGACGCGTACGCGATCTCCACCGGTAACGACGCCGACGCCGACCGGCACGGCATCGTCACCCCTGACGCCGGCCTGATGAACCCCAACCACTACCTCGCGGTGGCCATCCAGTACCTCTACGGCCATCGGCCGGGCTGGAAGCCCGGTGCCGCCGTCGGCAAGACGCTGGTCTCGTCCTCGATGATCGACCGGGTGGCCGCCGACCTCGGCCGGACGCTGCTCGAGGTGCCGGTGGGCTTCAAGTGGTTCGTCCCGGGCCTGCGCAGCGGCGACATCGCCTTCGGCGGCGAGGAGTCGGCGGGCGCGTCGTTCCTGGCGCTGGACGGCAGCACCTGGACCACCGACAAGGACGGCATCCTGCTCGCCCTGCTGGCCAGTGAGATCACCGCCGTCACGCAGCTGACACCGAGCGAGCACTACGCCGCGCTCGAGGCCGTCCACGGCTCCGCCGCGTACGCCCGGGTCGACGCCCCGGCCAACCGCGAGCAGAAGGCCAAGCTGGCCAAGCTCGACCCGTCGGCCGTGGCGGCCACCGAGCTCGCCGGCGAGCCGATCACGGCCAAGCTGACCTCGGCGCCGGGCAACGGCGCGGCGATCGGCGGCCTCAAGGTGACCACCGAGTCGGCCTGGTTCGCAGCCCGACCCTCCGGCACCGAGGACGTCTACAAGATCTACGCGGAGTCCTTCCGCGGGGCCGACCACCTGCGCCAGGTGCAGGAGGAAGCCCGCGCCGTGGTGTCGGCGACCCTCGGGTAAGCGGAAGAACGGGCGTACGGCGGGGGTTGTACCTCCCGATGAGCAACGCACTCCTGCCCGAGCTCGGCACCCTGCCCCTCACCCCGGCTCCGACGCGGATCTGGACGCCCAAGCGCGTCCAGGTCACGCGCGCCGCGGCCGAGCTGCCGCACACCGCGGAGATCCTGCGCCGCTGCGAGGCGGCGGGCGTCACCGACATCATGATGCTGACGAACGACCGGTTGAGCGGGCTGCGAGGGGAGACCGAGCGGGAGACGTACGCCCGGGCCAAGACCACGCTCGCGGTCGTGGTCGCGCCACCGAGCCAGCTCAAGCCGCAGCCCATCCCGCCGAGTGCGGACTGGCGGATCGACCTCGCCAAGGGCTGCCCGGCCCACTGTCAGTACTGCTACCTCGCCGGATCGCTCGGGGGGCCGCCGGTCACCCGCGTCTACGCCAACCTGGACGAGGTGCTGGCCCCGATCCGCACCCACGCCGGCCGCGGCACGATCACCACCGGCACGGATCTCCGCGGGCACGAGGGCACCACGTTCGAGCTCTCCTGCTACACCGACCCGCTCGGCATCGAGCACGTCACCGGCTCGCTCACCGAGGCCGTCCGCCGGGTCGGCGCCGGCGCGTACGGGGACGACGTGGCGCTGCGCTTCACCACCAAGTTCGACGACGTCACCGAGCTGCTCACCCTCGACCACCAGCGCCGGACCCGGGTCAGGTTCTCGGTCAACGCCCCGGAGGTGGCCCGCCGCTTCGACGGCGGTACTGCCCCGCTCACGGCCCGGTTGACCGCCCTACGCGCCCTCGCGCTGGCCGGCTATCCCGTGGGGCTGACCATCGCGCCGGTGATGGCCTACCCCGGCTGGCAGCAGGGCTACGGGGCGTTGCTCGACCAGGTGACGACGGCCGTCGCCGGCGTACCCGACCTCGACCTGACCGCCGAGATCATCACCCACCGCTTCACCCCGGCCAGCAAGGACGTGCTGCTCGGCTGGTACCCGCAGACCAAGCTCGAGATGGACGAGGACGTGCGCACCCAGAAGCGGTCCAAGTTCGGCGGCGTCAAGTACGTCTACCCGCGCGCCACCATGGCCGAGATGCGGCAGTGGTTCACCAGCGAGCTCGCGGCCCGGCTGCCCGCTGCGCCGCTCCTCTACTGGACCTGAGCCCCTCAGGCGTGGCCCGGCAGAGCCAGATGAACTCTTCGTGAACCTATGCGTCAAGGGGCCTTCTGCGTTGGACCGGGCGGGCGCCGGGGGACGAGCATCGTCCTCGTGACCGAACCTCTCTTCATCTTGGCCATCGTCATCGTGACGGCTCTGGCCTTCGACTTCACCAACGGCTTCCACGACACCGCCAACGCGATGGCCACGTCCATCGCCACCGGTGCCATCAAGCCCAAGGCAGCCGTCGCGCTGTCCGCCGTCCTCAACCTGGTGGGCGCCTTCTTGTCGATCGAGGTCGCGCTGACCGTGAGCAACAAGGTGGTCGCCATCCAGGGCGCGAACGGGGCCCCGATCCCCGAGCTGATGGGGACACCGATCCTCACCATCGTCTTCGCCGGTCTGGTCGGCGGGATCCTCTGGAACCTGGCGACCTGGCTGCTCGGGCTGCCGTCCTCGTCCTCCCACGCCCTGTTCGGCGGCCTGATCGGAGCGGCCATCGCGAGCCTCGGCTTCAGCGGCGTGAAGTGGGACGGTGTGGTCTCCTCGATCGTCATCCCGGCCGTCGCTGCCCCGATCGTCGCCGCGCTCGTCGCCGCCATCGGCACCCGCGTCATCTTCGCGCTGGTCTCCAAGGTGCCCGAAGAGCGCCGGGACAGCTCCTTCCGGTGGGGCCAGATCGGCTCCGCCTCGCTGGTCTCTCTGGCCCACGGCACCAACGACGCCCAGAAGACGATGGGTGTGATCACCCTCGCCCTGATCGCCTACGGCAGCTGGACCGACCTGGACGCGATCCCCTTCTGGGTCAAGGCGGCCTGCGCGCTCGCCATCGCGGGTGGCACCTACATCGGCGGCTGGCGCGTCATCCGCACGCTGGGCAAGGGTCTCGTCGAGATCTCCTCCCCTCAGGGCATGGCCGCCGAGACGGCTTCGGCCGCCGCGATCCTGTCCTCCAGCCACCTGGGTCTGGCGCTGTCGACCACGCACGTGGCCACCGGTTCGATCCTGGGTACCGGGCTCGGCCGCAAGGGCGCCGTCGTCCGCTGGGCCGTCGCCGGCCGGATGGTCATCGCCTGGCTGATCACGCTGCCCGCGGCCGCCCTGGTCGGCGCGCTGTGCTGGGAGCTGTCCCACGTGATCAGCGGCTCGGCCGGCGTCGGCGTCGTCTTCGCCATCCTGGTCGTCGCGGCAGGCGCCATGTTCCGGCACTCCCGCAAGACCGCCATCACCGCCGACAACGTCAACCACGAGTGGAAGGGTGGTCTGGCTCCGGCCGACGAGCCCACCGCCCGCCAGACCGTGAACGCCTGAGGAGCCCAGCATGGTCGACATCCTGATCAAGTCCCTCGACGCCCTCTGGCAGGTGGCCCTCGTCGGGCTGGTGCTCGGCGCCGGCCTGCCCGCCCTGTTCGCCCTCGGCGTCCGGTCGCTCAACACCGGCCGGGTGGTCACGGCCGGCGGTCCCCAGTCCTCCGGCGCCGACACCAGCACCCCCTCCGCCGCCGGAAGGGCGGGCGCCTACGTCTGCTTCGGCATCTGCATCCTCGCGGTCGCCTTCGGTATCGTGGTCATCGTCTTTGGCAAGCAGCTGTTCGGAGTCTGAGCCCATGTCGATGCCTACGTTTCTGACCTCAGTGGTCGGCTGGCTACGTGCCGGCTATCCCGAAGGTGTTCCCGAGAACGACTACATCCCCCTCGTCGCGGTGCTGGCTCGGCGGCTGTCGCACGATGAGGTGCTCGCCGTGGCGGCGGCGCTGTCCGAAGCGGGCGACACCCCGATCGGCAACGTCGACATCGGGACCATCATCACGAAGGTCACCCACGAGCTCCCGCGCGAAGAGGACGTCGACCGCGTCCGCGCCAGGCTCGCCCTCGGCGGCTGGCCGTTGGCCGACCCGCGACCGGCTTTGTGAAAGCTCCGCAAGGCTTTTTCCAGAATCTGTAATGAGTGGGCCGCCGCGAGCGATATCACCAGTGGAGCCGGACGACTTACCTGAACCCCCGAGCAGGCAAGTCGTCCGGCTTTGCTATGTCCGGAACCGGTCTCGTCGGTTTGTCGGCCAGCCGCCGAGGGCAGCCGCGGCGCCGTCAGGGCGGACGGACGGGACGAGCCAGGGCCCGGACAGGCGTCGCCGACCTGACACCTGGCGTTCACGGACCCGACAGCCCCTCGCCCTAGCGTCGCCCACGTGACCTCTGCTGAGCGCCGTGTCGTTGCCGTCATCCCGGCCCGTGGCGGGTCCAAGGGCGTTCCGGGCAAGAACCTGCGTACCGTCGGCGGCGTGCCGCTGGTGGTCCGGGCCGTCCGGTCGTGCCGGGCGGCGCTGCGGATCGACGAGGTGGTCGTCTCCACCGACGACGACGCCATCGCCGCCGCGGCGGCCGGCGCCGGCGCCCGAGTGGTCCAGCGGCCCGACGCCTTGGCCGGGGACACGGCGAGCTCGGAGTCGGCCCTGCTGCACGCCCTGGACAGCCTTGGGGCGGACCCGGCCGTCGTGCTACTGGTCCAGTGCACCAGCCCGTTCCTCGACCCGGCTGACCTCGACACCGCCGTCGACCTGGTGGCGGGGGGGAGGGCGGACTGCGCGTTCGCCGCGGTCGCGACGTATGAGTTCCTGTGGCGTCGGGTCGGCGCGCAGGCCGCGGGCGTCAACCACGACGCCGCGTACCGGCCTCGCCGGCAGGACCGCGACCCCGACCACCGCGAGACCGGCGCCTTCTACGCGATGGACACCGACGGCTTCCGGCGGGCCCGGCACCGCTTCTTTGGCCGGACGACCGTGGTCGAGGTCGCCGAGCAGACCGCGCTCGAGATCGACACCCTGCTGGAGCTCGCGATGGCGAACGCGCTGGCGCCGCTGGTGGACCACGGTGCCCAGGACAGTGCGATCGACGTCGACGCCGTCGTGACGGACTTCGACGGGGTGCACACCGACGACGCGGCGTACTTGGACGCGGCGGGTGCTGAGCTGGTCCGGGTCAGCCGCGCGGACGGGCTGGGCGTCGCAGCGCTGCGCGAGGCCGGGTACCCCTTGCTCATCCTGTCCAGGGAACGCAACCCCGTCGTCTCGGCGCGGGCGGCCAAGCTGGGTGTCGACGTGCTGCAGGGCGTGGACGACAAGGCAACGGCCCTGACCAGCTGGCTGGCCGCGCACGGCCTCGACGCCGCGCGGGTGGCCTACCTGGGCAACGACGTCAACGACCTGGCCCCGATGGCGGTGGTGGGCTGGCCGCTGGCGGTGGCGGACGCCCGGCCGGAGGTGCGGGCGGCCGCTCGGCTGGTGTTGCAGCGCCGGGGCGGGGACGGAGCCGTGCGCGAGCTCTGCGACCGAGTGCTCGAGCTCGGCCGGTCCCGGCCAGCGCCCGACGCCGCTGCTCGGCCGAGAGCGACAGTCTCAGGTACTGCCTGACGGCCGCCCGAACGGGCACCCGCTCCGGCGCGGCCGCGGGAGGCAGCTCACCCGCGGTCCGCTGCTCGACCAGCTGGCGCAGCCGGACCAGCCAGTCGGAGTCCTCGGTGGGGTGGAAGTAGTTGTCCGCCAGCCATTCAGGAGTCGGTCGGCGAAGGTCACCGGTGGCCAACCCGGACATGGGTCCGGTACAGCCGGAGTCGGCGAAGACCAGGTTGATCAGCTCGGCCGAGATCCCGAAGTCCTCGATCACCAGCACCGGCACGCCGAGCCCGATCGCCTCCAGGGCGGCCGTGGAGGACACGGTGGCCAGCCCGCGCGCGCCGGCGAGCGCCTCGCTCATCGCGCCGGTGGTGAAGGTGACCGCGTCGGCGGCCACCTCGCCGCGCGCCACCAGCCCGGCCCACAGCTGGTCGTAGGGATAGGTCTCCCGGTGGGTCTGCTGCTCCCCCGCCCCGGCCCGCAGCTTGACCAGCGCCGGCGCGGCGGCCACGAGCGCGTGCAGGACGGACTCCCGGTCCTTCCTGCTCGTCGGCACCTGCGCCTGCGGGGCGAAGACGAGGGGTCCGCCGGTGCCGTGTGGCGGCGCGACGGTGTCGTGTGGCGGCGCGACGGTGTCGTGTGGCGGCGCGCCGGTGTTGTATTGCGGCGCGCCGACGTCGTCCGGCAGGAACGGCAGCCGGGCCAGCGCGTAGGCCGGCCCACCACCGTCGGTCGGCAGCCGGCCGAACGCCACCCGCTCCCGGTGGCTGTGCACGAGGAAGAGGTCGCAGCCCCGGCGCAGCCGGACCGCCCGAGCGGACGCCGGATAGCTGATGCCGGGCAGTCCGGTGAGCAGCACCGGTCGGCGGCGGTCGCGCAACGGGGGCAGCCGGGTCAGCGTCCGCACGACGGGACCGGTGCAGGCCAGCAGCAACACGTCGGGCCGTTCCCGGACCAGCAGCCGCAGCAGCCCGGGCAGGGTGACGACAGTCGCCTCGGGCCCGCCGGCGGCGGCGACCTGACCGGTCGACGGCATCACCGCGTTGCGCAGCACCAGCTGACGGCTCGACCAGTCCGCCGGCAGCCCGGCCAGGGTGGCGACGCTCCACTTGAGGTAGGAGTCGGTGTCGGCCACGGCCAGGACCTGCACCCTCCTAGGAGGGTGGTGTCGAACGGCGGCCGTAGCGAGCAGGTGCCCGGGTACGTGCCGGGCAAGGCGCCGGAGGAGTCGGATAGCGGGGTTCTCTCCGCGACGACGGCAACGAAGACCGGTGCGTGCCCGGGTGCCGCGCAGCAGGTCGGCGTTTGACACCACCCTCCTAGCGTCGTCTCAGGAGAAGTCACCGGCCGCGGCGCGCGGGGTGGTGAACAGGGTCGACAGCTGGTCGCACTGCTCCTCGCTCAGCGATCCGAGCCCGAACTGGGCGCCCACGATCAGCTCCGTCGCCTGCTCCATCACGGCCCGGCCCTTGGCGGTGATCGAGGCGAGCACGGCACGCCCGTCCTCGGGATGGGGCGTGCGTCTCAGCAGCTCGGCGGCTTCCAGCCGCTTGACCAGCGGGGTCACCGACGTGGCGTGCACCTGCAGCCGCTCGCCGATCCGGCCGAGCGGCAGTGAGCCGCGGCGGGAGAACGACAGCAACACCAGCACCTCGTACCGGGCGAAGGTCAGTCCGAGCGGGCGGAGCAGCTCGTCGAGCTCGCTCAGGACGAGCTGGTGGACCCGCATCAACGACGTCACCGCGCGCATCCGGGGGGTCTCGTCCCAGCGTTCAGCCCAGAGCCGGGACGCCTCCGCCACGGGGTCGAAGGCGAGCGGCCGCCGCTCGGTGCTCACGTGCCGTCGTCGGCCAGCTGGGGCGCGGTGGCGCGCAGGCCGGCGCGCTGCATCGTCTCCTGCAGGGTGCGGTCCCGGGCGTCGATGTCGCGGACGAAGCGCACCTCGCTCAGCCCCTGCACCTGGGCGGCGGACTCGAACACGAAGTGACCATAGTTGAAGATCCGGCCCACCAGCGGCTTCTTGACCGTGATGTCGAGGATGCGGCCGAGCGGCACGCTGGCGCGCTGGACGGCGAAGGTGCCGTGCACCCGGAAGACCCGCTGGTTGGTGATCACGAACCGGTCCCGGTACTCGTCAGCGATCGAGTAGAGCGCCTGGACGGTGACGCCGACCGAGAGAACCAGCAGCACCCAGAACAGCGGCGGCTGGAACGCCCACGAGCTGAGCAGGACGGGGACGGCGATGATCAGCCGGACCCAGGCGGCCGCGCTGGCCATCCAGTGCTTGTAGACCTCGAGCACGATGTACTCCTGCTCGCTGAGCAGCAGGTAGCGGTCGACGTGCGGGTCGAGCCACTCGACCAGCCCGGGCACGGTCAGGCGGCCAACGAGGTGAAGAACGTGACAACGGCCTGGAACACCCGGACGAGCGCGCCGAAGACCGTACGGACGGCCTGCGCCGCCCCCTCGGGCTGCTGGATCAGGTAGAACAGGCAGAAGCCCACGACCAGGATGAAGATGACCTTCTTGGTCCACTTCACGTCGGACGACCCCCTTCTGCTCGTGCGGTACACGGGTGCGCACAGCTCCTCGAGCGTGCGGGATCCTGTCTACCCCACCACACCGTCAGCGGCCGCGAGCCACGCCGCCGCGGCCGCGTACGGGTCGGTGCGGCCGTCGCGGACCTGCTCGGCCAGCTCGTCGAGCCGTGCGCCGGCGACGGTCCGCCACCGCTCGAGCAGAGCGGCGACCGCCAGCCCTTCGATCTCGCGCCGCGCCCGGTCAGCCCGCCGGCGGTCCGCCTCCCCAGTGGTCCCTGCGTGGGCGGCGAACCGGTCGAGCTCCACCAGCAGCTCGTCCATGCCGGTGCCCTCGCTCGCCACCGTGGTCAGCACGGGCGGCACCCAGGCACCCTGCGGACGGGCGGCCAGGCTCGTCGCCGTCCGCAGCTCCCGGACCAGCGCCGAGGCGCCGTCCCGGTCGGCCTTGTTGACCACGAGCAGGTCCGCGACCTCGAGGATGCCGGCCTTGGCGGCCTGCACCCCGTCGCCCATCCCGGGCGCCCACAACACCACGGTCACGTCCGCGAGGGCGGCCACCTCGATCTCGGACTGACCGACGCCTACGGTCTCCACCACCACGGTGGCGCAGCCGGCCGCGGCGAGCACCCGGAGCGACTGCGCCGCGGCGACCGCCAGCCCGCCGAGGTGGCCGCGGGTGGCCATCGACCGGATGTGCACCTCCGGGTCGAGCGCGTGCTGCTGCATCCGGACCCGGTCGCCCAGCAGCGCGCCGCCGGTGAAGGGCGAGGTCGGGTCAACGGCCAGCACGCCCACCCGCTGGCCGCGCGCCCGCAGCGCGGTGACCAGGGCTGCCGTGGTGGTGGACTTCCCCGCGCCCGGCGGCCCCGTCACGCCCACCACGTACGCGTGGCCGGGCGTGCGGGCCAGGCCGGCCATGATCTGCGGCAGGGCCGGCGACGAGTTCTCGATCAGGGTGACCAGCCGGCCGACCGCCCGTGGCTGGCCGGCGCGGACGCCCGCCAGCAGGGTCTCCAGCGCGTCGCTCAGCGGGCTGCCCGCCCGCCGACCACCACTGGTCTCATCGAGTTCCCTTCCGCCGCCGCCCGTGGCGGACCAGTCTGGCACCCTGGTCCCCATGAACGCCGCAGGCTCAGAACCCGCCGCAGGCTCAGGACCCGCCGCCGACCTCGGGCTCGCCGACGGCGGCCTGCTGCGGGCCGTCGACCACGTCGGCCTGGCCGTGGCCGACCTCGACGCGGCGATCGCCTTCCACACCGAGGTGCTCGGCCTGGTGCTGGTGCACCGGGAGGAGAACGCCGACGCCGACGTGGCCGAGGCGATGCTCGCCGTCCCTGGCGTCGAAGGCGGCACCCAGGTGCAGCTGCTGGCGGCGCTGACGCCGGAGTCGCCGATCGCGCGGTTCCTGGACCGTTCCGGCCCGGGACTGCAACAGCTCGCGTACGAGGTCTCCGACGTCGTTCTCGCGGCGTCTCGGCTACGAGAGCGCGGCCTGCGTCTGCTCTATGATCAGCCGAGGCCGGGAACCCGTGGTTCGTTGGTCAACTTTGTCCATCCGCACGACACCGGCGGGGTGCTGGTCGAGCTGGTCGAACCGGCTCCGGTCCCGGTCGCCGCAGGAGAGGATTCCCCGTGAGCTCAGCTGACGACACCGGCCTGGGTCTGTTCGACGACACCGCCAGCGCGGCGGGAAGCTTCCCAGCGGCGCTGCGGGGCTACGAGCGGTCCGCGGTCGATGAGTACGTGCGCACCCTGGAGGGCCGGCTCGTCGCCACCCGGCGCCAGGCGGCCGAGCTCCACGAGCAGGTCGGCTCGCTGGGCCAGCAGCTGGCCGACGCGGGCCGGGTCGACCCCTCCGACATCGACTACGCCAACCTGGGCGGTCGGGCGAGTGACATCCTCCGGCTGGCCCAGGAGCAGGCTCGCGAGCTGACCGAGCAGGCCAACCTCGAGGCCGAGCGGGTCAAGGAGCGGGCCCGGCGCGAGGCCGACAGCATCCGCGGCCAGGCCGTCCGCGAGGGCGACGGCCTGAAGCAGTCCGGCGCCGCCGAGGTCGACCAGCTGCGTGCTCAGCTGCAGGACCAGGTCCGGGTGCAGGTCGAGAGGGCCGGCGCCGAGGCCCAGGCGCTGGTCGACGCCGCCCGTCGGCAGGCCGACGCGCTGCGCCGGGAGAGCGAGCACGAGGCCCAGACCGTACGCCAGGCGGCGTACCTGGACACCGAGAGCCTGCGACGCACCGTCGAGCACGAGGCGGCTGTGGCCCGCGAGCAGATCACCGCCGAACGCGAACGGGCTGTGGTCGAGCTGCGGCGGGTGCACGACGAAGCCGCCGGGCAGACGGCCGCCGTCCTCCGCGACGCCACCGAGCACCAGGCCGAGGCCGCCGCGCGGCTGGAGGCCGACCTCGCCGAGGCGGCCCGGGTGCGCGCTGACGCCCTGGCCGAGGCCGAGACCATCCGGGTCCGGGCGGCCGAGGACGCCGAGGCCCGCGTCCGCGCCGCCCAGCAGGAGGCGGCCGAGCTGCGGCAGCGTACCCAGCAGGAGTTCTCCTGGCGCAAGCAGCAGCTGCGGCGCGAGACCGAGCTGCTGGGCCAGCGCAAGCAGGCCGTGCTCAGCCAGCTGGCCAGCCTGTCCGCCCTCGCCGAGCAGACGGCTTCGTCCTTCCCCGAGCTGGAGGACATCGACGAGCCGGAAGGCATCGACGAGCCGGAAGCGGTGACAGCCGAGCCCGAGGTCGAGTCGACCACGGACGACGCGGGCGACGGGGACGACGGGGACCTGACGGTCGCCCGCCCGGCCGTCGCCCCGCAGGCGATGGAAGAGCCGGAGATCGACGGCGACGCCACCATCATGATCTCGACCGCGGACCTGCCTCCGGCCGGTCCCGAGCGCCAGCGCTGATTCCAGGAGTCCGAACTCGTGAGTACCGTCCCTTCCCACGCTGCCGAACGCCCGAACGGAGCTGCCGACTACGGCTTCCCGCTCGTCCGCCGCGGCTACGACCGGGCGGCGGTCGATGAGTTCGCTCGCAGCGCCCACGCCGAGATCAACGAGCTGCGGCAGTCCTACGAGGTCCTGGCCGCGCACTACTCCGAGCTCCAGGCGGCCCCGCCCGAGACGCCCGCCCCGGCCGACTTCCATGCTCTCGGCGGTCGGGCGCGCGAGATCCTGCGGATCGCCGAGGAGCAGGCCCGTGACATCAGCGGCCGGGCCACCGCCGACGCCGACCGGCTGACCGAGCAGACCGAGCACGAGGTCCAGCTGCTGCGAGACTCCACGGCCGCCGAGCTGGCCGAGCTACGTGCGGTCGAGCTGGGCCGGCTGGAGACGCTCCGCTCGCAGAGCGAGCGCGAGGCGGCTGCCGCGGTCGGCGGCGCCACCGCCGAGGCCGCGCAGCTGCTCGGTGCCGCGCGGTTGCAGGCCGGTGCCGTGATGACCGAGGCGGAGAACAACGCGCGGGTGGCGCTCGAGGCGGCCCGGCTGCAGGCGACCACCGTGCTCGCCGACGCCGAGCGGGACGCGTTGCGGGTCCGGCAGGAGGTCGCGGCCCAGCGCGAGGAGGTCCTCGCCGAGCTGACCATCGAGGCCGACGACCTGCGGGGACGGATCCAGCAGACCCTCGCCGACTCCACCCGGATGCACGCCGAGTCCGCCGCGCACCTCACCGCCCAGGCCGACGAGGCCGGACGCGTGCGGGCGGAGTCGCTGGCCGAGGCCGAACGGAGAAGCCAAGAAGCGGCCGCGGAGGCCGAGCAGCTCGTCGCGCGGGCCCGGCAGCAGGCGGCCACCCTGGAGGAGCGTTCCCGGCAGGAGTTCGCCTGGCGCCGCCGCCAGCTGCGGCAGGAGCAGGACCTGCTCACCCGTCGGAAGCAGGCGATGCTGAGCCAGCTCGCCTCGCTCAGCGCGCTGGCCGTCGAGACCGCCGAGAGCATGCCCGAGGTCCCGGCGCTCGAGCTCGACGACAGCGAGCACGCCTCCGCTGCCGAGCCGGCCCCCGACAAGCCGGAGCTGAAGCAGACCGACGACAAGCAGACCGAGCAGCGGGTCGCCGCCGGCTGAGCAGCCGATCTGGACCGTCAGAAGAGGCGCAGCGTGTTGTCGTCCATACCGCGCAGCAGGTCGTAGTCGACCGTCACGCAGGTGATCCCGCGGTCGACCGCCAGCACCCGGGCCTGCGGCTTGATCTGCTGGGCGGCGAAGACGCCGCGGACCGACCCGAGCAGCGGGTCGCGGCGCATCAGGTCGAGGTAGCGCGTCAGCTGCTCGACGCCGTCGATCTCGCCGCGCCGCTTGATCTCGACCGCGACATAGCTGCCGGAGTCGTCGCGGCAGAGCAGGTCGACGGGGCCGATCGGCGTCATGTGCTCGCGGCGGACCAGCGACCAGCCCGCGCCGAAGGTTTCCGGGTGCTCGGCGAGCAACGCCTGCAGGTGCGCCTCGACGCCGTCCTTCTGCAGCCCGGGGTCGACCCCCAGCTCGTGGGAGGAGTCGTGCAGCACCTCAGCGATCGAGATCTGCAGCGTGTCGCCGTCGCGGCCCCGGACCTCCCAGCGCGCGGTCAGCGGCTCCGGACCAGGGACGGCGTCGTCCGCCGGCGCGGGGGGCGCCAGCTCGACCAGGGTGCAGGGCGGGCTCATCCAGTTCAACGGCTTGTACGCCCGGTCGTCGGCGTGCACCGACACCGAGCCGTCGGCCTTGACCAGGATCAGCCTCGTGGCCATCGGGAGGTGAGCCGTCAGCCGTCCGGCGTAGTCCACCTGGCACCGGGCCACCACCAATCGCACCGGGTCAACCTACCGGGCCGCCTCTGCCGAGGGCGAACCGCTGACGGATGCTCCGGCGTGTGGCCGGGAGGACCGTACCGACGGTCTTCCGGGCGACTGCGGAGCAGATGTCAGCGCCTCTGGCAGACTCGCGCTGTGGCAGGAACAGGTGGGACGAGCGGACGGGCCGGTGTGGTCGGTCTCGGCACGATGGGTGCCGGGATCGCCGAGGTGCTGGCCCGCGGTGGCTGGTCGGTGACCGGCGTCGAGGAACAGCCTGACGCCCTGACGCGGGCCGAGGGCCGCATCATGGCCTCCACCGCGTACGCGGAGTCGCGCGGCAAGCTCGCCGAGGGCGAGGGAGCGGCGGTCCGGGCCCGGCTGTCCTACGAGACGAGCATCGACGCGTTGGCCGACTGCGACCTCGTCGTCGAGGCCGTACCGGAGCTGCCCGAGCTCAAGCAGCGCGTCTTCGCCCGCCTGGACGCGGTCGTCGGCGCGAACGCACTCCTGGCCACCAACACCTCCTCGCTGTCGGTGACCTCCCTCGCCGCGTCGACGTCGGACCCGAGCCGCGTGGTCGGACTCCACTTCTTCAACCCCGCGCCGGTCCAGCCGTTGGTCGAGGTCATCTCCACGGTGCTCACCTCCGCCGGCACGCTCGACCGCGTCCGTGAGATCCTGGCCGGCCTCGGCAAGACCACCATCGCGTGTCGCGACCGAGCCGGCTTCGTGGTCAACGGCCTGCTGATCGGCTACCTGAACTCCGCCGCCACCTGGTATGAACGCGGCTACGCCACCCGCGAGGAGATCGACGACGCCCTGGTGTCGGCCGGGATGCCGATGGGTCCCCTGGCGCTGCTCGACCTGGTGGGCCTCGACGTCACCGTGGCGGTGCTGCAGCGGATGTACCTCCAGTTCGGCGACCGCCGCTACCTGCCTGCCCCGCTGCTCACCTCCCTGGTCGAGGCCGGGCTGCTCGGCCGCAAGACGGGCCGTGGCCTCTACACCTACGACGGCTCGACCCCGACCGCGACCACCACGGGGGCGCCGGGGGTCGTGCCGCCGCCTCCTGCCTCGCGGGCCGGCGAGCTGCCCGAGGCCCTGCTGGTGCCCTACCTCAACGACGCCCTCACCATGGTCGGGGTCGGCTACGCCAGTCCCGCGACGGTCGACACGGGGATGTCCCTCGGCTGCCGGATGCCGCCGCCGTTCGACCAGCTGGCGGCGATCGGCCCGGAGCGGGCGCTCGCGGTCCAGCGCCAGGTCTTCGACGAGACCGCTGACCCCGGCTACCGGCCCGCCCTGCTGCTCGAGCAGCTCGCCGCCGCCGACGACCCCGACCTCGCGCTGCACGTGCTGCGCCGCGCAGACCGCTGATGGTGAGGCAGAGCGGACCGAGCAAGCAGGGCGGACCGAGCAAGCAGGGCGGACCGAGCAAGCAGGGCCGACCGAGCAAGCACACTCGGCCGGCACGTCCGCTCGGCTCCGGCCACGCCTCGGCGGCCACCAAGCGGGACGGACGCTGGCTGGTCCGCAGTGTCCCCGGCGCCTCGGCGGTGAAGGCCTACCGCTGCCCCGGCTGCGACCAGGTGGTGGCCGTCGGCGTCCCGCACGTGGTCGTCTGGCCGGCGGAACCATCCTGGCACTCGGCCAGCGGCCTCGACGAGCGCCGGCACTGGCACACCGCCTGCTGGCAGCGCCGCCCGTGACCGCCCTCGCTACCGCCGGTCCGCTCTACGCCACCACCCTCGGAACGAGCGGGCCGCGGGTCGTCCTGCTGCACGGCCTGTTCGGCCAGGGCAAGAACTTTACCTCCCTCGGCCGCAGCCTGAGCGACGTGGCGCGGGTGACCCTGCTGGACCTGCCCGACCACGGACGTTCGCCCTGGTCCGCCTCGTTCTCCTACCCCCAGATGGCCGCGACCGTGGCGGCCCAGCTCGAGGCGCCTCAGTCCGAGGGAACCGGCGAGCCCGTCACGGTGGTCGGGCACTCGATGGGCGGCAAGGTCGCGATGGCCCTGGCCCTGCTGCACCCCGCGCTGGTGGCACGGCTGTGCGTCGTCGACGTCGCACCCGTCGACACCGAGGCGATGACCGACTTCGGCCGCTACGTGGACGGGATGCGGTCGGTCGACCTCGAGACCCTGCGCGACCGGTCCAGCGCCGACGCCGCCCTGGTGCCGGCGGTGCCCGACCCGGTGATCCGCGGCTTCCTGCTGCAGAACCTGCGTCGCGAAGCCGGCGGCTGGCGTTGGCAGATGAACCTCTCGCTGCTCGGTGACCAGCTGCCCGCGATCGCCGGCTGGCCCGACCTGACGGCCCCGCCGTACGGGGCGGATCCGTTCACCGGACCCGTGCTCTGGCTGGCCGGCAGCGAGTCGGGCTACGTCCGCCCGGCGTACGCTCCGGCTATGCGGGCCTTGTTCCCCCGGGTGCGGACCGTCACGGTCAAGGGCGCCGGGCACTGGGTGCACGCCGACCAGCCCGCCGTCGTCGCCGACCTGCTTCGTCGCTTCCTCGACCCCACAGCAAGGAGCTGACCATGGCCCTGGTGCCACACGTCGTGGGGTGGTTCGTGGGCACGCTGCTGCCGCTGGTGATGCCGGCCGACGCCACCGCCTCGCCCGCGCCGGTCTACCCGCCGGAGAGCTCCGGCATCGCCTCGGACCTGGTCGGCGGCTTCTTCGCCGTCGGGCTCTTGATGCTGCTGTACTACCTGCTCAACCTCAAGCCCAAGCGGCGGGAGCCGTACGAGGGTCCCAACGACTGAGCCTGCTCAGCCCTTGGTGACCTTGGTGATCTCGGACGGGTTGTTCGGCTTGCCGTCGCCGGCGCCGTTGCTGCCGTCCTCGCCCTCACCGGCCATCTGGGCCACGACGTCGCGGGACGCCGTGTCCATCTGACCGAAGATCGTGTAGCTCGGCGGCAGCCCCGTGGAGTCGCTCCAGACCAGGAAGAACTGCGAGCCGTTGGTGTCGGGGCCCGCGTTCGCCATCGCCACCACCCCCGTGGTGTAGGACTCCTTGCCGGTCGTCTCGTCGGCGAAGGAGTAGCCGGGCCCGCCCGACCCGGTGCCCGAGGGGTCACCGCACTGCAGCACGAAGAACCCTGAGTCGGTCAGTCGGTGACAACGCGTGCCGTCGAAGTAGCCCTGGTCGGCCAGCGAGGCGAACGAGTTCACCGTGCAGGGGGCCTTGGCGCGGTCCATCGTGATGGTCACCGGACCGCCGGTGAGGGCGAGGGTGTAGCGGAGCGTCCCGGTGGTCGGGACGTCGGCGGTGGGTGGCGGTGTGGCCGCCTTGGCCGCTTCGCCCGCCGCCGGGTAGTCACAGGTCGTGGTGGCGGCGTTGCTCGCCGAACCGCCCGCCTCCGGGGTGCTCGGGACGGCGGTGACCGTCGGGGCGGGGGCGGTGGAGGCGGGGGCCGTCGAGGCGGGAGCGGCCGGCGCCAGCGGGCCGGCGCCGCAGCCGGCGAGGCCGAGGGTGAGCAGCAGGGCCAGCACGGCCGGGCCGACAGTGGGGGGTCGTCGCACCGCACCAGCCTTGCACAGCGCGCTGTCGGTCCGGGGACGCGCGCAGCGTTGCGTAGGGTGGACGCCATGGTCCGCCTCACTCGCATCTACACCCGCACCGGCGACGGCGGCTCGACCCGGCTCTCCGACATGTCGCTCGTCCGCAAGACCGACCCACGGCTCGAGGCCTACGGGGACGTCGACGAGGCGAACTCGGTCTTGGGTGTCGCACTCGCGACCGGGCAGCTGCCCGCGCCGGTCGCCGAGCTGCTCCGGACGATCCAGAACGAGATGTTCGACCTCGGCGCCGACCTGTCCACCCCGTTGCGGCCCGACCCGCCCTGGGAGCCGCTGCGGATCACCCAGGACTACGTCGACCGGCTGGAGCACTGGTGCGACGAGTTCTCCGACCCGCTGCCCGCCCTCACCTCCTTCATCCTGCCCGGCGGCTCGATGGCCGCGGCCCAGCTGCACGTGGCCCGGACCGTCGTTCGTCGCGGTGAACGCGCCGCCTGGGCGGCGGTCGAGCAGTACGGCTCGGAGAGCCTGACCGAGGAGCAGGGTTCCGGCGGTATCAACCCGCTGGCCATCACCTACCTCAACCGGCTGTCCGACCTGCTCTTCATCCTCATCCGCGTGGTGAACGGGCCCGAGGGCGACGTGCTCTGGGTGCCGGGCGGACAGCGCAACCAGGCCAGGCAAGCCGATGTCGAGTCCGGCCGACGCCGCCGGCGACCCCAACCCCAGCAGGAGGATCAGGCATGACCACCGACGCTCCCAGGCCGGTCAACCCCAACCCGGGACTGCGTGAGGCCACCGGAGGCAAGGAACCCCAGCAGGATCGGCCGGTGACGCTGTTCACCGGCCAGTGGGCCGACCTGCCGTTCGACCAGATGTGCCAGCTCGCGGCCGACTGGGGCTACGACGGTCTCGAGATCGCCTGCTGGGGCGACCACTTCGACGTCCTCCAGGCCGCCGAGGACCCGGCGTACGTGCAGGCGAAGAAGGACACGTTGGCCCAGTACGGCCTCGGCTGCTGGGCGATCAGCAACCACCTCAACGGCCAGGCGGTCTGCGAGGCGATCATCGACGAGCGCTACCACAACATGGTCAACCCACGGGTCTGGGGCGACGGCGAGCCCGAGGGCGTCCGGCGGCGGGCCGCGGAGGAGATGAAGCTGACCGCCCGGGCGGCGGCCAACTTCGGGGTGGACACCGTGGTCGGGTTCACCGGATCGGCGATCTGGCACTACGTGGCCATGTTCCCGCCCGTCGGCGACGACGTGATCAGGGCCGGCTACGCCGACTTCGCGGAGCGTTGGCACCCGATCCTCGACGTCTTCGAGGAGGTGGGCGTCCGGTTCGCGCACGAGGTCCACCCCAGCGAGATCGCCTACGACTACTGGTCGACCGTCGCCACCCTGGAGGCCATCGGCCACCGGAGGTCGTTCGGGCTCAACTTCGACCCCTCGCACATGGTCTGGCAGGGTCTGGACTACGTCGGCTTCCTCGACGACTTCTCCGAGCTGATCTACCACGTGGACTGCAAGGACACCAAGATCAGGATGAACAACGGCCGGAACGGCATGCTGGGCAGTCACCTGCCCTGGGCCGACCCGCGGCGCGGCTGGGACTTCATCTCCACCGGCCATGGCGACACCCGCTGGGAGGACATCTTCCGGATGCTCAACCACATCGGCTACGCCGGCCCGATCTCGATCGAGTGGGAGGACGCGGGGATGGACCGGCTCGCCGGCGCTCCCGAGGCGCTGGCCTTCATCCGCGGGCTGAACGGCATCACCCCGCCGACCGCGGCCTTCGACGCCGCGTTCGCCACCCGCTGAGCGGTCTGCGAGAGCCGGACTAGTCTGCGAGCGTGACGACGTCTGAGGTGGAGGAGAGCCCGGACGTCATGGCCTTCGCGCCGCGGCCGGTCAACCGCAGGCTGGTCAAGGTCCTCGCGCTCCTGGTGGTGCTCGCGGTGGTCGCGGCCGCTGGAGTGGCGGTGTGGCACCGGTTACGGCCACCGCCAGACTTCACCCTCGAGCAGCTGCAGGAGGCCTACACCGGCATGGCCCGCTCGGACGGGACCAACGACGTGTCGACCATCGACGCGTCCAAGTTCCCCGACCCGCCGCTCACCTTCACCCCGGCAGCGTGCACGCCGCTCTTCGACAGCACCGTGTCCAACCAGTGGCCGGCCGGGGCGTTGGACGGCGTCTCCACCTACTGGCTCAACGACGGCACGGCGTCGATCTCGCTGTTCACCGTGCGCTACCCCGACGACGAGGCCGCGTCGGCGGCGTACGCGCGCGTGGTGGACGCCATGCCGAAATGCCAGCAGGGCACCGATATCACCTTCACGGCCTCGGCGGCCCTGGACCGGCGACTGCCCGAGTCCGGCGGCACCCTGTACCCCGTGCCGCTGGTCACGCCGAAGGACGCCGGCGACCAGCTGGCCTACCGGCTTGAACGGGCCGGCAGCCAGGGACGCTACGTCGTGCACCTGCTGCGGCTCAGCAACACCGTCAGCTGGCAGTACCGCTACGACTTCGGTACCGCTACCTACGACAACACCGCCGACCAGCAGCTGATGGACGGGCTCGTGACGCAGCTGACCAGCATCCAGACGGCGGCCCGGCCGTAGCCTCCTGAGGACCGCCTCAGGGCAGCCGGTGAACACCGGGTGGGGCGGCTTCGAGCCAGCTCAGCAGGCCGGTGAGAGAGTCCGGGCTCATGGCCAGGTCCCACCGCCGCGCCAGCTCGGCCTCACCTGCCAGCTCGAACCGCACGATCCGCTGGTCGTCGTAGAGCGAGACAGCTTCGACCGCGTTGGGGTCCCGAGTCTCGAGCACGCGGACCGCGCTGCGCAGGAACTCCTTGCGGGGCCGCCAAGAGTAGGAGAAGAACCGGAACCACTGCAACATGCCGTCGTGGTACCGCGCCACCCCGAGCACCCAGCCGGTACTGGGTGAACTGGTGTCCAGCCGCAGGCTGCACTCGAAGGTGCCACCCTGGCGGGCCAACCAGCGACGTCGCACGGCGAGCAGCACGAGGCTGAAGACGGCGAGCCCCAGGAGCGCGACGAACAGCTCGACGAGCTCCAGAGCGCCGCGCATCATGAACCCCAAGCACCTCGCCAGTTCCGCGACGATCGGGTGTCACGTCGCCTAGCAGCGACCCTACTGCGCTTTCTCTGCCGCACGAAGTTGAGCGGTGGCGCGGTCGAACTGCTGCTTCTCGGCGTCGCTGAAGTCACCGCTGTCGAGCGTCCGCTGCGCTTCGGCCAGCTGCTGCTCGGCGTCCCGGACGGTGATCTCGCTCGCCAGGCTGGCGTACTCGCTGAGGATCGAGACCCGACCCTGGGCGACGGAGATGAAACCGCCGTCAACGGCCACGACCTCACGGTTGCCGTCGGTACCGAAGATCACCACCGCGCTGGGCTGGAGGACGCCCAGCACAGGCGCGTGTCCGGCCAAGATGCCAATCTCGCCGTTGACCGTCTTGGCGATGATGTTGGTGGCCTGCCCCGACCACACCACGCGGTCGGCAGAGACCACCTCGACCTGCATCGGCTCAGCCATGCTGCCTCCAGCTCACAAGTGACACGCCTACTGCTCCTTCTGCAGCTCGGCCCAGCGCTCTTCGACCATGTCCATACCGCCGACGTTGAAGAAGGCCTGCTCCGCGATGTGGTCGACGTCGCCGCGGCAGATCGCCTGGAACGCCTCGATGGTGTCGCTGAGCGGGACGGTCGAGCCCGGGATGTTGGTGAACTTCTCGGCCATGTAGGTGTTCTGGCTGAGGAACTGCTGGATCCGGCGGGCCCGGTTGACGACGATCTTGTCCTCCTCGGACAGCTCGTCGACGCCGAGGATCGCGATGATGTCCTGCAGCTCCTTGTTGCGCTGCAGGATCTGCTTCACCTGCACCGCGGTGTCGTAGTGGGTCTGCCCGATGTACTGCGGGTCGAGGATCCGCGAGGTCGAGGTCAGCGGGTCCACGGCTGGGTAGAGACCGCGCGAGGCGATGTCACGGGACAGCTCGGTGGTCGCGTCGAGGTGGGCGAACGTCGTGGCCGGCGCCGGGTCGGTGTAGTCGTCGGCGGGCACGTAGATCGCCTGCATCGAGGTGATCGAGTGGCCGCGGGTCGAGGTGATCCGCTCCTGCAGCTGGCCCATCTCATCAGCCAGGTTGGGCTGGTAGCCCACCGCGGACGGCATCCGGCCGAGCAGGGTGGAGACCTCCGAGCCGGCCTGGGTGAACCGGAAGATGTTGTCGATGAACAGCAGCACGTCCTGGTTGAGGACGTCGCGGAAGTACTCGGCCATGGTCAGCGCGCTCAGCGCCACCCGCAGCCGGGTGCCCGGCGGCTCGTCCATCTGGCCGAAGACGAGAGCGGTGTCCTTGAAGACGCCGGCCTCTTCCATCTCGTTGATCAGGTCGTTGCCCTCACGGGTCCGCTCCCCCACGCCGGCGAACACCGAGGTGCCACCGAAGTTGTGGGCGATCCGGTAGATCATCTCCTGGATCATCACCGTCTTGCCCACGCCGGCGCCGCCGAACAGGCCGATCTTGCCGCCCTGGACGTACGGGGTGAGCAGGTCCAGCACCTTGATACCGGTCTCCAGCATCTCGGTCTTGGACTCCAGCGCGTCGAACTTCGGCGCGGAGCGGTGGATCGGCCAGCGCTCGGTGATGGTCAGGGTCGACGGGTCGACGTCGAGGACGTCACCGGTCACGTTCCAGACGTGGCCCTTGGTCACGTCGCCGACGGGCACCGAGATGGGGGCGCCGGTGTCACGGACCTCGGCCCCGCGCTGCATGCCGTCGGTCGGCTTGAGCGCGATGCAGCGGACCATGTTGTCGCCGATGTGCAGGGCGACCTCCATGGTCATCGTCGTGGTGGTGCCGCTGACGGTGGTGTCGACCAGCACGGCGTTCTGCAGGTCGGGCATGGTGTCGACCGGGAACTCGACGTCGACGACCGGGCCGATGACGCGTGCGACGCGGCCGACACCGCCCGAGGAGTGCTTGGTGCCGGGGTGATCGGAAATGGTGGTTGACATGGGTTCCCTCACTCGCTCGTTGCGCTCGCGTCGGCGAGCGCGCTGGCGCCACCGACGATCTCGCTGATTTCCTGGGTGATCTCGGCCTGCCGGGCCTGGTTGGCCTCCCGGGTCAAGCGCTCGATCAACGACTGGGCGTTGTCCGTGGCGGACTTCATCGCCTTCTGCCGGCTGGCCAGCTCCGAAGCGGCCGCCTGCAGCAGGCAGTACTGGATCCGGCTGGCCACGTACAGCGGTAGCAGCTCGTCCAGCACCGTCTCGGCGTCGGGCTCGAACTCGTACAGCGGCAGCAGGTCGTCCGGCTCGGGCGTCTCGTCGCTCTCGACGACCTCCAGCGGCAGCAGCCGGATGACCTCCGGCGACTGGGTCAGCATGGAGACGAAGCGGGTGTAGACGACGTGGATCTCGTCCACGCCTCCCTCCTCGGTCGGCGTCCGGAAGGCACCGATCAGGGCGTCGGCGACCTCCTTCGCGTTGGCGTAGGTCGGCGCGTCGGAGAAGCCCGCCCACTGGGCGGTGACCTCGCGACGACGGAACTGGTAGAAGGCGATCGCCTTCCGGCCGGCGAGGAAGGGCAGCACCTCTTTGCCCTCGTCCCGCAGCAGCGAGCTGAGCTGCTCCCCCGCCTTGATCACCGAGGACGAGTACGCCCCGGCCAGACCGCGGTCGGAGGTGATCAGCAGCACCGCGGCGCGGCTGGGGTTCTCCTTCTCGGTGGTCAGCGGGTGCTCGACGTTGGAGGACGTGGCCACCGCCGAGACCGCGCGGGTGAGCTCACGGGAGAACGGCGCCGCCTCCCGCGCCCGCGCCTGGGCCTTGATGATCCGCGACGCCGCGATGAGCTCCATCGCGCGGGTGATCTTCTTCGTCGTCGAGACCGAGTTCTTGCGCGACCGGAGCTCTCTGAGACTGGCTGGCATCTCAGCCCCGCTTCTGCTTGACGATCTGCTCCTGGTCGACCTCGTCAGCCTCCATCGACTGGTGCTCCTCGCGGCCGGCGAGCAGCTTGCCGTCGGAGGTCTGGAAGCTCTGCTTGAACCGAGCGATCTCACTCGTCAGCGCGGCCTCGGTGTCACCGTCGAAGACCTTGGTCTCACGGATGTTCTGCAGCACCGAGCCGTTGCGCCGCAGGTGCTCCAGCAGCTCTTGCTCGAAGCGCAGCACGTCGTTGGTGGGCACGTCGTCGAACTGGCCGTTGATGCCGCCCCAGACGCTGACGACCTGCTCCTCGATCGGGTACGGGCTGTACTGCGGCTGCTTGAGCAGCTCGACGAGCTTCTCCCCACGGTCGAGCTGGCGCCGCGAGGTCGCGTCCAGGTCCGAGGCGAACATCGCGAACGCCTGCATGTCGCGGTACTGCGCCAAGTTGATCTTGAGCGAGCCGGAGACGTTCTTCATCGCCTTGATCTGCGCCGCGCCACCGACCCGGGAGACCGAGACACCGACGTCGATGGCCGGTCGCTGGTTGGCGTTGAACAGGTCCGACTGCAGGAAGATCTGACCGTCGGTGATCGAGATGACGTTGGTCGGGATGTAGGCCGACACGTCGTTGGCCTTGGTCTCGATGATCGGCAGTCCGGTCATCGAGCCCCCACCCAGCTCCTTGCTGAGCTTGGCGCACCGCTCGAGCAGCCGGCTGTGCAGGTAGAAGACGTCACCGGGATAGGCCTCGCGGCCCGGCGGACGACGCAGCAGCAGCGACATGGCGCGGTACGCTTCGGCCTGCTTGGTCAGGTCGTCGAAGACGATCAGGACGTGCTTGCCCTGGTACATCCAGTGCTGGCCGATGGCCGAGCCGGTGTAGGGCGCCACGTACTTGAAGCCGGCCGGGTCGGAGGCGGGCGCGTGCACGATGGTCGTGTACGGCAGGGCCCCGGCCTCCTCGAGCGCGCCTCGGATGCCCGCGACGGTCGAGCCCTTCTGGCCGATGGCGACGTAGATGCAGCGGACCTGCTGCTCCGGGTCGCCGGACTCCCAGTTGGCCTTCTGGTTGATGATCGTGTCGAGCGCGATGGCTGACTTGCCGGTCTTGCGGTCACCGATGATCAGCTGCCGCTGGCCGCGGCCGATCGGGATCATGGCGTCGATCGCCTTGATTCCGGTCTGCATCGGCTGCCGGACTTCCTGGCGGTCCATCACGCCGGCGGCCTGCAGCTCGAGCGCGCGACGCTCGGTGGTGCCCGCGATGTCGCCCAGACCGTCGATCGGGACGCCCATCGCGTTCACGGTGCGGCCGAGGTACCCGTCGCCGACGGGCACGGACAGGATGTCCCCGGTCCGGCGGACGACCTGACCCTCCTCGATGCCCTCGGAGTCACCGAGGACGACGACGCCGATCTCGCGGACGTCGAGGTTCAGGGCGATGCCCTGGACGCCGTTCTCGAACTCGAGCAGCTCGTTGGCCATCGCCGACGGCAGCCCCTCGACGCGCGCGATGCCGTCGCCGGAGGTGACGACCGTGCCGACCTCTTCGCGGCTGGAGGTCTCCGGCGTGTAGTTCTGGACGAAACGGTCCAGAGCGTCCCGGATCTCTTCGGGGCGGATCGTCAGTTCTGCCATCGCTGTGCCTGCTCTCGTGTTCGTATCGCGTACGTGGTTTGCGTGTGAGTCAAGGAAAAGAGGTCGTCAGCCGAACAGCCGGCGGGCCGACTCGAGCCGGCCGGCGACCGTGCCCTCGATGACCTCGTCGCCGAGCTCGACCCGGACCCCGCCGAGGACGCCTGCGTCCAGGACCTCCTGCAGCGCGACCTCCCGGCCGACCTGACGGGCCAACGAGGTCTGCAGCCGGGACCGCTGCTCGGCCGTGAGTGGCCGAGCCACCCGGACCGTCGCGATCACCCGGTTCTTCTGAGCCGCGGCGAGGGCCACGAACCCTTCGATCGTGTGGGCGAACGTACGCTCGCGCGCCGCCACGGCCCGCGAGGCCAGCGCGATCGTCGACGCGTTCGCGCGCCCGGTGAGCAGGTCCGTGACGAGCTGCCGACGACCGACCAGGTCGATCCCGCGGTCGCTCAGGGCGTCCCGGACGTCCGGAGTCGCCTCGACCAGCCGGGCGAACCGGAACAGCTCGTCCTCGGTCTCCTCCAGGGCACCGTCCCGGTCGGCCAACAACAGCTGGGCCCGCACCGCCTGGCGCTCCAGCGCAGCGGCCAACGCACGGCCGCCACCCCAGCGCATCCCGACGGCCTCGGCGACCACCTGGACCGCGAGCTTGGACACCCGGCCGTCGAGCAGGCCGTGCACCAGCTGCTGCCGTCCCTGCTCGGACGTGGCCGGGTCGGTCAGTGTCCGCCGCAGGGTGACGGAGGAGTCAAGCGCGTCGACCACCGCGAACAGGTCGCTCGGCAGGCTGCCGAGGTCACCCGCGCTGGGCGCTCGCGTGACCACCGAGGCGATCGTGGACAGGATGCCACCGTCGCCCGAACGAGCCGTAGCGGCGGCGCGGTCGAGGACCTCGTCGAGCGCCTCCAGCCGGGCTTCGCTGGCGACGCTCATGGTCGGCCTGCTGGCTGACTGTCCTCGGAGCCCTCGAGATCGGCCCCCTCCAGATCAGCCAGGAAGCGGTCGACCGTACGGCGGGCCCGCTCGTCGTCGTCGAGGGACTCCCCGACGATCCGGCTGGCGAGCGTGGTGGCCAGACCACCGACCTCGCTGCGCAGCGAGAGCAGCACCTGGGCGCGCTCGGCCTCGAGCTGGGCCTGCGCCGACTCCTTGATCCGGGCCGCCTCGCTCTGCGCCTGCTCCCGCATCTCGGCCAGGATCTGCGAGCCCTGGGTCTTGGCGTCCTCGCGGATGCGGGCCGCCTCGGTCCGGGCCTCGGCCAGCTGGTCGGTGTACTGCGCCAGAGCAGCCGCCGCCGCCTCCTGGGCACGCTCGGCCTTCTCGATGCCGCCTTGGATCGCCTCGGTCCGGGCGGCGTAGGTCGCCTCGAACTGCGGGACCACGTACTTGGTGATGAGGAACGTCAGGATGCCCACGAAGACAACTGCCGCGATGATCTCGGGCAGCTCCGGGAGCAGCGGGTTCTCGGCCAGCGGGATGATGACAGGCATTACTGGCCGGTGAAGCCGAAGACGAAGGCGAGAGCGATGCCGATAATGGCCAGCGCCTCGGTCAGGGCGAAGCCGATGAACGCGGTGCTGAGCAGAGCGCCGCGCGCCTCGGGCTGGCGGGCGGTGCCCTCGATCACGGCCGCGAAGATCAGGCCGACGCCGATACCGGGGCCGATGGCGCCGAGACCGTAGCCGACGATACCGAGCGAGCCGACGAGCTCCATGGGAGTCATCTGGTGGTTCCTTTCGTGTCCCGCAGAACTGCGGATCTGGTGCGGATCAGTGCTCTTCGGCGGTCGCCGAGGAGATGTACTGGGCGGTCAGGACGGTGAAGATGTAGGCCTGCAGGATCTGGACGAAGAGCTCGAGCCCGAAGATCGCCATGCTGAAGATCCAGGACGCGAACCCGGCCACCTTGTTGACCAGCGGCTCGCTCTCCAGCACCAGGTACTCCCCGCCGAGCACGAACACCAGCACCAGCAGGTGGCCGGCGAACATGTTGGCGAAGAGCCGCAGCGACAGGGTCAGTGGTCGGACCAAGATGTTGGAGAGGAACTCCAGCGGGATGATCAGCGGCAGCATCCACCCCGGGACGCCCGAGGGGATCGTGGCCCGCTGAAGGTAGCCGCCCAGGCCGAACTTCTTGATCCCGATCGCGTTGTAGAGAATCCACACCATCCCGGTGAGCCCGTAGGCCCAGCCCACGTGCGAGGCCGTCGGCAGCAGCGTGAGCGGGAAGATCCCCCACAGGTTGTTGACCAGGATGAAGGAGAACAGCGCGATCAGGAACGGGAGGTACTTGCGGTAGTCGTGGCCGATCATGTCGCGGCCCACGCTGTTGCGCAGGAACATGTAGGCGGCCTCGCCCACGAACTGCCCCTTGCTCGGGACCAGCGCTCGCTTGCGCGCCATCACGAGCCAGAAGACCAACACGAGGCCAAAACCGACCACCGCCTGCAGCAGGTACCGGTCGAACCACGGCAGTCCGGGAAACAGAGCCGGAAACTCGAAGCTCTCCGTGCTCGGCGGCGTGTAGCCCTCCATCGGGATCAAGCCGATCACGCCGCTCACACTCTCCCCTTATCGGTCGTTCCGGCTACCGCTCCGCGTTCTGCTGCTGGCGGGACTCCGAAGCGCTTGATGATCATGTACATCGCCAGGGCCGCACCAGCCACGAGGCCGATCGGCAGCAGGAAGACCGTGCCCAACAGGTGGTCCGCGCCCCAGCCGATGCCGCCGTAGAGGGCGACCCCGGCGATCAGGTACGACAGCACCCGCATGCCCTGGTTCATCCCGGCCGAGGCGGCCTCACCGGCCGGTGTCGTCATCTCCGGTTCGCGACTCTGGCTCATGGTCCTGCTCACGCTAGCAGTCCGGCTCGCCGCACTCACGTCTCGTCGTCCGCTCCGGCGGGCGCCTGGTAGTCCGCGTCGTAGGCCGCGATCCGCAGCCGCGAGAACACCCACACCTCGGCGACGAGCCAGCCCACGACGACCGCCACGGTGGTCAGGAAGACCACGTTCGGGATCAGGGCCGACAGCGCGTCGGCGTGGCGCTGGTAGACCAGCAGCACGAGGCCGAGCACCAGCACCCGGGTGGTGTAGCTCAGCAGGGCCACGCTCAGCAGCAGCCGGGCGCCCGCGTCAGCGAAGCGCACCATCACGTACTGACCGCCGGCGTAGAAGAAGAGGACCATCGCGGCGGCGAGTGCCGCCGACAGCAGGCCCGCCGTGCCGTAGCCGATCCCGAAGCCGACCAGCGCCAGCACCGTGGCGACCGCGCCGCCGGTCGCGCCACCGGCAAGCAGCTTGCGCGCGTGCCGGACCTGGCTGCTGGTGCCCTCGGCAGGCGTCGCTGCGTGCTCGGGGCGGCTGTCCACGGTCATCGGGGTGCGCGTCCTTGCTCGTGATCGGTCGGTTGGCCAGGTCACCTGCCCCAGAAGACCCAGGGAGGAAATGGGATCCAGGAGGGACGTGTTGCGTGAGAAAACTAGCACAGCGGGCCGGTTTCAGGCGTGATCGCCACCCCGGGGCGGACCCGCCCGACGGCTACGGCAGGTCGCCCGGTACGGGTCGACGGGCGGTCGGCGGCCGGCTCAACGTCACCAGTCCGAGGACCACGGCGAGCACGGCGACGACCGCCACGACGGTCCACTGGGCGTCGCTGCGGACCAGGCCCAGCACGATCACCCCGAACGAGACCAGGGCCGACCAGATGTACATCAGCAGCACGGCGCGGCGCTGGCTGTGGCCCCGCTCGAGCAGCCGGTGGTGCAGGTGCTGCTTGTCGGCGACGAACCACCACCGTCCTGCGTACGTCCGGCGAACAAAAGCCAGCACGAGGTCGAGAAACGGCAGTGCCAGCACGGCCAGGGGCAGCACCAGGGGCAGCACGGTCGGCACCAGGCCGCCGGCGGAGTCCTGCAGCTGCGAGGTGTCGATCTGGCCGGTCAGGCTGATGGTGGAGGTGGCGAGCAGCAGCCCGAGCAGCAGGGCGCCCGAGTCCCCCATGAACATCCGGGCGGGGAAGAAGTTGTGCGGCAGGAACCCCAGGCACGCCCCCGCGATGGCCACCGTGATCAGGCTCGCCGTGGTGGCCCGGGTCAGGCCCTCGTTCACGGTCAGCACGTAGGAGTACGCGAAGAAGGCGAGCGCACCGATCCCGACGACCCCGGTGGCCAGGCCGTCGAGGCCGTCGACGAAGTTGACCGCGTTGGAGCAGAGCACGATGAAGAACACAGTGATCGCCACCGAGGACGGCGCGTCGAGCAGGATCGGCTGGCCCGGCAGTGGAATCCAGAGCATCTTCACCCCGAGCGCCACCGCGAGGCCGGCGGCCAGCACCTGACCGGCGAACTTGGTCAGCGCCGACAGGTCGTAGATGTCGTCCAGCACGCCGACGATGCAGATCACCAGCGCCGCCAGGAGGACGCCCCGGGAGTCGTGCTGCAGGGTGGCCTCGCGGCCGAGGAACGGCAGCTGCAGGGCCAGCAGCACCGCCGCCGACACCCCGGCCAGCATCGCCACCCCCCCGAAGTAGGGCATCTCGATCGTGTGCACGTCGCGGTCGCGCACCTTGGCCATCGCCCCCATGCGCAGGGCCAGTCGGCGGCACAGCCCGCTGCTCAGGTAGGTGACCGAGGCCGCGACCAGCAGCACCAGGAGGTACTCGCGCACTCAGTGACGCTCGGGCTCGGGTTCGGCGGGAGGCTCGGGTTCGGCGGCGGGCTCGGGCTCGGCGGGA
>NZ_CAXTHG010000035.1:0-44618 GCF_964244005.1 uncultured Friedmanniella sp. | reverse complement strand
CACTCATGATCAACACCTCTCAGTCAGGTGTTGCACCAATTCCTTGAATCTGAGGGCTCATCCCGGCCCGAAATGGGCTTCTCGGGGTCGATTCTCAGGGCGACTGCCGGAAGAGGGGCGGCAGCGTGAGCGGCGACCTCGTGCTGCGAACCGGCGAGAACGAGGCGGTGCTGGTCCGCGACCGGCTGTACCCGCAGGCCTACACCCTGCAGGTCGGCCGGACCGACCAGTCCTACGTCGACCTCGACGACCCGCTCCGGCTGGAGTTCGACTACGTCCAACGGATGGCCGACGTGCTCGAGAGCATCGCGCCGGCCGGTGAGCGGTTGGGCGTCGTGCACGTCGGCGGGGCGGCTCTCACGCTGCCCCGCTACGTCGCCGTCACCCGGCCCCGGTCGGCGCAGGTCGTGCTCGAGCCCGACGGCGAGCTGACCGCTTTCGTCCGCCAGCACCTGCCGCTGCCCAAGCAGAGCGGCATCAAGGTGCGCGACACCGACGGTCTCGCGGGGATCGCGGCCCTACGTAACGCGTACGCCGACGTCGTGCTGGTCGACGCCTTCGCCGGGGCGCAGGTGCCCGCCGAGCTGACCACCGACGCCTTCTTCGCCGACGTCCGCCGGGTCGTCACCGAGCGCGGGATCTTCATGATCAACATCACCGACCGCGGCCCTTTTGCCTACGGGCGGCGGGTCCTGGCGGGTGTCCGGTCGGTGTTCCCCGACGTGGTCTGGTGCACCGAGCCGTCGACGATCAAGGGCCGACGGTTCGGGAACGTGATCATCGTCGGTTCGGGCCAGCCCCTGCCGCTGATCGAGATCGCCCGCCGGGCCGGCAGCTCGCCGTACCCGTACCGCGTGCTGCACGGGCCGCGGCTCGACCAGCTGCAGGCCGGTGCGGCCCCCTTCACGACCGCCGACGCCCAGCCGTCGCCCGCGCCCCCGGCGGACCTGCTGTTCGGCTGATACCGGTAGCCCCCAGCGCCTACGCTGGAGCGCATGTCGCAGGGGCCAACGTCACCGGTTGCTGGGCCGTCGCCGTCCGGGCCCCCGCAGTTCCAGCCCCCGCCCGCCCCGTACGGCCCCGCCTCCTACGGGCCCGCCTCGTACAGGCCAGCCTCCTACGGCCCACCGCCCGCGTACCCCGTGGTCCCCGTGCCCTGGGTGCCGGCCCCGGTTCCGTACCGAGGAGTTTCCGCAGCTGACGGCCCGCCGCAGCGGCCGGCGGTGGTCGCACTCGCCTGCACGCTCGCGGTGGTCGCCTCGCTGCAGTGGATCTGTGGCCTCAGCCTGCTCTGGGTGGCCGCGGCCGTCGGGTCGAACACCTTCGACGCCGCCGGCGACAACGGCGCCGTCTTCCACATCCTCAGCCGCTTCGAGTACCGGATGATCGACGGTCTCGCCGTGCCGCTCTACCTTTTCCCGCTGGCGTCGCTCGTCACCGGCTTCCTGGTCCTCAGCCGGCGCCCCTGGGCAAGGCTCGCGCACACCGTCGTCGGGTTGGCCGCGCTGGCTTGGGCAGCGTGGTGGCTGCAGGACAACCTGCTCTGGTGGTTCAGCGCCGCCTGGTACGTCGTGGTCGGCTGCCTGGTGCTGTGGACGCCCGGCGCCACGGCCTGGTACCGCTGGCGCGAACAGTCACGGTCAGCGTAGGCGCGCCAACCGAGCGACCGCCTCGTCCAGAACGCCGTCGGCCTTGCAGAACGCCCACCGCACGTACGGCCGGCCGGCCTCCACCCGGTCGTAGAACACGGCGTGCGGGATCGCGACCACCCCGCAGCGGTGTGGCAGCTCGCGGCAGAAGGCGACCCCGTCGTCGTAGCCGAGCGGTCGCACGTCGGTGGTCAGGAAGTACGTGCCCTGGGAGATCGCGGGCGTCAGCCCGACCGAACGCAGCCCGGCCGCGAGCCGGTCGCGCTTGCCCTGCAGCGCCAGCCGGTTGCCCTCCACCCAGGCCTCGCCCTCGGTCAGCGCCCGGGCTACCGCCGGCTGGAAGGGCGCCCCGGAGACGAAGGTGAGGAACTGCTTGACCGCGGTCACCTCGGTGACCAGGTCGGCCGGGCCGAGCGCCCAGCCGATCTTCCAGCCGGTCGCCGAGAAGGTCTTGCCCGAGGACGAGATCCGGACCGTCCGCTCACGCATCCCCGGCAGGGTGGCCAGCGGCACGTGCTCGGCGTCGTCGTAGACGAGGTGCTCGTAGACCTCGTCGCAGACCACCAGGACGTCGTGGGCGATGGCCAGCCGGGCCACCTCGGCCAGGTCGGCGTGGTCGAGGACGGTCCCGGTCGGGTTGTGCGGAGAGTTGATCAACACCAGCTTGGTGCGGTCGGTGAGCGCGGCCGCCAGCTCGGCGTGGTCGAGCCGAAAGTCCGGTCCGAAGAGCCCGACCCCGACCAGGCGGCCGCCGGCCAGGGCGACCGAGGCAGCGTAAGAGTCGTAGAAGGGCTCGAGCGCCACCACCTCGTCGCCCGGGTCGACGAAGGCCAGCATCGCCGCCGCGATCGCCTCGGTGGCGCCGGTGGTCACCAGTACCTCGGTCGCCGGGTCGTACTCGAGTCCGTAGTGGCGCCGGCTGTGGTCGGCGATGGCCTGCCGCAGCGGGGCGATGCCGCGGGCCGGTGGGTACTGGTTGACCCCCGCCGCGATCGCCGCCCGCGCCTCGTCGAGCATGAACGCCGGTCCGTCGGAGTCGGGAAAGCCCTGTCCGAGGTTGACCGAGCCGGTCTCGAGCGCCAGCGCCGACATCTCGGCGAAGATCGTGGTGGTCGACGACGCAACCCGGTCGGCTTTCCACCGTGAGGCCATGGCAAGCACCTTATCCAGCCTCGCTACAGTCTTCAGACATGTCGGAATCCTCGGAACGCTCACTGCTGGAGTCAGTCCCCGACGGGCTGCTGATCGGTGGCGAGTGGCGACCGGCCGCATCCGGCCGGACGCTCGCCGTCGAGGATCCGGCGACCGGAGCGGTGATCAAGACGATCGCGGACGGCGGGGTCGCGGACGGTGCCGCCGCTCTGGACGCCGCCGCGGCCGCCGGTCCGGCCTGGGCCCGGACCCCGCCCCGGGTGCGGTCGGAGATCCTCCGCCGGGCCTTCGACCTGGTGCAGGTCCACCGCGACGACCTCGCGCTGCTGATGACCCTCGAGATGGGCAAGCCGCTGGCCGAGTCTCGGGCCGAGGTGGCCTACGGCGGTGAGTTCCTGCGCTGGTACGCCGAGGAGGCGGTCCGGATCGCCGGTCGCTACGGCGTCAACCCCGAGGGCACCGGTCGGATGACCATCAGCCAGCACCCGGTCGGGCCGTGCTACCTGATCACGCCCTGGAACTTCCCGCTCGCCATGGCCACCCGCAAGATCGCGCCCGCGCTGGCCGCCGGCTGCACGGCGGTGGTCAAGCCGGCCGAGCTGACCCCGCTGACCACGCTCTACGTCGCCCAGCTGCTGGTCGAGGCCGGCGTGCCCGCCGGCGTCCTCAACATCGTGGTCACCTCGACCGCCGCCGAGGTCTCGGCCCCGATCATCGCCGATCCGCGGCTGCGCAAGGTGAGCTTCACCGGGTCCACCGCGGTGGGGAAGAAGCTGTTGACCCAGGCCAGCGAGAACGTGTTGCGGACCTCGATGGAGCTGGGCGGGAACGCGCCGTTCCTGGTCTTCGAGGACGCCGACCTCGACGCGGCGGTGGACGGCGCGATGCTGGCCAAGTTCCGCAACGTCGGCCAGGCGTGCACGGCCGCGAACCGCTTCCTCGTGCACGAGCAGGTCGCCGCAGAGTTCGCCGACCGGGTCACCGCCCGGGTGGCCGCCATGGCCGTCGGCCGCGGCACCGAGGACGGCGTCCAGGTCGGCCCGCTGATCAACGCGGCCGCCGTCGAGAAGGCCGAGGACCTGGTACGCGACGCCGTCGACCGCGGGGCTCAGGTCCGTACGGGGGGCCAGCGGATCGACCGGCCGGGCACCTTCTACGCCGCCACCGTGGTCACCGACGTCCGACCGGGCAGCGACATCATGCGCCAGGAGATCTTTGGACCGGTGCTCAGCGTCTCGACCTTCACCGACGAAGCCGAGGCGATCCGGCTGGCCAACGACACCGAGTACGGCCTGGTCGGCTACGCCTTCACCCGCGACGCCGACCGCGGGCACCGGCTGATCGACGGGCTCGAGACCGGCATGATGGGCCTCAACGTCGGGGTCATCTCCAACGCCGGCGCGCCGTTCGGCGGCGTGAAGCAGTCCGGGGTCGGCCGGGAGGGTGGCCTCGAAGGCATCCACGAGTACCTCTCGACGAAGTACACGCTGAGCCCCGACCCCTACCGCTGACCCCGGTCCTTGGCGGTGGGGAGGAGGATCAGCCAGCGCATACTGACAGCGTGCCGATCCCCACGACCGCCTACGCCCACGTTCGTCTCACCGTCACCGACATCGACCGCTCCCGGGCGTTCTACGACGACGTCTTCGGCCTGCCGGTGGCCTACGAGCTGCCCCCCGAGTCCGACGAGGCGACGCGCGAGCAGCTCGGCTTCCTCTTCGGCGGCGTGATCTACCACCTGGGTGACTCCCTGCTCGGGCTGCGGCCGGTCGCGACCGACGACTTCTCCGAGAACCGGACCGGGCTGGACCACGTCTGCTTCGCCGTCGGCTCTCACGCCGACCTGGTCGACGCCGTCACCACGCTGGATGGGCGCGGCGTCCCGCACGGGGGCATCAAGGACATCGGTGCCGGCTACATCCTCGAGTTCCGCGACCCCGACAACATCGCCCTGGAGCTCTTCGCCCCCAAGTGACCCCCGTGCCGGTGGGAGGATGACCGGGTGAGCCCTTCCCCCACGGGCGCCCGCCGCCGGCTGGACGCCTCCGACCGCCCGCGGTCGCGACGCCGCCCCTCGACCCTCCTGGTCGTCGGACTGGTGCTCCTGACCGCCGGGTTGGGGTGCCTCGGCTGGGTGGTCTACCAGTACGTCGGGACCAACGTCGTGGCCGAACGGTCGTTCGACACCCAGCGCCAAGACCTCAAGAGCCGGTGGACCGAACCCAGCGTCAGCCCGAGTGCCAGGCCCTCGGCCCGGTCGGCGGCACCGCGGACAGCCGATCCGGGCCACGCGGCCGCACTGCTGCGGATCCCGCGGTTCGGCGCCGACTACGAGGTGCCGATCATCGAGGGCACCACCCTCGACGACCTCGCCAAGGGAGTCGGCCACTACAGCGGCACCGCGGGACCCGGCGGGCTGGGCAACTTCGCGCTCGCGGGGCACCGGGTGACGCACGGCCAGCCGTTCGCGCACCTGCTGGAGCTGGACCAGGGTGACCAGGTGATCGTGGAGACCGCCGCGGCCACCTACACCTACGTCCTCGACACCGCTCCGCGCGACCTCACCGTGACTGACACGGCCGGCTGGGTGCTCGATCCGGTGCCGGGCGAGCCGGACGCCACCCCGGGCCGTTCCCTGCTCACGTTGACGACCTGTCAGGACCTCTTCCACTCCCCGGACCGCTCGGTCGCGTTCGGGCACCTGGCCAGCACGCAGAATAAGTAGCCGCTGGGGGTCAGCGGAACAGCGGCCCGGACGCGGCGGCGTCGAGCCGTACCGTGACCGACCGCGCGGAGGTCACACGACGGCGCCAGGAACAGCCGAGCCCGGCTGCTGATCCTGCTTGCAGGTCGTGATGGCCTCGTCGAGGATGCTGATCGCGATGTCGATCTCGTCGGTGGTGATCGACAGCGGCGGGGCCATCCGCAGGCAGTTGGTGGTCGTCCCGTCGCCCTTGACGATGTTCATCGACAGCCCCAGCCGCAGGCACTCCGCGGTCACCGCCGCTCCCAGGGCGCTGGCCGGCTCCTTGGTGTCGCGGTCGGTGACCAGCTCCACCCCGACGAGCAGACCGCGGCCGCGGACGTCGCCGATCTCCTCGTGCCGCTCGGCCAGCCCGTGCAGCTGAGCGAACAGGTAGTCACTCATCCGCCGCGCCCGCCCGACGAGGTCCTCCTCGGCGATCACGTCGAGCACGGCGAGACCGGCTCGGGCCGGCATCGGGTCGGAGACGTGGGTGGTGAGGTGGAAGAAGCCGTTCTCGTGCGCCTGCTCCTCGATCTCGGCACTGGTGATCGTGGCGCCCAGCGGGATCCCGCCGCCGAGGGTCTTGGAGACGGTGAGGATGTCGGGGACCACGCCTTCGTGCTCGAACGCGAACATGTCCCCGGTCCGGCCGAAGCCCGTCTGGGCCTCGTCGACGATGAGCAGCATTCCCCGCTCCTCGCACTTCTCCTTGGCGCGGGTCAGGTAGCCGTCCGGCAGCGGGATGATCCCACCGGTGGACAGGACCGGTTCGACCACCATCGCCGCGAGCTGGCCGACCGAGGCCTGGTCGACGGTCTCGAAGCCCACGTCCAGGCACAAGGTGTCGCAGCGGTTCAGGCAGTGCCGGATGGGGCATCGGTACTCGTACGGCGCCGGAATCGCGAAGCTGCCGGGCATCATCGGCCCGTAGCCCCGGTGGCCGACGGTGTAGGTGAGCGACCCCGTACCGGCGAGCAGGCCGTGGAACGCGCGCGTCAGACCCACCATCTCGAACTTGCCCGTGTAGGACTTCGCCAGCCGGAAGGCCAGCTCGTTGGTCTCCGAGCCCACGTTCAGCAGGATCGAGCGCATCAGGGGCGGCGGCAGCAGCTCGGCCAGCCGGCGGGCGAGCTCGAGCACGTCCTCGTTGAGCATCCACGAGTTGAGGTGGATGACGCTGTTCAGCGACTCCTGCACCGCCGCGACGATCCTGGGGTGGTTGTGGCCGAGCGTGGAGCTGATCTGCCCCGAGGTGAAGTCGAGGATGCGACGACCGTCGGTCGTCTCGACCCAGGCCCCGAGTGCCCTGGCGACCACAAAGGGCGCGAAGTCCCCGGCGTAGCGGATCAGGTACTTCTCGCGCTCGTCGTGGGACACCATCAGCTCCTCGTGTGATCGGTACTGAGCAGCGTAGAGGCGCGGGAATCCTGTCGGCGCCAAGCACTAGAGTCCGCGGCATGGCCGAGACCACCCCACCCCCCGAACCGGACCAGTCAGACCGTGACCGGCTCGTCGCGCTCATCCGGGCCCTGGCCGTGGTGCACGGCGAGGTCACGCTGTCCTCAGGCCGGACCGCCGACTACTACGTCGACCTACGCCGGATCACCCTGGACGGCGAGGCCGCCCCGCTGGTCGGTCGGGTGCTGCTCGACCTCGTCGCGGACTGGGAGTTCGACGCGGTCGGGGGGCTCACCCTGGGCGCCGACCCGGTGGCGGAGGCCATGCTGCACGCCACGGCGGCGGTCGGCGGCCGGCTGGACGCGTTCGTGGTCCGCAAGGAGGGCAAGGACCACGGGCTGCAGCGGCGGATCGAGGGCTCGCCCGTCGAGGGCCGCCGCGTGTTGGCCGTCGAGGACACCAGCACGACCGGAGGTTCGGTGCTGACCGCGGTCGAGGCGCTCCGCGAAGCCGGCGCCCTCGTGGTCGGGGTGGCGGTCATCGTCGACCGGGACACCGGCGCCCGGGAGCGGGTCGAGGCGGCGGGACTGCCCTACCGGTACGCGGTGTCGGCGGCCGACCTCGGCCTCGGCTGAGCGCCCGGAGGCTCCGGACGCGTGACCCGCCCAGGCACTACTGTGGAACCGCCCGACGGCTCCTGTGAGCCGGTACCCCGCCTCGGCAAGGAGATCTGATGGGCACCGCCATCATCTTGATCGTCATCCTCGTGGTGATCGTCGTCATTCTGGCCCTGGTCGCGATAGGCTCCTACAACGGCTTCGTGAAGTCGCGGAACATGATTCAGGAGTCCTGGCGGCAGATCGACGTCGAGCTCAACCGGCGTTACGAGCTGATCCCCAACCTGGTCGAGACCGTCCGGGCGTACGCGGCTCACGAGCGCAACACCCTCGAGGACATCACCCGGCTGCGCAGCCAGGCCCAGTCCGTCGCCCAGACCGACGGGGCGCTGCCCAGCCAGCAGCGGGCCGACGTCGAGGAGCAGCTCTCCGGTGCCGTCCGCAACCTGATCGTCAGCGTCGAGGCTTATCCCGACCTGAAGAGCAACCAGAACTTCCTCGAGCTGCAGCGTCAGCTCGCCGAGACCGAGGACCGGATCGCCGCCGGCCGCCGCTTCTACAACGCGAACGTGCGGGTCTACAACACCAAGGTCGAGTCGGTCCCGTCCAACCTGATCGCGAACACGTTTCACTTCGAGAAGGCCACCTACTTCGAGGTGAACGACCCGTCGGTCCGGCAGGCGCCTGGGGTGAGCTTCGGCGAGATCGCCTACCGCGGCGACCCGCAGCAGGGTCAGCTGCCGCCGCAGCAGAGCGCGCCGCCCGTCCAGTTCGGCACCGGGAACGGTCTGCCCGACCCGCAGCAGCAGTACGCGACCCCGCCCCAGAACCAGCAGCCGACCCAGTACCAGCAGCCGTCGCAGAACCAGCAGCCGCCAGCCCAGGGCGGCTACCAGCCGCCGCAGACCGGGAGCTACCAGCCCCCGCAACAGTGAGGAACACCATGTCCGACATGACGTATCGCCAGCTCGGCCGGTCCGGGTTGACCGTGTCCACGGTCGGTATCGGCTGCAACAACTTCGGCGCCCGGATGGCTGATGAGGACGTGCCACGGGTGGTGCACGCGGCGATCGACGCCGGCATCACCCTGTTCGACACCGCTGACGTCTACGGCAACCGCGGCGGTTCCGAGACGTTGCTCGGGAGGGCGCTGCAGGGCGTCCGCGACCAGGTCGTCGTGGCGACCAAGTTCGGTGCGGACATGGGCGGCAGCAACGGTCCTGACTGGGGTGTCCGCGGTTCCCGGCGTTACATCCGGCTCGCGGTCGAGAACAGCCTGCGCCGGCTGGGCACCGACTGGATCGACCTCTACCAGATGCACGTCCCCGACCCACGAACCCCGGTCGAGGAGACGTTGACCGCGCTGACCGAGCTGGTCGCTGAGGGCAAGGTCCGATACGTCGGTTCGTCCAACTTTGCCGGCTGGCAGGTCGTCGACGCCGACTGGATCGCTCGGACCGGCCACCTCGCCGGGTTCGTCTCGGCCCAGAACGAGTACTCCTGGCTCAAGCGAGAGATCGAGTCCGAGCTGGTTCCCGCCCTGCAGCGCACCGGGCAGAGCCTGCTGCCCTACTTCCCGCTGGCCAGCGGGCTGCTGACCGGCAAGTACAAGCGCGGCCAGTCCGCGCCGGAGGGCACCCGCCTCGCGGCCCGGGCGGAGACGCTGGAGTCCGCCGACTTCGACACGGTGGAGGCGCTGGAGAAGCTTGCTGCTGATCGGGGTGTCTCGCTGCTGGCCCTCGCGATGGGCGGCCTGGCCGCGATGCCGACCGTCGGCTCGGTGATCGCCGGCGCCACCAAGGTCGAGCAGATCGAGCAGAACGTGACCGCCGGACTCTGGGAGCCGACGGCTGAGGACCTCACGGAACTCAGCACGCTGACCCGACCCGCGCCCTGAGCCTGTCGAAGGCCTCGAAGAGGTAGCGCGGGGAGGTTCAGGCAGCCGTGACCGCCGCGCGGCGGTTGCGGCGGCGGTGCAGCAGGAACTCGACGGCCATCGGGATCAGCGACACGGCCACGATCAGGATCAGGACGGCGTCGATGTTGTTCTTGATGAAGCCGATGTTGCCGAGGTAGTAGCCGAGCGTGGTCACCCCGACCGCCCAGAGCACCCCGCCGATCGCGGTGTAGGTGATGAAGTGCCGGAAGCTCATCCGGCTCACCCCGGCCACGAGGGTGACGAAGGTGCGCACGATGGGAACGAATCGGGCCAGGATCAGCGCGCGGCTGCCGTAACGGGCGAGGAAGAGGCGGGTCTTCTCCACGTACGAGGGCTTGAAGATCTGGCCCAGCAGCCCGCTGCGTTCGCGGAACAGGGGTGGACCGATCAGCCGGCCCAGCAGATAGCCACTGACGTTGCCCAGCACGGCCGCGAGGGTGAGCACCGTGCAGACGAAGACCATCGAGTGGTCGATCGTGCCCAGGGCCACGAAGATCCCGATGGTGAACAGCAGCGAGTCCCCGGGCAGGATCGCAAACAGTCCGCATTCGGCGAAGATGATGAACGCGACGCCCCACAGCGCGTACGGGCCGAGCCAGTTGATGATCACCTCGGGGTCGAACCACGAGGGCAGCAGCAGGGGCGTCAGGGTCACGGTGGAAAACGGTACCGTCGATCACTGTGGGTTTCCTGAGCGAGGACGAGGTGACGGCCGCCGCGGGACCGGGCGTTGGCCCCCATCCGAAACCCTGGCCGGACGACCCTCGCTACGACCTGGAGCTGCTGGCGGCGGGCGACCACCGCAACGTCGTGGACGCCTACCGCTACTGGCGGCTGGAGGCGATCGTCGCCGACCTCGACACCCGTCGCTTCCCGTTGCGGGTGGCGATCCAGAACTGGGAGCACGACTTCAACATCGGCTCGATGGTCCGGACGGCGAACGCATTCAACGTCGCCGGGGTGCACATCGTCGGCCGGCGCCGCTGGAACCGCCGCGGCGCGATGGTCACTGACCGCTACCTGCACGTCGAGCACCACCCCGACGTGGACGATTTCGGCCGCTGGCTCGGTGAGCACGGCTACGTCGCGGTCGGCGTGGACAACCTGCCCGGCTCGACCCCGCTGGAACAGACGCCACTGCCGGAACGGGCGTGCCTGGTCTTCGGCTCCGAGGGCCCCGGCCTGACCGAGGAGATGCTCGCGCTCTGCGGCTCGCTGGTCGCGATCACCCAGTACGGGTCGACCCGCTCGCTGAACGCCGGCGCTGCGGCGGCCATCGCGATGTACGCCTGGTCGACGCGCTGGGCCGGAGACTAGACCGCTGCGTCACGGGTTGTGCGACGCTTCCGGTCATGCCTGCCACGCCAGCCACCACCCTCGCCGCGCTCACCGTTGACTGTGCGGACGCCAAGGCGATGGTCCGGTTTTACCGGGACGCTTTCGACGGCAGTGCCGATCCGGACCTTCCCGGTCTGGACTGCGTCCGCGTTGACGGTCTGCTCGTCCTCTTCCGCGAGCTTGACGGCTGGGAACGACCTACCTGGCCCGGCTCACACATCCAGATGCATCTTGAGATCTTCGTCGACGACCTCCATCGAGCAGCGGCCCGACTCGTCGGGCTCGGGGCGGGCAGACCAGCGGAGCAAGACCCGGCGAACCCGGACCTCGTCGTCCTCACCGACCCCGCTGGCCACCCCTTCTGCATCTCCGAGCGGTCCACCCCTGCATCCTGAGCCCCGCATGGCCTTGCCGCCAGCTTCGTGAAGCGTCCGCAGCAGGCTCCCCAGGGTTAGTCGGGGACTCGGGTGAGCTCTCGCTCGACAGCTCTCCGGATCCATCGGGAGACGGATCGGTCAGCGGCAACAGCGCGGTCGCGCAGCTGTTGCAACACGTCCTCCGGGAACCGCACGAGGATGGGCGCGCTGAGCTTTGCTCGACGTCGTACGCCAGGAGCTGCGGCTGCTGGTTGACGGGGTCGGCGTAGAAGTCGCGCTCCTGCTCGGGTGTCGTGTGCGGTGCGTTCTCTTCATCGGTCCTCCCGATTAACGGCGAGCAAGCTGCTCGCTGGCGATGTGACAGCCGATTGGTCGGCACCGGCGAGGGGCGTCCGACCGCGATGGCGCGAGCGGCACGGTCAGTATTCGACCGCCGGTCGCAGCCACCATCAGCCAGTGAGCCGCGGCTTCGCGGGGTAGAAGATCGGTTCGCTGACCCAGACGTCGGCCACCTCGCTCGGGGTGCTTGAACAAGTGAGCTGCTTGTCGGATCTCGAAGGGCCAGCCGTCGTCGGGGGCGTCGACGTCGAAGAGGTTCACGAGGCCCATGTCGTCCTACTACATGCGACTACAGATCCTCATGAATGCGTCGATCCGACCCAGCAGAGGTACCTCGTGCGCTGCCTACTGGTACGACTCATCGTCAGCCGAGCTTGCTGACGATGAGGGTGGGCCGTTGCCCGGCACCCGCGAGGCTTTCCTGCTGCCGAAGGTCGTCTTCACGACCCCCTACGCCAGCGGAGACTGCTGCACACCAGATCTACCGTGGGGCGAGCTCCCGATTCAGGACATCCTCGCCAGCAGCACCAGACTGTCCGCGTCCGACACGCTCGATGTCGAATTCATCAGCCGAGACGACCTGACCGTCAACAAAGGTTGACTTCTTACCTGCGTCAACCTAAGGTGACGATATGGCCCCCGCTTCCAACACCGTCGACGACAGCACCAGCTCCGATCCCGCGGTTGGGCTGCGGGCCGTCGCCGCTCTGCGCCGCCTCGTCGAGCAGCTGGAGGACCTCCAGGTCGCGAACGCCCGCCGGCTCGGCTGGTCGTGGAGCGACATTGCGGCTGCGCTCGGCGTCACCAAGCAGGCCGCGCACAAGAAGCACGCCACCCGCACCTGATCTGCGAGAGAAGAGGACCCATGTTCGAACGCTTCACCACGGCTGCCCGTGGGGCGGTCGTCGGAGCCCAGGGGCACGCTCGCGCCGTCGGGCACACCGAGATCGGCGCCGCGGACCTGCTCGCTGCCGTGCTCGTCGAGCCGGACGGCGTCCCCGCCCGTGTCCTAGCCAACCTTGGGGTGACCGACGTGGCCGGGGTCGCGACCGCGGAAGAGGTCTTCGACGACGCTGACGCCGCGGCACTCAGCGCCATCGGCGTCGACCTCGACGCGGTCCGGCGCCGGGCGGAGCAGACCTTCGGTCCCGGCGCCTTCGACCGGCGCAGCCGGCAACGGCCAGGACTCTTCGGTCGCCGAGCGGGAGCGGGACACCTGCCCTTCAGCCGTGAGGCCAAGTCGTCGCTGGAGCTGGCCCTGCGCGAGGCCGTGAGCGAGCACCACCGCTATCTCGGCCCCGAGCACCTGTTCCTCGGCCTGCTGGCCACCGAGCAGGGGACTGCGCTGCGGGTGCTGGCTCGGCTCGGCGTGACGGCGGACCGCGCGACCTTGCGCCGACTGGTGTTGGCCGAGATCGCCCGCCACGCGGCCTGACCCAACGCCGACTTGTCAGCAGCGGTGGTCGCCGGGGCGGCCACACACGCTGACAGGTCGGGGGGGGGTGGGCTTAGTCGGTCTGGGTGACCTTTTTCAGGCCGCGGGGGGCGTCCGGATCGAGGCCGAGACGACGGGCCAGGCGTTCGACCAGCAGCTGCCCGGGGATCACCAGCGCTAGTGGGGCGAGCAGCTCCGACAGGGCCGGACCCGGCATCGCCAGGTCGCAGGCGGCCCGGAACGAGGCGTCGCCGCCGATCCCGAGCACGGGACTGCCGGCCGCGCGTACGGTCGCGGCGAGGTCCACCAGCCCTGGTAGCGTCGGGCCGCTCGGGCCGGCGACCAGCAGCGTCACCAGTGAGGCGTCGACGATCGCGATCGGGCCGTGCTTGAGGTCGGCGTAGGAGAGTCCGCGGACCGGCCGCAGGCAGGTCTCCTCCAGCTTGAGCGCTACCTCCAGCATCGTCCCGAAGGCGAGCCCTCGGCCGCTGGCCAGCACCTCCTCGGTGCCGGCGAGCCGGTCGACCATCGCGTCCAGCGCATCGTCGGGGAGCAGCATCTGTTCGGCCTCGGCCGCGACGGCCGCAAACTCGGCGTCCAGCCTGCCGGGCACCGGCGCGAGCGCGTCCACCGCGACGGCCAGCGCCGCGACCTGGGTGGTGTAGGTCTTGGTCGCCGGTACGGCGAGCTCCGGCCCGGCCTGGGTGACCAGGGCCACGTCGGCACCGAGCGCGAGCGGTGAGCCGGCGACGTTGGTGACGGCAACCGTCGCCGCCCCGCACTCCTTGGCCCAGGCGAGCGTCTCCACGATCTCCGCGGTCGCCCCGGACTGGCTGACCGCGATCGTGACGGTGTCGCTGAGGTCGAGCTTGGCGGCGTACAGGGTGGCGACCGAGGGCGCGGCCAGCGCCCCGGCCATCCCGGCATGCACCTCGGCAAGATAGCGACCGTAGGTCGCGGCGTTGTCGCTGGAGCCGCGTGCGATCAGCAGCAGCCGGCGGCGGCCGCGGGCGAGCGCGGTGATCTCGCTGCGCTGCGGCAGCAAGGTGTCCAGCGTCTGCGCGATGGCCGCGGGCTGCTCGGCGATCTCGCGAGCCATCTGGGTCAGTGCTGCGCCCTCGGGCATCCGTGGCCTCTCGCTCGTCCGAACTCCGGTGGTCTGCACTGGTCTACTATGCACACCAGTAGGGGAGCAGCCCAGAATAGGATGAGCATTGCAGCAGAAGCTCAGCCGTGGCGACTTCGGCACGTACCGGCTCGACCGACCGTTGGCGCCCGCCACGACCAAGCGCGCCCAGGTCCGCGGCATCCTCGAGACCCTCATCGACACCGAGCTCAACCCAGGCGACGCGATCCCGTCCGAACGTGCGCTCGTCGTCCGGCTCGCGGTCAGCCGGGTGACGGTCCGGCAGGCGATCGCCGACCTGGTGGAGACCGGGGCGCTCGAGCGGGTGCACGGCAAGGGCACCTACGTCACCGGCCCGCAGGTCGACTCGCGGCTGCACCTCACCTCCTTCTCCCGCGAGATGCGGGACCGCGGCCTGGTGCCGGCGACGGTCGTGCTCGCGGCGAGCGAGGAGGCGGCCGACGACGACGTGGCGTACGCGCTGCGGATCCGGCCCGGCCGGCCGGTCGTCCGGGTCGAGCGGCTGCGGACCGCGGACGGCACACCGATGGCGTACGAGGTGGGGCAGTACCCGTCCTCCTTGTTCCCAGGCCTGCTGCAACGTGAGCTGGGTGCGCTCTACGACGTCTTCGCCAGCGAGTACGGCGTGGTCGTGACCAGCGGCGAGCAAACGGTTCGCGCGGAGTCGGCGGATGCGTCCCAGGCGCGAGTGCTCGGTATCGCCAAACGCGCGCCGCTGCTGGTCCAGGAGCGGGTCACCTACGCCGGCGACCGGGTGATCGAGCTGTCCACCTCGTGGTACCGCGCCGACCGCTACCGCATCCACATGGCCATCACCCCGCGCGGAGCCCGGGAGAACTGAGTGAACGCGATCGAAGAGCTGGTCGTCCCGTACGACCCGACCGAGCTGGTGGCGGCCGTGGACCGGCGACGACGCACGGTGCGCTCCCGGCTGATCAGCCTGGGCATCACGGTGGTGATCCTGGTGCTGCTCTACGCGTTCGGGGGCACCCGGCTGCAGGGCGCCGGCTTCCTCGCTGTCTACGGGCTGGCCCTGGTCGTCTCGCTCGCCTGGTTCGTCGGCTCGCTGCTGATCTACCTGCGCGTCCGCAGTGAGCTTGGTACGCTCGGCTCCGGCACCGCCGTCCGGATCGGTCGGCCCGGCGTCCAGGTCGCGGGCGTCTTCGCCCCGTGGTCGGAGGTGGCGGCGCTCGTGGTCGTGTCCGGCGGACTGGCGCGCAGCCCGCGGCTGGAGCTGCGGCGCACGACCGGTGAGGCGGCGTCAGTAGCGCTCAACCAGATCGTCGTGCACCCCGCGACGCTGGACAGCACGGCCCGTGCCTACTCCGCCGGTCGGCACGGCGTCGACCTGACGGCCCTGGAGAGCTGAGGGGCCTGGAGAGCGCAGGGGCCTGGAGAGCTGAGGGCCGAGGTTGCGGACCCGGCCAGCTTTGAGAGACTGAGCTCATCACCGACCACCCGTAGGAGAACACCCATGCCCATCGCCACTCCCGAGGTCTACGCGCAGATGATCGACGCGGCCAAGAAGGGCTCGTTCGCCTACCCGGCCATCAACGTCAGCTCCTCGCAGACCCTCAACGCCTGTCTGCAGGGCTTCACCGAAGCCGGCTCCGACGGCATCATCCAGGTCTCCACCGGTGGTGCGGAGTACGCGTCGGGTCCGACGATCAAGAACCAGGTCACCGGCGCCGTCGCCCTGGCCGCGTACGCCCACGAGGTGGCCAAGAACTACCCGGTCAACGTCGCGCTGCACACCGACCACTGCCCCAAGGACAAGCTGGACGGCTACGTGCGGCCGCTGATCGCCATCTCGCAGGAGCGCGTCGACCGCGGCGAGAACCCGCTCTTCCAGTCCCACATGTGGGACGGTTCCGCCGTGCCGGTCGAGGAGAACCTCTCGATCGCGCACGAGCTGCTCGCCCTGGCCGCCAAGGCCCGGATCATCCTCGAGATCGAGGTGGGCGTCGTCGGTGGCGAGGAGGACGGCGTCAGCCACGAGATCAACGACAAGCTCTACACCACCGTCGAGGACGGCCTGCGCACCATCGAGGTGCTCGGCACCGGCGAGCACGGCCGCTACATCACCGCCCTCACCTTCGGCAACGTGCACGGGGTCTACAAGCCCGGCTCGGTCAAGCTGCGCCCCGAGGTGCTCAAGGACATCCAGGAGCAGGTCGGCGCCAAGATCGGCCAGGAGCGTCCGTTCGACCTGGTCTTCCACGGCGGCTCGGGCTCCACGCTCGAAGAGATCCGCGCAGCCGTCGACTACGGCGTGATCAAGATGAACATCGACACCGACACCCAGTACGCGTTCACCCGCCCCGCCGCCGCGCACATGTTCAACAACTACGACGGGGTGCTCAAGGTCGACGGCGAGGTCGGCAACAAGAAGGCCTACGACCCCCGCGCCTGGGGCAAGGCGGCCGAGGCCGGCATGGCCGCCCGGGTCATCCACGCCTGCGAGGACCTGCGCAGCACCGGCACCTCGCTCAACGCCTGAGGCTCATCGGGTGTCCATCGCCGTCACCTCGGGCCCCGTCCCGCTCAACCGGGTGTGGTCGCGCGGCAAGGTGGTGGCTGACGACCTCACCGGGGACAACCTCAGTGACGTGCTGCAGCACGACTCGGAGGCGTCGGCCTGGTGGGTGCTGCCGCGGGACCACGACTACGGCGTGGCCGAGCTGCGCGACGTCGCCCACGCCCTCGACCTGGACGACCTGGCGATCCGGGACCTGCTCGCCGACGACGGCCGGGCCAAGTTCGAAGCCATCGGCGGCGCCAGGCTGGTGATCACCAACTACGTCAGCCACGACGTCGGCCGCCAGCAGGTCACGTCGGAGCCGATCTCGATCATCGCCACCGACCGGGCGCTGATCTGCCTGGTCGGGGAGGGCCGGTTCGCACCGGGCCGGCTGCTGCGCGACCACGCCGACGAGCTCGCCGAGGGCGGGGTCGAGGCCGGGCTGCAGCTGCTGGTCGGGGAAGTCATCGGCACCTACGAGGCCGCCGCCCAGTGGCTGGAGGACGCCGCGGACGAGCTGTCGGACGTGCTCTTCGACGAGCAGCGCGCGCTGGTCAAGAACGAGCAGTTGCACGCCTTCCGGCTGCGGACGGCCCTGAGCCAGCTGCGCCGCTCGACCGAGCCGATGCGCGCGGTGCTGTCGGACCTGGTCGACGAGCCGCCGCCGGCGCCCAAGGGCAAGCGGTCGCACCCCACCCGGACGGCCCGGCAGTGGCGGGTGATCTCGGAGCGGCACACCCGGGTGGCCAGCTCCGCCGATGCGCTCCGCGAGGTGCTCAGCTCGGTGTTCGACACCAGCCTCGCGCTGGCCGACCTGCACCTGAACTCGATCATGAAAAAGCTGACCGCCTGGGCCGCCGTGATCGCCGTACCCACCCTGGTCACCGGTTTCGTCGGGATGAACGTGAGCTTTCCCTTGGACGGCACGTCTGCGGGCTTCTGGCTCACCCTGGCGATCATGATCATCTCCTCGGTGATCTTGTACGTCGCCTTCCGCCGCCGGGACTGGATCTAGCCCGATCTAGCCCAGATCTAGCCCGCCGCTTGCTCGGCCGGTCAAAGGGCCCACTTACATTGGGGGGATGACCGAGACCCACCGCAACCTGCTCGCCACCCCGGGCGGCGGCCCCGCGCCGACCCTGCTGCCCGAAGACCCGGCCGCTGCCGAGCTGGCCGGCGCGGACCGCGCGCACGTCCTCGACGTCGTCCGCCGGCATCCGTCGTCGAGCGTGTGCTGGGCGGTGCTGGCCGAGGAGGCCCTCGCGGTCACCAGCCTCGAGGGCGACCTGGCCGCCTACGCGTACGCCCGGACCGGCTACCACCGCGGCCTCGACGCCCTGCGGCGCGCCGGCTGGCGCGGGACGGGACCGGTCCCGTGGGAGCACGGGCCCAACCAGGGCTTCCTCCGGGCGCTGTGGGCGCTGGCGCTCGCTGCCGAGCGGATCGGGGAGTCCGAGGAGTACGAGCGTTGTGCCCAGCTGCTCCGCGACTCCTCCGAGGAGGGGTATGCGTTCCTGAACGCAGCGACGACCACTAGCCTCACCCGAGGGTCTGGCCCCGGCGCGTTCGATGGCGACAGTTCCCGACGAGTTCGCTAGAGTTCCGGGGTAAGAGTTCCTGCGGACCCGGCTGCACGTCAGCCACGGTGAACGGCGCAGGGGCTTCACTCTTTTCCTGCGCGGTGACGCGTGAAGGGCGGCGATCACATGCCGGGCATTGTGGTGGTAGGCGCACAGTGGGGCGACGAAGGCAAAGGCAAGGCCACCGACCAGCTCGGTGACCGGGTCGACTACTGCGTGCGTTACTCCGGCGGAAACAACGCCGGGCACACGATCGTGGTGAACGGCGAGCGTTACGCGCTGCACCTGTTGCCGTCGGGGATCCTCAATCCCAGGTGCGTGCCGGTGATCGGCAACGGGGTCGTGGTCGACCTGGACGTGCTGTTCGAGGAGATCGACGGGCTGGCCGCCCGTGGCGTGGACGCCTCCGGGCTGATGGTCTCGGCCAACGCTCACGTCATCACGTCCTACCACCAGGTGATCGACAAGGTCAGCGAGCGGTTCCTGGGCAAGAACCGGATCGGCACCACCGGCCGGGGGGTGGGCCCGGCCTACTCCGACAAGGTCAACCGGATCGGGATCCGCGTCCAAGACCTGCTCGACGAGAGCATCCTGCGAGACAAGGTCGGCGCGGCCCTGGAACAGAAGAACTACCTGCTGGTCAAGGTCTACAACCGGCGCGCGATGGACCCGGAGCAGGTGGCCGACCACCTGCTGAGCCACGTCGAACGGCTCGCCCCACACATCGTCGACGTCAGCCGGGTGCTGAACAAGGCGATGGACGCCGGCGAGGTGGTGCTGTTCGAAGGCGCCCAGGCCCACCACCTCGACGTGGACCACGGCACTTACCCCTACGTCACCTCCTCCAACCCGGTCGCCGCCGGGGCCTGCGTCGGGACCGGCGTCGGCCCCACCCGGATCGACCGGGTGGTGGGCATCGCCAAGGCGTACACCACGCGGGTCGGCGAGGGGCCGATGCCGACGGAGCTGCTCGACGCGGACGGCGAGCGGTTGCGTACCGACGGCGCCGAGTTCGGCACCACGACCGGCCGGCCGCGGCGCTGTGGCTGGTTCGACGCGCTCGTGGTCGAGACCGCAGCCAAGGCGAACGCGTTCACCGACATCTTCTTGACCAAGCTGGACATCCTCACCGGCTGGGAGTCGATCCCGGTCTGCGTCGGCTACGAGGTTGGGGGCGTCCGGCACGACACCATGCCCATCTCGCAGGCCGACTTCGCCCGCGCGGTGCCGATCTATGAGGAGCTGGACGGGTGGGAGGAGGACATCAGCGACTGCCGGTCCTTCGACGACCTGCCCAAGAACACCCAGGCCTACGTCAACCGGCTCGAAGAGCTCTGCGGCGCCCGGATCTCCGGCATCGGCGTCGGTCCGTCGCGCGAGCAGTCGATCCTCATCCACGATCTTCTCTAGCGTCGGGGGACGCTGACCACAACTGCCGGTGATCGCGGCACTCGCAGGAGGCGAGAACGATGGCGCGCAAGGCCACGGCGCAGGACGTCGCTGATCTCGCGGGTGTGTCGCGCAGTGCCGTCTCGCTCGTGCTCAACGGGCGCGCCTCGGGCCACATCAGCCTCGAAAAGCAGAAGGCCGTCTTCGCTGCCGCGGCCCAGCTGAGCTACACCCCGAACGCTGTCGCGATCAGTCTGCGCAGCCAGCGCACCCGCACCATCGGCGTGCTCACCTGGTCCTCGCACGCGGCGCTGCCTGATCCGATCCTGCGCGCCGCGCGGCTGCGGGCGCACGAGGACCAGTACCTGTTGCTCCTGATGGACACCGGAGGCGACGCCGACCGCGGACAGCGCCAGCTCGAGACGCTGCGCGACCGCCAGGTCGACGGCTTCCTGGTGGTCGCCCCCGACATCACCCACTACGAGCCGTCCGAGCTGCTGCTGAGCCTGCCGACCGTGCTGCTCAACTGCGTGGACCCCGAGGGCGGCCTCACCAGCGTCGTCGCGGACGAGGTCGAGGTCGGCCGGTGCGGTGCGGAGGTACTTCTCGAGCAGGGCCACCGGCGGGTCGGTCTGCTCACCGGCAGCCTGGGCGACCTGCACGTCGCTCTCCGGGTGCGCGGTGTCGGGCAGGCGTTCGTGGGTGCGGGACTGAGCCCGCCGACCCCGGTCGTGGCCGGCAGGCAGATCGACGACGGCTACCGGGCTGCGTCCCAGGTGTTGGGGGAGCCCGACCGGCCGACCGCGTTCATCTGCACCGCGGAGCGGTTGGCGGTCGGTGCGGTGCTGGCGGCGGCGGAGCTCGGTGTCCCGGTCCCGGACGCGCTCTCCCTGGTCAGCCTCGAGGACGCCGAGGGCCTGGCCCCCACCCTGGTGCCCCCGCTGACGTCAGTGCACCGGCCGTACGCGGCCATGGCCCAGGAGGCGGTCGCGCAGCTCGTCGCGCGGTTGGCCGACCCCGTGCCGGCCGAGGTGCGCCAGCTGCTGTTCCACTGCCAGGTGCATCACCGGTCGTCGGTCGCGCCCCCCGGCGAGGCCGGGGGGAGGCCGGCGTCCCGGTAGGGTCTGGACACGTGGTCGAGGTGCAGCGCGTGCTGGTGGTTGGGTCGGGTGGCCGGGAGCACGCCCTGGCCTTGGCGCTCAGCCGCGACGCGGCCGTCAGCGAGGTGCACGTCGCCCCGGGCAACCCGGGGACCGCGGCCGTGGCCACCAACCACCCCGTCGACCTGCTGGACGGACCGGCCGTGGCTGCGCTGGCCGTCCGCCTCGCCGTCGACCTGGTCGTGATCGGTCCCGAAGCGCCTCTGGTCGCTGGCGTGGCCGACGTCGTCCGGGCGGCCGGTGTCGCCTGCTTCGGCCCGTCCGCCGCCGCCGCGCAGCTCGAGGGCAGCAAGGCCTTCGCCAAGGACGTGATGGCCGCCGCAGGTGTTCCCACCGCCCGCGCCCACGTGTGCACGACTGCCGCGGAGGTTGCCGCCGCGCTCGAGGACTTCGGCCCGCCGTACGTGGTCAAGGACGACGGGTTGGCCGCCGGCAAGGGCGTGGTGGTGACCCACGACCGGGACGAGGCCGTCGCGCACGCCGCCGGCTGCGACCAGGTCGTGGTGGAGGAGTTTCTGGACGGGCCCGAGGTGAGCCTGTTCGCCGTCACCGACGGGAGATGCGTCCGGGCGCTGCAGCCGGCGCAGGACTTCAAGCGCGTCGGGGACTCCGACGCCGGCCCCAACACCGGCGGGATGGGCGCCTACACCCCGCTGCCGTGGGCGCCGCTCGACCTGGTCGCCGACGTGACCGCCACCGTGCTGCAGCCGACCGTCGACGAGCTGGCTCGCCGCGGCACCCCGTTCGCCGGCCTGCTCTACGCCGGGCTGGCCCTGACCGGGCGCGGGGTGCGGGTGATCGAGTTCAACGCCCGGTTCGGCGACCCCGAGACCCAGGCCCTGCTCGCCCGGCTCCAGACCCCGCTCGCCGGGCTGCTGCACGCCGCCGCCACGGGGACGCTCGCCGGCCACCCCGAGCTGACGTGGAGCTCCGACGCCGCCGTCGCGGTGGTGCTGGCCGCCGGCGGCTACCCCGGTACGCCGCGTAGCGGAGACGTGATCAGCGGGCTCGACGACGAGGTCGCCGGGACAGCCGTGATCCAGGCCGGCACGGCCACCGACACCGAGGGCCGGGTGGTCAGCGCGGGCGGTCGGGTGCTGGCCGTGGTCGGCACCGGCGCCGACCTGACCGCCGCCCGCGAGGCCGCGTACGAGCGGCTCGGAGGCCTGCACCTGGCCAGTTCCTTCTACCGCACCGACATCGCCGCCAGCGCGGCCGCAGCCGAGAGAAGTTGATCATGGTCGTCCCCAACGTCCTGGCCAGCCGGTACGCCTCCGACCAGATGCGCCTGGTCTGGTCGGCCACGAACAAGATCATCGCCGAGCGCCAGCTCTGGCTGGCCGTGCTGGCGGCCCAGCGTGAGCTCGGAGTTGATCTTGGTGCGGATGATCTTGATGTCGTCGTGTCGGCGTACGAGTCGGTGGTGGACCACGTCGATCTCGACAGCATCGCCAACCGGGAGCGGGTCACCCGGCACGACGTGAAGGCGCGGATCGAGGAGTTCAACGCGCTCGCCGGCTACGAGCAGGTGCACAAGGGAATGACCTCCCGCGACCTCACCGAGAACGTGGAGCAGCTGCAGATCCTCACCTCGCTGGGGATCGTCCGCGACCGGGTCGTCGCTGCGCTGGTCCGGCTCGCCGCGCTGGCGACCGAGTACGCCGACCGCCCGATGGCGGGACGGTCGCACAACGTCGCCGCCCAGGTCACGACGCTGGGCAAGCGGTTCGCGACGGCCGCGAACGAGCTGCTGATCGCGTACGCACGGCTGGAGGAGCTGATCGCCCGCTATCCGCTGCGCGGCATCAAGGGGCCGGTCGGCACCGGGCAGGACATGCTCGACCTGCTGGGTGGCCACGAAGCCCGACTCGCCCAGCTCGAGAGCACGGTGGCCGACCACCTGGGCTTCGCGCAGGTCTTCGTCAGCACCGGTCAGGTCTATCCGCGCTCCCTCGACTACGACGTGGTGACCACGCTCGCCCAGGTCGCGGCCGCCCCGTCGAACGTCGCGACCTCGATCCGGCTGATGGCCGGTGCCGAGCTGGTCACCGAGGGTTTCCGGCCCGGCCAGGTCGGGTCCAGCGCGATGCCGCACAAGATGAACACCCGCTCGTGCGAGCGGGTGAACGGTCTGTCGGTGGTGCTGCGCGGCTACGTCAGCATGATCGGCGAGCTGGCCGGGGACCAGTGGAACGAGGGCGACGTCTCCGACTCGGTGGTCCGCCGGGTGGCGCTGCCCGACGCGTTCTTCGCCCTCGACGGGCTCTTCGAGACCTTTCTCAGCGTGCTGGACGACTTCGGCGCCTTCCCGGCGGTGATCGAGGCCGAGCTGCAGCGATACCTGCCGTTCCTGGCCACCACCAAGGTGCTGATGGCCGCGGTGCGGCACGGGGTGGGCCGGGAGACCGCGCACGAGGTGATCAAGGAGCACGCGGTCGCGGTCGCGCTAGGGATGCGAGAGTCGGGGGGGACCAACGACCTGCTGGACCGGCTGGCCGGCGACGAACGCCTGGGCATCAGCCGCAACGACCTCGACGCCGCGCTGGCCGACCCGATGGAGCTGACCGGCACCGCGGGGCTCCAGGTGGCGGCGCTCGCGACCCGGATCGCCGAGATCGCGGCGGCGCACCCGGCAGCCGCGGCGTACGCGCCGGGCGAGGTGCTCTGAGCAGTCCCCCTATTTTCTACGTCGACCGAAGGCGGGTCGACGGCCGCTGAGCGCGGCTGGGCCAGGCTGCGCTCCGGTCGAGGCAAGTTTTGAGGGGGGTGCCTCAGTACTCCTGGGGGATCAACAGCCAGCCGGCGAGGTAGATCAGGATCTGCGGACCGGGCAGCAGCATGCTGATGAGGAAGATTACCCGGACGACGCTCGGGCGGATGCCGAAGCGGCGTCCGATGGCGGAGCACACCCCCGCGATCATCCGGTCGGAACGGGGGCGGGCCAGGGTGGTCGACATCGATCGGTCCTCTCGTCGTGGTCCCTCCACGATGACGTAACGCCGGTCCACCGACCAGAGCAGTGCTGGGTCAGTCCGGGTGCGAGTCAGGGATGGACGCGAGGCTCCCCTGAGAGCGACGGCTGGCAGGATCGGCGGCATGGACGAGTTGTCGGTGGACCTGCCCCTTGTGCACGCGGGCAAGGTCCGTGAGCTGTACGCCCTCGGCGAGGACCGGCTGCTGATGGTGGCGTCGGACCGGATCAGTGCGTTCGACTTCGTGCTGGAGCCGGGGGTGCCGGACAAGGGCCGGGTGCTCACCCAGCTGTCGCTGTGGTGGTTCGCCCAGCTCGGCGACCTGGTGCCCCACCACGTGCTGTCCACCGACGTCCCGGCGGCGGTCGCCGGTCGGGCCGTGGTCTGCGAGCGGCTGGACATGCTGCCGGTCGAGTGCGTGGCCCGCGGCTACCTGACCGGGTCGGGCTGGCTGGAGTACCAGGCGTCCCGGACGGTCTGCGGTGTCGCGCTGCCCGACGGGCTGGTGGACGGCTCCCGGCTGCCCGAGCCGATCTTCACCCCCGCCACCAAGGCGGCGCTGGGTGAGCACGACGAGAACGTCGACTTCGCCACCGTGGCGGCGACCGTCGGCGCCGAGACGGCCGCGGCGCTGCGCGACCTCACCCTGGCCGTCTACGCCCGTGCCGAGGGCATCGCCCGCGACCGCGGCCTGGTCCTCGCCGACACCAAGGTCGAGTTCGGCCGCCGCCGCGACGGGACGATCGTGCTCGCCGACGAGGTGCTCACCCCCGACTCGTCCCGCTTCTGGGACGCGGAGACGTGGCGGCCCGGCCAGCGGCTGGACTCCTTCGACAAGCAGTACGTGCGCAACTGGCTGCTGGACGAGTCGGGCTGGGACCGGCACTCCGGGCAGGCGCCGCCGGCGCTACCCGACTCGGTGGTCGCCGCCACCCGGCAGCGCTACCTGGAGGCGTACGAGCGGCTCACCGGCTCCCCGCTGCCCGCCCGTTAGGATCGGGGCATGGCGCGAGTGGTGGTCGACGTGATGCCGAAACCCGAGATCCTGGATCCCCAAGGCAAGGCGGTGACCGGTGCCCTCGGCCGGCTGGGCTTCACCGGGCTCTCGGTCCGCCAGGGCAAGCGCTTTGAGATCGAGGTGGACGGTGAGGTCACCGACGATCGGCTCGCCGAGATCCACCGGGCCGCCGAGACCCTCCTGGCCAACACGGTGATCGAGGTCTTCGACGTCCGGCTGGAGACCCCCACGGCGGCGGCAGTGTGACCGCACCTCGGATCGGCGTCGTCACGTTCCCCGGCTCGCTCGACGACGTCGACGCGCTGCGGGCGGTCCGGATCGCCGGCGCGGAGCCGGTCCCGCTGTGGCACGGCACGGCCGACCTGCAGGGGGTGGACGCGGTGATCCTGCCCGGTGGCTTCTCCTACGGCGACTATCTGCGCTGCGGCGCCATCTCGCGCTTCTCCCCGGTGATGGGTGAGGTCATCGACGCCGCGAACTCAGGTGTGCCGGTGCTCGGCATCTGCAACGGCTTCCAGATCCTCTGCGAGGCCCATCTGCTGCCCGGCGCACTGATCCGCAACGACGTCCGGACCTTCGTCTGCGTCGACCAGGAGCTCGAGGTCACCGGCACCGACACGGCCTGGACCAGCGACTTCACCCCCGGCCAGCAGGTCACCATCGTGCTCAAGAACGGCGAGGGCGGCTTCGTCGCCGACGCCGACACCCTGGACCGGCTCGAGGGCGAGGGCCGGGTCGTCTTCCGCTACCGCAACGGCAACCCGAACGGCTCGTACCGCGACATCGCCGGCATCAGCAACGAGCGCGGCAACGTCGTCGGGTTGATGCCGCACCCCGAGCACAACGTCGACCCGCTGACCGGACCCACCACCGACGGGATGGCCTTCTTCACCAGCGTGCTGAGCGTCCTCTCCGCTCGGGTCTAGTGAGTCGGCGCTGGATCGCGGTCCTGCTGCTGCTGGCCGGGGTCTTCGCCGGCCTGCGCGGCGTGCACGCGCTCGCCGAACCGGCGGTGGAGTCCGCCATCGTCACCGACCAGGTCGTGGTGGTCGGGGTGACCGGTCGGACCGGGCTGACCGCCGTGGACCGCACCGTCCTGCAGGGCCACCTCGACGACGCCCAGGTCGGGTCGGTCAGCATCCGCCCCCGCGACCTTGGCGCCTGCGCCGCCGCCGGTTGGACGACGTTGGGCGCGGGACGCCGGGCGGCGGTCGGCGACCTCTGCTCGCCCACCGTGGCCGACGACCGGGTGGCCGACTGGCCGGCGCGGCAGGCGGCCGCAGCCGCGCGTCGCGGCGACGCCCAGCTGGGCACCCTCGCCGGCTCCGTCCAGGGCTGTGTGGCGGCCGTCGGGCCGGCAGCCGCGTTGGCGGCCGCCCGGGCGGACGGGAAGGTGCCCGGCTACCGGACCGTCGACCAGTTCCTGGCCGAAGGCTTGAAGACCGGCTGCCCGACCACGCTGGTGGACGCGGGTGCGGCCACCGACGAGGTGATCACCCGGCTCGCGGCTGACCCGACCCGGACGCTGATCGTCACCGGGGTGGGGCCGGCTCCGGGCTCCGACGACCCGAGCCTGCAGGTGGTCTACCGGCTCGGCACGACCTTTCCCGGCTGGGCCACCTCCGCCAGCACCCGGCGCGAGGGGATCATCACCCTCACCGACCTGACCCGGACGCTGATCGACCACGACCGGCGATCGGGTGCGGGCGTGCCGGAGACCGTCGACGGCTCGCCACTGTCCGTGGACCCGGCCACGCTCACCGTGCCCGCGGTCGAGCGGCACCTGGCGGCGGTCCGCGCCCTGTCGGACTCGGTGCTCGTCGGCTACGGGATTCTCCTCGGGTCCGGCGCCGTCCTGGTCGTGCTCGCGGTCGTCTCGGTGCTGCGGCGGCGCTGGCGCCTGCCGCGGCTCGTCTGCACCTACGGCAGCATCCTGCCGGCGGCGATGATGCTGACCGGCGCCGTGCCCTGGTCGGAGGCGTCCTACCCCGGGCTGGTGCTGGGGGCCACGGTGCTGGGCTGGTCGGTGCTGCTCACCGCGGCAGCCCTGCTGCTGGCCCGCCGGCTCGTCGTACCGGCCGTCATCGCCGGCGCTGCCCTGGTCGTGGCGGCGTACACGGTCGACGCCGCGCTGGGCGGCCCGATGCAGCCGGGCTCGATGTTCAACTCGCGGCCGATCTTCGGCCTGCGCTGGTACGGCTTCGGCAACGTCACCTTCGCCGCGTACGCGACGGCCGGGCTGTTCCTGGCCGGCTGGATCGCCCGGCGCTACCTGGTCGCCGGTCACCGCCGGGCGGCGGTCGTGGCGGTGGCCGTGATCGGGTTCGGCATCGTCATCTGCGAGGGCTGGCCCTCGATGGGCACCGACTTCGGTGGGGTGATCGCGCTGACGCCACCCGTTCTCTGGCTGCTGCTCGTGCTCAGCGGAGCCCGGATGACCTGGCTGCGGCTGCTGGTCGTCGGGCTGAGCGCGGTGGTCGCTGTCGGGGCGATCTCACTGCTGGACTGGTCCCGCGGTCCCGACCGGCGCAGCCACCTGGGCAACTTCGTCCAGCGGGTCATCGACGGTGACGCCGTCGACGTGGTCAGCCGCAAGGCCGTGGCTGCGGCCGAGACCTTCGTCAGCCCGCTCGGAATTCCCACGATCCTGGTCGGGGCGGTCGTCTGGGTGCTGATCTTCCGGTACGCCTTGTCCTTCCTGGGCCGAGACCTGTCGACGCTGCGGCCCGTGCTGGTCGCGCTGCTGGCCACCGGGGTGCTCGGGACGCTGCTCAACGACGGCGGTGCGAGCGTGTTCCTGGCCCTGACCGGCGTGGTCACGGTGACTATCGGCTGGTTCTTCTTCGACCGGCTCCTCGAAGGGCCGGTACCCTGACGCCCGTGGTGGACACCGTTGACAACGCCTCCCGGACCCCCGACCTGGTCCAGCCGTGGGCCGAGCTGGGGCTGACCGAGGACGAGTACGGGCGTATCCGCGAGATCCTCGGCCGGCGGCCGTCTTCCTCCGAGCTGGCCATGTACTCGGTGATGTGGTCCGAGCACTGCTCGTACAAGTCCTCCAAGGTGCACCTCCGCCGCTTCGGTGAGCTGAGCCAGGAGACCCCGGCCGGTCGGCTGCTCGCGGGCATCGGTGAGAACGCCGGCGTCCTCGACATCGGCCAGGGCTACGCGGTCACGTTCAAGATCGAGTCGCACAACCACCCCAGCTACGTCGAGCCGCACCAGGGCGCGGCGACCGGCGTCGGCGGCATCGTCCGCGACATCCTGGCCATGGGCGCCCGGCCGGTCGGGGTGATGGACTCGCTGCGCTTCGGCCCGCTCGAGGAACCAGACACCGCGCGGGTGCTGCCCGGGGTGGTCTCCGGCGTCGGCGGTTACGGCAACTGCCTCGGCCTGCCCAACATCGGCGGTGAGGTCGTCTTCGACCGCAGCTATCTCGGCAACCCGCTCGTCAACGCGCTCTGCGTCGGCGTGCTGCGGCACGAGGACCTGCACCTCGCCAAGGCCACCGGCGCCGGCAACGCGGTCATCCTCTACGGCGCGGCGACCGGCGGCGACGGCATCGGCGGCGCCTCGATCCTCGCTTCGGAGACCTTCGATGCGACCCCTGACGGATCGAGCAAGGGGCCGTCCAAGCGGCCCGCCGTTCAGGTCGGCGACCCGTTCATGGAAAAGCTGCTGATCGAGTGCACGCTCGAGCTCTTCGCGGCGGGCGTGGTCACCGGCATCCAGGACTTCGGTGCGGCCGGCATCTCCTGCGCCACCTCCGAGCTGGCCGCGGCCGGCGACGGCGGCATGCACGTCGAGCTCGACCGAGTCCCGCTGCGCGACTCCTCGTTGGCCCCGGAAGAGATCTTGATGAGCGAGTCGCAGGAACGGATGATGGCCGTCGTCGAACCGGCCGACGTCGACCGCTTCCTCGAGATCTGCGCCAAGTGGGACGTGCAGGCAACAGTCGTCGGCGAGGTGACCGAGGACGACCGGCTGGTGATCGAGTGGCACGGCGAGACGATCGTCGACGTCGACCCGCGGACCGTCGCGCACCAGGGTCCGGTCTACGAGCGCCCGTACGCCCGGCCGGACAGCCAGGACCAGCTGCAGGCCGACGGGGTGGCCGGTCTGGCCCGGCCGACCACCGGGGACGAGCTCGCGGCGACCCTGCTGCAGCTGGTCGCCTCGGCCAACCTCTGCGACCTCTCCTGGATCACCAACCAGTACGACCGCTACGTCCGCGGCAACTCCGTGCTCGCGCAGCCGGAGGACGCCGGGATGCTGAGGATCGACGAGGAGACGGGGCTCGGCGTGGCGCTGGCCACCGACGGCAACGGCCGGTTCGCGCTGCTCGACCCGTACGCCGGGGCGCAGCTCGCCCTGGCCGAGGCGTACCGGAACGTCGCGGTGACCGGCGCCCAGCCGGTGGCGGTCTCGGACTGCCTCAACTTCGGCTCGCCCGAGGACCCGGCCGTGATGTGGCAGTTCACCGAGGCGATCCGCGGCCTCGTCGACGGCTGCCAGGCGCTCGGCACGCCGGTCACCGGCGGCAACGTCAGCTTCTACAACCAGACCGGCCGGACGGCGATCCTGCCGACGCCGGTGATCGGCGTCCTCGGTGTGATCGAGGACGTCACCCGGCGGGTGCCGGTCGGGTTCGCCGCGGCCGGGGACGCCGTGCTGCTGCTGGGCGACACCCGCGATGAGCTCGACGGCTCGGCCTGGGCCGGAGTGGTGCACGACCACCTCGGCGGTCGTCCGCCCGCGGTCGACCTGGCCCACGAGGTACGGCTGGCCTCGCTGCTGGTCACCGCCGGTCGGGACGGGCTGTTGGCCAGCGCCCACGACCTCGCCGACGGCGGCCTCGCCCAGGCCCTGGTCGAGTCGTCGCTGCGCCGCGGGCACGGGGTCAGGGTCGCGCTGCCGGACGGCTCTGACCCGTTCGTCTGGCTGTTCTCCGAGAGCGCCGGCCGGGTGCTGGTCTCGGTCCGCCCCGACCAGGTCGCTGCCCTGACTGCGCTAGCCGCCCAGCACCAGGTACCGCTGCACCCGCTCGGTCAGGTCAGCGCTTCCGACGACGCGGCGCTCGAGGTCGACGGCCGGTTCACGCTGCCGCTCAGCACGATCCGCGAAGCCTGGTCGGCGACCCTGCCGGCCGCCCTCGGCTCCTGAACACCCGGACAAGTCCGGGAGAAGCTAGGGTCCGCCGGACTTGACCCGGCTGCCGTAGCGGGCGCGCAGCCGGTCGTTGTGGGCGTCGCCGCCGGGGATGTTCGCCGAGATCAGCACCGGCACCTCCTCGTCGGCCGCGAGCAGCAGGCCGCAGACCTCGGTCACCAGCAGCTGGGCGATCAGGGCACTGGTCACCGTGGAGGTGGCGAGCACCGCGCCGCGCTCCTCGCCGTCCGGGCCGGGGGGCAGCGGCAGCTCGGCGTCGCCGAAGACCCCGCGGTTGTCGATCACCACGTCGGCCAGCTCGAACAGCCGGAGCCCGCTGGGGTGCCGGGAGGTGATCGCGGACGTGTGGGCCATCGAGGTGACGGCGACGAGGGCGTGGCCCCGCTCCTTGACCAGCCGGGCCAGCTCGACCGTCGAGCCGTTGCCGCCGGAGTTGGAGCAGATCAGGAAGACGTCGGTCGGCCGGATGTCGTGCACGGCCAGTAGCTCCGCGGCCAGGCCCGGGTCCCGTTCGAGGTAGGGGTCCATCACCTCCTGCGGCGACCGGTCGCCGTAGAAGGCGAGGTCGGTGATGCTGATCTTGTTGGCCGGCACCAGACCGCCGGCCCGGCCGGCGATCTCCATGGCAAAGCTGCGCGAGTGCCCGGTGCCGAAGACCTGGACGATCCCGTCGGCCCGCAGCGACGCCACGACCAGGGCCGCGGCAGCCGCGATCGCCTCCTGCTGGGTGTCGACGACGGCATCGAACGCGGCGCGCAGCACGGCGGCTGCGGTCTGTTGGCTGACCGGGCGTTGACTCACCGCGACCTCCTCGGCGGGGCCCTTAGGATGGGCGATCGTGACCTTGAGCGAGACAGTACGCGCGCAGCAGCCGTCCGTGTTGGCCGACCTCGCGCGACTGGTGGCGATCCCGTCGGTCAGCGCCGACCCGGCCCGCGCCGACCAGGTGCAGGCCACCGCCGCGGCGGTCGTGCAGCTGCTCACCGACCTCGGCTGCCCCGACGTACGCCAGGTCCAGGCCGGCGGCGGGCACCCGGCGGTGATCGCGCGCTTCCCGGCTCCTGCCGGTCAGCCGACGGTCTGCCTGTACGCCCACCACGACGTCCAGCCCGAAGGTGACCCCAGCCTCTGGTCGAGCGACCCTTTCGAGGCGACCGTCCGGGGCGACCGGCTGTTCGGGCGGGGCACCGCCGACGACAAGGGCGGTCTGGCGGTCCACCTGGCCGCGCTCCGGGCCTTCGACGGCCGGCCACCGGTCGGGGTCACGCTCTTCCTCGAGGGCGAGGAGGAGGTGGGGTCGCCGACGCTGGCCCAGCTGCTGGCCGAGAACCGGGAGCAGCTGGCCGCCGACGTCTTCGTCATCGCCGACTCCGCGAACTGGGAGGTCGGGACGCCGGCGTTCACCACTTCGTTGCGGGGTCTCGCCGACTGTGTCGTCGAGCTGCGCACGCTCGACCACGCCGTGCACTCCGGCTCCTACGGCGGCGTGGTTCCGGACGCACTGACCACCCTCTGCCGACTGCTGGCCACCCTGCACGACGAGCAGGGCAACGTGGCCGTGGCGGGGCTGGCCACCAGCACGCCGCCCGACCTGGACTATCCCGAGGACCGGCTGCGCGCGGAGTCCGGCCTGTTGGACGGCGTGCAGCAGATCGGCACCGGCACCGTCGTCGAACGGCTGTGGTGCAAGCCCGCCATCGCGGTGATCGCGCTCGACGCCACTCCCGTCGACCGGGCGTCCAACACGCTGGCGCCGGTGGCCCGGGCCAAGATCAGCCTGCGGGTGGCCCCCGGCGACGACGCGCGCGCCGCCACCGAGAAGCTGATCCTCCATCTTCATGACCATGTTCCCTACGGTGCCCAGCTGGAGGTCACACCCGGCGACAGCGGCGAGCCCTCCACGATCGACTTCGCCGGCCCGTACGCCGAGGTGGCCCGGCAAGCGTTTGCCACGGCATGGGGCGTTCCGCCGGTGTTCCTCGGTCAGGGCGGCTCGATCCCGATGGTCGCCGACTTCGGCCGGGCTTTCCCCGCCGCGACGATTCTGGTCACTGCCGTGGGTGACCCCGACACCCGGGCGCACGGCGCTGACGAGTCGCTGCACCTGGGCGACTTCGCCGCAGCCTGTGTGGCGGAAACCCTGCTGCTACAGGGCATTGCCGACCTCCACCGCAGCTGAACCCCGACTTGTCGGCAGCTGAGGGTGCTGGAAACCCCTCAGCGTCTGACAAGTCGGCTCCCCGCAGGTCAGACCTGATCGGCGGGTAGGGCCTCCCGCGGGGCCGTCGGCATCGTCTCCAGGAACTCCCGGTGGGACTCGGGCAGCCGGTCCCGGAAGCGTTGGTAGAGCTGCTCCCGTTCGCCCTGAGCCAGCTCGCCGAAGCAGCGCAGCCGGCTGAGCCCGCCGTCGGGATAGACGTCGAGCCGCAGGTGCGTCGCCGGCCGGCGGCCGTCGACGAGGAACCGGTGCCGGGTGTCGACCAGGACCGCGATCTTGGGCACGACCTCCCACCACGCCGACGGTTCGGTCACCGGCCCCGCCTCGGCGTCGGCCGCGCTGATCCGCACCCAGCCCGGTGCGTTGCCGATGAAGTAGGACGTGTCGACCTCGATCAGCGTCGGCTCCCCACGGGCGGCGAGCCCGAAGACGGCCCAGTCGTTCCCCGGACCGCGGCGCCGAGCGTTCTCCCAGCCCTCGCCCATGATCCGAGCCCGGCTGGCCAGGATGAGGTTCTCCGGCGTCGAGTAGAACGCGTCGGAGGTGCTCAGCAGCCGACCGCCGTTCTCCAGCGCCAGCAGGTCGACCGTCGTCGTCAGGTAGCGGGGGTCGAGCACCACCTCGCCGTGCACCCGAAAGCGGGAGACCCCGCCGTCGGGATAGATCGACAGCCGGATGTGGGTCCAGCGCCGGTCGCTGCTGACGGCGTAGGAGTTCTCGGTGTCGCCCCGGCACGGCGACTGGTCCACGATCGTCGTCCAGGTCAGCGAGTCGAGGACCGAGGCGTCGGGGTAGCCCTCGACCGAGGTGGCCTCCACGCTGATGAAGGGCGGGTAGTTGCCCTTGAAGAAGGCCGTGTCGACGACCACGCCGTGCACGATGCCGGGTACCCCGAGCCGGACGATGGCCCAGTCGTGCCCGGGCTCGCGCCGCCGCCGGGTCTCCCAGCCGTCGTAGATCTTGCCCGTGTGCCCGAACTCGTCGACCACATACCGCACCGGTAGCGGCATGATCAAGTTCTGCCGCGGGGCGAACAGCTCGTCGTTGGCGCTGACCACGCTGCCGGCGAGGGCACGGGAGGCGAGGTCGGGATGGGACGTGAAGTCACGCATGCTCATTCCCCGTCCCGCACCAGCAGCTGGCCGGCCGGTTGGCCGGTGACCGGGCGGCCGGCGAGGTAGGTGGCCCGGACGACCCCGTGCAGCGTGACGCCGTCGTACGGCGTGACCGGGTTGCGGTGCTCGAGCTGGTGGGCGTCCACGGTCTGTTGCTCCTCGGGAGCGAAGACGGCGAGGTCGGCGGCGTAGCCGACGGCGATCCGACCCTTGCCCGCCACCCCCACCAGCTCGGCCGGTCCCCGGGACATCCAGCCGAGCACGTCGCCGAGCTCGTGGCCGCGGGAGCGGGCGCCGCTCCAGATCAGCGGCAGGCCGAGCTGCAGCGACGAGATACCGCCCCAGGCGGCACCGAAGTCGCCCTGGTCGAGCAGCTTGAGGTCGACCGTCGACGGGGAGTGGTCGGAGACCACGACGTCGATCACCCCCTCAGCGAGCCCCTGCCACAGCAGCTCGGCGTTCGCCGCGTCGCGGACCGGCGGACAGCACTTGAACTGGGTCTGGCCGTCGGCGATCCGTTCGGCGGCCAGCGTCAGGTAGTGCGGGCAGGTCTCGACGGTGAGCCGGACGCCGTCGGCGCGGGCCGCGGCGATGGCCGGCAGGGCGGCCGCGCTGGACAGGTGGACGAGGTGGGTGCGGCAGCCGGTCGTCCGGGCGGCCTCGATCACGGTCTCGATGGCGGCCGTCTCCGACTCCGGGGGTCGCGACCCGAGGAACTCCGCGTAGTGCACGGTGTGCGGTACGGCGTGCGCGGCGATCAGGTCCGGATCTTCGGCGTGCACGATCAGCAGGCCGTCGAAGGCGGCGATCTCGGTCATGGCCGCCCGCAGCTGGACGGGGGAGAGCGGGAGGAACTCGGGCACTCCGGAGTCAAGCAGGAAGCACTTGAACCCGAACACCCCCGCCTCGTGCAGCTCGGCCAGGTGGCCGAGGCTGTCGGGAACAGCGCCGGCCCAGAAGCCGACGTCCACCGCGCACTGGCCGGCGGCCGCCGCCTGCTTGACCGCCAGGGCGTCGACACTGGTCGTGGCCGGGACCGAGTTGAGCGGCATGTCGAGCACCGTGGTCACCCCGCCCGCCGCGGCCGCCCGGGTCGCCGTCGCGAAGCCCTCCCACTCGGTCCGGCCGGGCTCGTTCACGTGGACGTGGGTGTCGACCAGGCCGGGGACGAGCACCTCGTCCTCGGCGAGCTCGATCACCTGGTGCCCGGTCGTGGGAGCCCAGTCCGAGACGGACTCGACGGTGACGATCCGCCCGTCGCTGACCGAGACCCGGCGCAGGAGGATCCCGTCGTCGGTCAGGACCCGGCCGGAGAAGACGAGGTCGACGGTCCGCGACGGATGCTCGTTGTCGGTGCTCACGATGCTCACGATGCTCATTCTGTCCTGCCCGGGTCACCCCGGCATGTCTCCGGGTGAGGACCCTCTGTTGTTGACGGGCTCCCGAGATGCAAGCATCTGACCGTGGTCACCAACCTCGCCCAGACGATCGCCTACCCTGCGCCCGGTTCGCGCCCTTCGCGGAACGGCCTCGAGGTCTTGCAGCCGCACGTCATCGTGCTCTTCGGAGCGACCGGTGACCTGTCACGCCGCAAGCTGCTGCCCGGACTCGCCCACCTCGCGCTGTCCGCGCTGGCCCCTGACATCCAGATCATCGGCACCTCGCTAGAGGACCTCTCGGAGGACGCCTTCCGCGAGATGGCCCTCCATGCGGTGAACGAGTTCACCCACCATCCCCTCACCGAGGGCCAGTGGGCCGAGTTCGCGCAGCGGCTGACCTACGTCCCCCAGTCGGCCGGGCCCGAGGGCCTGGCCGAGGCCGTCCGGACCGCCGAGGAAAAGCTGGGCGGCACCGTCGGCCGGCTGCACTACCTGAGCGTGCCGCCCGCCGCCGCCCCTGCGGTGATCAACACCCTCCGCTCGGCCGGTCTGGTGGAGCGTTCCCGGGTCGTGATGGAAAAGCCGTTCGGCACCGACCTGCAGAGCGCGATCCTGCTGAACGACCAGGTGCACCAGACGTTCCGCGAGCGCCAGATCTTCCGGATCGACCACTTCCTCGGCAAGGAAGCGGCGCAGAACATCCTCGCCTTCCGCTTTGCGAACGGACTGTTCGAGCCGATCTGGAACCGCAACTTCATCGACCACATCCAGATCGACATCCCCGAGACCCTCGGGCTGGACCGCCGCGCCGGCTTCTACGAGGCCACCGGGGCGTACAAGGACATGGTGGTCACCCACCTCTTCCAGGTCCTGGCCTTCGTCGCGATGGAACCGCCGACGGCCCTGGAGCCGCGCGCCATCAGCGAGGAGAAGAACAAGGTCTTCCGCTCGATGCTGCCACTGAACCCGAACGAGGTCGTCCGCGGCCAGTACAGCGGCTATCGGCTGGAAGAGGGCGTGGCCCGCGACTCCGACACCGAGACGTTCATCGCCCTCAAGGCGGGGATCGACAACTGGCGCTGGGCCGGTGTGCCGTTCTACTGCCGCACCGGCAAGCGTCTCGCCGAGGGCCAGCGGATCATCTCGATCGCCTTCAAGGAGGCACCCAAGTCGATGTTCCCGGGAGGATCCGGGGTGGGTGCGTCCGGTCCCGACCACCTGACCTTCGACCTGGCGGATGAGTCAAAGGTGTCGTTGTCGTTCTACGGCAAGCGCCCGGGGCCGGGGATGAAGCTCGACAAGCTGAGCATGCAGTTCTCCACCCAGGAGACCGACCGCGCCGGTGACGTCCTCGAGGCGTACGAGCGGCTGATCATGGACGCCATGCGGGACGACCACACCCTCTTCACGACCGCTGAGGGCATCGAGAGCCTGTGGGAGCGGTCGGAGCCCCTGCTGCGGAACCCGCCGCCCGTGAAGCCTTACGCACCCGGGTCCTGGGGTCCGAATGCCATTCACCAGCTGGTGGCGCCGCACGCATGGCGACTGCCGTTCGAGCGTACTTGGCGGACCAAGCGCAGCTGAGTAATAGTTTCGGCATCGATGCGGTGTCGCATTCTGTCCCTGGTGGATTAGCCTCAAGATTTGCTCAAGTTGGCCGTTTGTGATTTGACGCGTCAACCTTGGTCCCTACACTTTGAGACGTCAGGGTGACTCGGGGCATAGAAAGGGCTATGACAGTGGCGCAGAAGACCATCGTCAAGACGTATGACGACTTGGACGGCAGTGAAGTCGACGGGGACGGCAAGAGTGTCTCCTTCTCACTTGAAGGAACGTCCTACGAGATCGATCTGAGCAGCAAGAACGTCGAGAAGCTGCGCGAGGACTTGCGGGTCTACGTCGAAAAGGCCCGGCGCGTCACCGGGCGTTCCGCTCGTGGCTCGGCCCGTTCGGCGGAGCCGACGCCGATCGACACCAAGGCCGTGCGGGCCTGGGCCGAAGAGCAGGGACTCGGAGTTTCGACGCGGGGCCGGCTTTCCACGGAGCTGATCGAGCAGTATCGCGCCGCACACTGACTATCAATATGCTCGAATTTGATAACCCAGTGCACGAATACCAGCGGTGCCTGCACTGACCGGGTTCGGGAGTGAGCAGCCACCCCCGTTGACGTCGGACCTGGCTGCCGCCATTCCCCGGCCGGTTCCCCCAGGCCGAACTCCCGCGATTCCCCTACGGCTGCGCTCTGCGGGAGCGATCCCACGGTTCTCTTGACGCTCGGGTTCGACTCCGGTCCAAGGTCGGCATTCGCCCGACACCGTTCTCCCATTCGCCGGTGATCGTGCAGTCGAGGCAATAGCCTCGCCGGTTCGCTCAGCCCACGCGGCGGGCCGCGAGGGCGGCGACGGCGTCCGGGTCGACCCTCGTCAGCTCGCGCACCTCCGCCGCCGAGACGGCCCCGCAGCGCATCCCGCGCAGCAGGAAGGCCGCGAGCGCCTGCGCGGTCGCCGGCTCGTCCAACACGGCGCCGTCAGCTCCGCCCGGGCCGGCCAAGTAGCGGCCGAGCCGACCGCCGAGCGACCCGAGGTCGGTGCGGAAGAACAAATAGGTGGCCAGGTAGCGGGTCGGCAGCTGGGCCGGGTGCAGGTCCCAGCCCTGGTAGAAGCCGCGCTCGAGGGCCCGCCGCACCAGCCGTGCGTGTCGAGCCCAGCCGGCGTGCACCGTCGCCCGGTCGCCGCTCGGCACCAGGTTGGTGGAGCCGTCGCTGACCCGGACCCCGGTACCCGCCGCGGCCAGCTGCAGCACCGCCTTGGCGTGGTCGGCGGCCGGGTGGTCGAGGGCCTGGAACCCCCCGGCGATGCCCAGGGCGGCGGTGTAGTCGTAGGTACCGAAGTGCAGGCCGGTGCAGCGCCCGTCGGCCGCCTGCACCATCCTCGCCACCCCGGCGGAGCCGTCGGGCAGCAGCACGGCCTGCGGCGTCTCCACCTGGATCTCGAAGCGCAGCGCACCCGCCGCCAGGCCGTAGCCGCGTTCCAGCCGCTCGCAGACGTCGACCATCGCGGTCACCTGCGCCACCGAGGTCACCTTCGGCAGGGTGACCACCCAACCCTCGGGCAGGGCGGTCTCGGCCAGCAGCGCGCCAAGGACCAGATCGAGGCTGCGCAGCCCACGACGGCGGGTGCCACCCTCGAGGGACTTGAAGCGCAGGCCGAGGTACGGCGGTGCGGTCCCGCCGCGGACGGCCGCCGCGATCGCCCGTCCGGCCGCGACCGCGTCGACGTCCTCGACCTCGTCGGGCCGGGACCCGTACCCGTCTTCCAGGTCGACCCGGAGGTCCTCGATCGGTTCAGAGGCCAGCTTGGCCACGACGGCGTCCCACACCGCAGCCACCTCGGCCTCGGGCCAGCCCAGGACGGCGGCCAGGTGAGCGGGACCGGGAGCGTCCTTGGCCAACGCGGCCTGGGCGGCGGCGCCCCACCGCGGCGCCAGGTCGGCAGTGAAGCGGTCCGCGGGGACGTAGACGGTGTGCACCGGCTGCCGGTCGGTACGGTCGCCGGGATAGCAGGCCAGCCGCTCGGAGTCGGCCGGGGCCAGCGCAGCGTCCACGGCGGCGAGGTCGGCCGGGCCGAGGACCGGCGGGCTCACGCGACGCGTCCGGAGGTCGGCCTGTCCTGAGCCTGTCGAGGGGTCGAGGGCGCGAAAGAGGTTGCCCGCCCGGCGCGGGAGGCCAGCTCGCGGCTGGCGGTCAGCACGTCGGCGGCCAGCTCCTCGGCGTCGACGCTCAGCACGACGTCACGCTCGACCACCCGCTGGCCGTTGACCAGCAGCAGCTCCAGCGGCGGCTGCGCGCCCAGCACCAGCGCGGCCACCGGGTCGGCCACGTCGACGTGGCCCAGGCCGTCCAGCCGCCAGACGGCGACGTCGGCGAGCTTGCCCACCTCCAGTGACCCGATCTCGTCCTGTCGGCCGAGCACGCGGGCGCCGCCCGTCGTCGCCATGTCCAGGGCGTCGCGGACACCCAACGCCTGAGGACCGCCGCGCGCCCGCGCGAACAGCAGGGCGTGGTGGGCCTCCGCCCAGAGCGAGCTGGCCTCGTTCGACGCGGCGCCGTCCACGCCCAGGCCCACCGCGACGCCGGCGTCGCGCAGGTCGCGGGCGCGGGCGATCCCGGCGCCGAGCCGGGCGTTCGACGACGGGCAGTGGGCCACGCTGGTCCCGGTCGCCGCCAGCCGCGCGATCGAGGCGTCGTCGAGGTGCACGGCGTGCGCGAACCAGACGTCGGGCCTCAGCCAGCCGAGGGAGTCCAGGTACTCCACCGGCGTCCGCCCGAAGTGGTCACGGCAGAAGTCGTCCTCCTCGGAGGTCTCAGCGAGATGGGTGTGCAGCCGGACGCCGTACCGCCGGGCCAGCTCGGCCGAGGCGGTGAGCAGCTCGGCGGTCACCGAGAAGGGGGAGCAGGGTGCCAGGGCGATCTGCAGCATCGATCCCGGCGACGGGTCGTGGTGGGTCTGGATCGCCGCCTCGGAGGCCGCCAGGATCGCGTCGAGGTCCTCGACGACGTCGTCGGGCGGCAGACCGCCGGCGCTGACGCCGAGGTCCATCGACCCCCGGGTGGGGTGGAACCTCAGCCCGACCTGCCGCGCCGCCGCGATCTCGGCGCCCAGCAGGTCGCCGCCGTGGCGAGGGAACACGTAGTGGTGGTCGGTGCTGGTGGTGCAGCCGGACCGGGCCAGCCAGGCCAGCGCTCCGGTCGCCGCGGTGGTGGTGAGGTCGGCGTCCAGGCCGGCCCAGACGGGGTACAGCGTCCGCAGCCACTCGAACAGCGTCCCGTCGACGGCCCAGCCGCGGGTGATCCACTGGAAGAGGTGGTGGTGGGTGTTCACCAGCCCCGGCGTGACCAGGCAGCCGCTGACGTCGACGACCGCCGCGTCGGCGTGCTCGGCCGGCAGCGGGCCCGATCCGACCGCCACGAGCTGGTGGCCGTCGAGCACCACGTAGCCGCGCGTGTGCTCGGTCCGGAGGTCGTCGTTGGTGGCCACGTAGCCCCCGGTGAGGGCCGTCCGGACGGCCGGGGTCGTCAGTGGGCTGCTCACTTCTTCCCCGCCACGATCCGGCCGGCCGCGCGCAGGAACTCATCGGCTGCGTGGGCCCCGAGCTCGTCGCCGAGGCAGTAGCTGCGGTAGGCCAGCCGCTGCTCGGCCAACGGGTCGTCCTCGAGGAGGTCGTGCAGCGACTGCTCCAGGGTGGACAGGTCCTGCTCGATCACGTAGGAGACCCGGGCCATCGCGAACTCCTTCCGGAACTCCTCGCCCGGCCACCGCACGGCCACCATGGCGATGGGCTTGCCGGAGGCGAGGAAGTCCGACGCGACCGAGGAGACGTCGGTGACCAGCGCGTCCACGGCATTGACGCAGTCGGCGACGTCCCACTCGCGCTCGGCCCGCTCGCCCCAGACGTGCTGGCGGCCGTACTCGCTCTGGTCCGCGGCGAGCCGGGCCTGGACCCGGCGACAGACCGCGGCGTCGGTCGGGTCCTGATAGCTCAACGGGTGCGGCCGGAAGACGACGGTCGCCCCGTGCCCGAGCAGCCCGTCCACGATCCGCTCGGCCAACGGCAGCGAGGAGTAGTTGGTCTTGGGCCGGCCGCCGCGCCAGGTGGGCGCGTAGAGCACCGTCCGCGGCTGACCGGGTGGCGGCGGGGTGTCGCGCACCTCGATCCGCTCGACCTGTGGCCGGCCGACGCGGACGAACTTGCGGGCGGGGATCGTCACCTTGTGGGCGGCGTAGCGGTCGACGCCCTGCTGGCCGCAGACGAACACCCTGTCGAAGGCCGAGTGCTTGGGGCTCCAGTTGGCGGACTTGTCGGAGTCGCCGTGGTTGAGCCAGCAGTGGGTGAGCTGCTCGAACTGCAGGAAGTGGGAGTTGCGGACGTCGCCCTGGACGTAGAAGGCCGCCTTCATCGAGCTGACCACGCAGGTCTCGAGACCGCCGACGCTGCCCCGGGTCCGCGGCACCACGACGGGTGCGGAGGTCAGGGAGGCGATCGTCGGGACGGTCACCGCGTTGCGGGTGATGACGATGAAGGGGACGCCCAGCCGCTCGAGGTAGGGCAGCCACATGCCCAGCTGGTAGCGCGCGCCGACCACGGCCGCGTAGTAGACGACGAAGGCGGGCTGGTACCGCTCGATCGCGGCCCGCAGACCGGTCGCGGCCCGGGTGGCCACCACGTTGGCGCGCGCCGCCGCTCCGAGCTGGACGGCGACCGAGGCCAGTACCAGCACCGCGACCACGAGGTAGAGCCAGCCAGGACCCGCGACCGCGGCGAGCACGGCTCCGATGCTCAGCTGGGCCGCGCTGGCCCACACCACCGCGCCCGGCGGGAACGGCGGCTCGGGGACGGGCTCGACGCCGGGTAGCTGCACCGCCACCTGCTCGGTCTTGGCCAGGGAGACCCGCAGCGAGGTCTCGGACAAGACAGCGAGCAGCCCGAGCCCGGTGGCCGGCCAGATCCAGCCGGCTTCGTCGGGGCGGCGCAGCACGAGTGCCGCGGCCACCGCGACCAGCAGCACCAGCCGCGGTCCGGCCAGCGAGCCGAGGAAGGGGGTGGACTGGCGGCGGGACGCCTGGCGCAGCAGCCAGCCGGTGGTGACCAGCGCCACCACGCCGGCCACTACCCCGATCAGGCGTCCGACGCCGCCTGAGGGCGCGAAGATCAGCACCACGGCGAGGACCGCTCCGACCTGCGTCGCGTTGGCCAGCGCCAGCTCGACCACCTTGGACAGCGCTGTGCCGACGACCGACGACCAGCCGCGCAGGCTCACGCCTCGCGGCGGTGGTGGGTCAGGCATGACGAGAAGGGTAATGGGCTGGGCGCCGGAGGTTCGGAAGCGGTGCGGCCGAGCCGTACAGGTTACGCTGCGGTAGTGCCACTTGCTGACGGGCTCCTGAACCACGATCTCGATCCCGCCGACCGCGGCCCCCAGGACGCCTGTGGGGTGTTCGGGGTCTGGGCTCCGCACGAGGAGGTCGCCAAGCTCACCTACTTCGGCCTGTACGCGCTGCAGCACCGCGGCCAGGAGTCCGCGGGCATCGCGGTCAGCAAGAGCACCGCCCGGGGCGCCCAGATCATGGTCTACAAGGACATGGGTCTGGTCTCGCAGGTGTTCAACGAGGCCACGCTGGAGTCGCTCGGGAACGCCCACCTCGCCGTCGGGCACTGCCGCTACTCCACCACTGGCGCGAGTGTCTGGATGAACGCCCAGCCCACCTTCCGCTCCACCGCCTCGGGCGGCCTCGCGCTGGCCCACAACGGCAACCTGACCAACACCCTCGAGCTGCAGGAGTGGCTGCACCAGCGCGACGACTCGGCTGAGTCGCTGCTGCCGGGGGTGCTGTCGCACGAGGCCACCACCGACACCTCGCTCGTCACGGCGCTGATGGCCACCTACCCGGGGCTGAGCACCGAAGAGGCGGCGGTCGAGGTGCTGCCCCGGCTGCGCGGCGCGTTCAGCCTCGTCTTCATGGACGAGGAGACCCTGTACGCCGCCCGCGACCCCCAGGGCATCCGGCCGCTGGTGCTGGGCCGGCTGGAGCGCGGCTGGGTGGTCGCCAGCGAGACCGCCGCCCTGGACATCGTCGGTGCCTCGTTCATCCGCGAGGTCGCCCCCGGCGAGCTGCTCACGATCGACGGTGACGGCCTGCGGTCGCGCACCTTCGCCGCCCCGGAGCCCAAGGGCTGCCTGTTCGAGTACGTCTACCTCGCCCGGCCCGACACCATGATCTCGGGCCGCCGGCTGCACTCGGTGCGGGTCGAGGTGGGCCGGACGCTGGCGCGTGAGTTCCCGACCGACGCCGACCTGGTCATCCCGGTGCCGGAGTCGGGCACCCCGGCCGCCATCGGCTACGCCGAGCAGTCGGGCATCCCCTACGGCCAGGGCCTGGTCAAGAACTCCTACGTCGGCCGCACGTTCATCCAGCCCAGCCAGACCATCCGTCAGCTCGGCATCCGGCTCAAGCTCAACCCGCTGCGCGACGTGATCGCCGGCAAGCGGCTGGTCGTGGTGGACGACTCGATCGTCCGCGGCAACACCCAGCGCGCGCTGGTGCGGATGCTGCGCGAAGCCGGCGCCGCCGAGATCCACGTCCGCATCTCGTCCCCGCCCGTCAAGTGGCCCTGCTTCTACGGCATCGACTTCGCCTCCCGTGCCGAGCTGATCGCCACCGGCCTCACCAGCGACGAGATCTGTCGGTCGATCGGGGCGGACTCCCTCGGCTACGTCTCCCTCGACGGCCTGGTCGCCGCCACCGAGGTGGGCAAGGACGCGCTCTGCCGCGCCTGCTTCGACGGTGTCTACCCCGTCGAGCTGCCACTCAGCGAACGGTTGGGCAAGAGCGTCCTCGAGGACGCCCACTCCCGCAACGCCGCCCGGACCGGTGATGACGGTCTCGAGACCGCGACGGTCGGCGTCGGCGCCGCGGACGCACTCTCCCGACCGTGAGCAGCGAGCAGACGGCGTACGCCGCCGCCGGGGTCGACATCGCCGCGGGGGACCGCGCCGTCGAGCTGATGAAGGAGTGGGTCGGCAAGACCCGCCGGCCGGAGGTGCTGGGCGGGATCGGCGGCTTTGCCGGGCTCTTCGACGCGAGCCGGATCGCCGGCATGGCGCACCCGGTGCTCGCCACCTCGACCGACGGCATCGGCACCAAGGTCGCGATCGCCCAGTCGATGGGCGTGCACGACACCATCGGCTTCGACCTCGTCGGCATGGTGGTCGACGACCTGGTGGTCTGTGGGGCCGAGCCGCTGTTCATGACCGACTACATCGCCTGCGGCAAGGTCGAGCCGGAGCGCGTCGCCGCCATCGTCAAGGGGATCGCCGAGGCGTGCGCCGTCGCCGGCTGCGCGCTGCTGGGCGGAGAGACCGCGGAGCACCCCGGACTTCTCGGCCCCGAGGAGTACGACGTGGCCGGCGCGGCGACCGGCGTCGTGGAACGCGACCGCATCCTCGGTGCCGACCGGGTGGTCCCGGGCGACGTGGTGCTGGCCCTGGAGTCCTCGGGCCTCCACTCCAACGGCTACTCCCTGGTCCGGCACGTGCTGCTCGGCCGGGCCGGCTGGGCGCTCGACCGCGACGTGCCCGAGCTGGGTCGCACCCTCGGCGAGGAGCTGCTCGAGCCCACCCGCGTCTACGCCCTGGACTGTCTGGCCCTGGTCGATACGGTCGAGGTGCACGCCATGAGCCACGTCACCGGCGGCGGCCTCGCGGCCAACCTGGCCCGGGTGGTGCCGAGCGGCTGCGCGGTGACGATCGAGCGGTCGAGCTGGAGCCCGGCGCCGATCTTCGGCCTGGTGCAGGAGATGGGCGGGGTCTCCACCGCCGACCTCGAGGCCACGCTCAACCTCGGCGTCGGCATGGTGGCGGTGCTGCCGGGCGATGCCGTCGACGCGGCCATCGCGCTGCTCGCGGGCCGCGGGCTGCGCGCCTGGGTCTGCGGTAGCGTCGCCCCGGCCGAGACCACCACAGGCGGCGGCGTGCACCTGGTCGGCCAGCACCGACAGGGTTAGGGGTGGCGGGCCCGGGTGAGCCCTGCTTTGCAGCCTGCGACCCATTGGGTAGCATCGTGCGCACGACAGCTTATTCATCCTGAGCCGCGGCCGAGCCGCTGGCAGACAATGCGAGGGGGTCGACCCGATATGGGGCGCGGCCGTGCGAAGGCAAAGCAGACCAAAGTGGCCAGGGAGCTGAAGTACCGGTCGTTTGACACGGACTTCACGTCGCTGGAGCAAGAGCTCCGGGGACCGGAGGGGCACGAGGTACCTCCCGCGTACGCCGACCTGGCTGACGAACGGGTCGAGGACGACGGCTACGAGGACTTGCGCAAGTCTGGTTAACCCTGGTTAACCCTGGTTAACCCCAATACCGTTCAGTTAAGATCACATTGGTGTAGTTTGGGTGCATGCCGC
>NZ_CAXTHG010000034.1:2526-45956 GCF_964244005.1 uncultured Friedmanniella sp. | reverse complement strand
CGGCTACTATCCGAGCCAACCGAACCTGTTGCATCGACAGCTTGAATCCAAGGGCTGTTCGGACGCGTTTGGTCCGTCTCGGGGTCGATTTTCAGGGGTGGGTAGGGATCACTCCGACGTGAACTGGATCTGGTGCCAGCCGCGGGCGCCGTCGGGGAAGACCTTGGTGCGTTCCTCGGGCTGGGTCTTGCCGTCCAGGTCGGTCGCCCGCACCTCGGCGCTGTGCAGGCCGGCCGGGCCGTCGTAGGGGTAGGACCACTGGCGCCACAGGTCGATGCCGCCGTCGGCCGCGAGCGTGACGTTCTTCCACTCGCCGCCGTCGATCCGGATCTCCACCTTCTCGATGCCCCGGTGCTGCGCCCAGGCGACGCCAGCGATGACCGACTTGTCCTTGGGCAGGGTGCCGAGCGACTTCGGCACCTCGATCTTGGTCTGGGTCAGGATGGGGGCGTCGGTGGCCCACTTGCGCTCGGTCCAGTACGCGGTCCGCTTGGCGTAGGTCGTGAACTCGATCCGCTCCAGCCACTTGGTCGCCGAGACGAAGCCGAACAGTCCGGGCACCAGCATCCGGGCGGGATAGCCGTGGGCGTCGGGCAGCACCTCACCGTTCATCCCGACCACGATCATCGCGTCCCGGCCGTCGTTGACCGCCTGGAACGGCGTCGAGCAGGTGTAGCCGGAGTCGGAGGAGTAGGAATAGACCTGGTCGACCCCGGGCTGGACGCCAGCGCGCTTGATGATCTCGCTGAACGGCACCCCCAGCCACTTGGTGGTGCTGACGTAGTTGCCGCCGACCTCGTTGGAGACGCAGGTCAGCGTGATGTTGCGCTCGATCAGCGGCATCGCGAGCAGGTCGTCGTAGCTGAGCTCGAGGGTGTTGTCGACCATGCCGTCGATGGTCAGCTTCCAGCTGCTGGCGTCCACGTGCGGGGTGACCAGGCTGATGTCGACCCGGTAGAAGTCGTCGTTCGCGGTGATGTAGGGCTGGACGCCGGACACCTGGACGCCGTCCGGCAGCGGCGGAGCCGGCGAGGTGGGGGCGGGCAGCCCCAGCGCGCGACGGGCCGCGGAGCTGGCGGCCTTCACCTTGCCGACCACGATCCCGCCACCACCGGCGAGAGCGGCTACGGCGGCCGTCCCGCCCAGCGCCAGCAGGAAGCCGCGGCGCGAACGACCGGCGGCGGCGTCGATGGCCGAGGCAGCCGGGGCCTCGTCGGCCGCTGCTGGAGGGCCGGACCCGCGGCTGACCAGGAGGCGCATCGCCAGCACTCCGGCGACACCGGCCGCGATCGAGGGGACGGTGTCGACCAGGCCGCCGCGCAGGAGGGCGGCGACGATGCCGGCGACGCCGAGCAGGGCGATGCCGGCGTACGCGATCCGGGGGTGCCGCCAGGCGACCAGGCCGAGCGCGGCGGCGAAGACCAGCAGCACCAGGGCGACGGTGGTCAGCAGCACCGGCTTGTCGTTGGTGCCGAGCGTGCGGACCGCGAGCTCCTTCGCCGGCGTCGGCGCGGCGTCGATCAGGGCGGAGCCGACGGCGAGCAGCGGCGAGGTGACCGGGTCGATGAACGAGGCGACCAGGTGTCCGACCCCCACGGCCACGGCGGCGGCGACCACCCCGGCAGCCATCCGGAGGGTGGCGCGAGGCGCCGCGGGGGGTTCGACTGTGGTCACGTGGGGAGTTCGTCACCGCGACCTCGGCCAGATTGGTCAGCCTGACCGGTGGGTGTGCGGCCCCCAACTACTGTGGTGAGGTGACCGCGACCGATCCGACGCCACCGCGGCTGCGGGTTCGGACGGTCGAGATCGACGACCCGGGCACGCTGGCGGCCCTGCTGCCAGTCGAGGGCGCGTACACCTGGCTCCGGCACGGTGAGGGCCTCGTCGGCTGGGGCGAGGCGGCCCGGCACAAGCCCGACAGCATCTGCGATGCCGAGGACTGGTGGTCCGACCTCGCCGGTTCCGTCGTGGTCGAGGCCGAGCTCGCCGACCCGCCGCCCGGGTCGGGGCTGCTGGCGTTCGGCAGCTTCGTCTTCGACCCTGACTCCGCCGCCGGCTCGGCTCTGGTCGTGCCGTCGCTGGTGGTGGGCCGGCGCGGCGGTCGCGCCTGGGTGACCCAGGTGGGCACCGAGCTGGGCGACCAGCCGGCGATCCGGCCCACCTCAGCGCCCCGACCGCCGACCGGTCTCCGCTACGCCGAGGGGTCGCTCTCGGTCGAGCGCTGGCAGGACGCGGTCAGCGAGGCCGTTCGCCGGATCGGTGCCGGCGAGCTGGACAAGGTGGTCCTGGCCCGTGACCTGGTCGCCACCTCCAGCACCGAGCTCGACCTCCGGTGGCTGGTCGGCCGGCTGGCCGAGCGCTACCCGAGCTGTTGGACCTACCTCGTCGACGGGCTGGTGGGCGCCACTCCCGAGCTGCTCGTCCGGAGCGAGGCGGGCGTCGTCTCCTCCCGGGTGCTGGCCGGGACGGTCCGACGTCCCGACACCACAGCCCCGCTCGGCCGCAGGCACGGGGGGCTCGACCGCCAGCGGAGCACCCGTACGGACCGGTCTCTCGGCGCCGCCCTGGCCGACTCGAGCAAGGACCTCGAGGAGCACGGCTACGCCGTTGCCTCGGTCGCCGAGGCGCTGCGCCCCTACTGCTCGGTCCTCGAGGTTCCCGACGAGCCGTACGTCCTCGAGCTGCCGAACGTGCTGCACCTCGCGACCGACGTCTCCGGCCGGGTCCGGCCCGGCGCGAGCTCGCTGACCCTCGCCGCAGCGCTGCACCCCAGCGCCGCGGTCTGCGGCACGCCTACCGACACCGCGCGCGGCCTGATCGCCGAGCTCGAGCAGCTTGACCGCGAGCGCTACGCCGGCCCGGTCGGCTGGGTGGACGCCGCCGGGGACGGCGAGTGGGGGATCGCGCTGCGCTGCGGTCTCGTCGACGAGGCCGACCCGCGCCGGATCCGGATCTTCGCCGGCTGCGGCATCGTCGCCGGCTCCGACGCGGCAGCTGAGCTGGCGGAGTCCAACGCCAAGCTGGTGCCGATGCGCGAGGCGCTCGCCCTCGACTGAGCTCGGCCCTCGGTCGTCCGGATCGCACGTTGCACCGTGATCGTGACGCTGCGGCGTCCGCTCGGCGCGGTCCCGCACGGGATGGGCAGGTAGATTTTCCGACTCCGGAGCTCGGGCCTGAACCACGTCCGCCGAACCGCACGAGGGACCCTCTGATGAGAAGTGCACGCTGCACGTTGTCCGGCTTGATCCTGGTCGGGCTGGTGCAGGTCGGGGCGGCGAGCCCGCCGTCGTACGCTCGCCGGGGCCCGGCCGCTCCGTCACGTCCCCGTACGAGGCCGACTTCGACCCGATCCGGTCCATCAGCAAGCTGGTCACCGTGGTGCCGCCCGTGAAGAGCACGAGCGGTGAGTACCGCGACGGCGAGCTCGTGGTGCCCGACGGCTACGGGAACTGACCGGCGGCCGATGGAGGCGACGACCGCGGTAGTGGTGCTGGCCGGAGGGACGTCCCGCCGGTTCGGCAGCGACAAGCTGACGGCGCCGGTCGACGGCAGCCCCCTGCTCGACGCTGCGCTGGCGGCCCTGCCGGGCGACGCTGACGTGGTGCTGGTGGGTCCGGCACGGCCGACGGCCCGGTCGGTGCACCTGGTCCGGGAAGACCCGCCCGGCGGGGGGCCGGCCGCGGCGCTGGTCGCCGGTCTGCGACTGGCGCTGACCGGACCCGCCACTCTGCTTGCGGTGCTGCCCGGTGACGCACCGGCCGGGGGTCGCGCCGCGGTCGCGCTGCTCGGGCTGCTGCGCGACGACCCGTCGGCGTCGGCGTTGGTGGCGGTGGACGACGAGGGCCGTTACCAGCCGCTGCAGCTCGCGTTGCGCCGGCCGGCGGCCGAGGCGCTCGTGGCGTCCGCCGCCGACGGCGGCCAGGGTGCCTCTGCCCGCCGGCTGCTGCTCGCGGCTCTCGGACCTGACCTTCGCCGGGTGCCACTGCCCCCGAGCAGCCTCTTCGACGTGGACACCCCCGCACAGCTCGCCGCCTGGGCGGCCCAGACCTCGCCGCAGGTGGCTGCTCTGGTCGCGCTGGCCGAGCGGTCCTCGGCCGGAGACCGGCCGGTGGTGCTGGCCCTCGACGGGCCCAGCGGGGCGGGCAAGTCGACGCTGGCCGCGGCGCTCCGGCTGCGGACCGGTGCCACCGTGCTGCCGGGGGACGACTTCTACGCGGTGGCCTTCGCCGAGTCCGATCTGGAGGAGCTGGGCCGGCTCGACGACGGGGAGCTCGCCGACCGGGTCTTCGACTGGGCCCGGCTGCGGGCTGAGGCGCTGGTACCGCTGGCCGCCGGCCGGCCGGCGCGGTACCGGCCCTTCGACTGGACCGGCACCGCCGGACCTGGACGACTGGGCGCCGCACGGAGCCTGCCACCGGCTCCGCTGGTCGTGCTCGACGGCGTGTACGCCGCCCGACCCGAGCTCGCCGACCTGGTCACCGCGTCCGTCCTGGTCCGGGCCGAGGAGATCGAGCGCGCGGCTCGGTTAGCCGCTCGTGGGGACGACCCGCGCTGGGCCGGGCTGTGGGAGCGCGCCGAGCGTCACTACTTCACGCACGTGCGGACCGCCGCCGACGTTGACCTCGTCCTCGGCTGAGGGGTGCCCGTTCGCCGCAGCAGCTGCTGAGGAGGGGCAAGGTCTGCTGGCAGAAGTCAGGTTGCTTGTCAGCACTCGGCGGAGCTGCGCGCGGGCCATTGTTTAGGTCACGCCGACGGGACGTAATTCGCGGCATCGCCCCTGGTCGGAAGGCTGATGGGCGGAACCGGCGCGTAGCCGCTACTGCATTGGGAAGTGTCGGTGGGGGGTCGTAGACTCCGCGTGAGCTCGTGAAGGTTTTCACGAGCGCAAGTCACAGCGGTGTGCACGGCGGTCAGGAGCAGGAGTCTCGATGTCAGTCACCTCCCACGGGCGGGGCCCGGCGGCGGGTGCCTCCGTGTCCCCGGTCACGAGCTCCGGGGCCCCGATCGAGTCCGACGTGATCGTCGTCGGCGCTGGTCCGGCGGGCTCGGCGACGGCCACCCACCTGGCGCGGCGCGGCCTGAGCGTCACCCTGCTGGAGAAGACCTCGTTCCCGCGCGAGAAGGTCTGCGGTGACGGGCTCACCCCCCGCGCGACCCGACAGCTGATCCGACTGGGCATCGACACCTCCGAGGCGGCCGGCTGGCTGCACAACAAGGGGCTCCGCATCTACGGCGGTGACCGGCCGTTCCAGCTCGAGTGGCCCGACCTCGCCGACTTCCCGCCGTACGGGCTGGTCCGCCCGCGCGCCGACCTCGACGACCTGCTGGTCCGCAACGCCGAGGCGTCCGGGGTCACGCTGTACGAGCAGGCGAACGTGGTCGCTCCGGTGCTCGACGACCGCACGACGAGGATCGTCGGCGTCCGCACCAAGGACGGCCGTTGCTTCTCCGCACCGATGGTGGTGGCGGCCGACGGCAACTCGACCCGGCTGAGCCTGGCCATGGGCCTCAACCGGCGTGACGACCGGCCGATGGGCGTCGCGGTGCGCACCTACTACACGAGCCCCCGGCACGACGACGACTACATGGAGTCCTGGCTGGAGCTGTGGGACGGCAAGCCGGGCGAGAGCGCGCTGCTGCCCGGCTACGGCTGGATCTTCGGCATGGGCGACGGCACCTGCAACGTCGGCCTCGGCATCCTCAACACCTCGAGCGCGTTCGGCAAGACCGACTACAAGGACCTGCTCAAGCGCTGGCTGGACAACACCCCGGAGGAGTGGGGGTTCCGCGACGAGAACATGACCGGTCCGGTCCGCGGGGCGGCGCTGCCGATGGGGTTCAACCGGCAGCCCCACTACAGCCGCGGCCTGCTGCTTGTCGGGGACGCCGGCGGCATGGTCAACCCGTTCAACGGCGAAGGCATCGCCTACGCGATGGAGTCCGGTGAGATCGCCGCCGACGCCATGGCCGAGGCGCACTACCGCGGCACCGGCACGGCCAGCGCCGAGCGGGCGCTGGAGTCGTACCCGCTCAAGCTCAAGGCCGAGCTCGGGGGGTACTACACCCTCGGCCGCGCCTTCGTGAAGCTGATCGGCAACCCCCACGTGATGCAGGCCTGCACGCGCTACGGGCTGCCGCGCAAGACGCTGATGAAGTTCACGCTCAAGCTGCTGGCCAACCTGACCGACAGCCGGGACGGGGACGCCATGGACAAGCTGATCAACGTCGCGTCGCGGATCGCGCCGGCCGCATGACCAACACATGCTTGACCGACCACAGGGGAGACGCGTGAACGGCTACCTCGGCATCGTGATCCTGCTGGGCCTGGCTGCCGGCTTCGTCGCGCTCACCATCGTGACGTCCCTGATCGTGGGGCCGGGCCGCTACAACCGGGCCAAGTACGACTCCTACGAGTGCGGGATCGAGCCGACGCCGCAGCCGGTGGGCGGCGGCCGCTTCCCGGTGAAGTACTACATCACCGCGATGCTGTTCATCGTCTTCGACATCGAGATCGTCTTCCTCTACCCGTGGGCGGTCTCGTTCGACCAGATGGGCACCTTCGCCCTGATGGAGATGGTCCTGTTCATCGTCACCGTCTTCATCGCCTACCTCTACGTGCTGCGGCGGGGTGGGCTCGAGTGGGACTGACCGCGGCCGGGCCGCCGACCACGCCGCAGGACCAGACACAGCAAGGGACGGACTGACATGGGTGCAGAAGAAAAGCTCCCCACCGGGGTGCTGCTAACGACGGTCGAGGGGCTGTTCGGCTACATGCGCAGCGCCTCGTTCTGGCCGGCCACCTTCGGCCTCGCGTGTTGTGCGATCGAGATGATGACCTACGGCGCCCCGCGCTACGATTCCGGCCGTTGGGGCCAGGAGGTCTTCCGCGCCTCGCCGCGCCAGGCCGACCTGATGATCGTGGCCGGCCGGGTCAGCCAGAAGATGGCGCCCGTGCTGCGCCAGATCTATGACCAGATGCCCAACCCCAAGTGGGTGCTGGCCATGGGGGTCTGCGCCAGCAGCGGCGGGATGTTCAACAACTACGCCATCGTCCAGGGCGTCGACCATGTCGTGCCCGTCGACATGTACCTGCCCGGCTGTCCGCCGCGGCCCGAGATGTTGATCGACGCCATGTTCAAGCTGCGCGACAAGGTCGCACACACACCCGTCGGCCTCAACGCCGTGACGGCGAACCTCGAGGCGGAGCAGGCGCAGCTGGCGGCGGCGTCGACCGTCGAGCAGAAGGGTCTGCTGCGATGACCGAGACCCCCGGGGGCGGTGCGGTGAACGCCGAGTCCGACGCCAAGGCCCGCGTCACGGGCGGGCTGGCGGCCGGTGAGTCCGAGCCCGACGCCGTCACCAAGCCCGAGTCGCTGGTCGGTTCCGACCCGGCGCTGCCCAGCGACGAGACCGAGGTGCTCGAGGTCCGTCGCGGCATGTTCGGCGTCCGCGGCACCGGCGACACGTCCGGCTACGGCGGGCTGTCCCGCACGATCGAGTTCCCGCCGCCGACCGCCCCGCCGTACGGGGGCTGGTGGGACTCGGTCAGCGACCGGATCGGTGAGCTGGTCGGTAGCTACAGCGACGTCATCACCAAGGTCGTCGTCCACCGGGGCGAGATCACCTTCCACGTCGCCCGGGCCTCGCTGGCCACGTTGGCCCGGCACCTGCGCGACGACGCCCAGCTGCGGTTCGAGTTCTGCTCCAGCGTCTCCGGGGTGCACTACCCGGCTGACCGGGGGGCGGAGCTGCACGCGGTCTACCACTTGCAGTCGATGACCCACAACCGGCGGATCCGGCTCGAGGTGTCGACTCCGATCGACGACCCGCACATCCCGTCGGTGGTGCCGACCTACCCGACCGCGGACTGGCACGAGCGCGAGACCTACGACATGTTCGGCATCGTGTTCGACGGCCACCCCGCCCTGACCCGGGTGCTGATGCCCGATGACTGGCCCGGTCACCCGCAACGCAAGGACTATCCGCTCGGCGGCATCCCCGTGGAGTACCTCGGGGCCACCGTGCCGCCGCCCGACGAGCGCAGGAGCTACAACTGATGAGTGGGAGCGGAGCGACCTCCAGCCCATCCGGCGAGGGGTGTGACAACTAATGGCCAGTGTGATCACCGACCCGTACGGCATCGCCGACGGTGCCGACGGAACCGACCCTGACGAGGGGCACGTCTACACCGTCACCGGGCAGGACTGGGACTCGATCGCCGCGGAGCAGGCCGAGCGCGGCGACGAGCGGATCGTGGTCAACATGGGTCCGCAGCACCCGTCCACGCACGGCGTGCTGCGACTGATCTTGGAGATGGAGGGTGAGTCGGTCACCGAGGCCCGCTGCGGCATCGGCTACCTGCACACCGGCATCGAGAAGAACATGGAGTACCGCTCCTGGACCCAGGGCGTCACCTTCTGCACCCGGATGGACTACCTCGCCCCGCTGTTCAACGAGACCACCTACTGTCTGGGCGTCGAGCGGCTGCTCGACATCGAGGCGGAGATCCCGGAGAAGGCCAGTGTCATCCGGGTGATGATGATGGAGCTCAACCGGATCTCCTCCCACCTGGTCTGCATCGCCACCGGCGGGATGGAGATCGGCGCCCTGACGGTGATGACCATCGGCTTCCGGGAGCGCGAGAAGGTGCTGGACGCGTTCGAGCTGATCACGGGTCTGCGGATGAACCACGCGTACATCCGTCCCGGCGGGGTTGCCCAGGACCTGCCCGACAACGCGCTCGAGCACGTCCGCGACCTGGTCGTCTGGATGCGCAAGCACCTGCCCGAGTACGCGGCCTTCTGCAACGAGAACCCGATCTTCAAGGGCCGGCTCGGTGGCGTCGGCCACCTCGACCTGACCGGCTGTCTGGCGCTCGGGATCACCGGGCCGCCGCTGCGGGCCACCGGCTACGACTGGGACCTGCGCAAGCGCCAGCCCTACTGCGGCTACGAGACCTACGACTTCGAGGTCCAGACCTGGGACACGATGGACGCGTACGGCCGCTTCCGGATCCGGCTGAACGAGATGTGGGAAAGCCTCAAGATCGTCGAGCAGTGCGTGGCCCGGCTGGAGAAGATGAAGGGCGCCCCGATCATGGTCGCCGACAAGAAGATCGCCTGGCCCGCGCAGCTGGCCATCGGCTCCGACGGCATGGGCAACTCCAACGAGCACATCAAGCACATCATGGGCGAGTCGATGGAGTCGCTGATCCACCACTTCAAGCTGGTCACCGAGGGCTTCCGGGTGCCGCCCGGCCAGGCGTACGTGCCGATCGAGAGCCCGCGCGGCGAGCTCGGCGCGCACGTCGTCTCCGACGGCGGCACGCGACCCTTCCGCGTGCACTTCCGTGACCCGAGCTTCACCAACCTCCAGGCCATGCCCGCCATGTGCGAGGGTTCGATGGTGTCCGACGTGGTGGTGGCCGTGGCGAGCCTCGACCCGGTGATGGGCGGGGTCGATCGATGAGCCTGCGAGTCGGGTCGACCCCAGCGGAAAGAGTGGACCGGTGAACGCGCTGGTCGAGCCCCAGGGCCCGGGGGCGCGGGCCGGGTCGTCCGCCGGCAACAATGCCAGCGAAGAGCTCGCCGGGCACGGCACGCACGGGCACTTCACCACCCACTTCGACGAACCGGTGCTCGACTTCGACGCGCCGGAGACGCTGATCGACGACGCGGTGATCGACGAGCTGCGGCTGATCGCGGCGCGCTACCCGCAGCCGCGGTCGGCCCTGCTGCCGATGCTGCACCTGGTGCAGAGCGTCGAGGGTCGCGTGACGCCGGCCGGGATCGAGGTCTGCGCCCGGATCCTCGACATCAGCACCGCCGACGTCAGCGGGGTCGCGACCTTCTACACGATGTACAAGCGGCGCCCGGTCGGGAAGTACCACGTCGGGGTCTGCACCACCGCGCTCTGCGCGATCATGGGCGGCGACGAGGTGTACGCGCGGCTGCAGGAGCATCTCGGCGTCGGCAACGACGAGACCACCGAGGACGGCGTGATCACCCTCGAGCACCTCGAGTGCAACGCGGCCTGCGACTACGCCCCGGTGATGATGGTCAACTGGGAGTTCTTCGACAACGCGACGCCCGACAACGCCGTGCAGGTCGTCGACGCGCTGCAGTCCGGCGCCCCGGTGCAGGCCACCCGCGGCGCCCGGGTCGCGACGTGGCAGGAGACCGAACGGGTGCTGGCCGGCTTTCCCGACGGTCGCGCCGATGAGGGTCCGACCTCGGGTTCGGCCTCCCGGCTGGGGCTGCAGATCGCGCGCGAGCGGGGCTGGCACGCCCCCACGCCCGTAACGCCGGAGACCGTCGAGGACGACGAGCAGAAGGGCAGCGTCTGATGGAGGAGAGGGCATGACTGACGTCTTGACTCCCGTGCTCACCGCCAACTGGGGCGACGAGCGGGCTTGGAAGCTCGTCAACTACGAACGGCAGGGTGGCTACCAGGCGCTCCGCAACGCGCTGGGGATGGAGCCGGCCGACGTGGTCACGGCGGTCAAGGACTCCGGTCTGCGCGGCCGGGGCGGCGCGGGCTTCCCGACGGGGATGAAGTGGAGCTTCATCCCGCAGGACAACCCCAAGCCGAAGTACCTCGTGGTCAACGCCGACGAGTCCGAGCCGGGGACCTGCAAGGACATCCCGCTGATGATGGCCTCGCCGCACACGCTGGTCGAAGGCGTGATCATCTCGGCGTACGCGATCCGCTCGAACACCGCGTTCATCTACGTCCGCGGCGAGGTGGTGCACGTCGTCCGCCGGCTGCAGCAGGCCGTCCGGGAGGCCTACTCGGCCGGCTACGCGGGGAAGAACGTGCTCGGCACCGGGTACGACCTCGAGATCATCGTGCACGCCGGTGCGGGCGCGTACATCTGCGGTGAGGAGACCGCGCTGCTCGACTCCCTCGAGGGCCGCCGCGGTCAGCCGCGGCTACGCCCCCCGTTCCCCGCGGTCGCCGGCCTCTACGCCAGCCCGACGGTGATCAACAACGTCGAGTCCATCGCGTCGGTGCCCTCGATCCTGCGCAACGGCGCGGCCTGGTTCTCCTCGATGGGCACCGAGAAGTCCAAGGGCATGACGATCTACTCCCTGTCCGGGCACGTCACCCACCCCGGCCAGTTCGAGGCCCCGCTGGGCATCACGCTGCGCGAGCTGCTCGCGCTGGGCGGGGGGATCCGGGCGGGGCACGAGCTCAAGTTCTGGACCCCGGGCGGCTCCTCGACCCCGATCCTGACGCCGCAGCACCTCGACATCCCTCTCGACTACGAAGGCGTCGCCAGCGTGAAGTCGATGCTCGGCACCAAGGCGTTGCAGTGCTTCGACGAGACCACCTCCGTCGTGCGCACGGTGCTGCGTTGGACCGAGTTCTACAAGCACGAGTCGTGCGGCAAGTGCACCCCGTGCCGCGAGGGCACCTGGTGGCTGGTCCAGATCCTCAAGCGGATGGAGGCCGGTCGCGGCGAGGAGGGCGACATCGACAAGCTGCTCGACCTCTGCGAAAACATCCTCGGCCGCTCGTTCTGCGCCCTCGGTGACGGCGCCACGTCGCCGATCAGCTCGGCGATCGCCTACTTCCGGGACGAGTTCGAGGCTGCCATGCACACCCCCGCCTGGGAGCTGTTCCCCTACGAGCGCAGCACCATCTTCGTCCGCGAGCCCGTAGGAGTCTCCGTATGACGGTCACGTCGAACCGACCGGACCAGGTGGCCAAACGCGAGGACCTCCTCACCCTGACCATCGACGACGTCGAGGTCAGCGTCCCGAAGGGGACGCTGGTGATCCGGGCGGCGGAGCTGATCGGGGTCGACATCCCGCGGTTCTGTGACCACCCGCTGCTCGACCCGGTCGGGGCGTGCCGGCAGTGCCTGGTAGAGGTGCCGGACGCCGGCAACGGCCGCGGCATCCCCAAGCCGCAGGCGTCGTGCACCCTCGAGGTGGCGGCGGGGATGGTCGTCAAGACCCAGGTCACGTCGCCGGTCGCCGACAAGGCCCAGCACGGCAACATGGAGTTCCTGCTGGTCAACCACCCGCTCGACTGCCCGATCTGCGACAAGGGCGGGGAGTGCCCGCTGCAGAACCAGGCGATGTCCCACGGCTACGCCGAGACCCGCTTCTCCGACCTCAAGCGCACCTACCCCAAGCCGGTCAACATCTCGGCCAACATCCTGCTCGACCGGGAGCGGTGCGTGCTCTGCGCCCGCTGCACCCGCTTCTCCGAGCAGATCGCGGGTGACCCGTTCATCGCGCTCGTCGAGCGCGGCGCGCTGCAGCAGGTGGGCGTCTACGAGCGGGAGCCGTTCCAGTCCTACTTCTCGGGCAACACGATCCAGATCTGCCCGGTCGGGGCCCTGACGAACGCGGCCTACCGGTTCCGGTCCCGGCCGTTCGACCTGGTCAGCACGCCGGCGGTCGCCGAGCACGACTCGTGCGGCTCGGCGATCCGGGTCGACCACCGGCGCGGCGTCGTCGTCCGGCGGCTGGCGGGGGACGACCCCGAGGTCAACGAGGAGTGGATCACCGACGTCGACCGGTTCGCCTTCGCCTACGGGCGGGGCGAGGACCGGCTGCGGCGGCCGCTGGTCCGCGAGGACGGCGTGCTGCGGCCCGCGTCCTGGCCCGAAGCGATCGACGTGGCCGTCCAGGGCCTGCAGGCGTCGATGGCCAAGGGGCCCGACGACGAGAGCCGTGGGGTCGGCGTGCTCACCGGCGGCCGGTTGACCGGAGAGGACGCGTACGGCTACGCCAAGTTCGCCCGGACGGTGCTCGGCACCAACTCCATCGACTTCCGCGCCCGGCCGCACTCGGCCGAGGAGGCCCAGTTCCTCGCCGCAGCGGTGAGCGGCCGCGGTCGGGGCGTGACCTTCGGCGACCTCGAGCACGCCTCGTCGGTGCTGATGGTCTGCTTCGAGCCCGAGGAGGAGGCGGGGGCGATCTTCCTGCGGCTCCGCAAGGCGATGCGCAAGTTCGGGCTGACGTCCTGGACGGTCGCCCCGCTGCTCAGCCGCGGTGCGGTCAAGATGGGCGCCACTCTCGTGCCCGCCGTCCCCGGCAGCGAGGCGGCCGTGCTGGCCAGTCTCGACCTGCCGCTGGACGCCGGCTCGGTGATCCTGGTCGGTGAGCGGGCCGCCCAGTCGGCCGGCACCCTGACCGCCTGTCTGCGGCTGGCTGACCGTACGGGGGCCCGGCTTGCCTGGGTGCCGCGTCGGGCTGGCGACCGCGGTGCGGTCGACGCGGGCTGCCTGCCCGACCTGCTGCCCGGCGGCCGTCCGCTCGGCGACGCCGCAGCCCGGATCGACACCCAGACCACCTGGGGGATCGAGGCCCTGCCGACGACTCCCGGCCGGTCCGCGAACGAGATGCTCAGCCCAGCCCTCGGCGACCGGCTGAGCGCGCTGGTGGTCGCCGGCCTGGAGCCGGCCGACCTCGCCGATCCGCAGGCGGCGTTGCGGACGCTCGAGGAGACCGACTTCGTCGTCAGTCTGGAGACCCGGGCCTCGGCCGTCACCGAACGGGCCGACGTGGTCTTCCCGGTGTCGCTGGTCTCGGAGCGGTCCGGCACGTTCGTCACCTGGGAGGGTCGTGAGCGCCCCTTCGACGCGGTCTTCACCGCGCCCAACACGATGTCAGACGTCCGGGTGCTCGCCGCACTCGCCGAGGCATTCGGTACCGACCTCGGTTTCCGGACGGCCGAGGGGGCTCGGGCCGAGCTGGCCGAGCTCGGCCGCTGGGAGGGCCGTCGCGGCCTCAAGCCGAGGGTCGAACCGGGTGCGGTAGCCCGTGCCTCGGCGACGAAGCTGGTCCTTGCCACCTGGCGGATGGCCATCGACGACCGCCGTGCGGTCGACGGCGAGCCGTTCCTGCTCGCGACCGCCCGGCCGCCGGTGGCCCGGATGCACCCGGCGACGGCCGACCTGGCCGGACTGACCGACCGGGTCACCGTGAGCAACGAGCGGGGTCGGCTGACGCTACCGCTGGAGCTCGACCCGGACATGGTCCTCGGGGTTGTCTGGCTGCCGGCCAAGGCGCCCGGGCTCGGCGTCAACGAGCACCTCGCCGCCGGCGCCGGTGACCTCGTCGAGGTGTCGGTCCCCGTACCCACCAGCACGCTGTCCACCACCACCGCGGGCACCGGTCCCGACGAGGAGTCTGCGGCATGACCGTGCTCACCGGCCTGATCCCGCTGGACCTCACCCCGTTCTTCCACGACCGGTGGTGGATCGTGGCCATCAAGGCGGTCTTCGCCCTGGTGCTGCTGCTGCTGCTCACCCTGTTCACGATCTGGTACGAGCGCCGGCTCGTCGGGCTGATGCAGCACCGCAAGGGCCCGACGATGAACGGCCCGTTCGGTCTGCTGCAGTCCCTGGCCGACGGCATGAAGCTCATGTTCAAGGAAGACTTCACCCCGACTGCGGCCGACAAGGTCGTGTTCATGATCGCCCCGTTCGTCACCGCGGTACCGGCGATCACGGCGTTCGCGGTGATCCCGATCTCGGGCGTGGTGCGGATCCCGTTCACCGACATCACCACGCCGCTGCAGGTCACCGACCTGCCCGTGTCGGTGCTGTTCATCGTGGCCGTCGCCTCGATCGGGGTGTACGGGATCGTGCTGGCCGGCTGGTCGTCCGGATCGACGTACGCGCTACTGGGCGCGCTCCGCTCCAGCGCCCAGGTGATCAGCTACGAGGTGGCGATGGGCTTGGCCCTGGTCGCGGTCTTCCTCTACGCCGGCACCCTCTCCACCTCCGAGATCGTGGCCAAGCAGGCTGAGCCGAGCGTCACGATCCTCGGCTACGACCTGCCGGTCTGGTTCGCGGTCCAGCTGATCCCGTCGTTCCTGATCTACCTGATCTCGATGGTGGGGGAGACCAACCGGGCGCCGTTCGACCTGCCCGAGGCCGAGGGCGAGCTCGTCGGTGGCTTCCACACCGAGTACTCCTCGATGCGGTTCGCCATGTTCTTCATGGCCGAGTACATGAACATGATCACGGTGTCCGCCCTGGCCACGACGCTGTTCCTCGGCGGCTGGCACGCGCCGCTGCCGTTCAACCTGATCTCCGGTCTGGACAGCGGCTGGTGGGGCGTGCTCTGGTTCCTGCTCAAGGTCGTGCTGATGCTGTCGCTCTTCGTCTGGCTCCGCGGCACCCTGCCCCGGTTGCGCTACGACCAGTTCATGCGCTTCGGCTGGCGCTGGCTGATCCCGATCTCGCTCGGCTGGATCCTCCTGGTGGCCACCTTCCGGGTCGGCCGTCGGGAGGGCTGGTTCGCGACCACGGCCTTCTGGGTCATCGCGGCGGTCGTCTTCGCGGTGCTGATCGGTCTGTCCTTCTTCGGCGGCGGCAAGGAGGAGCAGCCGGCGCCCGTTCCGGAGCAGGGTGACTTCGACGCCTTCGCCGGCGGTTACCCTGTTCCGCCGACCCAGGGCCAGCAGCTGCCCGAGCTGGCGCAGGTGCTGCCGGGTGAACCCCAGGTCCTGGCCAAGGAACGTCGAGACGAAGGAGAGGTCTGATGGGTTTCTTTGACCCCATCGCGGGCTTCGGGGTCACTTTCCGGACGATGTTCCGCAAGACCTTCACCGAGGACTACCCGACCAAGCCCAAGGTCACCGCGCCCCGGTTCCACGGCCGGCACCAGCTCAACCGCTGGCCGGACGGGCTGGAGAAGTGCGTCGGCTGCGAGCTCTGCGCCTGGGCCTGCCCAGCCGACGCCATCTACGTCGAGGGCGCCCAGAACACCGACGAGGAGCGCTACTCCCCGGGGGAGCGCTACGGCCGCGTCTACCAGATCAACTATCTGCGCTGCATCCTCTGCGGACTCTGCATCGAGGCCTGTCCGACCCGGGCGCTGACCATGACGAACGAGTTCGAGCTCGCCGACGACAGCCGGGCGGCGCTGATCTATGAGAAGGCCGACCTGCTGGCGCCGCTGCTGCCCGGCATGGAAGCCGCGCCGCACGAACGTCGACTCGGGGAGGACGAACAGGCATACTTCCTCGGGCTGCCCGGCTCCGGCCGACCAGACGACCGAGCCGGCGACATCTCGGGTGCGGTCCCCGAGCCGATGAACCAGGGGTATGCGAACAAGCACCGGGAGCCCTCCAGGGCCGGTGAGGGGAGGTGAGCGGCGTGGTGCTGTTGCCCATGCTGACCGCGGCCTCGGTCGCGTTCTGGCTGCTCGCCCCGGTGATGATCCTCGGCGCGCTGGGGATGATCCTGTCCCGCAAGCCGGTGCACTCCGCGCTCTGCCTCGCCACGGTGATGATCTCGCTGGCGGTGCAGTACGCCGCCCAGGACGCGCCGTTCCTCTTCGCCGTGCAGATCATCGTCTACACCGGCGCGATCTTGATGCTCTTCCTCTTCGTGCTGATGCTGGTCGGCGTCGACACCGCCGACTCCCTGGTCGAGACGATCAAGGGCCAACGCGCGCTCGCGGTCATCGCCGGTGTCGGGTTCGGCGTGCTGCTCGTCTTCGCCGTCGGGAACGCCGTCGTCGGCAGCCCCATCGGTCTGGTCGGCGCCAACTCCGAGGACGGCGGCAACGTCCAGGGCATCGCGGCGCTGCTCTTCAACCGGTACGTCTTCGTCTTCGAGGCCACCTCGGCGCTGCTGATCACCGCCGCCGTCGGCGCCATGGTCCTCGCTCACCGCGAACGGCTGACGCCCAAGCTCACCCAGGCCGACCTGGCCGCCGAGCGGCTGCGGCGCTACGCCGAGACCGGTCAGCACCCCGGCCCGCTACCGACTCCGGGCGTCTTCGCCCGGCACAACGCCGTGGACACGCCGGCGCTGCTGCCCGACGGCTCGGTCTCGGAGCTGTCGGTCTCGGCCACCCTGCGCGCCCGCGGGGCCATCCTCAACAGCGACGACCTGACCAAGCCGATCCTGGACACCACCCGCTCACTCACCCAAGGTGAGGAGGACAAGTGAATCCTCAGAACTACATCGTGCTCAGCGCGATCCTGTTCACCATCGGGGCGTTCGGGTTCTTGATCCGGCGGAACGCGATCGTGGCGTTCATGTGCGTCGAGCTGATGCTCAACGCGGCGAACCTCGCGCTGGTGACCTTCTCGCAGGTGCACGGACGGCTGGACGGCCAGATCGCGGCGTTCTTCGTGATGGTGGTCGCCGCCGCTGAGGTCGTCGTTGGTCTGGCCATCATCATCACGATCTTCCGGACGCGCCGGTCGGCCTCGGTCGACGACGCGAACCTCCTCAAGTTCTGACAGGACAACGATGTTCACGACCAAGATCGCGATGGACGTGGTGACCCCGGTGGCGGCCACCGGGTTGTTCTCCTACGCCTGGCTGCTGATCGCCATCCCGGCCGCCAGCGCGGCGCTGCTGCTGCTGATCGGTCGGGCCGGCGACGCGTGGGGCCACCTCCTCGCCACCCTGGCGCCGCTGGCCTCCTTCGTGATCGGACTGATGCTGTTCCTGCAGCTGCTGGGTCGCGACGTCGGTCAGCGCTCGGTCTCGCTCCACCTGTACGACTGGATCTCCAGCGGCCGGTGGAACATCGGCGTGGGGCTGCAGGTCGACCAGCTGTCGATCGTCTTCGTGCTGCTGATCACCTTCGTCGGCGGGCTCATCCACGTGTACTCGATCGGCTACATGGCCCACGACGAGCGCCGGCGCCGGTTCTTCGGCTTCCTCAACCTCTTCGTCGCCTCGATGCTGCTGCTGGTGCTTGCCGACAACTACCTCGTGCTCTTCGTCGGCTGGGAGGGCGTCGGCCTGGCGTCGTACCTGCTGATCGGCTTCTGGCAGCACAAGCCGTCTGCGGCCACCGCGGCCAAGAAGGCGTTCGTGGTCAACCGGGTCGGCGACATGGGCATGAGCCTGGCCATCATGTTCATGCTCTACTGCTTCGGCTCGTCGTCCTTCCTCGACGTCGACAACGGCGCCGCCGAGCTGCCGCCGACCGCGGCGCTGGTGATGGGGCTGCTGCTGCTGCTCGGCGCCTGTGGCAAGTCGGCGCAGGTCCCGCTGCAGTCCTGGCTGCTGGACGCGATGGAGGGCCCGACCCCGGTGTCGGCCCTGATCCACGCCGCGACCATGGTCACCGCCGGGGTCTACCTGATCACCCGCAGCCATGCCGTCTTCGCCGAGTCCGAGGCCGCGAGCACCGCCGTCGTCATCGTCGGCACCGTCACCCTGCTCTTCGGTGCCTGGATCGGCTGCGCCAAGGACGACATCAAGAAGGTGCTCGCCGGCTCCACGATGAGCCAGATCGGCTACATGATGCTGGCCGCCGGCATCGGCCCGGCCGGCTACGCGTTCGCGATCTTCCACCTGCTGACCCACGGATTCTTCAAGGCCAACATGTTCCTCGGGGCCGGCTCGGTGATGCACGGGATGGACGACGACGTGAACATGCGCCGCTACGGCGGGCTGGCCCGGCTGATGCCGGTCACCTTCGTGACCTTCGCCGCGGGCTACCTCGCGATCATCGGCTTCCCGGGCTTCGCCGGCTACTTCTCCAAGGACCACATCATCGAGGCCGCCTTCGAGCGCAACCCGGTGATCGGCGTCCTCGCCCTCGTGGGCGCCGGGGTCACGGCCTTCTACATGACCCGGCTGATGCTGATGACCTTTCTCAGCGCCAAGCGCTGGCAGGGCGACGGCGAGAGCGGGGGGAGCGGTGTGCACCGGCACCCGCACGAGTCGCCGCTGGTGATGACGATCCCGCTGGTACTGCTGGCCGCCGCCTCGGTGGTCGGCGGCGCGGTGCTGAACGGCTGGATCGAGGGCTGGCTCGACCCGGCCGTCGGCGGCGAGCGCGCGGCCGGCGAGCAGCCCGGCCTGCTGCACGTGTCGCTGGTCGGCGTCGCGACCCTCGTGGTGGTCGCCGCCGGGATCGCGGTCAGCGTACTGATCTTCGGCCCACGCAGGACCATCCCGGCCGACCAGCCCGCGAGCAGGTCGCCGTTCACCCTCGCCGGCCGCCAAGACCTCTTCGGGGACGTGGTCAACGAGGCGGTCTTCATGCGTCCGGGTCAGCAGATGACCGCCGCCCTGGCCCGTTTCGACTCCGCTGCCGTCGACGGCACAGCTTCGGGTACCGGAGCCACGCTCGCCGACCTGTCGAGTCGGCTGCGCCGCGTGCAGAACGGGTTCGTCCGCTCCTACGCCCTCACCATGGTGGCCGGTGCGGCCGTCGTCGGTGCCGTCCTCGTGCTCGGCCGGCTGGGCTGAAGGAGATGACGGTGACGAGCACCCTGCCCTGGCTGACCATCCTCGCCCTGCTGCCGGCGGTCGGCGCCGTCCTCTGCCTGCTGGCCGGCGCCCACGCCGCCAAGGTCGTCGCCCTCCTCGTCTCGCTGCTGACCCTGGTGCTGGCGCTCGCCGTCGCGGTGGGCTACACCCCGGGCAGCGGCATGCAGTACACCGAGCAGGTCCGCTGGATCTCACCGCTCGGCGCCTACTACGCGCTCGGTGTCGACGGCATCGGGCTCACCCTGGTGCTGCTCGTCGTGCTGGTGACGCCCGTCGTGGTCCTCGCCAGCTGGCGCGACCTGGACCCTGACACCGCAGGGGGGGCGACCCCCCTGACCCCCCGCCAGGTTCCGGCGGGTTCCGCGCTGGCGCCGAAGTACGACTCGAAGGTCTTCTTCGCCCTCGTGCTGGCGGTCGAGACGTGCGCGCTGTTCCTGTTCCTGGCCACTGACGTCTTTCTGTTCTACGTGTTCTTCGAGGTCATCCTGATCCCGATGTACTTCCTGATCGGCGGCTTCGGGCCGACGGCCAAGCGGTCGGCGGCGGCGGCGAAGTTCCTGATCTTCGGCCTGCTCGGCGGCTTCGTGATGCTCGCCTCGGTGATCGGGCTGTACGGCCTCTCCGCGGCCGCCGGTACGCCGAGCTACCTCCTCAGCGACCTCAGCCAGCTGGACATCGGCACCGTCACCGGTCGCTGGCTCTTCGTCGGCTTCATGTTCGCGTTCGCGATCAAGGCCCCGCTGGTGCCGCTGCACTCCTGGCTGCCCGACGCGGCGGAGGAGTCCAGCCCCGGCGGCGCCACGATGATGGTCGGGGTGATGGACAAGATCGGCACCTTCGGGATGATCCGGTTCTGCCTCGGCCTGTTCCCCGAGGCCAGCCAGTGGGCCACCCCCGTCGTGCTGATCCTGGCCACCCTGTCGATCATCTACGGCGCCGTGCTCGCCATCGGCAGCCTCGACCTGATGCGCTTCATCGCCTACACCTCGATCAGCCACTTCGGCTTCATCGTGCTCGGCATCTTCGCCCTGACCACCCAGAGCCTGGCCGGCTCGACGCTCTACATGCTCAACCACGGACTCTCCACCGCCGCCTTGTTCATCGCGGCCGGGTACCTGATCAAGCGCGGCGGGTCGCGCGACATCACCGCGTACGGCGGGGTGCAGAAGGTCGCGCCTGTGCTCGCCGGTCTGCTGCTCTTCGCCGGGCTGTCGACCCTGTCGCTGCCGGGGCTGTCCAGCTTCGTGTCGGAGTTCATGGTGCTGGCGGGCACGTTCAGCCGCTACCCGGCCTACGCGATCGTGTCCACCCTGGCGATCGTGCTGGCGGCGCTGTACATCCTGATCACCTACCAGCGGACGATGACCGGGCCGCTCGCCGCCCGGCTCGACGTGACCGGTGAGGACCGCATCCGGGACCTGAGCGGGCGCGAGCGGCTCGCGATGGCGCCGCTCGTGCTGCTGATCCTGGCCCTCGGGGTCTTCCCGAAGCCGATGCTCGACCTGATCAACCCGGCCGTCCAGGCCACGATGAGCTACGTCGGCGTCACCGATCCCGCACCCCGGGTCACCGCCGAGGGAGGCCGCTGATGTCCCTCACGCCCCCGATGCCGCTGGAGATCCTGCCGTTCGAGATCTCCGCGCCCGACCTCGACTACCAGATCCTGGCGCCGTTCCTGCTGGTCTTCGTCGGTGCCTGCCTCGGCGTGCTGGTCGAGGCGTTGGTCCCGCGGACGATGCGGCGCCTGATCCAGCTCGTGCTCACCGCGGTGACGGTCGTCGGCGCCCTGGGGGCGACCCTGCTCAACTGGAACGCCGGCCGGACCGGGCTGGCGGCGGTCGACTCGCTCGCCATCGACGGCCCGACCTACTTCATGTGGACGATCCTGCTCGTCTTCGGGGCGGTGTCGATCATGACCTTCGGTGAGCAGCGGGTCGGCAGCGCGTTCGCCGCCCAGGCCGCGACCGTGCCGGGCAGCCTCGCCGAGCGGCAGGCCATCGAGAGCCGGGTCGAGCACACCGAGGTCTTTCCGCTGGCCCTGTTCGCCCTGTCCGGGATGATGCTGTTCCCGGCCAGCAACGACCTGTTGACGATGTTCGTCGCGCTCGAGATCTTGTCGCTGCCGCTCTACCTGCTCTGCGGGCTCGCCCGCCGTCGCCGGCTGCTGTCGCAGGAGTCGGCGCTCAAGTACTTCCTGCTCGGCGCGCTCTCCTCGGCCATCTTCTTGTACGGCGTCGCACTGCTCTACGGCTACGCCGGCTCGTTCGAGCTCTCCGCGATCGATGAGACCCTGCGGGCCGGCACCCAGAGCTCCGGTCTGCTGCTGGCCGGGATGGGCTTGCTGGGGATCGGGCTGCTGTTCAAGTTCGGCGCGGTGCCCTTCCACTCCTGGACGCCGGACGTGTACGCCGGCGCGCCGACCCCGGTGACCGGTTTCATGGCCGCCTGCACCAAGATCGCCGCGGCCGGTGCGCTACTGCGGGTCTTCTACGTGGCGCTCGGCGCTGACCGGTGGGACTGGCAGCCGCTGATGTCGATCGTAGCCGTCGCCACGATGGCGCTCGGGTCGGTGCTGGCGATCACCCAGACCGACGTCAAGCGGATGCTCGCCTACTCCTCGATCGCCCACGCCGGCTTCATCATGACCGCCTTCGTCGGGGCCTCCCAGGCCGGGACGGGGGCCCCGGCCGGGTCGCTGACCAGCGTCTCGTCGGTGCTGTTCTACCTGGTCGCGTACGGGGCGGCCACGATCGGCGCGTTCGCCTTGGTCACCACGGTCCGCGACAGCACGGGCGAGGCCACCCTGTTGTCGAGCTGGGTCGGGCTGGGCCAGCGGTCCCCGGGCGCGGCGGTGGTCTTCTCGATCTTCCTGCTGAGCTTCGCCGGCATCCCGCTGACCAGCGGCTTCATCGGTAAGTGGACGGTCTTCGCCGCTGCCTGGAACGGCGGCGCGCACTGGCTCGTCGCCGTCGCCGTGGTGATCAGTGTCGTCGCCGCGTACTTCTACATCCGGGTCATCGTCTTGATGTTCTTCTCCGACCCCGAAGCGGCGGCCGCCGACGACGCGTCGACCAGCGGTGCGGGCACCGGCGGGCTGCTGACCTTGGAGCGGACGGCGCAGGCCGTCCGTCCGCAGATCACCACGTACGTGGCCATCGGGGTTGGGCTGGTCGCTACTGTGGCTCTGGGCGTGTTCCCCGGACCACTCCTCGACCTCGCGCAGCACGCCGGGGAGTTCATCCGCTGACGGCTGCACCGCACCGTGCACCGTCGGCGTCCCTGAGGAGAGAAGTGCTAGCAGAACAGACGCGGGACGAGGTCTTCGAGGCCGAGCTCCGCGCCCAGCTCGAGCTGGTCGAAACGGCGCTGCTGCAGTCTGCCGAGGCGCAGACCCCGATGGTCACCGAGGCCGCGCAGCACATCATCGCCGCCGGCGGGAAGCGGTTCCGGCCGCTGCTGGTGGCCCTGAGCGCGCGCCTCGTCCCCGGAGCGTCCGAGGCGGACGTCATCAAGGCCGCGGTCGTCGTCGAGCTGACCCACGTCGCGAGCCTCTACCACGACGACGTGATGGACGAGGCCCGCATCCGCCGCGGATCGGTCAGCGCCAACAGCCGCTGGGGCAACACGGTCGCGATCCTGGTCGGGGACCTGCTGTTCGCTCGCGCCTCCGACGTCGTCTCCGAGCTCGGCACCGACTTCGTGCGGATCCAGGCCCGGACCTTTTCCCGGCTCGTCCAGGGCCAGATCGCCGAGACCGTCGGGCCGGGTGCCGGTCAGGACCCGCTGGACCACTACCTCCAGGTGGTTGCCGACAAGACCGCGGCGCTGATCGCGACGTCGGCGATCTTCGGGGCCATGATCGCCGACGCCGACCCGGTGCTGCTGCAGCGGATGGCCGACTTCGGTGAGCAGCTCGGGATGGTCTTCCAGCTGAGCGACGACATCATCGACATCACCTCCGACGTGACCGGCAAGACCCCGGGTACAGACCTCCGCGAGGGCATCCCGACCCTGCCGATCCTGCTCGCCCGGCGCTCGACCGACCCCGCCGACGCCCGGCTGCTGCAGCTGCTCGACTCCGACCTGCGCGACGACGACGCCCTGGCCGAAGCCCTCGACTTGCTCCGCCGGCACCCGGCCGTCGACCAGGCCCGCGCCGAGGTCGAACGCCGCGCCACGATCGCCCGCCTGCTGCTCGCCGACCTCCCGCCCGGTCCCGCCCGTCGCGCCCTCGAAGAGCTCTGCGAGTCCGTCGTCACCCGCTCGTCCTGACCCCTGTCCGAGCGGCTCCCCCTCCCCACCAGAGGTGGGTCCCCCTCCCCACCAGAGGTGGGTCCCCCTCCCCACCAGAGGTGGGTCCCCCACTTCACAAGCTCGCGGGCGACCCCACACGGGCGCGCGCAAGGGTGAGGTCGCCCGCCAGCCTGTGAAGTGGGGGTGGGGCTTCGCCCCCATGAGGCCCAAGGGCCACGGGCGCGTGGACTACCAGATCTTGACGCGCTCGTCCTCGGGCAGCCAGAGACCGTCGTCGGGCGTGACGCCGAAGGCGGAGTGGAAGGCGTCGAGATTACGGACGATCTGGTTGCAGCGGAACTCCGGGGGTGAGTGCGGGTCGGTGGCCAGCCGCTGCTTGACCGTCTCGGGCCGGGACTTGCTCTGCCAGATGGCGCCCCAGCTCAGGAACAGCCGCTGCTCGGGGGTGTAGCCGTCGACCGGCTCGGCCGCGTCCGCGCTGGCGATCCGGTGCGCCAGGTGGGCGATGGTCAGCCCGCCCAGGTCGCCGATGTTCTCCCCGATGGTCAGCCGGCCGTTGACGTGCTGGCCGTCGGCAAGCTCGGGGGACAGCGCGTCGTACTGCTCGACCAGTGCCGCGGTCCGGGTCTCGAACGCCGTCCGGTCCGCCGCGGTCCACCAGTCGCGGAGCGCGCCGTCCCCGTCGCAGGTGGAGCCCTGGTCGTCGAAGCCGTGCCCGATCTCGTGGCCGATCACCGCTCCGATGCCGCCGTAGTTGACCGCGTCGTCGGCCTCCTCGTGGAAGAAGGGGGGCTGCAGGATGGCCGCAGGGAAGACGATCTCGTTCTTCAACGGGTGATAGTAGGCGTTCACGGTCTGCGGCGTCATCAGCCACTCCTCGCGGTCGACCGGTGCCCCGATCTTGGCCACCGCGCGGTCGAGCTCGAACGAGGCTGCGGCCATCACGTTGGCGACCACGTCGTCGGCGCTGATCGCCAACGCGGAGTAGTCGCGCCACCGGCTGGGATAGCCGATGTGCGGCCGGAACTTGGCCAGCTTGACCAGCGCTTCGGCCTTGGTCTCCTCGGTCATCCAGTCAAGGTCGCTGATCGAGCGGCGGTACGCCTCGATCAGGTTGGCCACCAGGGCGTCCATCCGCCCCTTGGCGGTGGGGGAGAAGTGCCGCTCGACGTACACCTTGCCGACGGCCTCGCCGAGCGCGCCCTCGACCAGGGCCACGCCGCGCTTCCACCGTTCCTTGAGCTGCGGCGTGCCGGAGAGCACGGTGCCGTAGAAGTGGAACCGCTGGGCCACGAAGGCGCTCGACAGGTAGGGCGAGAGCGAGGAGATGACGTTCCACGTGGCCCAGAGCCGCCAGGCAGGGAGCCGCTCAGCCGTCAACAGCGTCGCGACGTCGGTGAAGAAGGACGGCTGCGCGACGACCAGCTCAGCCATCGCGGTCTCGGGCACCCCGGCCCCGGCCAGGAAGGTCCGCCAGTGCAGGCCGGGAGCCTCGGCGGTGAAGTCGTCGAGCGTCCGCAGGTTGTACATGGCCCGCAGGTCGCGCGACTTCACCTTGTCCCAGTGCCGGGCGGCGATCGCGGTCTCCAGCTCCAGCACGGCCGCCGCGGCTGCGGAGGCGTCCGGCACCCCGGCCAGCGCCAACGAGGAGGCGACGTGCTCGCGGTAGGCGGTCCGGATCGAGGCGTAGGTGTCTTCGCGGTAGTAGGCCTCGTCGGGCAGGCCCAGACCGTCCTGACCGAGGAACATCACGTACCGGCTGGGGTCGCCCGGGTCGGACTCGGCCTCCAGTCCGACCAGGCCGGAGACGCCGCGGCGGGCGAAGCTGCCCAGCAGCCGCACCAGGTCCTCGGGCTGGGCGACGGCGTCGATCTCGGCGAGCAGCGGCGCCAGCGGCGCAGCGCCGGCTCGCTCGATGGCGTCCTCGGCCATGAACGAGGCGTAGAGGGCAGCGATCTTCGCCTCGTCGCTGCCCGCGGACAGGGCCTCCGCCCCGGCTCCGCCGTCGGCCAGACCGGTGATGATGTCGCGGACGGCCGCCTCGGCCCGGTCGCGCAGGTCGATGAACGCGCCGGTCAACGGCTGGTCGGCCGGGATCTTCGTCCGGGCCAGCCACCCCCCGTTCACGTGGCGATACAGGTCGTCCTGCACCCGCACCTCCGGGTCGAAGTCGGACAGGGGCAGGACAGGGGCAGGCTCGGTCACCGGTCGAGCCTACTGATTCGATGATCAGCGGACCGAACGTCTTGAACACGACCGGCACCGGATCGCGCGCCTACGTCGAAAGGAGGAGCTGGTGAACACGCCTTTCGTTCACCGGCGACGACGTCGACGGAGGGCCAGAGCGCGATCCACAGCCGGAGCGAAGCGGAGGCCATCAAACACAGAAACGCGGCCGTTACGTCCGTGACACACCCGTGCCGATCGGCGCTGGCATCCTGAGGCGGGCCTTCCCCCGGGGCAGAGACACCCCGCCCGATCGCCGTCCGCACGCCCGATCCGCAGCACGCCGACCTTGGAGAAACCCATGACCCAGCCCAGCCCCGCCGTCTCCCCGGTGCTCGGGACGCTGTTCCGCAGCACCAGCCGCCGCGGCTTCCTGACCTCCACCGGTATCGGCGCCCTCAGCCTGGCCGCCCTGGCCGCCTGCGGGGGTAACAGCTCGAGCAGCACCCCGTCGACCTCGGCCGCCGCCCCGAGCTCCGGCCCGGCCTCGGTCGCTCCCGGGACCTACAAGACGCTGTCGCTGCAGCTGTCCTGGATCAAGAACATCGAGTTCGCCGGTGAGTACTTCGCCGACTCGAAGGGCTACTACACCGACGCCGGCTTCGAGAAGGTCGACCTCGTCACCGGCCCCGTCGACAGCGCCGACACCCTCGTCGCGACCGGCAAGGTCGACGTCGGCCTCTCCGCGCCCGACGCGACCGCCCGGCTGATCAGCGAGCAGGGCGCCGACCTGGTCATCATCGGGTCGACCTTCCAGAAGAACCCGTTCTGCATCCTGAGCCTGGAGGAGGGCAAGCCGATCCGTACGGTCGCCGACCTCGCGGGCAAGACCATCGGGATCCAGGCCGGGACCAACCAGTCGATCTTCGAGGGCTTCCTCAAGGCCAACAACGTCGACGCCTCGACCTTCAAGACCACCGTCGTGCAGTACGAGCCGACGCCGCTGACCGAGAAGAAGGTCGACGGCTTCATGGCTTACACGACCAACGAGCCGTTCATCGTCAAGGCCGACGGCTTCACCCCGGTCACCCTGCCGTTCGCCGACAACGGGCTGCCGCTGACGGCCGAGACGTTCTGCGTCACCAAGACCGCGCTGGCCGAGAACCGCGACAAGTTCAAAGCGTTCCTGACCGCCGAGATCAAGGGCTGGAACGACGCCGTGGCCGACCCGGAGGCCGGCGCCAAGCTCGCCGTCAACACCTACGGCAAGGACCTGGGCCTCAAGCTCGACGGCCAGGTCGAGCAGCTGAAGGCCCAGAACGAGCTCGTGGTCAGCGCCGACACCAAGGCGAACGGTCTGTTCACCCTGACCGATGACTACATCACCAAGATCATCGCGGCGATCGCGGCCCTGGGCATCGACATCACCGCCGAAGACCTGTTCGACATGAGCCTGCTCAAGGAGATCTACGCCGCCAACCCGGACCTGATCAAGGCGTAACGGGTGAGCGCCCTCCGACAGGCTCAGGGAGCAGGCTCCGGACCGGCCCAGGTCAGCGACCCTGGACCGGCCCCGACGGTGACACCCGTCGCCACCCGCGACCCGGCGGGCGAGCCGGGGTCGGCCACCGGACTGAACATCCAGGGGCTGAGCAAGACGTTCACCCTGGGCCGCACGTCGGTGCACGCCCTGCAGGAGACCGACCTGGGCACGACGAAGGGCTCCTTCCTGTCCCTGCTCGGACCCTCCGGCTGCGGCAAGTCGACCATCCTGCGGATCCTCGCGGGGCTGGAGGCGCCAACCGGCGGGACAGCACTGGTCAACGGGCTCTCGATGACCGAGCTGCAGCGTCGGCACGAGCTCGGGATCGCGTTCCAGGACGCGGCCCTGCTGCCGTGGCGCACGGTGACGGCCAACATCCGGGTGCCGCTCGAGGTGGCCGGGATCAAGGCCGACCCGGGCTTCATCGACGACCTGATCGCCCTGGTCGGGCTGCAGGGTTTCGAGAAGGCCAAGCCGGCCCAGCTGTCCGGCGGCATGCGGCAGCGGGTCGCCATCGCGCGCTGCCTGGTGGTCAAGCCGTCGGTGATGCTGCTGGACGAGCCGTTCGGTGCCCTGGACGACATGACCCGACAGCGGCTGAACGTCGAGCTGCTGCGGATCTGGACCGAAAAGCCCGCGACCACGCTGATGGTCACCCACGGGATCAACGAGGCGGTGTTCCTCTCCGACGTCGTCGCGGTGATGAGCCCGCGGCCCGGTCGGGTGGTCGAGGTGGTGCCGATCGACCTGCCGCGGCCGCGGCACCCGGACATGATGCGGACGCCGGAGTTCCACGCGTACGCCGACCGGCTGTCGGAGATCCTGTTCGGTCGCGGCGGCGGCGCCGAGTGAGCGCCACCGAGACCCGTCCGGCCGCGGCCCTCGCGGCCACGCCGCCGGTACGTCCCTCGCTGTGGAGCCGGATCGACGGGATGCCGACCTGGCTCGGCGGTCTCGTCGGCGTCGTGGTCATCGTGGTCGTCTGGTGGCTCGCCTCGGCCCTCTTCTTCAGCGCCAGCAACGCGATCCCCAGCCCGCCCGAGGTGGTGGCGAAGTTCTTCTCCGCCGCGACCTGGGCCACGACGCTGTCCAACCTCAGCGGCACCCTCGGCGCGGCCGCCCGCGGCTACCTGTACGGGAACGTCGCGGCCCTGGTGCTGGCCATGCTGGTGCTGCTCGTGCCGGCGCTCGAGCAGGTGGTGACCCAGATCGCCATCGTCACCTACTGCCTGCCGCTGGTCGCGATCGGTCCGATCCTGGTCATCGTCTCCGGCCGGGACGCGCCCCAGGGCGCGTCGGTCGTGCTCGCCGCCCTGAGCGTCTTCTTCACCACCGTGGTCGGCTCGCTGCTCGGGCTGCGGGCGGCACCGCGGACGAGCCTGGACGTGATCCGCGCGTACGGGGGGACCCGCTTCACCGAGCTGCGCAAGGTACAGCTGATCGCCGCCCTGCCCAACCTGTTCGCGGCCCTCAAGATCGCCGCTCCCGCGGCGTTCCTCGGCTCGGTGCTCGCGGAGTACCTCGGCAGCGGCGGGGACAAGAGCCTCGGCCGGGCCCTGATCGCCGCCCAGACCAACTCCGACGCGCCCCAGCTGTGGTATCTCGCCCTGGTCTCCGGCGGGGCCGCCGGCCTCGCGTACGCGCTGATCGGGCTGGTCGCCCGGTTCGTCACCCCCTGGTCGTCCGGCACCGAAGGAGGCCGCCCGTGAGCGCCACGCTGGTCACTGGTGCTCCGGTCGCGGAGACGGCCTCGAACGCGTCCGTCGCCACCGCCGTGCTGCGCCGGCTCGGCAGCTCGCTGCTCGTCGTCGTGCTCGCCCTGGTGGTCCTCGCGCTGGTCTGGGCGGCCCTGCTCAAGCTGTTCGACGTGTCCAGCTTTGTCGGCAAGACGCCGCTGGACGTCTACCACTACCTCTTCACCGACCGCCCGGCCCGCGGCATCCGGCCCACCTCGATCACCGCCGAGGCGGCCCGCGCCGACATGCGCGCGGCCTGGCTGGTGACCCTGGTCGACGCCGGGATCGGGTTCGTGACCGGCCTGGTGATCGCCACCGCCATCGCGATCGGCTTCCTGCTGGTCAAGCCGTTCGAGTTCGCGTTCATGCCGATCGCCATGCTGCTGCGGTCGGTCCCGCTGGTGGCCCTCGCGCCCGTGCTGCTGCTCATCGTGGGCCAGGGCAAGCTGGGGATCGCGACCATCGCCGCGATCGTCGTGCTGTTCCCCGCCCTGGTCAACATCGTGCTCGGGCTCCGGTCGGCCTCTCCGCTGGCCGTGGACCTGATCCGCGTCAACGGCGGCGGTGCGATGAAGGAGATGCTGATGGTGCGGCTGCCCGCCGCGCTGCCCAGCATCTTCGCCTCGGTCCGGATCTCGGTGCCGGGCGCGATCGTCGGGGCCATGCTCGCGGAGTGGCTCTCCGGCTTCACCGGTCTCGGTGGGGTGCTGAGCGCCTACAAGGGCCGCGGCAACTTCGGCGGCGTCTGGGCCATCGTCGTCGTCTCGGTCGCCACCTCCATCGTCGGCTATGCGGTGGCCGCCGTCGTCGAGTCCGCCGCGCTCGCCGCCTGGGGACCCAACGCCGGCAAGCGCTGACCGAGCCTCTCTAGCCACGCGCTCTGGGCGCTGCTCGAGGTCTCGACACGGCGTCTTGCCAGGTGCATCCTGGAATTCAACAACTGTTGAATTCTCAGGAGGAAGCGTGTCCACGACGACGACGACGACGTGCGTGGTGGCCGGCGGCGGACCGGCCGGGATGATGCTGGGTCTGCTGCTCGCCCGAGCCGGCGTGGCGGTGACCGTCCTGGAAAAGCACGCGGACTTCCTGCGGGACTTCCGGGGCGACACCGTGCACGCCTCGACCATCCGGCTGCTCGACGAGCTGGGACTGGGAAGTGAGTTCCGGGCGCTGCCGCAGAGCCGGCTGCTGAACCTCGAGCTGCCGCAGCGCGACGGCCCAGCGGTCACCCTCGGCGACTTCCGCCGACTGCCGCCGCCGTACGACTACGTGGCCATGGTGCCGCAGTGGGACCTGCTCAACCTGCTGGCTCAGGCCGGTCGGTCCGAACCGACGTTCACGCTACGCATGAGCACCGCCACGGTGGACCTGCTGCGGGACGGGGACCGGGTCACCGGCGTCCGGACCCTGACCGCCGACGGCGTCAAGGAGGACGTCAACGCCGACCTCGTGGTGGGCGCGGACGGCCGCAGCTCGGTGCTGCGGGCGGCCGCCGGGCTGGTGCCGCACCAGTACCCGGTCACGTTCGACACCTGGTGGTTCCGGCTGCCGCGGCTGGAGTCCGACCAGGGCGAGCAGGCCGCGCTGGTGCCGCGGATCGCGGGCGAGGAGATCCTGCTCAGCTTCCCGCGCACCGACTACTTCCAAGTTGCCTACTTCAACCGCAAGGGCATGGACGCGACCCTGCGGACCGAGGGGATCGAGCGGTTCCGCGAGCGGGTCGTCCGACTGCGGCCCGACTTCGCCGACCGGGTCGACGCGCTCACCTCGACCGACCAGCTGCACATGCTGGACGTCAAGCTCGACCGGCTGCCGCGCTGGCACGTCGACGGGCTGCTGCTGATCGGGGACGCGGCGCACGCGATGTCGCCGGCCGGTGGGGTCGGCATCAACCTCGCCGTCCAGGACGCCGTCGCCGCGGCCGCCCTGCTGGCCGAGCCGTTGCGGGAGCACCGGCTGATCGTCGACGACCTGGCCCGGGTCCGGAACCGGCGGCTGCTGCCGACCGCGATCATCCAGACCGCTCAGCGGGTGCTGCACCGGCTGGTCTTCGTCCCGGCGCTGGCTGGTCGGACGCCCCGGACCGTCCGGCTGGTCGCCGCCGTGGCCCGACGGCTGCCGGCCGTGACCCGCATCCCCGCCCAGCTGATCGCCTTCGGGCCGCTGCCCGAGCACGCGCCGGCCTTCGCCCGCCGGCCGGCGACGGTGAGCCGCTGAGTGGTCGCCGGACGGAGCACCGGCCGGCGGCCCGGGCCGAGCCGGACCCGGCAGCTGATCCTGGACGTGGCGCGGGCGGCGTTCGCGGAACGGGGCCTCGACGCGGTGACCGTCCGTCAGATCGCCGCTGCCGCCCAGGTGGACCCGGCGATGATCAGCCACCACTTCGGCTCGAAGGCGGCGCTCTTCCGGGCCACCCTGGAGATCCCGTTGGACCCGGCCACCGAGATCGCCGGCGTGCTCGGCGGACCGGCCGAGGAGCTCGCCGACCGGCTGGTGACCCGGCTGCTGCAGATCTGGGACTCCCCGGGCGGCGCGGGGGCCATCGCCGCCGTACGGACGGCGCTGCAGGGCGACGACACCGTCGGGCTTGTCCGCGACCTCGCGCTCAGCCAGGTCCTGCCGCCGCTGATGAGGGCCGTGACCGGTGAGGGTGAGGAGCAGCGGTGGCGGGCGAACCTGGTGGCCAGCCAGGTGATCGGGCTGATCCTCACCCGCTACGTGCTGCGGCTGGAGCCGCTCGCCTCGGCCAGCCACGCCGAGGTCGTGGCCGCCGTTGCGCCGACCCTGCAGCGCTACCTGACCGGTACGGTGGCGCTCGACGCTGCCCGGACCGGTGCGGGCACCGACCGTTGAAGGGGGGAGCCGGATGCTCGAGTGGTTCACGTTCGTCGCGGCGGCGATCGCGGCGGTCGGCGCGTTCCTCGGGCCACTGCTCGCCTACCGCAGCGTGACCTCGACCGCCGCGGCGGCCCGGAAGCAGTCTGACGTCGACCGCTACATCTCGTTCGCGCTCGAGCCGGACGCGGTGACCTGCCGGCTCGGGGTCGCCCAGCTGCAGTACCTGCTGAACGCCGGCGACCTGACCGAGGCGCAGCTCAACGCCGTCTCCGTGGCCATCACCGCGGGGCTCCGCCGGCTGCAGCAGGAGATGGAGAGCGACCCGGACGCGGTCGCGGCGCTCGACGTCGGCACCGGCGAGAACCCCGACGGCCTGCCGACGCCACGGCTGAACCTCGGACCGCTTGACGCACCGAGGGATACTGGAGCTGTTCACCGCGGAGAAGGAGCACCCTGATGGCGAAGGTCGTGAAGGTGACGAGCGCCGACGTGCAGCGCGCCCGGCTGCTGGTCCGGGTCAACGAGTCGCTCCAGAAGCCCACACCGGCCGGTATCCGCAAGATCGCCGAGGCCCAGCCCGCCGCCCGCCCCAGCAGCAACGGCTCCGGGCCGGCGCTCGCCCCGTCCTGAGCCGCTTGGGTGCAGCCACCGCCCTTCGGCCAGCCACAGCCGATGGCGGCCCGATGGGCGCGGCCCCCGAAGCACGACGGACGTGCGATGCACCAAGTACGACAACCCCGGTGGGGCGCGCCCGTCCAAGGGTGACGGCCGGCTGGTCGTCCGGCACGACACCGCCGCTCGGTCGGGGCATGGCCGAGGGCGGGCTCTGGCCACGTCCTCTCGTGCCCGGTCGGGGCCGGGCTCAGGCCGCCTCGGCCACCAGGTCTGACCGTCGGTTGACCCCCGCCCGGTGGATGCCGTGGCCGGTCATGATCATCAGCGCGACCCAGACCAGGCTGAAGCCGGCCCAGCGCCCGGGCGACATCTGCTCGTGGAAGTAGAGGATGCCCAGGGCGAACTGGAGCGTCGGGGCCAGGTACTGCAAGACCCCGAGCGTGCTCAGCGGCAGCCGGGTGGCCGCGGCGGCAAAGCAGAGCAGCGGGCCGACCGTCACCGCGCCGGTCGCCACCAGCAGCAGGCTGTGGGCCCAGCCGAGCGTGATGAACGTCGTCCCGCCCTGCGCCTGCAGCCAGACCAGGTAACCCAGCGCGATCGGCGTGAGCAGCGCGGACTCGATCAGCAGCGTCTCGACGGCACCGCCGTTCACCTGCTTCTTCATCACCCCGTAGGTGGCAAAGGTGGCCGCCAGCACCAGCGAGATCCAGGGCACATGGCCGTAGTCGACCGTCAGCACGACCACTGCGAGCGCGGCCAGCCCGACGCTCGCCCACTGCAGTGGCGCCATCCGCTCCCCGAGCACGACCACGCCGATCAGGATCGAGAGGATCGGGTTGATGTAGTAGCCGAGCGAGGTCTCGACGACGTGCCCGGAGTTGACGGCCCAGATGTAGCAGCCCCAGTTGACCGAGACCACGGCCGCGGCGAGCCCCAGCATCGCGAGGGTGCGACGGGTGGCGATCCGGGCGTACCAGCCCTTCGGCAACAGCACCAGCGCCAGCACGGCCGAGATGACCAGCGACCAGACCACCCGGTGGGCCAACAGCTCGAGCGCGCCGGCCTGTCGGACCAGCGGCCAGAACAGGGGCACCACGCCCCACAGCCCGTACGCCGCCAGGCCGTAGCCGACGCCCTTGCGTTCGCGATCCCGCTCGGTCACCGACCGCCTCCTGTTTCGTCCCGGAGAGGTTAGCCGATCGAAGCAGCTGGACCCGGCGACGCAAGAGGTCTGACCACCGGCTCAGAGGCGCTTCCCAGTCGCCCTCAGCTACCGGTTTCCTCGAGCAGGACCAGGCCGTTGCCGTCCGGATCGGCGAAGAAGAACATCGGCGGCGCACCCTCCAGGTGCAGCACCTCGTCGTTGTGCAGGGTCGCGCCGGCGCCGCGTAGCCGGGCGTGGGCCGCCGCGGCGTCGCTGGTGCCCATCCGGACCGCCAGCGGCAGCGGACTGTCGGGCGGCAGCAGGACCAGGCCTACCTCCGAACTCGGCGGCACGACCTCGACCATCCGTGCGCCCGGCCAGACGTCGACGTCCATCCGGACCTCGAAGCCCAGCACCTCGGTGTAGAACCGCAGCGCCCGGTCCTGGTCGGCGACGGGGAGGGTGACGCTCAAGACTCTCGTGGTGATCGGCATGCAGACCAGACCTCGCCCGAGGCCTGAACTCATCGGCCGTGGGCACGGGCCGACCGGTGAGGTCCTCCGAGATGTCAGTGGACGTCACTACGATCGGGACATGACCACGACCGACCTCGGCGCCTCCTCGATCGCGCCCGCCGGCTCCACGGGACCGCGGGGCGGCATCGAGCTCAACGGACTGAACACCATCGAGGAGAGCGAGCGGCACGGCCGAGCACGCGACCTGTTCTGGCCGTGGTTCGGCGCGAACGTGTCGGTGCTCGGGATCAGCTACGGCGCGTTCGTGCTCGGCTTCGGCATCTCCTTCGTCCAGGCCACGGTCGTCGCGGTCGTGGGCATCGTGGTGTCGTTCCTGCTCTGCGGCCTGGTGGCGCTGGCCGGCAAGCGCGGCTCGGCGCCCACCATGGTGCTGAGCCGCGCGGCCTTCGGGGTCCGTGGCAATCGGCTGCCGTCACTGCTGTCCTGGCTGCTCACCGTCGGCTGGGAGACCGCGCTGACCGCGCTGGCCGTGCTCAGCACCGCCACCGTCTTCGACCGGCTGGGTGCCGGTGGCGGCACGGGCACCAAGATCGTGGCCCTGGTGGTGGTCGCGGCCCTGATCGTGGCGGCGGGAGTGGCCGGCTTCAGCGTGATCATGCGGCTGCAGCGCTGGATCACCATCATCACCGGCGTGCTGACCGTGGTCTACGTGGTCCTGGTGGTCGGCGACGTCAACTTCGGCGCCGTCAGCGCTCTGCCCAGCGGCGCGACGCCGGCCGTGGTCGGTGCGCTCGTGTTCATGATGACCGGCTTCGGGCTCGGCTGGGTGAACGCCGCCGCCGACTACTCCCGCTACCTGCCGCGCCGCACCTCCAGCTCGGGCGTCCTCGGCTGGACCACTCTCGGCGGTGCGCTCGCCCCGGTGCTGCTGGTCGTGTTCGGGCTGCTCCTCGCGGGCTCCTCCCAGGAGCTGTTCGACGGTGTCCAGAACGACCCGATCGGCGCCCTGACCACCCTGTTGCCCACCTGGTTCCTGGTGCCGTTCGCACTGGTGGCGGTGCTCGGCCTCGTCGGCGGCGCGGTGCTGGACATCTACTCCTCCGGACTGGCCCTGCTCAGCGGCGGCGTCCGGATCCCGCGCTACGCCGCGGCCGGTGTCGACGGCGTGCTGATGGTGCTCGGCGCGGTCTACGTGGTCTTCTTCGCCCCCAGCTTCGTCGGTCCGTTCCAGGGGTTCCTGATCACCCTCGGGGTGCCGGTCGCGGCCTGGTGCGGGATCTTCCTGGCCGACCTCGCGCTGCGCCGCCGCGACTACGACGAGCCGGACCTCTACGACGCGCGCGGCCGCTACGGGGACGTCCGCTGGCTGCCGATCGTGCTGGTCGTCGTGGCGACCTTCCTGGGCTGGGGCCTGGTGACCAACACCCTCGCGAGCTGGCTGAGCTGGCAGGGCTACCTGCTCGGACCGATCGGCGGCCGCGAGGGCGCTTGGGCGTACGCGAACCTCGGGGTGCTGCTGGCCCTGCTCGTCGGCTTCGTCGGCACCCTGCTGAGCCGTCCGGCCGTCCGGGCGCAGGAAGAGCGGTGATCCGGACCGGTCCCTGGCTGGTCGCGATCGACCTGCAGACCATCTTCGGCGAGCCGACCAGTCCCTGGGCGACGCCCCGCTTCGACGCAGCCGTCGCCGGGACGCAGGCCCTGCGGCCGGCGTTCGCGGGCCGGACCGTGCACACCCGCTTCGTCGCGCCCACCACGCCCACCGGCGCCTGGGTGCCGTACTACCGCGACTGGTCGTTCGCGCTGGTGCCGGCGACCGACTCGCTCTACGACCTGGTGCTGCCGGCCGGTGACGACCCGGTGGTCACGGCGACCACCTTCGGCAAGTGGGGCACCGAGCTGGCGACCGTCATCGCTGGACAAAATCATGAAGGGCTCGGTCCTGAGCCGGAGATCGTGCTCACCGGGGTGTCGACCGATTGCTGCGTCCTCTCGACCGCGCTCGCGGCCGCTGACGCCGGCGTGGCGGTCCGGGTCGTCACCGACGCCTGCGCTGGGGCGACTGACGCTGACCACCAGCGGGCGCTCGACGCGATGGCCCTCTACGTCCCGCTGATCCGGCTGACCACCGTGGCCGAGGTGCTTGGCTGACCAAGACGTTGCGACATGGTGCCGCGACCACGCAGCAGCAGGGCGCAACCTCCTGCGGGAGGGCTCGTCAGACCGCTAGAAGGTCCGGCGGAGCAGTGCGTCGACGAACCGCTCGCAGGCCTTGATCTGGTCGAGCTCGACGTACTCGTCGGCAGCGTGGGCCTGGGCGATGTCGCCCGGACCGCAGACCACGGCGTCGATGCCGGCGTCGGAGAATTGGCCGGCCTCGGTGCCGTAGGTGACCTTGTCCGCGGACGGAGCTCCGCCCAGCTCGGTGGCCAGCCGGTACGCCGGCCCGTCGGTACGGCTGGCCAGGCTGGGTACCGCCGCCTGCACCGCCACCGTCACCGAGGTGTCCGGGTGCTCGGCCTGCATCTGTGTCTCGAGCTCCCGGGCCACCGCGCTGATCTCCTCGATCACCGCGGCCGGGTCGTCCGCGGCGATCGTCCGGAACTCGAACTGCACCCGGCACCGTTCGGGCACCGTGTTGGTGGCGATGCCGCCGTCGATCACGTTCACTCCGGCGGTGGTCCACGGCACCCGGTAGGCCTGGTCGAACGGCCCCTCCGTCCGGCGGCGGTCGGCCAGGGCCCGGACGGCGGTGACGGCCCGGGCCGCGTACTCGATGGCGTTCACGCCGTCCGGGGTGAGCGAGGAGTGCGCGGAGCGGCCGGCGAAGACCAGCTCGACCAGGTTGCTCGACTTGTGCCCGGCGATCACCCGCATCCCGGTCGGCTCCCCGACCAGGCAGACCCGGGGCGGCTCGGTCCAGCCGCCCAGGGCGGCGGCGAGCCGCGCGCCGCCGAGGCAGCCCAGCTCCTCGTCGTAGGAGAGGGCGAGGTGGACCGGCTCGGCGAGGGACGCGGCGGCCAGGGCCGGCAGCTGGTGCAGTATCACCCCGAGGTAGGACTTCATGTCGGCCGTGCCGCGACCGTACAACCGGCCGTCACGGATCTCGGGGCGGAACGGGTCGCTGCTCCAGCGCTGCCCGTCCACCGGCACCACGTCGGTGTGCCCGGACAAGACGATGCCGCCGCCGGTACGGCCGTCGGCGGCGGGCAGCGTAGCGACGAGGTTGGTCTTGGTCCCGCCGTCGTTCGGGATCCGCTGGGACGTGACGCCGAGCCGGGCCAGCTCCTCCTCGACCAGCTCGACCAAGACCAGGTTGGAGTTGCGGCTGGTGGTGTCCAGCGACACCAGCCGTTCGATCCAGGGCAGCGAGGCCGGCAGCGAGGAAGGGGTGGGCACCGGCCCAGTCTTTCCCACCAGAGCGCCGGACCGGGCGTCGCACCCAGGTCACCCACGACCGGGGCGCTCAGCCGACCGTCCGGGCCCAGGACCAGCCCGAAGAGGTACCGGTTGGTGATCGTGCCGCCGTACCGGTCGGTGATCAGGTCGCCGATCTCGGTCAGCAGTCCTTGCTGTGAGGCAACGGGCAGGTCGAATGGTGGGCGGCGTGCGGCTCGGCCTGCGCCGCGAACGTCCGCCGATGACGCAGCCGGACCCCGTCGTCCATCGCAGCCGCCACGGGCGCCCTTTGCTCAGGGTGCGTTTCCGGGGTTCGCTGGCCGTGACGCCCGCTTGCCTGTCAGTTGACCAGCCAGGTGTCGCCGCCGTTGATCAGCGACTGCAGATCGGCGTCGTCCCCACCCGCTGCGCTGGCCAGGGCGACCTGATCGCGGGCAAGGTCGTCGTACGCCGGCGCGGCGACGTCGCGGAAGATGCCGACGGGCGCCCGGTGCAGCACGCCGGCGTCGGTCAGCCGCGACAGCCCGAAGGCGTACGAGGGGTCGACGATGTGGGCGTCGTGCACCACCAGCGCGTCCACCCCGACCTCCTCGACCTCGACCACGCGGAACTCACCGGTCCGCGAGTCCCGGACGACCCCGAGGTGTCCGCCCGCTCCCGGCGCCAGCTCGGCCCCGAAGCGGATCGGCTCGCCGTGCGTCAGCGGGATGATCGCGTCGGCGGACGTGCTCGGGTCCTTCATCGCGTCGAAGGCGTTGTCGTTGAAGATCGGGCAGTTCTGGTAGATCTCGACGAACGACGTGCCGCGGTGCGCTGCCGCAGCCCGCAGCACGCCGGTCAGGTGCTTGCGGTCGGAGTCGATGGTGCGCGCGACGAAGGTCGCCTCGGCGCCGAGCGCGAGCGAGACCGGGTTGAACGGGTTGTCCAGCGAGCCCAGCGGTGTCGACTTGGTGACCTTGCCGATCTCGGAGGTGGGGGAGTACTGGCCCTTGGTCAGGCCGTAGATCCGGTTGTTGAAGAGCAGGACCGTCACGTTGACGTTGCGCCGCAGCAGGTGGATGAGATGGTTGCCGCCGATCGACAACGCGTCGCCGTCGCCGGTGATCACGAACACCGCCGCGTCCTCGCGGGCCGTCGCCACCCCGGTGGCGATCGCGGTGGCCCGGCCGTGGATCGAGTGCATCCCGTAGGAGTCGACGTAGTACGGGAACCGCGACGAGCAGCCGATGCCCGAGACGATCACCGTGTTCTCCTTGCGGATGCCCAGCTCGGGCATGAAGCCCTGGAACGCGGCCAGCACGGCGTAGTCCCCGCAACCGGGGCACCAGCGCACCTCCTGGTCGGAGGTGAAGTCCTTGCGGGTCAGCGGCTCCAGCGCCAGCGGCACGCCGGCGATCCCGGAACGAGGCGCGCTGCCGATCTCGGTCGGCGAGTGGTCGAGGGCGGTCACGCGAGAGCTCCTTCAGGGCGAGCGAGGGCAGGGCTGGTGCTGGCGGGGACGAGGGCGTCGATCTCGGACTCGAGGTCGCGCGCCAGCTCGCTGAGCGAGATGGGCAGACCGCGGACGCGGCTGTAGCTCTGGACGTCCACCAGGTACTTCGCCCGCAGCAGCATGGCGAGCTGACCGAGGTTCATCTCGGGGACGATCACCCGGTCGTAGCCACGCAGGATCTCTCCCAGGTTGGCTGGGAACGGGTTCAGGTGACGCAGGTGGGTCTGGGCGACGGCGCGGCCGCCCGTCCGCACCCTACGGGCCGCGGCGGTGATCGGACCGTACGTGGAGCCCCAGCCGAGCACCAGGACGCGGGCCTCACCGGAAGGGTCGTCGACGACCAGGTCGGGGATGTCGCGGACGATGCCGTCGACCTTGGCCTGGCGGGTCCGGACCATCTCTTCGTGGTTGGCCGGGTCGTAGGAGACGGCGCCGGTGTCTTTGGCCTTCTCGATGCCGCCGATCCGGTGCTGCATCCCGGTGGTGCCGGGCTTGGCCCACGGGCGGGCCAGGGTCTCGGGATCGCGGAGGTAGGGCAGGAAGACGGGCTGACCTTTGGCGTCCACGCCGTTGGCCTCGGTCGCGAAACCGGGGTCGATCGGCGGGATGGCGCTCAGGTCGGGTACGTGCCAGGGCTCGGCGCCGTTCGCGATGTAGCCGTCGGAGAGCAGGAACACCGGCGTGCGGTACTTGATGGCGATCCGGACACCCTCGATCGCGGTGTCGAAGCAGTCCGAGGGTGACTGGGCGGCGAGCACCGGGACGGGCGCCTCGCCGTTGCGGCCGAACATCACCTGCAGCAGGTCCGACTGCTCGGTCTTGGTCGGCATCCCCGTGCTCGGGCCGGCACGCTGCACGTCAACGATGACCAGCGGCAGCTCGGTCATCACCGCCAGCCCGATGGTCTCGGCCTTGAGCGCGATCCCGGGCCCCGAGCTGGTCGTGACGCCGAGGTGGCCGGCAAAGCTCGCGCCCAGCGCGGCGCCGACCCCAGCGATCTCGTCCTCGGCCTGGAAGGTCGTCACGCCGAACCGCTTGTGCTTGCTCAGCTCGTGCAGCACGTCCGAGGCGGGCGTGATCGGGTATGCGCCGAGGAACAGCGGCAGGTCGGCCTTACGGGCGGCGGTGACCAATCCGTACGCCATGGCGAGGTTGCCGTTGATCTGGCGGTAGCGGCCGGCCGGCATCGGCGCGGGGGCCACCTCGTAGCGGACGGCGAACACCTCGGTCGTCTCACCGAAGGCGTAACCGGTCTTGAACGCGGTCACGTTGGCGTCGCGGATGGCCGGCTTGGAGGCGAACTTGCGGGTCAGGAAGCTGAGCGTGCCCTCGGTCGGGCGGTGGTAGAGCCACGACAGCAGGCCGAGCGCGAACATGTTCTTGGCCCGGGAGGCGTCCTTGCGGCTCAGCCCGAACTCCTTGACCGCCTCGACGGTCATGCCGGTCAGGTCGAGCGCGTGCAGCTGGTAGTCGGTCAGCGAGCCGTCCTCGAGCGGGTTGGCGGCGTAGCCGACCTTGGCGAGGTTGCGCTTGGAGAAGTCGGCGGTGTCGGCGATGATCACGCCGCCCCGCGGCAGGTCAGCGAGGTTGGCCTTGAGGGCGGCCGGGTTCATGGCCACCAGCACGTCCGGCCGGTCGCCCGGGGTCATGATGTCGTAGTTGGCGAAGTGCAGCTGAAAGCTCGACACCCCGGGCAGCGTGCCCTGGGGGGCTCGGATCTCGGCCGGGAAGTTCGGCAGCGTCGAGATGTCGTTGCCGAAGACGGCGGAGTCGGCGGTGAACCGGTCGCCGGTCAGCTGCATCCCGTCCCCGGAGTCCCCGGCGAACCGGATGACGACGCGGTCGAGGGTGTGGACCTGCTTCACTACAACGTGCCTTTCGCTTGACGTGGGCGTCACGGTGAGTACCGAGCGCGACGACCGAGCATGGTTCGGAGCGGGGAGCGCCGCCGGATGCTGAACGTGGTGAGACGTACGGCTCCACCCTCAGCGCTCCATGATAAGGCTGCCCTTACCCCCGGCCAGGATCTTCCATCGGCTGAGAAAGGTCGGTGACGTCTGGCCCAACCGCGGACGGGGCTACGGTGTTCCCCATGCGCTGGCGGGACTGGTACGGCGACGGGTCGTTGCACGTCCTGGAGGTCGGGCTCGCCTGCTGCGTCCTCGAGCTCGAGGCCGCGGCCTGGGCGGTCGGCGCCGAGCTCGTCGCCGACCTGCCCGACGGCGCGCGGGTGGCCGTAGTGGTGTCGGGTACCGTCACCGACCGGCTCGCACCCGCGGTGGTTGCGCTGGTCGACGCTTGCGCCGTCCGCTCCGGACGTCCGCCCGCGGTGGTCTCGCTCGGCGCCTGCGCCTCGTCCGGCGGCCCGTACTGGGACTCCTACGCGGTGACCAAAGGTGTGGACGCGCTGCTGCCCGTCGACGTCTACGTCCCCGGCTGCCCGCCGCCGCCGGCCGCGCTGCAGGCGGCGCTGGACGAGCTGCGGGTGGCCGCGTGACCGGTCCCGGCGTGGAGGCCGTACCGGCGGCGGACTGGCGACCGCGGGTGGCGGCGGCTCGGGCGGCGGGTTTCGCCTTCTTCGAGTGGCTCGCGGCGGTCGACGAGATCGGCCGGCAGGACGTGATCCGGGTGGTGCTGGTGCTGCGCCGGCTGGACGCGCCGCAGCAGACCTACACCCTCAGCACCGACCTCGACCGAGACGCACCGCAGCTGGCCAGCGTGCGCGACCTCTACGCCGGGGCCGGCTGGCACGAGCGCGAGGCCGCGGAGATGTTCGGGGTCGACTTCGTCGGCGGCGACCCGCGGCGGCTGCTGCTGCCCGTCGAGCTCGAGGGCACGCCGATGCGCAAGGACGAGGTGCTGGCCGCCCGGACCGGGCTCGCGTGGCCGGGCGCCAAGGAGCCGGGGGAGAGCGACGCCAACCCGGGGCGGCGGCGGATGGTGCCCGCCGGCGTACCGGACCCGGCGGTCTGGGGAGACCGGGACGCCGAGACGCCTACCGCGTCCCCGGTCGAGGTGGCCGAGTCGGTGGTCGGGGGCCGGGCCCGCCGGCGGCGTCCGTGACGGAGCCCAGCCTCGCGCCGGACCACGGCTCCATCCGGCTGATCGAGGCCAGCTGCACCTCCTGCATAGTGTGCGCCCGCGAGTGCCCCAGCTGGTGCATCACCATCGACTCCCACACCGAGCCGGTGCCCGGCCTGCCGGCCGGTACGCGGGTGCGTACGCAGAACGTGCTGGACCGGTTCGAGATCGACTGGAGCCTGTGCATGTACTGCGGCATCTGTGTGGATGAGTGCCCCTTCGACGCCCTCGCCTGGGAGCCGCAGCACACCGCAGCCGCGTCGAGCGCGTCGATCCTGCGCCACGGCATCGCCGACCTGACGCGGTGAGTCAGCCCGAGGTCGGCCAGCGGGCGTGGGCCTGCTGCGCGTAGGCGTGGTGCAGGGGACCGTGACCGGACCCGATGTGCAGCTGGTCGGCCGCCCGGAGCGCGCCGGTCAGGTAGTCCTTGGCGCCGCGGACGGCGGTCGCCCAGTCCGGTGCGCCCGGTCGGAGCGCGGCGATCGCCGCCGAGAGCGTGCAGCCGGTGCCGTGGGTGCTGGTGGTGTCGACGCGTTCCGCGGCCAGCCGGAGGAGGGTGTCGCCCTCGACGAGCAGGTCGACGCTCTCGCTCCCGCCGAGGTGCCCACCCTTGAGCAGCACGCGGGTGGTATGTCCGGCCAGGTCGCGCGCCTGGACGGCCATCTCGTCCTCGTCCCGCGCCTCGGCGATGCCGAGCAGGTCGGCGGCCTCGGGCACGTTGGGGGTGATGAGGTCCGCCAGCGGCAGCAGCTCCTCACGCAGCGCCGCCACAGCATCGGCGTCCAGCAGCCGGTCACCGCTGGTCGCCACCATGACGGGGTCGAGGACGACGTAGGGCAGCCGGTGCCGGCGCAGCACGGCGGCGACGGCCCGGTTCACTCCGGCGCTGCCGAGCATCCCGATCTTCACCGCATCGACGCGGACGTCGGCGAGCAGCGTCTCCAGCTGCTGCTCGACGAACGCCCCGTCCAGCTGGTGCACAGCGTCCACCCCGCGGGTGCTCTGAGCGGTGACCGCGGTGACCACGAGCGTGCCGTAGGCGCCGAGGGCGGCGAAGGTCTTGAGGTCGGCCGCCACCCCGGCTCCACCGCTCGGGTCGGTTCCCGCGATGGTGAGGACGGTGGGGATCACGGCCGTCACCGACACAGCGCGACCGCTGCCGCTGCGGGGTCCGGGGCGGCGCAGACGGCCGAGACGACGGCGATGCCGGCCACGCCGGTAGTCCTGACGTCGGCCGCGTTCGCTGTCTGGATGCCGCCGATGGCGACGCAGGGCAGGCGGCTCAGCCCCACCAGCTCAGCCGTCCCGGCCAGCCCGAGCGGCGATGCGGCCTCGGGTTTGGTGGCTGTGGCGAAGACCGGGCCGACGCCGAGGTGGTCCACCGTGCCGGGTGGCAGGGCGGACGCCTGCGCGACCTGCTCGCGGGTGGAGACCGACAGCCCGATGAGGAAGCCCGGGCCGGCGAGCCGGCGTGCG
>NZ_CAXTHG010000034.1:0-2516 GCF_964244005.1 uncultured Friedmanniella sp. | reverse complement strand
ACGCGCCGCAGATCGCGAAGCCGCCGACGAGCAGCCAGAACGCCGGCCGGTGCGAGGCCGACCGAAGCGCACCCAGGGCGGCCCGGGCCGGCGAGCCGGCGTGCGTCCGCGACCGGCAGGTCCGACTGGCCGAGATGCACCCCGTCAGCACGCACGGCCAGGGCGACGTCGAGGCGGTCGTTCACGATCATCGGCACGCCGGTGGCCGCCAGCACCTCGCGGACGGCCAGAGCGAGGGCACAGAGCTCGCGCGCCGACGCGTCCGGCTCTCGCACCTGGACCGCGGTGACGCCACCCTTCAGCGCCGACCGGACGGTCTCCGCCACGCCGCGAGGACCGCACAGCGCGGTGTCGGTGACCAGGTAGAGGTCGAGGTAGTCCCTCACCGGGCGTCCTCGCGGGCCCGGACGCGGCTCTCGATCGTCTGCTCGTCGAGGTTGGCCAGGGCGTCGAGCAACCCCACCGCGAACGAGCCGGGACCGGCGCTGACCGCCGCCGACTCCTCGGCGGCGACGGTGAGGATGGTGGTCGCCGCCGCGGCGGCCAGCAGCGGGGGAGCGCCGGTTCCGCAGCAGGCCGCGACCAGGGCGCCGAGCGCACAGCCGACGCCGGTGACCTGGGTCATCAGGGGGTGTCCGGTGTGCACCTCGACGAGGTCCGTGCCGTCGGTCAGGTAGTCGACAGCACCGCTCACGGCCACGACGGCGCCGGTCCGGACGGCCAGCTCGCGCGCGATGTCGATCGCGGCCTCGGAGCCGACGGTGCTGTCGACACCCCGACCGGCCCCGGCAGCGCCGGCCAGGCTGAGCACCTCCGAGGAGTTGCCCCGGATGACCGCCGGACCCTGCTCGAGGAGCTCGGCCGACAGGTCGGTCCGGAAACGCATCGCGCCGACGGCGACCGGGTCGAGGACCCAGGGCCGCTCGTGCCTCCGCGCCGACGCAGACGCCAGCCGCATCGCCCGCGCGGTCTCGGCCGACAGGGTGCCGAGGTTGACCAGCAGGGCGTCGGCGATGGCGGCGAACTCGGCGGCCTCCTGGTCGTTCTCCACCATGGCTGGGGCCGCACCGACCGCGAGCAGGACGTTCGCGGTGAAGCCGGCGACCACGATGTTGGTCATGCAGTGCACCAGCGGATGTCGCTCGCGGACAGCGGTGAGCACGCCGGCCACCTCGGCGGGTGTGATGGCCAGCGCCGTCGCAGGGGACGTGACATCAGGCATGCGGGCCCACTTCCTCCACCGGCATGACCCGGGTCAGGTTCAGGCGGTCGGTGGCCGGCAGCCACCCTCTCAGCCCGATCCCGTCGGACTCCCGCGTCTTGGCCCGGCCACGATAACCCGGCCCGCTGCTGCTCCCCGGGGAGGGCGCCCGCGAGGCGCCCGCGCTAGGGTCCGCAGCATGCGACTCCTGGTTCTGGGCGGCGGCGGGTTCCTCGGATACCACGCGGTCGTCGAGGCCTTGGCCGCTGGTCACGAGGTGAGCGTGCTGAGCCGGTCGGGCAAGGCCCCGGCGGCCGGCGTCGAGGTGCTGGTGGGGGACCGGACGGACGATCTCTCCGCGCTGCGGGGTCGGGAGTGGGACGGGGTGTTCGACACCTATACCGACACCCGCCCTGGCGCCCCGGCGGTGGCGGCGACTGCCCGGCTGCTGTCAGGGGCGGTCGGCGGCTACGCGTACGTGTCGGGCATGAGCGTCTACGCGCCGTCCGGCCCGCCGGTGCCCGACGAGAGCGCGCCTGTCCGGCGGGCCGGGGTCGAGCCGGACTCCGACGTGCTGCAGGAGCGGTCGCTGGCCAAGCTGGCGGGCGAGGCGGCGGTCTCTAGGCACTTCGCCGGCCCGGCACTGTTCCCGCGGGTCGGGATCATGGTCGGCCCTCGCGACCCGTCGCAGCGCTACACCTGGTGGCCGGTGCGGCTCGCGGGGGCGCTGGCCGGCACGCTGCCGCGCACGGTGCTGCTGCCGGGCGACCCCGACCGGCCGGTGCAGTACTCCGACGCCCGGGACATCACGCGTTGGGTGCTGCAGCTGCTGGCCGCCGGCCGCGGCGGCACGTTCAACACCGTCGGTCCGGGCCGGCCCGACACGCTGCGTCAGGTCGTGGACGCCTGCCTGGCCGTCCTCGGCGCCGGACCGGAGGACATCGAGCTCCTTCCGGTGACCGACGAGGCCTACCTCGACGCGGCCCTGACCGACTGGGAGCAGGAGGAGCGTCCGCTCTGGTACCCCGAAGACCAGATCCCACAGGACGCGATCGACTCCTCAGCCGCGCTCGCCGCGGGCCTGGTCTTCCGCTCGGCCGCCGACACCGCCGCCGAGACGCTCGACTGGGCCCACCACAACGACGCCACCGGCCTCACCGACACCTTCGTCGAGCGCGAGCAACGGCTGCTCCACGACGCTTCGTGAGCGGCTTCCCTCAGAACTCGCCTCGACCTGGCGCAGCGGGTCAATCTGAGCGCTCTCAGATTCAAGGAATTGGTGCAACACCTGACTGAGAGGTGTTGATCATGAGTG
>NZ_CAXTHG010000033.1:0-46301 GCF_964244005.1 uncultured Friedmanniella sp. | reverse complement strand
GCGCCCGCATAGCCGGCGGTGTCCCAGAAGAACTCCGTCCCGTCGACGCTGGCCAGCTCACCCAACGCATCGGCGTGGACGGTGATCTTCCGGACCCGGTCGCGGTCGTGGCGGACGATCCCGGCCAGGTAGCCGGACGGGTTCCACCGGAACTCCCGCGCCGTGCCGTCACTCCGGCGCGACCACGTCCGCCGCCCCGCACCGTCATAGCTGTAGCGAGTGTGCAAACCGGCCGCGTCGACCGTCGACAACAACTGGCCGACCAGGTCGTAGACATGCCGTGTCACCTGCGGACCCGTCGGACCGGTCGCAGCGTCGACCTGGTTGTCGATCGTCTCCGTCACCAGCCTCCCGGCCGCGTCGTAGGCCCAACGGCCAGTCGCCGTCCCGATCCCAGCCCGGGTCCGCGACTCGATCAGCTGACAGGCGCCGTCGTAGCCGTACTCGGTCACAGACAGGTCAACACCATCACCCTTGGCGACCCGGGTGACACGCCCCTGCTCGTCGCGGCCGATCTCGGTCCGCGTCGCACCATCACCGTCGGTGATGATGTGCGCAACAACGAAACCGTCCCGGTGCTCCCAGGACTGGATCAACCCACCCGCCACCGCCGACACCAGCCGGCCCGCCGCGTCCCGGTCGAACGCTGCCCGACCCAACGTCGTGTGGTCCAGCCACACCAGCCGACCCGCAGCGTCATACCCGTAGGCGGTGGTCGACCCGTCCGGCGTGCTCATCGAGGTGCGCCGGCCGTCGGCGTCGTAGGTCCACTCGACCGAACGGTCGCCGCGGGTGCGGCGGACCAGCTGCCCACGACGGTTCCACTCCAGCTCATGCTCACACACCCGACCCGACGGATCCGAGCTCTCGCTGATCCGCACCGTCCGGCGCCGTAGGTCTCGGGTCAACGCGGTCACCGTCCGCCCGTCGACCGCCATCGTGGCGGCCCGACCCGATGCGTCACAGGTCCACGTGGTCCGACGCGTCCGGAGACTCCTGCCAAGCCAGCCGTCCGGCGGCGTCATAGCCGGCGGTGGTGGTCCGACCCAACGGGTCGGTTTCGGCGATGCAGCGGTTCATCGCGTCGAACTCCCGCCGGGTCACCCCACCCAACGGGTTGACGACCTCTACCGTCCGACCCAGCACATCCGAGCGGTACGTGGTGACCCCGCCGTTGCCGTCGGTCGCCGACACCAGCTGCCCGGCCGCGTCGTAGCGGTAGGTCGAGCGGCCCGTCTGCGGGTTGACCCACTCCACGACCCGACCGGCCAGGTCGTAAACCCAGCCGCTCATCCCGACCCCCGGCGCGGTGTGCTCCACCAACCGGCCGCAGGCGTCGAAGCGCGACCGCGCCACCTCACCTGTCGCCAACGTCTGCGTCACGGCCTGACCGTCGACGTCATAGCCGACCGTCACCGTCCCGCCAAGCGGGTCGGTCACCGTGACCAGCCGACCGCAGCGGTCGTAGCCGTACCGCGTCGTCGCTCCTGACGGGCTGGTCACCGATATCGGCCGCCCCGCCGGGTCCCGGACAATCCGCGTCAGCCCGCCGTCCGCATTAAGCGCCTCCACCGGGCGTCCGCACCGGTCGTAGGTGTAGACCGCAGCCGTTCCGTCCACCTGACCCACCGAGGTGAGCCGCCCCAACGGGTCGAACCCGGTCGTCGACGAGACGGCACCGTCGGCGACCTCGACCTGGCTGCCCGCCTGGTCGAACCCGACCCCCACCCGCACCCCGGTCGGGTCGACGGTGGCTACCAGCCGACCGGCCGGGTCGTAAGCCCGCGACCAGATGCTGCCGGTCGGGTCCGTCGTCGCCACCAGCCGCGACAACGAGTCATGCACAAACCGCCACGACGAACCGTCCGGCAGCTCAACAGACGCCACCCGTCCCAGATCGTCCAGCTGGCGGGTGACCGCCCGACCCAACGGGTCGACCGTCCGCGCCTCCTCGCCGTACACGCCGTACTCGACCGACGTCCGAGCCCCGAGCGGATCCACCGTCGCGGTCAACCGGCCAGCGACCGTGTGCTCATACCGCCACACCGCGCCGTCCGGATCCTGCCGCTGCACCAACGACCCGGACGTCGGGTCCCAGGTAAATAGCGTGCGGTGACCCGACGGAGTGACCGCCGCAGTTACCCGACCCCACGCGTCCCGCTCCAGCCGAGCGGTCTGCCCCTCGGCGTTCGTGGTGCCGATCAGGTCGCCGTGCTGGTCGTGGGAGAAGCGGACGACGACGTCGGTCGGGTCGACGATCTTGGTCAACAGACCGTCGGACCAGACGAGCCGGGTCAGCCCACCCTCCGGATCCACGATCCTCGACGGGTTCCGCTGCTCACCCTCGTACGTGTACTCGGTGACCGCACCCTGCTCCGCCACCACCGTGGTGACCCGGTCAAGCTCGTCATAGCCGTAGGTCACGTCCGCACCGGACGGGGTCACCGTCCGGACCCGCCGACCCCGACCGTCGTACTGATGCACGGTCGCCGCACCATCGCGCTCGGTCAACAGCACCGGGTTGCCGTACCGGTCATAGGAGGTCGACTGCCGCTGCTCCTCGGCGTCGACCACCCCGACCAGGCGGCCCCGCTCGTCCGCGATCCACGTGTTCGACCGGTTCCCGTCCTCGTCCGAAACCACCGTCACCCGGCCGGGGAGATACGCGAACCGCGTCACCCGACCGAACGGGGACCGCTGCGACACCACCCGGCGCTGACCGTCATAGACGTTCTCCACCTCGACCACACCATCGGCATCGGTCACGCTCACCACCAGACCGGCGGGGTCCCAGCCGTACGAACGGGTGCCGGCCGGACCGGTGGCGGCAATCAGCCGACCGGCCTCGTCGTAGCGGTAGCTGACGCTCCGTCCGTCCGACGCGGCGGCGGCCACGAGCCGCTCGGCACCGGCGACGGTGCCCCAGTCGAGGTCGACGTAGCGGCCGCGGCCGTGCGCCAACCCCGCGAGCCGTCCGGCTGGATCTCGGTGCAGCCGAACGGCGTTGCCGTCACTTTCCGGACCTGTGCCCGCGGCGAGCAGCGTGCCGTCGAGGTCGAACCGCCACCAGCCGCCGGCGTTGTCGGTGACCTGGAGGGCGTTCTCGTCGCCGGTCAGCCACAGAGCTTCACCGACCGCGCGGTCCCAGCCCGTACCGAGCCGCGAGAACACGATCACGCGGCCGTCCGGCAGCCGGAACCTCGCCACCCCTTGCCCGCTGTCGAACACCAGCCCGGCCTCCGACCACGACGACCAGCCCGGCCCGAACGCTCCCCCGCTCAGGTCGGCCGAGTTGTAGCACCGGGTGAGCGCGAGGCCAGAGGCCGCTCCGGGAAAGGACAGGTCCGTCTCGTTTTCGACGAAGTTGCCGGTCGCGGTGTTCACCGGATCGTTCGCATAGCCCGTCGTCGGGGGGTTTCCGTGCGCCTGCGGCGCCTCGATCACCAGATCCTCACGCGAGGCGTCGACGTGCGCCGCCTTCAACGCCGCCGACAGCGCGTTGTTCGACACGGTGGAGACCGCATGATCCCCACCGGCCGCGGCAAACGCCGTCGCCAGGGTCGAGGCCCAACGGACGTCCTCGTCGTTGGCGGCCAGCCACCGCTCGAACCCGGCCGCCACTCCCCAGGCGTCCAACCGGCCCCACTGGCACGACTGGTCGAAGCTGGTCAGCGCGGCCCGGAGGACCACTGGCTGCGGCCGCAGCTCGTCGTTGGCGCCCGTCGAACCTGTGGCAAAGGTCCGCAGGTCCGCCGGACGCGCCGACGACGTCCCGCCACCGCTACTACCACCAGACCCGGGCGCCGGGGTCTCCCGGCTCCGGTTCACCGGCGCCGAGACGGGGATGGTCGGCTCTGCCGCCGGGGGCCCCACCGGCGGATCGTCCCCGCCGGAGAAGAAGTCGCCGACCTTGTCCCAGTTGCTGCGTGCGTCGTGCTCGGACTGCCACGCCCGCGCCGTCTCCCGCCGCTGCTGCTCCTTGCGCGCCTCCTCCTTCAGCAGACGCGCCCCCGTCGTCACCTCGCGCAGGCGGGCACACAGCTCCACCGCGTCACCGGCCGCCACAGCGGCATTGGCCGCGAAGACCTTCGAGAAATGACCCGCAAAATCAATCTGAGCCGTGATCTGCCACGACAACCGGGACCCCGCCTGACCCTCGACTGCGACCGCCGCCGCCTCGAACTTCGCGATCAACGCGTCCGCGACCCCGACGTCAAAGACGACGTCAGCCTCGATCACACCGAGATCAGCCATCACTGCCCCCCGACCGCCAGAATCCGATCAGCTGCCGCCACCCGCGGACATGATGTTCGTGGAGATCTGCTGCAGCTGACCACGCAGCTCTTCTAGCTCCGACAGGGCCTTGTCCAACGCCGACTTCGTCTCCGGCCAGGTGCCACTACGGAACTTCTCCGCCAACGGCCCGTCCCACACGTTCGGGTCCGACAACGTCTTCCCCTGCGAGTCCAGCTGCGAGATCTGGTCGGTCAAGCCGCCGTTGATGATCGACTGAATCTGCTGAATCGACGTCTTCGCCAGCTCAGATGAAAGAACCCGACCTGCCATGTTGCACTCTCCTTCGGAACCAAGGTCTCTGCCTCGTCGACTCGAGCTGCACCAGCTCCGTCGACGACCCTAAGTGCCACAAGGGGGGGCAAACTAGTTATCCACAGGGCACCCGGAAAAAAGATGCGGGGCTGTGACAGTCGGGTTCAGGGAGCCAGGCGGGTGAGCGACCAGCCGCCGTCCGGCAGCAGCCGGTAGGCGAGGCGGTCATGCATCCGGCTGGCCTGTCCCTGCCAGAACTCGACCAGCGTCGGGGTGACGATGATGCCGCCCCAGTGCGGCGGGCAGGGCACCTCCACGTCGGCGAAGCGCCGCTCCACCTCCGCGTACGCGGCCTTCAGCTCGTCGCGGGAAGCGACGTCGGAGGACTGGCGGGACGCCCAGGCACCAATCTGGGAGCCGCGCGGCCGGACGGCGAAGTAGGCCTCGGACGCTGCGCGCGAGACGTGCGCGGCCGTGCCCTCGACCCGGATCTGGCGCTGCAGCGGGTACCAGCCGAAGTGCAGCGCGACGGCCGCGTTCGTGGCGAGCTCGGCGCCCTTACGCGAGTCGTAGTTGGTGAAGAAGGTGAAGCCGGACGGTCCCACCTCCTTGAGCAGCACCGTACGGGCGCTCGGTCGGCCGTCGGCGCTGGTGGCCACGACCATGGCGGTGGGTTCGGGCAGCAGACCGTCCGCCTTGGCCTGGAAGGCCGCAGCGAGCCAGCGGTCGAACAACGCGTACGGCTCGGCCGGCACCTCGCTCTCCAGCAGCTGTTCGCCCGCGTAGTCGACGCGTTCCTGCGCAAGATCCGGCATACCGGCCATCCTTCCAGGCGGCGGCTAACCGGCGGGCGACGCTCGGGCCGCGTGGAAGAATCGACGACCGTGACCGCGCTCAAGATTCCCGCCGACCTGCTGCCTACCGACGGCCGTTTCGGCTGCGGTCCGGCCAAGATCCGCGCCGCCTCCGTCGCCGCGCTGGCCGACCGGGGCGCGGCCCTGCTGGGGACGTCGCACCGGCAGGCGCCGGTCAAGAACCTGGTCGGCAGCGTCCGCTCCCGGCTGGCCGAGCTGTTCGCCGTCCCCGACGGCTACGAGGTGGTGCTGGGCAACGGCGGGTCGACCACCTTCTGGGACGTCGCCGTCGGCTCGCTGATCGAGCGGCAGAGCGCGCACGCGAGCTTCGGAGAGTTCTCGGCCAAGTTCGTCGCGGCTGCCGCGGCCGCGCCCTACCTGGCCGAGCCGACCGTGACCACCGCCGCCGTTGGTTCGGTGGCCTTGCCCGAGGCGGTGGCCGGCGCCGACACGTACGCCTGGGCCCACAACGAGACCTCCACCGGCGCACTGGCCCCCGTCCGGCGGATCGACGGCGTCGATGAGGGCGCGCTGGTCGTGGTCGACGGCACCTCCGCCGCCGGCGGGGTCGCGGTCGACGTGTCCGCCACCGACGTCTACTACTTCGCGCCGCAGAAGAGCCTGGGTTCTGAGGGCGGGCTCTGGATCGCCTTGCTCTCCCCCGCCGCCGTCGACCGGACGGGGAGAGTCGCCGCCTCGGACCGCTGGATCCCCGAAAGCCTCAGCCTGCAGGTCGCGCTGACCAACTCCCGGCTCGACCAGACCCTGAACACGCCGGCGATCGCCACCTTGTTCCTGCTCGACGACCAGCTGGGCTGGCTGCTCGAGCAGGGCGGGCTGGCCTACGCCGCCGCCCGGACCGCCGACTCCGCCAGTCGGATCTACCCCTGGGCCGAGGCGTCGCCGTACGCCGTGCCGTTCGTTGAACCGGCCTACCGCTCGCCGGTGGTGGCGACGATCGACTTCGAGGGCGTCGACGCGAAGGCCATCGCCGCCACCCTCCGGGCCAACGGCGTCGTCGACACCGAGCCCTACCGCAAGCTCGGCCGCAACCAGCTGCGGGTCGGCATGTTCCCCAACGTGGAGCCCGACGACATCAGCCGGCTGACCGCCTGCATCGACTGGGTGGTCGAGCGCCTGGCCTGACCCAACGCACCACAAGCTGAGGGCGCCGAGCTCAGGGCTTGCGGACGACGCCGACCACGACGCCGGCGACGATCGCGACCAGGGCGGCCAGCCCGACGGCGAGGTAGGTGCCGCGGCGAGCCTGGGCGGTCGGGGTCGCGGCGTCGGTGTCGCCGGAGTCATCGGTGTCGCCGGGCGCGGAGGAGGCCGTCGGCGTGGCGGACGGGGTGGCGCTGGCCGCGGTCGGGATGGCGACCGCATACACCTTGCTGTTGGTGCCTTCGGTGCCCACCAGCAAGCCGTTGCCGGCCAGGTTCACCGCAAGGGACTCGGGCTGCCGTACGGCCGGGAGGGGTGCGGTGGCCACCGTGCGGTAGGTTCCGGCGTCGAGCACCTCGACGGAGGAGGCGGTCAGCAGGGCGATCTGGTCGTCCCCGGGCAGGAACACGCCGTCGGTGACCAGGGCCGGTGCGTCGGCGACCTTGCGCAGCACGTTGACCTCGTCGCGCGAGGGCTCCTTCGGCGCGACGTAGATGCCGCCGGTCGCGCCCTTGGTCACCAGGTAGAGCCGGCCGGCGCCATCGACCAGCAGGGTCTCGGCGTCGTGGGCGCCGTCGGGATAGCGGAAGTCGTAGGCGTTGTAGGTGACGGTCAGTCCGTTGGCCCGCGGGTTGAGGAAGTAGTAGACCGTGACCTGGTCGCGCTTCTCGTCGTTGTCGCCGATGTCGGCGGCGTAGAGACGGTTGTCGTGCAACGCCACCGCCTCGACGTCCTGCACCGGCGCGCGATAGCGGAGCGTGCCCCGTACCGCGCCGCTCGCGGTGACGCCGTAGACGACGCCCGAGGAGCCGGAGTCGTTGACCGTCCAGTAGAGCTGTGCCGCCGTGTCGCGCACCAGGCCTGAGGATTCGGTGATCCGGTCGTCGCGCATCGTGAACGCGACCTTGTCCTTGGCGGCCGCGACGGTGGGCAGGCCGCCGGCCAGGAACAGCGCCAGTAACGCCGCCCCCAGCGCACCACCGGCCGGTCGGGACCCCTTCGCGCGCGCCATGATGGCAGGAGCGTACGCGAGGAAAGCCGTCCGCTTCCCGTCGACAGGCTCAGGAAACGGCCACAGCGCAGGCAACCGCAAGCGTCAGCGGAGCTGACCCCAGAGCGCGCTGACGACCACGATCACGACCAGCGCGGCGAGCACACCCGAGACGATCAGCCGACGCGCCCGGGGGTTCATCCCTCCAGGTTATGGGCCCGGCGCGAACGCGGGCGTACTAGCGTGGCGGCCATGGGCGAGCTGCGCTTGTACGCGGTCGGCATCGAGGAGGTGCGCGGCATCTCCGGCGCCTCCACCGACAAGGCCGCCCACCTGCGCGAGGTGGCGACCAAGGCGTTCGCGCCCGCCCCGGACGAGGCCCGGTCGGGCCTGCTCTCCAAGCTCGGACCGATCTTTCGCCGACCGCCGACCGTCCAGGTGATCTCGCCGACCCAGCCGGAACCGCACGACGTCGAGGTGCTGCTGGCCGGGGCGTACGTGGCGCCGGAGCGAGCGGGCGCGACCTGGCGGGTGCTGGAGACGATCGTGGCCGACATCGCCTGGGGGTCGACCCGACTGGCCCTCACGTCCCAGTCCCTCGACGACCTCGACTTCGCCCTCGCCCGCGGCGGCGTGTCGTCCTCGGTCGGGCTGCGGCACCTGCTCGGCAGCACCGCCAGCCTCAACCTGTTGCCGGTCGCCGGCCTGACCGTCGGCTGGCACCCGTACGAGACGGCGCTGGCCATGGCGGGCGCCTACCGCTCGGCCATGCCTCAGATCAAGACGACCGAGCAGCAGGAGATGGTGAACGCCCTGGCCAGCTGGCTGGACGGCTTTGTCCCGTGGGCCTCGGTCGCCCCCTCGCTCGGCCGCCCGGTCCCCGACCTCGTCGGCTTCTACGCCGGGTAACTTCCCGAGTTGTCAGAACTCAGTTGTCCCATGGGACAACTGAGTTCTGACACGTCGGCCCTTCCACAGGCTCAGGGAGCGGGATCGATGACCAGCACCAAGTCGCCGCCCTCGACCTGGGTGATCGAGCCGATGGCCAGCCGGGAGACCGTCCCGGCGACCGAAGCGGTGATCGCCGCCTCCATCTTCATCGCCTCGATGGTGGCCACGGTCTCGCCCGCCTCGACCGTGTCGCCCTCCGCGGCCTTGACGCTCACCACCCCTGCGAACGGGGCGGCGACGTGGCCGGGCCGGGTGGGGTCGGCCTTCTCGGCCACCTTGACGTCGACCTTGATCGAGGTGTCGCGGACCCGGATCGGACGCAGCTGGCCGTTGATGGTGCACATCACCGTCCGCATGCCGCGCTCGTCGGGGCTGCCGATCGCCTCCAGGCCGAGGATCAGGCTGACGCCGCGACCGATCCGCGCCGTGTGCTCCTCACCCGGCTGCAACCCGTACAGGTAGTCGAGCGTGTCGAGCCGGGACACGTTGCCGTACGTCTCGCGGGCGGTCAGGTACTCCTTCGTCGGGCCGGGGAAGAGCAGCCGGTTGAGCGTCTCGCGGCGGACCCGGCCCTCGACGTCGAGCGCGGCGGAGTCGTCCTCGGCCAGGTCGGTCTCGCGGACCGGAGCCGTACGTCCCTGCAGCGCCTTGGTCCGGAACGGCTCGGGCCAGCCACCGGGCGGGTCGCCCAGCTCGCCGGAGAGGAAGCCGACGACGGAGTCGGGGATGTCGTAGTTCTGCGGGTGCTCGGCGAAGTCCTTCGGGTCGGCACCGACGGCCACCAGCTGCAGAGCCAGGTCGCCGACCACCTTGGACGACGGCGTCACCTTGGTCGGCCGGCCCAGGATCTGGTTGGCCGCGGTGTACATGGCTTCGATCTGCTCGAACTTCTCTCCCAGCCCGAGCGCGATCGCCTGCTGGCGCAGGTTGGACAGCTGGCCGCCGGGAATCTCGTGGTCGTAGACCCGGCCGGTCGGGCTGGGCAGCCCGGACTCGAACGGGCGGTAGACCTTGCGCATGGCCTCCCAGTACGGCTCGAGGTCCATCACCGCGCGCAGGTCGAGGTTGGTCGCGCGTCCGGTGTGCTCGAGCGCCGCGACCAGGGCTGAGGCGGGCGGCTGGCTGGTGGTGCCGGCCATCGGCGCGCTGGCCACGTCCACCGCGTCCACGCCGGCCCCGACCGCAGCCAGCAGCGAGGCGAGCTGGCCGCCGGCGGTGTCGTGGGTGTGCAGGTGCACCGGCAGGTCGAAGTTCTCCCGCAGCGCCGTGACCAGCGTGGCCGCGGCGGGCGGGCGCAGCAGCCCGGCCATGTCCTTGATCGCCAGGATGTGTGCACCGGCCTTGACCATCTGCTCGGCCAGCCGCAGGTAGTAGTCGAGGGTGTAGAGGTCCTCGCCTGGGTTGTTGAGGTCCCCGGAGTAGCAGAGCGCGACCTCGGCCACGGTCGTCCCGGTCTCGCGGACGGCCTCGATCGCCGGTCGCATCTGTTCGACGTCGTTCAGCGCGTCGAAGATGCGGAAGATGTCGATGCCGGTCTGTGCCGCCTCGGCCACGAACGAGGTGGTGACCTTGGTCGGGTACGGCGTGTAGCCGACGGTGTTGCGACCGCGGAGCAGCATCTGCAGCGCGAGTCCGGGCATGTTGTAGCGAAGCGCGTCCAGCCGCTCCCACGGGTCCTCGGACAGGAAGCGCAGCGCCACGTCGTACGTCGCGCCGCCCCAGCACTCGACGCTGAACAGCTCCGGGGTCATCCGGCCCACGTACGGGGCGATCCGCAACAGGTCCTTGGTGCGGACGCGGGTGGCCAGCAGCGACTGGTGCGCGTCCCGGAAGGTGGTGTCGGTGACCTCGACCCCGACCCGCGCGCGCAGGTCGGCCGCGAACCCCTCGGGTCCGAGCGCGAGCAGCCGCTGCCGCGAGCCCTGCGGCGAGGGCTTGGCCAGGTCGATGCCGGCCGGCCGCTTGACGCCTGGGTCGAGCAGGGTCGGGGCGGGCCCGTTCGGCTGGTTGACCGTGACCTCGGCCAGCCACCGCAGCAGCCGGGTGCCGCGGTCCGCGGGCGCGTGCGTGGTGAGCAGCTCGGGGCGTTCCTCGATGAACGCGGTGGAGACGTCGCCGGCCAGGAAGTCGGGGTCCTCCAGGACTGCCTGCAGGAAGGGGATGTTGGTGCTGACGCCGCGGATCCGGAACTCGGCCAGGGCGCGGCGGGCTCGCGCGACCGCGGTCGGGAAGGTCCGGCCGCGGCAGATCAGCTTGACCAGCATCGAGTCGAAGTAGGCGCTCACCTCCACGCCGGTGTCGACCGTGCCGCCGTCCAGCCGGACCCCGGCGCCACCGGCGGAGCGGTAGGCCGTGATGGTGCCGGTGTCAGGCCGGAAGCCGTTGGCCGGGTCCTCGGTGGTGATCCGGCACTGCAGCGCCGAACCGTTGATCCGGACGCGGTCCTGGCTCAGCTCGAGGTCGGCCAGCGTCTCCCCGGCCGCGATCCGCATCTGCGCCTGAACCAGGTCGACGTCGGTGATCTCCTCGGTGATCGTGTGCTCGACCTGGATCCGCGGGTTCATCTCGATGAAGACGTGCTGGCCGGCGCGCGGCCCCTCGGTCTCGACCAGGAACTCCACCGTGCCGGCACAGGAGTAGCTGATCGACTCGGCGAACTTCACCGCGTCGGCGCACAGCGCGGCCCGCAGCTCGTCGCTGATGTGCGGGGCCGGAGCGATTTCGATCACCTTCTGGTGCCGCCGTTGCACCGAGCAGTCGCGCTCGAACAGGTGCATCGTGGTGCCCGCGGTATCGGCGAGGATCTGCACCTCGATGTGCCGCGGTCGGCCGACGGCCTGCTCGATGAAGGCGGTCGGGTCGCCGAACGCCCCCTCGGCTTCGCGCATCGCCGAGCCGACGAGCTCCCGCAGCTGGCTGGGGTCGTCGATCCGGCGCATGCCACGACCGCCGCCACCGGCGACCGCCTTGACGAAGACGGGGAAGCCGATCTCCTCCGCGCCGGCGAGCAGCTCGTCGAGGTCGGCCGAGGGCGGGGTCGACTTGAGCGTCGGGATGCCCGCGGCCTTGGCGGCCTGGAGTGCCCGGACCTTGTTGCCGGCCAGCTGCAGCACGTCGGCGGGCGGGCCGATGAACGTGATGCCAGCAGCGTCGCAGGCCCGCGCCAGGTCCGGGTTCTCGCTCAGGAAGCCGTAGCCGGGATAGATCGCGTCGGCGCCGGACTCCTGCGCGGCCCGGATGATCTCCTCGATGTCGAGATAGGCGCGCACGGGGTGTCCGCGCTCGCCGATCGTGTACGCCTCGTCCGCCTTGATCCGGTGGACCGCGTTGCGGTCCTCCCAAGGGAACACCGCGACGGTCTGGGCTCCGAGCTCGTACGCGGCCCGGAAGGCGCGTACGGCGATCTCACCCCGGTTGGCTACGAGGACCTTGGCGAACATAGCCGGAATCTATCTCAGCGCTTGTTACCGCCAGACGACGTGGCCCAGCAGGTGGCAGCGGGGTTGCGCCCTGAAAACCGACCCGGAGATCGGCTGATTCGGGCTGCAAAGCCCCAAAAGGCTCGTCTCGGGGTCGATCTTCAGGGCGTGGGGTCCAGCACGGGCGCGGACATGGTGAACCGGACGGTCACCGTGCCGTGCACGGTCTGCGGTGCGGGCTCGAAGTCGAGCTCGGGCTGCTCCCCTGGCCCCTTCTGGGCCAGGGCGAACCGTCGCGGGGCCCCGGCTGGCGCACCCTCGTAGCCGCCGTCGAGGTCGGACACCTCGACGACGCTGGTCAGGGTGGCCCCGAAGGCGGCGGCGTAGTCGTCGGCCCGTCGACGAGCGTCGCTGATCGCGTCCAGCCGCGCCTGTCGCGGCCAGGGGCTGTGCGGACGGAGCGACCACCAGGGTCCGTCGATCTCCAGCCGGGGCACGGCCGTGACCGCCTGGACCAGCGGCGCGAGGGCGTCGAAGTCGGCCACCACCAGGGTCGCGGTGTAGCTGCCCCGGTAGCCGGTCAGCCGGGCGCCCTTGGGACTGCTGAACACCGGCGCGACGTGCAGCCCGCCGCTGCTCGACTGCTCCAACGCCGGTCGGAAGCGCTCCACCTGGTCGCCGAGCTCGGCGACGGCCACCGCCAGCGCGTCGTGCACCTCGGCCGCGCTGCTGGCGGCGCGGTGCACGGTGAAGCTGAGCGTGGCCAGGTCGGGCGGGCACTCCAGCGAGGCCGTGCCGCGCACGGTGACGACCGGGTCGCTCATGCTGCCGACCCTAGCCCTCAGGCCGCGCGGCGCTCCAGGCTGACGTGGGGGTGCGGGTGCCGGGACGCGACCAGGTGCAGGTTCTGCCGGCGGGCGACCAGCGCGATCGTCAGCAGCACGCCCAGCACGCTCAGCCCGCCGCCGCCGATCAGGGTCCATCGAGCGCCGAAGACCTGACCGACCCAGCCGAGCAACGGCGCACCGATCGGCGTCCCGCCCATCAGCACCATCATGTAGAGCGCCATCACCCGCCCCCGCAGCCGCGAGTCGGCGCCGAGCTGGACCGAGGCGTTCGCGGCGGTCAGGGTGAGCAGCGCGACCAGTCCGAGCAGCGGCAGGACCGCCGCGTACGACCAGTAGGTGGGCATCAGCCCGGCGGCGATCTCGACCAGACCGAAGACGATCGCCATCCCGACCACGAACCGTCCGCGGGGAGCCGAGCGGCGACGGGCCGCGAGCAGCGCCCCGGCCAGCGAGCCGACGGCCATGAACGTGCCGAGGATGCCGTACTGCTGCGCGCCGCGGTGGAACTCCTGCTGGGCCATCAGCGCCGAGGTCATCTGGAAGTTCATCCCGAACGTGCCGACGAAGAACGCCGTGCCCAGCACCAGCAGCAGGTCGGGACGCCGCCGGACGTAGGCGAGCCCCTCCCGGATCTGCCGCTTGCCCCGCACCGTTGGCTTCACCGTGGTGAGCCTGGTCGGGTCGAGCAGCAGCAGGGCGGTGATGAAGGCGGCGTAGGTGACGGCGTTGGACAGGATCGCCCAGCCGGACCCGTACGCGGCGATCACCAGCCCCGCGACGGCAGGGCCCACGATCCGGGCAGCGTTGAAGGTCGCGGAGTTGAGGCCGATCGCGTTGGCGAGGTGCTCGGGGCCGGCGACCTCGGAGACGAAGGACTGCCGCGCCGGGTTGTCGAACGCCGTGCCGATACCGAAGGCGAAGGCGATCAGGTAGACGTGCCAGGTCTGGGCTACACCGGTGATGGCCAGGATGCCCAGGACGGCGGCGCAGAGTGCCAGCCAGGCCTGGGTGATCTTGAGGACCGCCCGCTTGTCGAAACGGTCCGCCATCAGGCCGCCGTACGGGCTGAGCAGCAGCATGGGCAGGAACTGCAGGCCCGTGGTGATGCCGACGGCCAGGGCCGAGCCGTGCGACAGCTCGAGCACCAGCCAGTCCTGGGCCACCCGCTGCATCCAGGTGCCGATGTTGGACACGAACGAACCGGAGACGTAGATCCGGTAGTTGCGGTTGGCCAGGGCGGCGAACATGCCGCCGCGCTCGGTGGTCGCGGCCGGATCGGTCGGGCGTGATCCGTCGGGGCTGGTCGTGGACTGTTCGGCCACTTCAGCACTCATGCGTGGTTCACCTTCTCGAGGATGCGGACAGCTGACCGCAGCACCTCGCGTTCGTCTTCGTCGAGCTCGGCGATCCGGACCGCGAGCCACTGGTCACGGCGACGTCGGTTGGCCAGCACGATCTGTCGGCCCGCGGGGGTCAGGTGCACCCGGCTCGACCGCTTGTCGATGGGGTCCGGCTCGCGGGTGACCAGCGCCCGCTCCTCCAGCCCGTTGACGATCCGGGTCATCGAGGGCGGCTGCACCCGCTCCGCCGCCGCCAGCTCGCCGATCGGCAGGTCGCCGGCGTTGACGAGGACCGCCAGTGCCGAGAGCTGGTTGGGGTTGAGCCCCTCGCGGTCGTCAGCCACCTGTCGTAGCCGGCGTGCGAGCCGCATCACCGACGGGCGGAGCTCGCTGGCCAGACCGGCTGCGGTGTGCAGGTGGTCCTTCGTGGCCGTCGTCATGCGACGAGCCTAGTCTTTAGCACTGCTAAATTCAAGGTTAGCCGTGCTAATGAATCAGATGGCGGTCCGTTCGTTCACCGCGTGGTAGGTCCGGTCGTGGTAGACCAGCGGCGCGGCGTCGTCGCCCTCGGTGGCTTCGAGGGCGAGCACCGAGACGAGGAAGCTGCGCCCGATCGCCGTCCGCTGCAGCACCCGGCCGCGCACCCACGACAGCGAGCCGTCCAGCACCGGCTCGCCGGTCGGCAGCCGGCTCCAGCCACCGTCGGCGAAGCGGTCGATACCTCGGGTGGCGAACCGGGCCGAAACCTCGGCCTGGGTCGCGGCGAGGAAGTTGATCACGAGGGTGTCGGCCTCGGCGAGGGCCGGCCAGGACGACGAGCCGGAGTCGATCGAGAAGGTCAGGATCGGCGGGTCGGCCGAGACGGAGATCACCGAGGTGGCGGTGAAGCCGTAGCGGAGGTCACCGTCGGCGAAGGTGATCACGGCGACGCCCGCCGGATGCCGCCGGAACACGGACTTGAAGAGCTCGGGGCTGACGCGGCTGGGCCCGTCTTCTGGCGTCGCCGGAGCAGCCGTACGCGGGTCGGGATCGGTCGTCACGTCAGGCGCAACTCATCGGAGCGGGTCCAGATTCCCGACCTGTCAGCGTGGGTGGTCGCCAGAGCGGCCACCCACGCTGACAAATCGGGGTGGGGATCAGCCCTTGAACGCGTTCTTCAGGTCGCCGGCGGCATCGAGGACGTGCTCGCCCGCCTGCTTGGCGTGGGCACCGGCCTGGTCGGCCTCGCCCTCGGCCTGCAGGTCGGGGTTGTCGGTGGCGTCGCCCGCGGCGGACTTGGCTTTGCCGGCCACCTCGTCGAGCTTGTGGGCGGCCTTGTCTGCGAGACTCATCGGCTCTCCGTTCCGGCCGCTGTCGCGCGGCCAACAGTAGGTGTCGTGCCTCACGGTAGTGCGGGGCCAGAAGTTCCTAGACTGGGCAGGTGCAGACCCTCCCCACCCGCCCGGTGGCGGTACGACCGGTGCCGGTCCGCGGCCGCCTCCTGGTCGGCGTCGCGGCGCTGGTTGCCGCGTTGGGCGTGGCCGTCGGCGTCCTCGCGGCGACCGGCGAGCTGGCGGCGGTGGCCGCCACGGGCTTCGACCCGGGAGCCCTGGTCCGCTACGGGCTGCCGGCGGTCCGGACGGTCCACGACCTCGCCGCCGCACTGACGGTCGGCCTGCTGGTCACCGCCGCCTGGCTGGTGGCCCCCGATCCCGGCACCCGGCCCGACCGGCTGAGCGGCGCCCGGCGCGCGACCGCCAAGGCCGCGGCGGGAGCGGCGGCGGTCTGGCTGGTGGCCGGCGTGCTGGTCATATTGTTGACCACGGCCGACGTCGCCGGGCTGCCGGTGGGCACTCCCGGCTTCGGCGGGATCGTCATGTCCTTCGTCTCCCAGGTCGACCTCGGCCGGGCGTTGCTGGCGAGCGTGCTGGTGGTCGCGGTGCTGCTCAACCTGGTGATCTTGGCCACCAAGGTCGTGACCGTGGCCTGGGCGGCGGCGCTGTCACTGGTCGCCCTGCTGCCGCTGGCGCTCGCCGGCCACTCCGCGGGCAGCCAGGACCACATGAACTCCGTCGACAGCCTGGCCCTGCACCTGCTCGGCGTCTGCGTCTGGGTCGGCGGTCTCGCCGCGCTGCTGCTGATGCGCGGCCGCCTCGGCGCGCAGCTGGCCCCCGTCGCCGCTCGCTACTCCACCCTGGCCGGCTGGTGCTTCGTCGTCGTCGCGCTCTCCGGCTTCGTCAACGCCGCGCTGCGGCTGGACACCTTTGCCAACCTCGGCACCACGTACGGGCTGCTCGTCGTGGGCAAGGCGACGGCGCTGCTGCTGCTCGGCGGCGCCGGCTTCTGGCACCGCCGCTCCACCCTGCGCCGGATCGGGGACGACCGCCGCTGGTTCGTCCGGCTGGCCGCCGCAGAGGTCGTGGTGATGGGCGCCACCATGGGGCTGGCTGTCGCCCTCTCCCGCTCGGCGCCGCCGGTACCGGAGATCGGAGCCGACCCGGTCGCCGCGCTGCTGGGCTATCCGCTGCCCCCGCCCGTGACCGCCGTCGGCTACCTCACCGCCTTCCACGCGGAGACGCTCTGGCTGACCGTCGCCGCCGCGATGGTCGGCCTCTACCTCGCCGGCGTGGTCAAGCTCGTCCGCCGCGGCGACCACTGGCCGATCACCCGGACGCTGTTCTGGGTCGCCGGCGGGCTCGCCCTGGTCTTCGTCACCAGCGGCGGACCAGGCGTGTACGGGCGGGTGCACTTCAGCCTGCACATGCTGCAGCACATGAGCCTGATGATCGTGGTCCCGCTGCTGCTCGTCTTCGGCGCACCGGCGACCCTGGCCATGCGGACGCTGCCGGCCCGGACCGACGGCAGCTTCGGCCCCCGCGAGCTGCTGTTGCAGCTGGTGCATTCGCGCGTGCTGCGGGTGCTCGGCCAGCCGGTCGTCGCGGCCGGGCTGTTCACCGCCAGCCTCGTCATCTTCTACTACTCCCGGCTGTTCGGGCTGGCGATGGCCACCCACACCGGGCACGTGCTGATGACCGCACACTTCCTGCTGTCGGGGTACCTGTTCGTCTGGGCCCTGGTGGGGATCGACCCGGGTCCGCAGCGGCCGCCGTACCCGTTGCGGCTGGTACTGCTGCTGGTCGTGCTGGGCTTCCACGCCTTCTTCGGCATCTCGCTGATGTCCTCGGGCACGCTGCTCGCCCCGGACTGGTGGCACGCGCTCGGCCAGACCGACGACGCCGCCCTGCTGGCCGACCAGCAGACCGGCGGCGCGATCGCGTGGGGGGCCGGGGACATCCCGTCCCTGCTGCTCGGCCTGGCCCTGCTGGTCAGCTGGTTCCGCAGCGACTCGTCGGAGTCCAAGCGGCTCGACCGCAAGGCCGACCGGGACGGTGACGCCGACCTGCGCGCCTACAACGAGCGGCTGACGGCCATGGCCCGTCACGACGACCGTGGCTGACGCGCGGCGCCCTCAATACTTGCCTCCACCTGCCGTGACACGCCGACGCGAGCCGGCGTGTCGCCGCAGCTGGTGTGAGTTTTGAGGGCCGTAGGCTGCCGATCATGAGCGAGCCGGCGCAGCACCACTTCCTGGTCCAGGCCCCGGTCGCAGCCGTGGACGCCGACGGCATCCGCGTGGTGAGCGTCGGCACGGCCCTGTTCGGCGTGGCGTCGGTCGTGCTCTCGCTCGTCCGGCCGCAGCTCGACGCCGACGGCCGGGGTTGGTGGCTCGGGGTCTGCCTCAGCGGCTTCGGCCTGGGACTGCTCGGCCTGCTCTACTGCTGGCGTCTGGTCCGGCGTCGGCGCGCGTCAGCCTGAAGTCCGCAGCCGGTCCACCTCGCGCCGGCGGGCTTCACCCCTCCACGTCACCCCTGGCCGGTCACTTCACACCCTTACGGGGGTCCTTGCGCCTCATCCACGGGGTGTGAGGTCGCCCGTAAGGGTGTGAAGTGGGGGACAGGCTCCGCCCAGCCCCGCCCCAGCCCCAGGCCCCGCCCAGGCTCAGCCCAGACTCAGGCCGGCGCTCAGACCTCGCCGTGGTCCAGACCGGACAGGACCTTCTCGAGCAGCCCGCCGAGCTGGTCGACCTCGGCCTTGCTGAGGGAGTGCAGCAGGTCGGACTCGACGAGGTTGGCGTCGCGGATGGCCGCCGCGTAGAGCGCGTAGCCCTGGTCGGTCAGCCGGACCAGGACCCGGGTGCGGTTGTCCGGGTCGGGGTCGCGGGTGATCATCACCCGCTCAACCATCCGGTCGAGCCGGTGAGTCATCGAGGACGGCGCCACGTTGGCCGCAACGGCCAGCTGACTGGGGGTGCAGGGCACGCCGTCGCCCTTGCGGGCCAGTTCGCTGAGCACCGCCCACTCCCCCGTGGTCACGTCGATGTCGGCGAGCTGACGGTCGTACCACTGGTTGAGCCGGCGGGACAGCCGGTGCACCGCGGTGACTACCCGCTGCACCGACTCGTCGGCACCGACGGCCACGTACGCCGCGACGAGGCGACGAACCTCCTCGATCTCGGTCCGGTGCACGGACGACGACTTGGCCATCGGTCGTTGGTCAGTCGAAGAGCGAGACGGGCTCGTCCCAGGCGATGGTCTCCCAGACCGGCGGCGGCAGCTCCTCCGCGTGGTCTTCCTGCGGCACCGAGGAGTGGGCGCCACAACCGTGGTCGACGCTGACGACGCGACCGTCCGCGGCCGAGTACGCGTTCGCGCACGCCCCGAACAGCAGCCCCAGGCCGCCTTGGAGTCGGGAGAAGAAGCCGCAGGTCTCGCAGACGCCAGGAGCGAGCTTGCTCATCTGGTTGTCCGGACCGCCCTCGCCGGCGAGCCAGCGTTCGGTGGCCTCCTCGCGCCCGACGCCGGTGAGGACGCGCTCGCGGCCGAGACCCAGCTCGGCCACGACGATCCGGGCCAGGCTCGCCTCGGCGGGCTCGAGGTCGGCGGCGTGCTCACCGCCGGTGTAGCCCGGCTCGAGCCGGAGGTCGTCCTCCGGGGTGGGCATCAGCAGCCCCGGGGTGACGTCGCCGGGCTGGATCCGCTCGGCCCACGGCACCCACTCCTTGGACCGCAGCGCACCCTCGCCAGGCAGCAGCACGACCTCGTCGACGGTCACCACCTTGGCGCGCGAGGCGCGGACGACCGTCACCGACCAGCGCCAGCCTCGGTACGCCGCGTGCGGGCAGCCGAAGAAGTGGGTGAGCACCCGGTCGTCCTCGGCCTGGAAGCCGAGGTGGTCCCCGACCCCCATGTCGCCGGCGGTCTCCTCAGCGGCCGCCCGCGCCTGGTCCTGCGCGGCGAGGCACTGAGCGTCGGGCTTGATGCTGCGGGCGCTGGGAGCCATGGATCCTGTTCGGTTCGGTGGGCAGTCAGGGAAGAGCGGTCAGAGCTCGAGCTCGTCGGCGACGGCACGGAGCACCGTCGCGACGTTGCCGCTCATCTTGGGGTCGGGGTGCCGGCCACGCCGATAGCCGTTGCCCACGCCGTCGAGCATCTTGATCAGGTCCTCGACGATGATCATCATCTGCTCCGGCGCCTTGCGCTGGGCCTTGGACAGCGACGGCGGCGCCTCGACGACCCGCAGCGACAGCGCCTGCTCCCCCTTGCGACCCTCGACCACGCCGAACTCGACCTTCTGCCCGGCCTTCAGGGCGGTGACGCCGGGCGGCAGCGCGGTGGCGCGCACGTAGACGTCGCCACCCTCGTCCTTGGTCAGGAAGCCGAAACCCTTCTCGGCGTCGTAGAACCTCACCTTGCCAACTGGCACGTCACTGTCCCCGCATCATCTTCGTGGCCGATCTCGGCACGCTTCTCGGCCCGCAGCCTAGCCGTTCGCGTGTCGGCCTCCCAATCATTGACGGGCCGCTCAGCGGCGGGACGACGCGTGCGGGCCGAGGGGCAGGTTGACGATGGCCCGGCTGAGGGCTTCGACCGGTCCGCGGGGCGAGCGCGGGTTGTCCACCAGAGCCATCTCGACGTCCGGCAGCGCCGGCAGGTCAAAGCGTCCGGACAGGATCCGCAGGTCACCGGGCACCCGGCTCTGGGCCAGGACGCAGATCCCGATCCCGGCCCGGGTGGCGGCCAGCACCCCGTTGATCTCGCGGGTGTTGCAGGTGATCCGCCAGGTGCGGTGGGCGCGTTCGAGGGAGTCGATCGCGGCCGACCGGCTGAGGCTGGGCGCGTGGTAGGTGATCACCGGTACGGGCTGGGCCGGGTCGAGCTGCAGCCGCTCGACGCCCACCCAGACCAACCGGTCCCGGCGGACGAGGGTGCCCCGGCCGAGGTCGGCCTCCTGGTTGACGAAGACGAGGTCGAGGTGGTTGGCCACCAGCCGCCGGTGCAGCGTCCCGCTCTGGGTGACGGTCAGCTCCAGGTTGATCCGGGGGTAGAGCTGCCGGAACTCCCACAAGATGGTGGGCAGCTCGCTGAGCGCGAGCTCGTCGGCAGCGCCGAACCGCAGCCGTCCGGTCATGGCCGAGCCAGTGAAGTAGGCGACCGCCTCGTCGTTGGCGGCCAGGATCGTCCGGGCGAAGCCGGCCATGGCCTGACCGTTGTCGGTGAGGGCGACGGTCCGGGTGTCGCGGCTCAGCAGCTGACGTCCCGCTGCCTCCTCCAACCGCCGCACGTGCTGAGAGACGGTGGGCTGGCTCAGCCCGAGCTGCTCGGCCGCCCGGGTGAAGCTCAGCCCGGTGGCCACCGCCAGGAAGGTCCGCAGCACCACCGGGTCAAAGCTGGTCTCGGCCGCCATCAGCACTCCCTCGTCCGTCACTCATTGCGAAACGCAATGACAAATATAGCGGCCATGACCCAGAGTTATGACTCGCGCGAGGCCGGGCGCCGTTACGTTGGACGAGTCGCTCACCGCCGAGCCGGCCCTCCCGAGCCTCCGGCTCCTCGCTCACTGCACGAATTCTGGTGACTCCCTGTGTCCGCGGCACCAGCCGTCCACACCGTCCACGCCCTTCCCGCTCGCTCCGGCCGCCCGTGGCCGCAGGCCCTCTCCGCCCTCCAGGTCCGCGACTACCGGCTCTACCTCAGCTCGCAGCTCGTCGCCACCACCGGCCTGTGGATGCAGCGCATCGCTCAGGACTGGCTGGTCCTGGAGCTCACCGGCAGCGTCACCGCGGTCGGCGTGGCGGTGGCCCTGCAGTTCCTGCCCATGCTGCTGTTCGGCCTCGTCGGCGGGGTGATCGCCGACCGCTACCCCAAGCGCACGTTGTTGGTCATCACCCAGTCGACCGCCGCGCTGGTGGCGCTCACCCTCGGCCTGCTGGCGCTCAGCGGGTCGGTGCAGGTCTGGCACGTCTACGTGATCGCGACCGTGCTCGGCTTTGTCACCGTGGTGGACAACCCGACCCGGCAGGTCTTCGTCTCCGAGCTCGTCGGCGCCGAGCACATCCGCAACGCGGTCAGCCTCAGCTCCTCGGTCTTCCAGCTCGGTGCACTGCTCGGGCCGGCCGCCTCCGGTGCGTTGATCAGCGCCGTCGGCCAGGGCTGGTCGTTCCTGCTCAACGCCGCGTCCTGCCTGGTGGTGGTGACCATGGTCGCCGTCATCCGGCCCAAGCACGTATCCGCCCGGACCCCGACGTCGGCGCACCCATCCGCACAGCATCGCGGCGAGCTCCGCGACGGCTTGCGCTACATCGCCAAGACGTCGGAGGTGGCCTGGTCGATCGTGCTGGCCGCCGCCATCGGCGTCTTCGGGCTGAACATGCCGGTCATCCTCGCGGCCTTCGCCGACCACGTCTTCACCGCCGGCGTCGCGGGTTACAGCCTGTTCAGCTCCCTGACCGCGATCGGCGCCCTCACCGGGGCCCTCATGTCGGCCCGACGCCGGTCGACGCCACGGCTGCGGGCGCTGACCGCGAGCCTGGTCGGGCTCGGGCTGGTCGTGATGCTGGCCTCGCTCGCGCCGAACGTGTGGCTGTTCGGCGGCGCGCTGGTGCTCGCAGGCTTCTGCACCCTGCAGTTCCTGACCGGTACGAACGCACTGGTGCAGACCACGACCACGGCGGCCGTCCGCGGGCGGGTGATGAGTGTCTACCTGCTGGTGCTGCTCGGCGGCCAAGCGATCGGCGGCCCCTCGGTGGGCTGGCTGATCGACCACGTCGGCGCCCGGCCGAGCATGCTCGCGTGCGGCAGCCTGGTGGTCCTGATGGCTGGCGCCGCCGGGCTGGCGATGGCCCGGCGCTCGCACCTCACCCTCGAGGTGACCGTACGCCGGGGCTCGGGTCGGCTGCCCGTGCACATCGTGCCGTCGGACCACTGAGGACCGGCGGTTCGGGCCAGCACCGGCGAACCGGGACGGCCCCCGGTCGGGGCACTACCCTTGGCGGGTGGCGACCTGGCAGGACGGACCGGAGTACGCGCCGCTGGTGCGCCCGGACGAGTTCGCCGAGCCGGCCGTCCAGCCGCTGGAGATCGCCCCGCCTGTCCCGCAGCCGGCCGCTGGCGCCCCGGTCGAGCGGCCCGCCTTCAACGAGCCGTCTGCACCGGTCGCGCCGCTGTCGACCCTCGTGCCGACGCCGGCCGACGTCCGCGACCCGGCGCAGGCCTTTGCGGTGGTCTCGAGCACGCTGACCACCGGCGGCCCGTGGGGTGGCGTGCACGGCGCCGTACCCGCTGGCGCTGCGGCGGTCGATCCCGCCGGCCCGTTCTCGGCCACCGCACCCTTTCCGGCGCACGGCCAGGTCTCCGCCCTCGACCAGTTCCCGCCCGTCCAGGTCCCGGCCCCGTACCCGCCGAACGGCTTCCCCGAACCCGGGACGCCGGCGTGGTTCGGGCCCGGCCCGTACGGGGAGCAGCCGACGCCCGGCCGCGCCGACGTCCGAGCGCTGCTGGCCGGGGCGACCCCCGGTCTGCTGCTCGTGCTGGTGCTCGCGATCGTCATCACGGTGCTCGCCCCGGTGCTGCTGGTGGTGGCTTTCGTGCTGGCCCGCCGGGCCACGGTCGCCCGGCTTGCGGTACAGCGGGCGTTCGTCATCGCCCTCGGCACGCTCGGGACCTTCGCGGTGATCGGGCTGTTCACCGGCCCGCTCGGTTTCGGTGACTGGTGGTCGTTCCTGGGCAGCTGGTCGCGGCTGGTCAGCCTCGGGGTGCTGATCAGCACGGTCCTGCTGGTCCGCCGCGCGCTGCTCGGCGGCGAGACCCCCACGCCGCCGGCCCCGCCGCCCCCCTACCGCGGGCCGTGGGGCTGATCTCGACCGTGAGCAGCCGTGACAAGACCCGGACCGTCGAGCCGGGCCGGTGGCGGACGTTGCCCGAGGCCCTGCGGGCGATGGACGACGCCCAGCTGGCCACCCTGCTACGGCTGCGTCCCGACCTCACGTACCCGCTGCCGCGCGACCTGACGGACCTGTCGGTCCGCGCGACCACCGCCACCTCGGTCGGACGTGCCGTCGACGCGCTGGACGCCTGGGTCCGTACGGTCGCCGAGGCCCTGGCGGCGCTGCCCGACCCCAGTGCGGTCGGCGACGTCGCCGCGCTGGTCGGGCACCCCGAGGCCGTCGGGCCCGCCGTGCAGGAGCTGCGCCGGCGCAGCCTGGCCTGGGGTCTCGACACCGAGCTGCACCTGGTCCGGGCCGTCCGCGAGGCGTTCGAGCCGTTCCCCGGCGGCTTGGCGTCGCCGTCGCCGCGACCGCTGTCCCGCGAACAGATCGAGACCGCTCTCGACGCCTGCGACCCCGCAGCCCGCGCGGTGCTCGACCGGCTGCGCTGGTCGCCCACGGGTGCGGTCCGCAACGCCGATCGCGCGGTCTCGGCCCAGACGGCGCGGTCGCCGGTCGACCAGCTGCTGGCCCGCGGACTGCTCCGACCGTTGGACGCCGACACCGTCGTGCTGCCCCGCGAGGTCGCCTGGCTGCTCCGCGGCGAGCGGTTCACCCGTGAACCGGTCGCTCCCGAACCTCCCGTGGTCACCGGCCCGACCCGGACGCCACGGCTGGTCGACTCCGCCGCCGCGGGCGCCGCGTTCGGGCTGCTGCACGACGTCGAGCTCGCCGTCGACACCCTGGAGACCGTGCCGCACCGGTTGCTGCGGACGGGCGGGGTGGCGGCGCGCGACGTGACGGCACTGGCCCGGCGGCTCGGCACCGACACCGCGTACGCGACCTTCGTGCTCGAGTGCGCCGCCTCCGCCGGCCTGGCAGCCCCGGGCGGCAACCTCTGCCTGCTGCCGACCGCCGACCACGACCGGTGGGTCGCCGAGGACGCGCCGACTCGCTGGCAGCGGCTGAGCCGGGCCTGGTTGACCGCCCCGCGCTGGTTCTCGGCCTCGGCCGAGCCGGGGACGCACGCGCTCGGGCCCGAGGCCGACGCCGCGTCGGCGCCGACCGTACGCCGGCTGCTGGTCGAGCTGGTGGTCTCGCTGCCGGCCGGCACCCGGCCGGACCTGGAGCAGCTGACGGCCGCGCTGGTCTGGCACCGGCCGCGGCTCGCGCGCGGACCGGTCGAGGCCGGCACGCTGGTCGACTGGACCTGGCACGAGGCGAGCTGGCTCGGGCTGGTCGCCCTGGACGCGGTCAGCGCGTTCGCGCCGACGGTCACGGCGGCAGGGCCGCTGCCGGCCGAGCTGGCGGCCCTGTTCCCCGAGCCGGTGGAGCAGGTGATCGTCCAGGCCGACCTGACCGCGGTCGCCCCCGGGCCGTTGGTGCACGCGGTCGCGAGCGAGCTGCGGCTGCTGGCCGAGCAGGAGTCCCGCGGCGGGGGCGGGGTCTACCGCTTCAGCGACGCCTCGCTGCGGCGCGCGTTCGACGCGGGCTGGTCGGCCGTCGAGGTGCACACCTGGCTGGCCGGGCACTCAGCCACCCCGGTGCCTCAGCCGCTGACCTACCTCGTCGACGACGTCGGCCGCCGGCACGGCACCATCCGGGTGGGCGGGGCGGCCGCGTACCTGCGGACCGACGACGACAGCGAGGCCGCGGCCCTGCTCAGCCACCCCGACGCGGGGTCGCTGGGACTACGGCCGATCGCTCCGGGGGTGCTCGTGGCCTCGGTCGAGCCGGCCGAGCTGGTCGCCTTCCTGCACGGCATGGGGCAGACGCCCGCCGTCGAGGACGAAGGCGGCCGGACGATGACCCCGCCGCCGGGACAGCGGGCCGCCCGGCCGCGGAGCCCGGACCTGCCGGCCACCGCCCAGCCCGAGGAGGTGGCGGCCGCCCTGCTCGCCGCCGAGCGCGACCACCCGCGGCAGCAGCGTCGCGACCCCACGGTCGCTGAGACCACGACCGCCGACACCGACTCCACGCTGGACCGGCTGCGCTGGGCGACCCAGGACGCCTCCCCGGTCTGGGTGGGCTACGTCACTGCCGACGGCACCCGCGCCGAACGCGAGCTCGCCCCGCTCGACCTGTCCGGCGGCTCCGTCCGCGCGGTAGACCGGGCGAACGCCCAGGTGGTCACGATTCCGCTCTCGCGCATCTCGTTCGTCGGGCCGGAGCGGCAGGGCGTCGCGCCCTGATGCGCGTTGAACGTCCGACACTGCACGTTCGAGGTCTGAGCGGCCGGGATGGCCACTAGACTGACTTGGTGAATCCGGTGACCCTGCGACGCCTGCTCGTCTTCGGCGTCTGCGCGGTCGGCGTGGGTGCGCTGTACGTCGTCCCGGCCGTGACCGGCGGGTCGGGCCAGGTGGCCGTACCGCTGCCGGACGACGAACCCACCAGCCAGCCGTCCCGGACGACCACCATCACGAACCGCAGCAGCGACGGCCCCGACCTGGCCACAGCGAGCCCCGCGACGACCTCGGCTCCCCCCGTCGACAACCAGGACGCGGCGGCTCGGCGCAGCCCGGCGCCCCGGCGCCCCACGACCGGGTTCACCGCCTACGACCCGCGGACCAGCAACGACCACGAGGCGCCCGAGCCGGTCACCGGCATCACGACCGGGGCCGTACGCCGGGACCGGTTGACCGTGCGCTGGCCGGCGGCCACCGACAACGTCGGGGTGCTGCAGTACCGCGTGGTGCTCAACGGCTTCACGGTGGCCACGACCCGGAAGACCCACGCGACCGTCCGCTGGTTCAACGACGACCTCAGCACCACCGTCGTCCAGGTCCGGGCGCTCGACGCGGCGGGCAACGAGAGCGCGAGCTCGCCGAACCTGATGGTCTCGCGACCCACCCCGGAACCGACGCCGACCGCGACCCCGACGGAGTCGGCGTCCGCCGAGCCGCCCAGCCCGTCGCCGACCCCGAGCGACACCCCCACCCCCACCCCCGGGTCGTCTGCGAGCGCGGAGCCGAACGGCGTCCAGTCCGCCCAGGGTGCGAGCACGCCCGAGCCTTCGACCACGGCCGGGGAGCACTGATGGCACCCGGCGCCGTCGGCAGCGGCCCGCTCGTCGTCCAGTCCGACCGGACGCTGCTGCTCGAGGTCGACCACCCCGACGCCGGGGCGTGCCGGATCGCGATCGCCCCGTTCGCCGAGCTGGAGCGCGCGCCCGAGCACATCCACACGTACCGGCTGACCCCGCTCGGCCTCTGGAACGCCCGCGCAGCCGGCCATGACGCCGAGCAGGTCGTCGACACCCTGCTGACCTACAGCCGCTATCCCGTACCGAACGCCCTGCTCGTGGACGTCGCCGACACCATGGACCGGTACGGCCGGCTGCGGATCGAGAAGCACCCGACCCATGGGCTGGTGCTGGTGACCACCGACCGTCCGGTGCTGACCGAGGTGCTGCGCAGCGCCAAGGTCAAGGGCCTGGTCGGGGCCCGGGTCGACGAGGACACGGTGGTCGTGCACCCGTCCGAGCGCGGTCACCTCAAGCAGGTGCTGCTGAAGCTGGGCTGGCCCGCGGAGGACCTCGCGGGTTACGTCGACGGCGAGGCGCACGAGATCGGCCTGGTCCAGGACGGCCGGGAGCTGCGGCCCTACCAGAGTCAGGCGGCCGATGGCTTCTGGCACGGCGGTTCTGGGGTGGTCGTGCTGCCCTGTGGTGCCGGCAAGACGATCGTGGGTGCGGCGGCCATGGCCAAGGCGCAGGCGACGACGTTGATCTTGGTCACCAACACCGTCTCGGCCCGACAGTGGCGCGACGAGCTGATCAAGAGGACGACGCTGACGGCGGAGGAGATCGGCGAGTACTCCGGTGCCCGCAAGGAGATCCGGCCGGTCACCATCGCCACCTACCAGGTGATCACCACCAAGCGCGGCGGTGTGCACCCGCACCTGGAGCTCTTCGACGCCCGCGACTGGGGCTTGATCATCTACGACGAGGTGCACCTGCTGCCCGCGCCGGTCTTCCGGATGACGGCCGACCTGCAGGCCCGGCGGCGGCTCGGGCTGACCGCCACGCTCGTCCGGGAGGACGGCCGCGAGGGCGACGTCTTCTCCCTGATCGGCCCCAAGCGGTTCGACGCGCCGTGGAAGGACATCGAGGCCCAGGGTTACATCGCACCGGCCGACTGCATCGAGGTGCGAGTCACCCTGACCGAGCACGAGCGGATGACCTACGCGGTGGCCGAGTCCGACGTCAAGTACCGGCTGGCCGCCACCGCCGACTCCAAGACCGACGTGGTGGTCGACCTGGTGGCCAAGCACCGAGGTGTGCCCACGCTGGTGATCGGTCAGTACGTCGACCAGCTCGACGAGCTCGCCGAACGGCTGGATGCGCCGTTGATCAAGGGCGAGACGACGGTGCGGCAACGGGAGCGGCTGTACGAGTCCTTCCGCTCCGGGGAGATCGACCTGCTGGTGGTGAGCAAGGTGGCGAACTTCTCCATCGACCTGCCCACCGCTCAGGTCGCGATCCAGGTCTCCGGTGCCTTCGGCTCCCGCCAGGAGGAGGCGCAGCGTCTGGGTCGGCTGCTCAGACCCAAGGCCGACGGCATCACCGCCCGCTTCTACGCCGTCGTCTCCCGCGACACCGTCGACGCCGAGTTCGCCGCCCACCGGCAGCGCTTCCTCGCCGAGCAGGGCTACGGCTACCGGATCATGGACGCGACGGACGCCATCGCGGCTGAGTGAGGCTGGCGGCTCCCTGGTTTTCGACCCCTAGACAGGCGCAGGTGCCTCGCGGGGGTGACTTTGGCCCGTCTCGGGGTCGATTTTCAGGGACGCCGCAGGTACACCGCGACGGCTGAGCGCACTCGGCCACCAGAAGCGGTCCCCGAGGACCTGTACCAGCGCCGGCACCAGCACCGTCCGGACCAGCAGGGTGTCGAGCAGCACGCCGAGCCCGACGATGACGCCGACCTCGGTGAGCACGATCACCGGTAGCACCCCGAGGACGGCGAAGACCGCGGCCAACAGCACGCCCGCGCTGGTGATCACACCGCCGGTCACCGCCAGCGCATCCACGATCCCCGCCCGGGTGCCGTGCGCCGCCGCCTCCTCGCGGGCCCGGGAGACCAGGAAGATGTTGTAGTCGACGCCGAGGGCCACCAGGAACAAGAAGCTGATCAGCGGCACCTGGTCGTCCAGCGCCGGAAAGTCGAAGACGAAGCGAAAGGCCAGACTGCCCGCCCCGAGCGCCGCGAAGTAGCTGAGCACGACCGTGACCAGCAGCACCGCCGGAGCGACCAGCGCGCGCAGCAGCAGGACCAGCACCCCCACGACCACCGCCAGGATCAGCGGCACGATCACCGTCAGGTCGCGGACGGAGGCGTCGCGGGCGTCGAGACTGGCGGCGACACTGCCGCCGACGAGAGCTCCGGGGTCGACCGTGGCCGTCTGCTCCCGCAGCCGCTCGACCGTCGCGTCGCTCTCTGCGGTGTTGGGGGCCGCGGTGATCACGACGTCGACCTCGGCCAGCTGCGCATCCGCCTCGCCCCGGGTGGCCGAGGCCACGCCCGGCAGGTTCTGCACCGCGGTGACCATCGCGTCTGCCCGTTCCGGGGTGGTCAGCACGACGACCGGGGACACCAGCCCGGCCGGGAAGGACGCGGACAGGGTCTTCAGCCCGTCCACCGACTCGGCTTTCGTACGGAAGGTGTCGGCCTGGCTCAGCCCGAAGCCGGTACCGGCGATACCGAGGCTGAACGCGCCGAGGACCAGGACCGAGCCGACGATGACCGGCCAGGGACGCCGGGCGGTGGCGTCCCCGATCCGGCGCCAGCCGCGGCCACCGGGAGCGGCCCGGCGCGCCGCGTTCTCGACCCGCGGCACCAGCGGCCAGAACAGCCCGCGCGGACAGACGACCAGGGCGGCGGGCAGCACGACCAGGCCGAAGGCGAGGGCGACGGCAATGCCGATCGCCCCGGCCACGCCGATGGCCCGGGTGCCGCCGAAGGTCGCGGCGAGCAGCGTCAGCAACGCGAGCACCACCGTGGTGCCTGAGGCGAGGACGGCCGGCCCGGCCCCGCGGACGGCGCCGCGCATGGCCTGGTGCCGGTCCGGCGTCCGTTGCAGCTCCTCGCGGTAGCGGGCGATCAGCAGCAGGGCGTAGTCCGTGCCGGCGCCGAAGACGAGGACCGAGACGATGCCCGTGGTGGACGGGTCGAACGGGACGTCGCTGTGCCGGGACAGCAGCGACACCAGCTTGGTCGTCGTCTGGTCGGCCAGCCCCACCACGGTGAGCGGTACCACCCAGAGCAGCGGACTGCGGTAGGTCAGGATCAGCAGCAGGGCCACCACGCTGGCCGTGGTGACCAGCAGCGTGACGTTGGCGCCGTCGAAGGCCGAGGAGATGTCGGCGCTGAAACCCGCCCCGCCGGTGACCTGGGCGATCACGCCGGCCGGCAGCCCGGAGCCGACGGCCGCCCGGATCGCCTTCACGCTGGCGACGGTCTGCTCACCGGTCACCTCACCCGAGAGGGGTACGGCCACCAGGGCGGCCGTCCGGTCCGGCGAGAGCTGCGGGGGCGAGACCCGGCCGCCAAGGGCGATCCGGGCGAGGGCGTCAGCCTGCTGGCTGACGTCGGCGAGGTCGGCGTCGGACAGCGTGCCGCCGGGCCGGCTGTAGACCACCAGCGCCGGGTTGAGCTGTCCGGAGGGCAGCTGCTGCTGGAGCTTGGCCACCGTGGTCGACTGCGCACTGGCCGGTAGGCCGGCGGTGCTGTCGGGGTCGAGGACGAGCGAGCCCCCGAGGCCGATCACCGCACCGCTGCCGGCGAGGGCCAGCACGATCACCAGCCAGACGGTCCGCCGTCCCGTCACCAGGCCTGCTATACCTGCCCAGAAGCGCTGCATCTCGCCACTCTCTCAGTCAGTGATAGTCTTAGTGAGTGAGAGATTAGCGCTGAGCGCCCTGGAAACGCAAGAGGAGGAGCAGCCGTGGCCGACGACGAACAGATGACGTCGCTGCGGGAGCGGATCTCTGACCACCTGCGTCGCTTCGGCTCGGAGGCAAGCCGGGTGACGGACATCTTCGCGAAGACTCACGCGATGCACCCCACCGACCTGCAGGCGCTCGTGCTGATCCTGAACGCCGAACGCCAGGGCGAACCGGCCACCCCAGGGGTGCTGCGGACGATGCTCAACCTGACGTCGGGGGCGGTCACCGGCACCGTGGACCGGCTGGTCCGCGCCGGACACGTCCGGCGTGAGCCCGACGCGCACGACCGCCGCCAGATCCGGCTGCACCACGACGCGTCCGGGCCGGAGATCGGGCAGGAGTTTTTTGGCCCGCTCGGTGAGCGCATCGACGCGGCGATGGCCGGCTACGACGCCGACGAGCTCGCGCTGATCGAGCGCTTCCTGAGCTCCGCCGCCGAGGCGATGGCGGCGCACCGCCGTAGCCTCGAAGAGCCGGGCCGATGACTACGGCGTCGGCCGCCGGTCAGTACCAGGACAGGGCCAACCGACGTCGGCCCCCTGACTCGAGGAGATCCCGATGCCCGCCATCACGCCGTTCCTGTGGTTCGACAGCCAGGCCGAGGAGGCCGCCCAGTACTACGTCTCGGTGTTCCCGAACTCGCGCGTCCTCAGCACCACGCCCGCCCCCGACGGGACGCCCGAGGCCTCCGCGGGAGGCATCCTCACCGCCGAGTTCGAGCTGGACGGCGTCCGCTTCACCGCACTGAACGGCGGACCACACTTCCAGTTCACCGAGGCCGTGTCGTTCGTGATCGACTGCGCCGACCAGGCCGAGGTCGACCACTACTGGGACGCACTCACCGCCGACGGCGGCGAGGAAAGCCAGTGCGGCTGGCTCAAGGACCGCTACGGCCTCTCCTGGCAGGTGGTCCCTCGCCAGCTGAACGACCTGCTGGGCGACCCGGACCCCGGCCGCTCCAGCCGGGCCATGCAGGCGATGCTGCAGATGCGCAAGCTCGACGTCGCCGCCCTCCAAGCCGCCGCCGACGCCGGCTGACCCCTCCCCATGCCGAGTTGTCAGACACCAGTTGACCTAGAGGACAACTGGTGTCTGACAAGTCGCCGGTTTGAGGGGGCGGAGCCTCAGGCTTCGCGGGTCTTCGGCGAGCTCTCCAGGGTCTTGGCCGGGTCGGTGACGACCGCGTCGCCCAGGACGTCGTCGATCCGGCTCAGCAGGGCGGGCTCGAGAGTGACGCCCGCCGCCTTCACGTTGTCGAAGACCTGCTCGGGCCGCGAGGCGCCGATGATCGCTGTGGCCACGTTCTCGTTCTGCAGCACCCACGAGATCGCCAGCTGGGCCATCGACAGGCCGGCCTCGTCGGCGATCGGCTTGAGCTGCTGCACCCGGGCGAGCACGTCGTCGGACATCCAGCGGGCGATCATGGTCGCGCCGCCCTTGTCGTCGGTGGCCCGGGAGCCCTCGGGCAGGGCCTGGCCCGGCACGTACTTGCCGGTCAGCACGCCTTGGGCGATCGGCGACCAGACGACCTGGGAGATGCCGAGCTCCTTCGAGGCAGGGACGACCTCGCCCTCGATGACGCGCCAGAGCATCGAGTACTGCGGCTGGTTGGAGATCAGCTGGAAGCCGAGGTCCTTCGCGAGGGCGGCGCCGGCGCGCAGCTGGTCGGCGGTCCACTCGCTGACCCCGACGTAGAGCACCTTGCCCGCGCGGACGAGGTCGGCGAAGGCCTGCATCGTCTCTTCGAGCGGGGTCTCGTAGTCGTAGCGGTGCGCCTGGTAGAGGTCGATGTAGTCGGTCTGCAGCCGGGTCAACGAGCCGTTGACCGCTTCGGTGATGTGCTTGCGCGAGAGGCCGAGGTCGTTGGGGCCCTTGGGTCCGGTGGGCCCGAAGACCTTGGTGAAGATCTCGACCGACTCGCGTCGCTCGCCCTTCAGGGCCTCGCCGAGGACCGTCTCGGCCTTGGTGTTGGCGTAGACGTCGGCGGTGTCGAACGTGGTGATGCCGGCCTCCAGGGAGGCCTTGACGCAGGCCAACGCCTGGTCGTTCTCGAGCTGGGAGCCGTGGGTCAGCCAGTTGCCGTAGGTGATCTCAGAGATCTTGAGACCGGAGTTGCCGAGGTAGCGAAAGTCCATAGCCCCAACCTACCGACGCCCCTGACCAGCGGACCGGTGGGCTGTACCGGTTAAGTGCTACCCGTCCTCGACTGTCGGGGGCGGCCGCTACGGTGATGGTCGTCCAAGTCCCCGCGCAAGAGAGAAGTGCCACTGTGGCCGTGTCCGACCTGATCGTCATCCGGCACGGCGAGAGCCTGGGCAACGCGGCGGGCGCCGAGGCGTACGCCGCCGACGCCGAGGTGATCGAGGTCGGGGCCCGCGACGCCGACGTCGAGCTCTCGCCCACCGGGATCGAGCAGGCGACGGCGCTGGGCCAAGGCCTCCGTCCGCTGCTCGCCGACGACGTCCCGACCCTGGTCTGGTCCTCGACCTACGTGCGTGCCCAGCAGACCGCTGAGCTGGGACTGGGCGCCGCCGGGCTGCAGCTGCCCGTCCGGCTGGACGAGCGGCTGCGCGACCGCGAGCTGGGCGTGCTGGACCTGTTGACCTGGAAGGGCGTGGTCAACCGCTTCCCGCTCGAGGCCGAACGCCGTGAGTGGCTGGGCAAGTTCTACCACCGGCCGCCCGGCGGGGAGTCGTGGGCGGACGTCGTACTGCGCGTCCGCAGCTTTCTCATCGACCTGAACGCCGTGGCCGATGGGACCCGGGCGGTGCTCTTCTGTCACGACGCCCTGGTGCTGACGTTCCGCTACGTCTGCGAGGGCCTGACCGAGGCGCAGGTCCTCGACATCGGAGCGACGACGCCGGTCAAGAACGTGTCGATCACCCGGTTGGGGCGTGATGACGACGGTGGCTGGGTACTGCGGGGGTACAACGACGTCACCCACCTCGAGCAGTCCGAGGCCGCGGTGACCGAACATCCAGGAGATGCCGATGCCCCGGCCTGACGCCGCCCCCGCCCACGAGGTCACGCCCACCCTGCTCCGGGGGTGGCCGCTGCCGGCGGTCTCGGACTCGAAGTACGGGCGCGGGCAGGTGCTGATCGTCGGCGGGGCCGCGACCACGCCAGGCGCCGTCCAGCTCGCCGGGCTCGCGGCGCTCCGGGTCGGGGCCGGCCACCTGACCATGGCCGTTGCCGCCTCGGCCGCTGTGCCGATGGCCGTCGCGACCCCGGAGGCCGGCGTGATCGGCCTGCCGCAGAACGAGCGCGGCAGCGTGCTCGGCGGTGACGTGCGCCAGATCGCGGACGACCTCGGCTCGGCGGACGTGGTCACCGTGGGCGTCGGGCTCGACGACCCGGACGAGACCGCTCTGCTGCTACGGCACCTCGTTCCCGAGCTCGGGGGGGAGACCTGGCTGGTGCTCGACGCGTACGCGCTCGGCGTGCTGCCCGGGCTCGAGGAGGAGGTGCTCGCCCCGGTCCGCGGCCGGCTCGTGCTCACCCCCAACTCCTCCGAGGCCGGCCGACTGCTCGACCGCGACCTCGCCGAGCACGGTGACGAGCTGGTGTCCGACGTGGTCGAGATCGCCACCCGCTACGCGGCCGTCGTCTCCTGCTCAGGTGTGGTGGCCAACGCCGACGGCGAGGTCTGGCGGATCGGCGCCGGCAACGGCGGCCTGGCGACCTCGGGCAGCGGCGACGTCCAGGTCGGCGCGATCACCGGCCTGCTGGGCCGGACCGGCCACGCCGAGCAGGCCGCCTGCTGGGGCACCCACGTGCACGCCGCCGCCGGCGACCGCCTCGCCGCCCGGGTCGGCACGCTCGGGTTCCTGGCCCGGGAGCTGGTGCCCGTGCTGCCCGAAGTCCTCAGCGAGCTCGGCGCCTGACCAAGGCACTGAGGCTTTCCAGCCCGGCGAGAAGATGTCGATGGTGACGGCTTCCGCTTCACCGCCGAGCGCTTGAGAGACGTCCAGCGCGTGGATGTCGTCGTTGTCGGCCGGGACGAAGATCGACGACACGATCGGATCGGTCGAGGAGCTGACGACGGTCGCCAACCCCAGCGGCGGGTGGTCGTTCCTCAGCCGGGGACCGGTGGGTTGCCGGGCTGCAGCAGGCTGGTGCTGCGGGCGAGCAGGACGGTGACGGCGCAGCCGGCGACGACCAGGACGCCGGTCAGCTCGAGCACGCCGGTCCAGCCGCCGCTGCTCCAGGCCCGGCCGGCCGCGGTCCCGGCGACCGACGACCCGACGTAGTAGGCGAACAGGTACATCGACGCGGCCGACGCGGTGGCCCGGCCGCCGAGCCGCGCGCGGGCCCCGACCCAGCCGCTGGCGACGCCGTGCGCACCGAAGAAGCCGACCGTCATCACCGCGAGCGCGGCGACCACGACGACGAGCGGCGAAGCGGCGGTCCCGAGCAGCCCGGCCAGCATCACGACGGCGCAGACCGGGACGACCACCCGGCGTCCGTGCCGGTCGGCCAGCCGGCCGGCGGCGGTGGAGGCGACCGACCCGAGCGCGTAGACCAGGAAGACCAGCCCGGCCGCGGCGGCGCTCAGCCCGTACGGCGGCCCCTGCAGCCGAAAGCCGAGCGCGTTGAAGACCGAGACGAACGCGCCCATCAGCAGCGCGGCCAGCAGGTAGAGCCCGACCAGTACCGGGTCGCCCAGCACCCGCCCGCTGCTCCGCAGCACGACGCCGAGCCCGGGCTGGGCCGGCACGAAACGCCGGGACGCGGGCAGCAGCCGCAGCACCGCCACCGTGCAGCCGGCGGCCAGCACCGCGATCCCGCCGACGGCCAGCCGCCAGCCGCCGAGGTCGTCGAGCCCACCGGACAGCAGCCGGCCGGCCATCCCGCCGATCGCGTTCCCGCCGACGTACAGGCCGGTCGCCTGCCCGGCGGCGGCCGGGTGCAGCTCCTCACCGAGGTAGGCCACCGCCACCGCGGGCAGGCCCGCAAGCGCCAGTCCCTGCAACGCCCGGCCCGTCAGCAGCAACGGCCAGCTCGGAGCCAGTGCGCAGAGCAGTCCGAGCACGGTGGCGGCGATCAGGCTGACCTTCACCAGCCGCGTCCGCCCGTAGCGCTCCGACAGCGGCCCGGCCACGAGCAGGCCGACCGCCAGGGTCAGCGTGGTGACGCTCACCGACAGACTGGCCGAGGCCGGGCTGACGGCGTAGCGCCGGCTCAGCTCGGGCAGCAGCGGCTGGGTGCTGTAGAGCAGCGCGAACACAGCCACGCCGGCGAGGAAGAGTGCGAACGACGCCCGTCGGCCGCGCGCGTCCCCGGCCGAGTACGGCTCGGGCAGCCCACCCGGCTCCGGCGGCCTCAGCTGACGACGTCGAGGACGGTCGACTCCTCCTGGACGCCGAGCTCGACCGGCCAGCGGTCCGGCTCGTCCACCAGGTGCAGCAGCTCGACGAGCTCGTGCGGCCAGACCCAGTCGTCGGTGTTGCGCAGCTCCTCGGTCGACCACCAACGGAACTGGAGGAACGTCAGCTTTTCCTCCTCGGTGTGGGCCGAGACGTCGACGACGACCTGTCCCACCCGGGCGAGGTAGAACGACTCGTCCTGCTCGGTGACCTGGTCGGAATAGCCGTGGATGACGTGCCGGCGGGCGATCGGACCCACCAGGTCCTCTGCCGTCAGCCGGATCCCCGTCTCTTCCCCGACCTCCCGGATCGCCGCCTCGACCTCGCTCTCGCCGGGGTCGATGCCGCCTCCGGGCGTCACCCACCAGTGCGCGCCCTCCAGGCCGGGATCGCTGTCCTCGAACAGCAGGGTCCGCTCGTCGTCGTCGGTCAGCAGCACCCGTACGGTCTGGCGTGTGCGCCGCGGCCGTTGCGCCGGGTTCTCCACCGGGGCGAAGGTGCGGGGGCTCTCTCCGGTCGGTGTCGGGTTGTCAGCAGTCACAGACCCAATCTAGGAACCGTCCCGGGCGTCGTGGTCCCGGGGGGCCGGAATGTGCTCGTTCGGCGCGCTGCGGCGGGGTAAGTTGGCGCCTCGCTCCCTCACCCCGGCCGATTCGCATCGGAGATGCCTGCATGCCCGAAGCCGCCGCCATCCTCGCCGCCGAACAAGACCACCTCACCTCCTCCCGGGCCGCGCTGCGGCAGATGCGGGAGCACACCGCGAGCCTGTCCGCCGAGGGCGGCAACCAGGTCTCGACCGAGCACCTCAAGCAGGTCCTGTACCGACGGATGAAGGCGCTGGAGGACGACCTGAGCGTCCCGCTCTTCTTCGGCCGCCTCGACTACGACCCCGCCCTGGGGGCCGAGCGGGACGAGACGCTCTACATCGGGCGCCGGCACGTGACGGGTGAGGCGGGCGGTGAGCCGATGGTGATCGACTGGCGGGCCGGCATGTCGCTGCCCTTCTACCAGGCGCGGGTGGGCGAGCCGATGGGTGTGAGGCACCGGCGGCGCTTCGGCTTCTCGAGCGGTCGGCTGACGGCGTTCGAGGACGAAGAGCTGGTGCGGCCGGCCGTCCCGGCCGACGAGCAGGCCCCTGCACCTGGGCACGAACCGTCGCAGATCCTCGAGTCCGAGATCGAACGCCCGCGGACCGGGCCGATGCGCGACATCGTCGCCACCATCCAGCCCGAGCAGGACAGCATCGTCCGGGCCTCACTCAGCCAGTCGCTGTGCGTCCAGGGCGCCCCGGGGACGGGCAAGACCGCGGTCGGGCTGCACCGGGCGGCGTACCTGCTCTACGCCTACCGCGAGCAGCTCGCCCGCTCGGGTGTGCTGGTGATCGGGCCCAACGACAGCTTTCTCTCCTACATCGCCGACGTGCTGCCCGCCCTCGGCGAGATCGACGCGACCCAGGCGACCGTCGCCTCGCTGGTCGCCAAGGCCACCGGGGTCGCGGTCCGGGGGCTCGAGCCGGCCGCCGCCGCGGTGACCAAGGGCGACGCGCGGATGGCGGAGGTGCTACGGCGCGCGGTCTGGAGCCACCTCGGGTCCGCCCGTGAACCCCTGGTCGTGCCCCGCGGCGCCTACCAGTGGCGGGTGGGGGCGTACCTGGCCGGGGAGATGGTGGCCGAGCTGCGTGACCGGGGCGTCCGGTACGAGGCGGGTCGGGCGATGCTCCCGCAGCGGCTGGCGCACCAGGTGCTGCTGCGGATGGAGGCCTCCGGGGACTCCCCCGACGACCGGGTGCAGAACGCCGTGGCCCGCAGCCGGCCGGTCAAGGCGTACGCCGAACAGCTGTGGCCGACCGTCGACGCGGCGAAGTTGATCTTGAAGCTGTTGACCGACCCAGACTTCCTGAAGGCCAGCAGCACAGGGATCCTGGACGATTCTGAGCAGAAGTTGATCTTGATGCCCTCACCGGCACGGTCGGTGGGCACCGCGCGCTGGACGCTGGCCGACGTGGTGTTGATGGACGAGGTCGCCGACCTGTTGCACCGCACCCCGAGCGTCGGGCACGTCGTGCTGGACGAGGCCCAGGACCTGTCGCCGATGATGCTGCGGGCGGTCGGCCGGCGCGCGTCGACCGGGTCGGTCACCGTGCTCGGCGACCTCGCCCAGGCCACCACGCCGTGGGCGACCCGGTCCTGGGCGGAGTCGCTCGGCCATCTCGGTCAGCCCGACGCCGTGGTGGAGGAGCTCGTCGCCGGCTTCCGGGTCCCCGGCGCCGTGATCGACTACGCGGCCCGGCTGCTGCCCCGGATCGCCCCCTCGCTGACCCCACCGCACTCGGTCCGGCGGCACCGTGGCGAGCTCGACCTGCGACCGACCACCGACCCGGACACCGCCGTGGTGCGGGCCGTCCGGCAGGCCCTGACCGCCGAGGGCACGGTCGGGGTGATCGTGGCCGACGGCGCTGCCGGCCGGCTACGCAGCACGCTGACCGACGCCGAGGTGCCGTTCGACCTGCTCGGGGAGACCGAGCAGACCTTTGGCCATCGGGTCGACCTCGTCCCGGCCACCCTGGCCAAAGGGCTGGAGTTCGACCACGTCGTGCTGCTCGAGCCGGCGGCGATCGTCGCGGCCGAGCCCGACCACCTCACCGGACTACGGCGGCTCTACGTCTGCCTGACCCGCGCCGTCACCTCGCTGGTGGTCGTGCACACGACCGACCTGCCGTCCGAGCTCGCCGTGCCTTCGGCGCCTGAGCCCTGAAACCGGACTTGTCAGCGTCGGTGGCGGCCATGGCGACCACTGACGCTGACAAGTCGGCAGCCTCAGCGGGCGAGGAAGGCGAGGAGGGCGGCGTTGAACTCCTCGGCGTGGCTGACGTTCAGCCCGTGCGGGCCGCCCTTGATCACCACCAGCTCGGCGCCGGGGATCGCCGCGGCGGAGCGCTGGCCGCTCACCTCGAGCGGGACGATGCCGTCGGAGTCGCCGTGGATGACCAGGGTCGGTACGGTGACCGCGGCCACGTCGGCGCGGAAGTCGGTCCGCCCGAACGCGGCGATGCAGTCCAGCGTCGCCTTCGGGGAGGCGACCGCGGCGAGGCTGACGGCGTACTGGCGAGCCGCTTCGCTCACCTTCAGCTTGCGACCGGCGCTGAAGAAGCCGACCGTGAACTCCTCGAGGAACGCGGCCCGGTCACCGGTCACCCCGGCCTGGAAACCGGCGATGGTGGCGTCGTCCAGACCGCCGTCGGGGTTGTCGTCGGACTTGTACAGGTACGGCGGGACCGCCGCCGCGAGGACCGCCTTGTCGACGCGTTCGGTGCCGTACGTCGACAGGTAGCGCACGACCTCACCGCCACCCATCGAGAAGCCGACCAGAGTGGCGCCCCGGACGTCCAGGTGGGTCAGCAGTCCGGCCAGGTCGGCGGTAAAGGTGTCGTAGTCGTAGCCCTCCCACGGCTGGCTCGACTGACCGAACCCGCGCCGGTCGTAGGTGATCACCCGATAGCCGGCGGCGACCAGGGCACCGACCTGGGACTCCCACGAGCGGCCGCTCAGCGGCCAGCCGTGAATGAGGACGACGGGAGTCCCGTCGCCCTGGTCGGTGTAGTGCAGCTCGATGGGGGTACCGTTCTCCAGCCCGACCGCGAACGTGGCCATGGGTTCTCCTTCGTCGTCATGGGTGCCGTCGGCAGGACAGTAGCGCGCGACTTGATCGGCCCGACTCAGGCCTGTCGGGCGAGGGCGGCCCGGGTGGAGGCGTCCAGCTCGCTCGTCAGCTCGTGCAGCGTCTGCACCAGCTCGAGCTGGTTGACCAGCGGCAGCCCGGTCGCTTCGCACAGGTCCACGGCGACGTGGGCCGCCTCCGTCTGCATCGCCGCACCCTGCTCGGTCAGCCCGATGATCATCAGTCGCTCGTCGGTCGCCGCCCGGGTCCGGGTGACCAGACCCATCGCCTGCAGCCGCTTCAGCAGCGGTGAGAGCGTGCTCGAGTCGAGGGTCAGCCCCTGACCGATGGCGGTGACCGAGCTGGCGCCCTGCTCCCACAGCAGCACCATCACCAGGTACTGCGGATAGGTCAGCCCGAGATCGGCCAGGCTCGGGCGGTAGCGCGCCGTCATGGCGCGCGAGGCGGTGTACAGGGCCAGGCAGAGGCGCTGGTCGAGGGTGACGTCCCCCACGGACACCCCGGGGGAAGGCGATGAAGGAGCTCCCATCATTCCAGGCTAACGGCTTGAGATCTCGGGTGCCGTGGACCCATCCGGCTCGACCAGCGGCAGCCGCACCTGGAAGCGGGTGTTCCCCGGCACCGACACCAGCCGGAGGTCACCGCCGTGCCGTTGCGCCACGACCCGGTAGGAGATGTCGAGCCCCAGACCGGTGCCCTCACCGACCGCCTTGGTGGTGAAGAACGGCTCGAAGATCCTGGCCTGCAGGTGTTCCGGGACCCCGGCGCCGGTGTCGCCGATCTCGACCAGCACGCAGTCCTGCTCTTGACCCGTCCGCACCGTCAGCGTGCCGCCGTCCGGCATGGCCTGGACGGCGTTGTCGATCAGGTTGGTCCACACCTGGTTGAGCTCGGCCGGGTGGGCGGGGATCAGCGGCAGGTCGGGGTCGAGCTCCTTGACCACGGTCAGTCCGGCCTCCTTGATCTTGTGCCCGAGCATCACCAGCGTCGAGATGAGCCCGTCGGTGACGTCGATGTCCTGCGCGTTCGCCCGGTCCATCTGGGAGTACTGCTTGGCCGCCCCGACCAGGGTCGAGATACGGGTGGTCGAGTCCTCGATCTCGGCCATCAGCTGCTCGGTGTCCAGGGCGTACGCGACCCAGTGGATCCCGTCGGGGAGCAGCTCGGCGGGCACCGTCTCGGCGATCTCGTCCAGCAGGTCGGTGCTCACCCCGGCCGCGACCAGGGTCGGCGCGAGGTCCCAGCCGCCGGCCACGTGGTGGTCGTCGAGCCAGTCGCTGAGCGCGTCCTCGGCGTCGTTCACCGCCATCGGCGAGAGCTTCTCGGCCTTGACCATCTGCTCCACCGCCGACTCCTGCAGCTCGGTGAGCGCGATCAGTGCCTCGGGATCGACCTTGCCGCTGGCCAGGTGGGCGAGCTTGCGGCGCATCCGGCTGACCCGCTCCCGCAGCGCCGCGGTCGCCCGGACCGCCGCGGCCGCCGGGTTGTTGAGCTCGTGGGTCAGCCCGGCCGAGAGACGGCCGAGGGAGAGCAGCCGTTCGCGCTGTCCGACGATCAGCTGGCTGGAGCGCATCCCGATCGTCAGCCCCTCGAGCATGTGCATCGCCATCGGGAACCAGGTGCGGATCTCAGCCCCGTACTCGTCGGCGTCGATCACCCAGAAGGTGCAGTCGGTGACGGCGAACGCCGAGTTGAGGTAGCGCGGCCGCTCCTCGGTCGGCATGAAGGCCTGGGTGGCGCCGCAGTAGACGCCGCGCTGGCCGGTCCGGCTGATCTCGACGTCGGTCCCCTCGACCTGGCGCCGCATCGTCAGGGTGCCCGACAGCAGCACGAAGAAGCAGGTCGCCTCCTCACCCTCGCGGTACACCGCCTGGCCGGTAGGGCGGCTCTCGGTGGTCCCGCGGACGCTCAACCAGTCCAGCTGAGCGGCGTCGAGAGACTCGAACAGGAACAGCGTCGCCAGCTCGTCCGGGGTCAGCCGGCCGGTGCCGGGCTGGAGCCCTTCCGCAGCCTCAAGGAACGGATCGCCAGTGGTCATCTCTGCTCCTACTGCTCGGCCAGGTAGCGATGCACCAGGGTGACGGCGAGCGCGCCCTCCCCGACCGCGGAGGCGACCCGCTTGACGGACTGGGCCCGGACGTCACCGGCCACGAACACCCCGGGGACGCTCGACTCCAGCAGGTAGGGGTCGCGTTCGAGGTCCCAGCTCGGCGGCGGGGCGTCGCCGGTGAGCAGCTCCAGACCGGTCACCACGTACCCCGCCGCGTCGCGGACGACGGTCTCGGGCAGCCAGTCGGTCAGCGGGGCCGCGCCGATGAAGACGAACAGGTGCCCGGCGTCGAGGACCTGCTGGGTCCCGTCGGCGTGGTTCAGGGTGACGCACTGCAGCCGGTCCGTGCCCGCACAGCTGGCCACGGTCGTCCGGGTGCGGACCTCGATGGTGTCGATCGCGGCGATCTGGTCGATCAGGTAGCTCGACATCGACCGCTCGAGCGACTCCCCGCGGACGGCGATGGTCACCAACGCCCCGTGCCGGGCGAAGAAGACGGCCGCCTGGCCGGCGGAGTTCGCGCCGCCGACGATGATCACGCGCTGGCCGACACACGCCTCGGCCTGGGTGGAGGCCGAGCCGTAGTAGACGCCGCGGCCCACGAGGTCGTCGGCGCCGTCGGCCTCGAGCTGGCGATAGCTGACCCCGGTGGCCAGCACGACCGTGTGCGCCAGCACCGAGGTGCCGTCGTCGAAGACCACCCGCCGGACCGGGCCCGCGACCTCCAGCCCGGTGACCGTACGGGCGGTCAGCAGCTCGGCGCCGAAGCGCAGGGCCTGCCGCCGGGCCCGGTCAGTCAGCTGACCGCCCGCGACCCCGTCGGGAAAGCCGAGGTAGTTCTCGATCCGCGAGCTCTGGCCGGCCTGACCGCCCGCGGCCGCGCGCTCGACGACGACCGACTTGAGGCCTTCCGAGGCCGCGTACACCGCGGCGCCGAGCCCGGCCGGGCCGCCGCCGACGATCACCACGTCGTAGAGCTCGGCCTGGGGCAGCGTGCTCAGCCCGACCGCGTTGGCCAGCTCCAGCAGGCTCGGCTGCACCAGCGCGGCGCCGCCGGCGGTGATCACGACCGGCGCCTGGTCAGCGTCGGCCCCGGCCGCCGCCAGCAGCCGCCGCCCGTCGGCCTCCTCCACGTGGTACCAGCGGTACGGCACGAGGTTGCGGGCCAGGAAGTCGCGGACCTCGTACGAGGCCGGCGACCAGGGGTGGCCGAGGATCTTGATCTTGCGTTCGGCCGGCTTGCCCTCGCGCTGCCACGCGGCGATCAGGTCGTCGACGACCGGGTAGAGCTTTTCCTCCGGCGGCTCCCAGGGCTTGAGCAGGTAGTGGTCGACGTCGACGACGTTGATCGCCGCGATGGCGGCGTTCGTGTCGGCGTACGCGGTCAGCAGCGCGCGCCGGGCCTGCGGCACCAGGTCCATCGCCTGCTCGAGGAACTCGACGCCGTTCATCCCCGGCATCCGGTAGTCGGCGAGGATCACCGCCACCTGCTCACCGCGCAGCACGACCTCACGGATCAGCTCCAACGCCTCGGGACCGGAGTCGGCGCGCATGATCCGCATCCGCTCGCCGTACTGCCGGCGGAGGTCGCGGGCCACCGCGCGGGAGACGGTCGGGTCGTCGTCGACGGTCAGCAGGATGGGCCGGGCGACGCGCTCCCGGCTGCTCGCGTCCGCCGGCTCGACGTGGGTTGGGCTCACGCACCGACCTCGTCGACGTAGCACCAGCGCCAGGTCTCCCCGGGCTCGGCCGAGGTGATCACGGGGTGGCCGGTGGCCTTCGCGTGCGCGGTGGCGTGCCGGGCGGGCGAGGAGTCACAGCAGCTGACGTGCTCACACGTCAGGCAGCGGCGCAGGTGGACCCAGCGGCCGCCGACCGCGACGCAGTCCTCGCACTCGTAGCGAAAGCCCGCGGGGACGGGGGTCAGCGGTTGGCTGTCCAGATCGGCGCACCTGGCCATGGCGGAGCTCCTCTCTCAGTCCTTGCCCATCCTGCCCCTCACAGCCGCGTACGACGAGAGACTCATCTGCAGGCGAACACGTCAGCCGGCCAGCCGCGAGACCTTGCGCCGCCGCAGTCCTGCGGCGGTCAGCCGGGCGACGATCTCACGCGAGGTGACCAGGGTCGCTCCCGCGGCGAGGACCGCCTCGAGTCGTTCGTCCAGCACGTCGTAGTGGTCGCGCTCGAAGGCCCGCGGCGGCAGTCCGACGCTTGCGGCGAAGGCGTGCAGCTCGTCGTAGGAGGTGTCGCTGACCAGGTGCGACCAGAACCGGCCGTGACCGGGCCAGGTCGGGGCGTCGACCAGGATCACGGGGCGGACGGGGTGGGGTGGGCGCTGACCTGCTCGTCGAGCAGCGTCCGCCAGGTGCGGACCAGCTCGGGGTCGACGTAGGCCTTGTACTCCCCGAGCGGCCGGGCCGAGGAACCGATGTGGAAGGCGCGGACGCCGGCGCGGACCAGCCAGGGGACGTGCTCGGGCTGGAGGCCGCCGCCGGCCATGGTCACCCGGCGGGCGAAGTCGTCGGCGCGGGCACGCTGCACCAGCTCGTCCAGACCCTCGGCGACGCCGCGCGCTGAGCCCGCCGTCAGCACCGCGTCCAGGCCCGGCAGCCGTCGCAGCTCGCGCCAGGCCCGGTCGGTCGAGATGCAGGAGTCGACGGCCCGGTGGAAGGTCCAGCCCGTCTCCCGGTCGGCGACGATGGCCTCGACCACGCCGACGTCGACCTCGGTGTGGGCGTTGAGGAAGCCGAGGACCAGTCCGTCGGCACCCTCCCCCTCGTACGCGGCGGCGAGACCCTGCAGCCGGACCAGCTCGCCCCCGTCGGTACCAAAGCCCTCGCGCAGCCGCAGCATCACCCGGATGGGCAGGCTGGTGGCCCGGCGTACGTCCCGCACCAGGGCCGGTTCGGGTGACAGGCCGCCATGATCCATGCTGCCGACCAGCTCCAGCCGGTCCGCCCCACCGGCCTCGGCCCGTTCCGCGTCCGGGCCGTGCCGGACGATGACCTCGAGCAGACCACTCACGAGGGCGTCGTGTCCTGAGTGTGTCCCGTTCCCTGAGCTTGTCGAAGGCCGTCGAGCGAGGCGATGGTGGCGATCGAGGGAGGCCGGGCGTCGCGTAGCCGGAACGACACCTCTTCGGCGTCGCGGAACACCCGGGTGATGTTGGCCGAGGTGAGCGCCAACAGGTCGGCCTCCGACCACGCCTTGGCCCGTAGCGCGTCGAGCAGCACGGGATAGGTGGAGACGTCCTCCAGGCCGACCGGGACGGAGGTGACCCCGTCGTAGTCGCCGCCGAGGCCGACGTGCTCGATCCCGGCCACCTCGCGCAGGTGCCCGAGGTGGGCGACGACGTCGTCGACGGAGGCGGGCGGCTGCGGCTCGGGGTAGGTCGCCCAGAACGCGTCCATCGCGGTCAGGTCGCGGCTGTCGACGCCCGCTGCCTCGGCCGCTTCCTGGGCCTGCACGGCCCAGGCGCGGACGGTGGGGCTGATGAAGTGCGGCACGAAGGTCGCCATGCAGACGCCGCCGTTGGTGGCCAGCTCGGTGAGCACGTCGTCGGGCACGTTGCGGGGGTGGTCGCAGACGGCACGGGCCGAGGAGTGGCTGAAGATCACCGGCGCCTCGGTCGTGGCCAGGGCGTCGTGCATCGTGGTCGGGGCGACGTGGGAGAGGTCGACGAGCATCCCCATCCGGTTCATCTCGGCCACCACCTCGCGGCCGAACGCGGTCAGCCCGCCGTGCGCCGGGGCGTCGGTCGCGGAGTCGGCCCAGTCGGTGTTCTCGTTGTGGGTCAGCGTCAGGTAGCGGACGCCGAGCCGGTAGAGCGTCCGTAGGGTGCCGAGAGAGTTGTTGATCGAGTGCCCGCCCTCGGCGCCCAACAGGCTGCCGATCAGGAACGGGTCGGCGAGGGTCCGCTCGAGCCCGTCGGCGCTGGTGACCAGCACGAGGTCGCTGACGTAGCGCTGGATCATGTCGTAGACGGCGTCGATCTGCTCGAGCGTCGCCGTCACGGCGGACTCACCGACCAGGCTGCAGGGGACGAACACCGACCAGAACTGGGCGCCCACGCCGCCCAGCCGCAGTCGCGGCAGGTCGGTGTGCAGCTGCGGCTGGGAGGTCGCGATGTCGACGGCCGCGAAGTCGTAGCCCACCTTGCGCATCGCCCACGGCAGGTCGTTGTGCCCGTCCACGACCCGCAGTGTGCTCACCTGAGGAACCCTAGCGCCCACGCCTCTCCCTCTTCCGACTTGTCAGCGGCAGTGGTCGCCGGAGCAGCCACTGCCGCTGACAAGTCGGGTTCTGGAGACGCTGAAGAGGCGGCCCCCTGTCGGGGACCGCCTCTCCTTGTTGGTGCTAGGTGCCTGGACTCAGAAGTCAGCCCATCTGAGCGGACTAGAAGTCCATACCGCCCATGCCACCGGACGGGTCGCCGCCGCCGGCCGGAGCAGCCTTCTCCGGCTTGTCGGCGATGACGGCCTCGGTGGTGAGGAACAGCGCCGCGATGGAGGCCGCGTTCTGCAGCGCAGAGCGGGTCACCTTCGTCGGGTCCGGCACGCCAGCGGCGAGCAGGTCCTCATAGACACCGGTCGCGGCGTTCAGGCCGTGGCCGACGGGCAGACCTTTGACCTTCTCGACCACGACGCCACCTTCGAGGCCGGCGTTGATGGCGATCTGACGCAGGGGCGCCTCGACGGCGACCTTGACGATCTGCGCGCCGACGGCCTCGTCACCCTCGAGGTGCAGGGTCTCGAAGACGATGGCCGCAGCCTGGACGAGCGCGACGCCGCCACCAGCGACGACGCCCTCTTCGACGGCCGCCTTCGCGTTGCGAACGGCGTCCTCGATGCGGTGCTTGCGCTCCTTGAGCTCGACCTCGGTGGCCGCGCCGACCTTGATCAC